>NZ_JBVJJY010000023.1:0-114472 GCF_055585785.1 Kitasatospora sp. NPDC053308 | reverse complement strand
CCGACAAATCCCAAACAGGACAGTCGAGACGTCAGTCAGGCGGAGGGTCAGACCCACCGGCAACATCACCACGTCACATCCTCACTGTCAGGCGGGGGGCAGGGTGCGTGCCAGCTCCCGGAAGCGGGCGGACGGCCGCATCATGCCGTTGTCGCCGACGTTGAGGTTCTCCAGCCAGCCGTCCCGGTACCAGAAGATCGACGAGGTCAGCGGGGCCGGGTCGTTGATCTGGAGCTGCTTCGACAGGTCGATCATGAAACGGATCGCGTTCAGCGAGGAGCCGGTGCGGATCGGCGCCGCGCAGAACGCGTTGTTGGTCGGCAGGGTGACCAGGGCGCCGTACGGCAACGCGGCCCCGCCCAGGGCGTTCTCCAGGCGCAGGGCCTGGGCGGCGCCGGGCCACGCCCCCATCCCGTTGACGGCGTACAGGACGTCGCCGTTCGTCGCGTTGAAGGACTGCCGGTTGAGCTGCTGGTTGCCCAGGTTGGCGAAGGCCTTCTCCCACAGCTCGGCCCGGCTGATGCTCCACTGGTCGGAGGCGTGCTCGGCTATCGACAGGGCCTCGGTCTTCCCGCCCCGCTTGCCGCCGTCCACGCACAGCACGACCGACAGCTCGTCGTCGATCTGCCGCGCCAGCGGGTCGGGGCCCAGGGAGCGGGTGGGTGCGAACAGGAGCCGCAGCCGGTCCCGGACCTCGAAGATCGAGATCGAGGCCAGCGCCTTGCACGGGCCGTGCTCGTCGCACAGCGGCTTCGGAAGGTTCTTGCGATTGCCGAACAGCGGCATGGGTGGTTCTCCCCAGGGGTGGTGCGGTGATCGGACCAAGGGCCCAGCATCCCACCGGAGTTCACCGCCGTCCCAGCGAACCCCCTATTCTCGTTCCACCTGCGCGGCGGCGTACGGGAGCGGGCCGGTGAGCCGACCGCCCGGCAGGCGGTGCCCGGCAGGACGCGCCCCCGGCAGGTGATCGCCCGAGTTCCGGACGGGGACGGGCATCGATCTCGTCACGGAGGCGGTCGGCGAGGGCCAGGTGGTGCTGGAGCGGGGCGGTGACGCCGTGCCCGAGGCGGTGCGGGGCCGGGTCCCGCCCGCCGCCGACCGGCCCCGGCGCTGGGCCCTTCGGGGGACCGGCGGTACGCCGCCAACGTGTCGGCTGGCCGATCCGGCCGTTTGGAGATCGGGTGCTCCCATGGCCGCTGACACCCCTCCACTGAACCTCGGCGAGCAACTGCTGGAACACTTCCTCACCACCGGCCGGACACTGGACCCGCTGGAGGCCCAGACCATGGCCGAGCAGTACGCGCAGGCCCTCGGCCTCGGACACTGCACGGTCTACCTGGTCGACATCCAACAGAACCAGCTGGTCCCCGTCCCGCCCGGAGCGCCCTGCCTGCCCGTCGAGGGCAGCCTCGCCGGGTGGGCGTTCCGCACAGGCTCGCTGCGGATGGCCGAGGACGGCGACGCGGGACTGGTGGTCTGGTTCCCGCTCGTGGACGGCGCCGACCGGCTGGGCCTGCTCCGCCTGCGGGCCGCCGCCATCGACGGCGACGTGGTGCGCCGGTGCAGGCTGCTGGCGGCGCTACTGGCGCTGGTCATCACCGCCAAGCGCGCCACCAGCGACAGCTACGCTCGCACCGCCCGCTCGGACACCATGAGCCTGCCGGCGGAGATGCTCCGCGCCTTCCTCCCGCCACGCACGCTCTGCGCCGACGAGGTGATCTCGTCCGCCGTCCTGGAGCCCGCCTACGACCTGGGCGGCGACGCGTTCGAGCACACGCTCGCCGCCGGTGCGCTGCACGCGGCCGTGCTCGATGCGATGGGCCACGACCTGGCCTCGGGCCTGACCGCCGCCCTGGCGCTGGCGGCCTGCCGCAACGCCCGCCGCAACGGGGCCGACCTGCCCGAGCTGGTCGCCACCATCGACGACGCGCTGGCCCGCTGGTTCCCCGACCGGTTCGCCACCGGCGTCTTCCTGCGGCTCGACCTCGCGACCGGCCTGATGCGCTGGTCGAACTGCGGTCACCCGGCACCGCTGCTCATCCGGGACGAGGTCGTGGTGACCGACGCCCTGGTACGGGCCGCCGAGCCGCCGCTCGGGCTGCTCGGCGTCATTCCGACCGAGCGGGCGGTCCACAGCTTCCGGTTGCTCCCGGGCGACCGGGTGCTGATGTACACCGACGGGGTGATCGAGGCGAAGGGGGCGGACCACGAGTTCTTCGGGCTCGACCGGTTCGCCGACTTCGTCATCCGCGCCATGGCGGCGGGCGAGCGGGCGCCGGAGGCACTCCGCCGGCTGATCCACGCCCTGTTGGACAGTCAGAACGCCACCCTGTCGGACGATGCGACCATCATGATGATCGAGTGGCGGCCGTCCGGCGGCCCGCCGGGCCACAGCCTCCCCCCGGACCTGCCACGCCCCTGACCGGCGCCGGAGCGGGTCCACCCGGGGACGGAGGCGACCGGCCGTCCTCGACACGGCGGATCCCGGCCCCGCCCCGTGCTGGGAGGGGCCGGTGGCTACGCGGGCGGCGGGCGCAGCAGCGCGTCCGCCAGGTCCCGCGGACGGCTGAGTGCGGCCAGGTGGCCGCCGGGGATCTCCTCGACCTCCAAGCCCAGCCGCTCACGGACGATCCGGCGCTGGAACTCCAGCGGGAAGATGCGGTCCTCCCGGGCCTGGAGGAACCGGGTCGGCACCTCCGGCCAGCGGGTCAGCGGCCACGGCTGGGCGAACATCGCGGCCGGCGGCTCGGATGCGCCGAGGGCGAACGCCTCCTCGGTCACCTCGGCCGGGACGTCGTGGAAGAAGTCGACCAGCGGGTCGAACGCGGGATCGGCGCCCCGCCCGGTGGCCGCCGCGTACTGCGAACGGGCCTCGGCCTGCCCGGTGTTCGCCCACCACTGCCCGGCCGTCTCCCCGGGCACCGGGACCATGGCGTTGAGCAGCACCAGCTCCGCCACGGGCACCGGCAGCCGCCCGCACACCAGCGGAGCGGTGAACCCCCCGAGCGACTGCGCCACCAGCACCAGCGGCCCGCTCAGGCCGGCCTGCCGCTCCACCGCCGAGACGACGGCCCGCGCGCACTCCTCCAGATCCGCGGAGGCCTCGCTCGGCAGGTCCATCGTCACCACGTCGTGCCCCCGGGCCCGCAGCTCGGGCACCAGCCGGTGCCAGAACCACGCCCGCCCGTCGGCGCCGGGAACGAGCGTGAAGGTCGCCATCCTCGTCCTCCTCCCGTGGGCGGCCGCCCACGTGTGCGTCGACGCTACCGCCCGGCCAGGCGGCGGGCGGTGAGGCCGACCTGCGCCAGCCGGGCGGTGGTCAGGCGGCGGGCCTCCCAGACGACCGCGGCCACGTCGACGGCCCGGGGGTGGAGCGGCGGCAGGCCGTCCGGCAGCTCGACGCCGCCGAGCGCCGCCAGGTCGGCGGCGGGGATGCCCAGCACCCCCGCGAAGCCGGCCACCAGCTCGGGCGTCGCCTCCACGACGGCGCCGGCCACCCCGCCGATCGTGGCCGCCGACAGGTAGATCCGCCCGTCGGTCACCGCGTACAGGGCCTGCGCCGTGCACAGCCAACCCAGGTTCCGGTTGTGCGTCAGCCGCACGAGCACCGCGCCGAAGCCCGGCCCGTACCGGTGGTAAGGCCGGTCGACCCCGCCCCGGCCCTCCCGCAGCACCGGGGGCTGCGCCCGCATCGCCGCCAGCAGCAGGCGCCGGTTCGCGGCGGACATCTGCGCGGTGTCGTAGACCAGGCCGCGGACACTCCAGTGCGGGTTGCGGGTGACCGGCGTGAGGTCGTCGGGCACCGGCTGCCCGGCCAGGACGAACAGGTCGGCGGCGTGCAGCCCGAGCGCAGGCCCGAGGGCCCTGAGCAGCCGCCCGGTCGGCGCCCGCCCGTCGAGCACGGCCCGCAGCTCCCGCTGGCCGGCCCCGGCTGCCGCCGAGAGCGCGGCGGCGTCGAGCGCCCGGTGCTCCATCAGCCGGGCCAGCAGTGCACCGAACGCCAGTACTCCTGTCACCCCGTCAGGCTAGCGACCCGCACGGCGGCCGCCGCCGCGGAGGATAGGCTTCCGGGCATGATCCACAACGATCCCGCCGCCGTGACCTCTCCCGACCTCGTCGTCCTCGACGCCGCGGCGGTGGCCGAGCGGGCGGGGGCGGCTTGGGAGGCCAGCGCGGGGGAGTTCGCGGCCGCCGCGCACCGGATCCTGGCCGAGCTGGTGGCGGCTGGCGCCGCGCTGGGGTGGCTGGAGCCGCCCTCGGCCGAGGAGGTCGCGGCCCTGGTCGCGCAGGTGCTGGCCCACTCGCGGGCCGGGGACGGCGCGCTGCGGGCGGCGTACCTGGACGGGCGGCTGGTCGGCTTCGGCTACTGGCTGCGCCACCGGCGCCCGACCCACCGCCCGCACGCGGACCTGGAGAAGCTCGCGGTCTCCGCCGCCGCCCAGGGCCGGGGCATCGGGCGGGCGCTCACCGCGGCGCTGATCGCGGACGCGAGGGCCGCGGGCATCGAGGTGCTCACCCTGGACGCCCGCGGCGACAACGCCGACGCGCTGCACCTCTACTTCTCGCTCGGCTTCACCGAGTACGGGCGGCTGCCGGACTACGTCGCGGTCGGGGAACGCCGGTACGACAAGGTGTTCGCCATGCTGGACCTGCGCCGGTCCTGACGCTCCGTCAGAGCGCCCCCGCCGGGCCGGAGACGGCCGGACGGTGGCCTATTCGGCCCCGGAGGTGCCCCCGGAGGAGTCGCCGGCGGCTTCCTCGACGTACCGCTTGAAGCGGCGCAGGTCGCCGCGCACCTGGACGCCGAGCACGCCCAGCCGGTCGGCGGCCCGCTCGGCCAGGCCGGTGGGCCGGAACACCATGGTCATCGTCACCCGGGTCCGGCCCGGGCCGAGCGGCTCGAAGCCGACCGTGCCGGTGTGCTTCACGCTCTCGCCGGTGGTGCGCCAGGCGACCCGCTCATCGGGCACCCGCTCGACGACCTCGGTCTCGAACTCCCGGGACAGCCCGGCGATCCTGGTCCGCCAGTGGGCCCGGCGGTCGTCCAGCTGCCGCACCTCCTCCACGCCGTCCATGAACCGCGGGAACTCCTCGAAGGTCGCCCACCGCGCGTAGACGGCGCGGACGGGCACGTCCACGTCGATGGACTCCACCACCGTGCTCATCACCGCACCTCTCCCACGTCGACGGCGCTCCCGCCAATCTGCGCCGTCCGCCGGGCGGCGGCAACTCCGGGAACGCGGCGCGAACGCCGCGCGACGCGGACGAGGCCCGGCACCCGCCCGGGTGCCGCGCCCCGTCCGAGCGCGGAGCGCCGGGCCCGGGCCGTACGGACGCTGTCCCTGCCGATGCCCCCGGTCTCCCTCATCGGCGTCGAGCAGCTCTTCGAGTCGGACGTGCTGGTCGAGGTCGAGGCGACCGCGCTGCTCGACTGAGCCGTCGCCCGGGGGAGGGGCGGAACCCGGGGCACCGCCGCCCGCAGGACCGCCCCCCGGCGGGGCCGCCGGCCGTCAGCTGTCGCCGCCGAGGCCGCGGTCGGGCGCGCTCATGTCGCCCGTCCGGGGCGTGCCGTCGGCGAGCCCGTAGCGCAGGAACACGGTGCCCTGGGTGCCGACGGCCGGGGGCTGGAGGAGCGTGAGGTTGGTGGGCACCGCGCCGCCCTCGAACACCTTCTTCCCGACGCCGAGCATGATCGGGTGCACCCAGAGGTCGATGCGGTCGAAGAGCCTCTCCCGCAGCAGGCTCTGCACCAGGTCCAGGCTTCCGACCACCTTCACGTGCTCGTGCCGGTCGCGGACCTCCCGCACCGCCGCGGCCAGGTCCGGGCCGAGCCGCACGGACCCGGCCCAGGGCAGCTCCGGCTCGCCCCGGGAGGCCACGTACTTGGGGACGCGGTTGAACAGCTCGGCGATCTCGCCCTCCTTCTGCTGCGGCCAGTAGGCGGCGAAGATGTCGTACGTCCGACGGCCCAGCAGCAGGGCGTCCGTGCCCTCGTACGCGGCGAGGATCTGCGCCCCGGTGGCCTCGTCGATCAGCGGCGCCTGCCAGCCGCCGAACGGGAACCCGACCGGATCCTCGTCCGGACCGCCGGGCGCCTGCCCGACGAGGTCCAGGGTCGCGAACAGCTCGATCTCGATGTGGCCCATGACGTACTCCCGATGAGTCGGTGATCCCGGTCGAGATGTAGACCGGCCGGGGCCCGAAAACTCATCGCCGCGCCGGCACTCCGGCTCACGATAGGGCACCGGCCCCGGCCCGGCCCGGCCGTCCGCAGCGCGTCGCGCGGGTCGAGCGGTGGAGGTCGGACGGTGCGGGCGCGCAGGTGGCCCCGCCCGCCACCGCAGGCCCGCCGGGCCCGGGGCAAGACGCCGCACCGTCCGGTTCGTCCACGCCGCGTTGTCCCGGCCGGCACGCGACGGCCCCCGCCTGGCGCGCCTACCTTCGCCGCCATCCGATCCGCGATCCGCGATCCGCGATCCGCGGTCCGCACCACCGGCACCGGCGACCTCAGGGAGCGACGCACGTGAACTGGCTGATCCACGACTACCGGGAGGACGACCTGGCCCCCGTCGTCCACCTCATCGACAGCACCGCCGGGCTCGGGCAGGAATCCGTGTTCTCGCTCGCCGAGTGCATCGCCGCGCTCACCGCGCGCCAGCCCGCCGTCGTCGCGGTCCACCGCGGCACGCCGATCGGGGCCGCGCTCGCCCAGGTCGCCGGGGCGGGCGAGCGGGCGTGGGTGATGCGGGTGGCGATCGCCCCGGCCTGGCGCGGCCGGGGCCTGGCCAGCGCGCTCCTGCGGGAACTGGAGCGGCGCCTGGTCGAGGCCCGGGTGCGGCGGATCGCCTACGTGCTGCCCGAGGAGGAACTGCTCGGCGAGGGGCTGCACAACGCCGGCTACCAACGGCGGCCCGCCGCCGCGTACTTCGAGAAGACCGAGCCCGCCGCCGGCTCCGCGCCCGGGACCCTCGACGAGCTCGGCGGGCGGCTGCTGAGCGGAGGCCTGTGGGAGGAGGTGGCCGGGATGACCGCCGAGAAGGACCTCATCGAGCGCCGGATCGTCCTGCCGCTCGCCGAGCCCGAGCGCGCCGCCCGCCACGGGGTGCGTCCGCCGCGCGCCATCACCCTGTTCGGCCCGCCCGGCACCGGGAAGACCACCTTCGCCCGGGCCATCGCCTCCCGCCTGGGCTGGCCGTTCGTCGAACTGCTGCCCTCCCGCCTCGCCGACGAGGGCAACCTCGCCGCGGCCCTGCGCAGCGCGTTCGCGCGGATCGGCGAACTGGAACGGGTGCTGGTCTTCATCGACGAGGTGGAGGAGATCGCCCCGGTGCGCGGCGAGGCCGGCCACACCGGCGCGATGCACGGGGTGACCAACGAACTGCTCAAGCTGATCCCCGGCTTCCGCGAACGCGACGGCCGGCTGCTGGTGTGCGCCACCAACTCCGTGCGCTCGCTCGACCCGGCCTTCCTGCGCACCGGCCGCTTCGACTACGTCATCCCGATCGGCCCGCCCGACGCGGAGGCCCGCACCGCGATCTGGTCGCGCTACGCCCTCGGCACCGACCGCGCCGACGTGGACATCGCCGCCCTGGTCGCCGCGAGCGAGCGCTTCTCGCCCGCCGACATCGAACACGCCGCGCGCCTGGCGGCCCAGAGCGCCTTCGAACGCGACGACGCCGTCCCCGGAGCGACCACCGCCGACCACCTCGCCGCGATCGGCGCGAGCCGCCCCACGGTGACGGCCGCCATGGTCGAGGCCTTCCGCGCCGACATCGGCGCCCACGCCCGGCTGTGACGGCGGGCACGACGACACGACACCCCGTGCGCCTGGCGGGATCTTGGCGGCTCCAGGCGTTCACGCCACTCGTCCGGCGGGGCCGGTGAACCGAGGATGGAGCCAACGGCCGGCCGGGGGAACCCGGCCCGCCGGCCCGCCGGACCCGCCCCGATCCCGCCAGAACACGAGGTACCCCGATGCCCGCCACCTCCAGCGCCGTCCTGAGCGTGCCCGCCGCCACCCCGGCCGAGGCCGCCGCCCACTACGCCGCCCGGCTCGCCTTCGAGGCGGACGTCTCCGACGTCCACGCCGACCTGGCCTCCGGCGCACCCGGCATCGTGGTGGTCGACACCCGCAGCCGGGAGGCCTGGGACCAGGGCCGCATCCCCGGCGCCCTCCACCTCCCCACCGCGCGGATCGCCGACCTGGCACCGCAGCTCATCGACCCGGCCCGCACGGTGGTCACCTACTGCTGGGGACCCGGCTGCAACGGCGCGACCCGCGCGGCCCTGGCCTTCGCCCGCCTCGGCTACCAGGTCAAGGAGATGCTCGGCGGCTTCGAGTACTGGGCCCGCGAGGGCTTCGCCTACGACACCGCCGCCGGCCCCGGCCGGCGCCCCGTCGACGACCTCACCGCCCCCCGTTCAGGCATCTCCTGCGCCTGCTGACCGCCGAACGGCCCCGTCTCCACCCACCCCACCCCACTCACCGGGACCCGCGGTCTGGGCCGCGCCGCCGTGCCGCTCAGCGGCTCTCGCGGCGCAGCTCCTGGTGGAGGACGGCCTGGCCGGCCAGGAGGCTCTCCAGGAACCGGCCGTGCCGGGCGAGCGTGCTGCTCTGGGTCTCCAGGGTCCGGGCGTGGGCCCGCAGCACCCGGGTCTGCTCGGCCTGGTCGGAGACCATCACGCCGAGGGCGTCCGCGAGGTCGGTCATCGTCCCGCGCGGCTCGACCCGGCTCGCGGGGAGGGGGTCGGGCAGCCGCCGGCGGTCGCCCACGGGGGAGACGTCGGCGGAGGGGGCTGTCGTGCCGTCACCCTCACCCTCACCGGCACCGGCACCGGCGCCGTCGCGACCGGCCGGCGTCGCCGGTGCGGCCGGTGCGGCCGGTGCCGTCGTCGTCGTGCGCCTCGTCCGCGCGGGCCGCGCCTTCACGTGCGTCGCCTTCTCACGGGTCGGCGCCGACTGCTCGCGCAGTCGGCCGACCTCCGCCTCCAGGGCCTCCACCCGTGCCCGCAGCTCGTCCAGCTCGCCCATCGTCTCCACTGCCAGAACCCTCCCCGGCCGCCGTGCACGGCCATTGACGTGCGGGTTTCAGCCTAGCCGGGGTTCGGCTCCCGCCCGGCGTCCCGTCAGGCGCCGTCGCCGGCCACCCGTTCCTCGCACGGCCGCAGCCGCCTCGCGCCCTACGAGCGGGACTCCCCCGGCGTCCCGGGCGGGACTGTCCGCGCGTCGGTCGCAGCCCGTCTCCCGCCGCAGCAGCCGCGCGCAGTCCGCGGCCACCCGTGGCGCGACGGCGCCCGCCGGCTTCACGAAGCCGTCGTCCGGGAACCGGGATGCCGGAGTCCCGTCATCCACGCCCATCCTGCGGTGACGCCGGGCCCCGGCCCCCCGACACCTTCCGTACCTCCGCTGTCGGGCCGACGGCGCGTGAGCGGACCCGCCTCCCACGATTCCCAGGAAACTCTCGGAAACGGGCAACCGAACGGCAGTTCCACGCTGTCTCCCAGGAGACCCCGGGCACACGGACCCGGACGGCACAGAAAACCAGGCACGCACGCGATGAAACTGACCGGCACGCCCTTCCTCGTCCTCACCGTCGTCCTGTTCGCGGCCTCGCTGGCCCTGGCCATGGCGCAATGGCTGGGCGGCGGAGCCCTCCTCGGTCCGGCCCGCACCGCGGAAGGGCGGCGCAGACCGCTGCGCGCGCTCTCCTACCTCGGCACCGTGCTGCTCTGTCAGTTCACCGCCGTGGCGCTGGTCTTCGTGATCGTCAACAACGAGAACCAGCTCTACGACAGCTGGGGCGACCTGCTGGGCAACTCCAGCCACGTCCGGGCCGTGCCCGTGCCCCCGAAGGACGAGGGCCTGGCCGGCGACCGGCCCGCCGGCCCGTCCGGCAGCCCCGCCCCGAAGGTGCCGCAGGCCTTCCACGTGCCCGACTCGGACGCGGTGCCCAGGAACGTGAAGCAGGCCGACCTCAAGGGCCGGCTCTCCGGAGTCGACGGCGAGGTGCTGGTCTGGACGCCGCCGCAGTACGACGACCCGGCCTACCAGGACAAGACCTTCCCGGTGGTCGAACTGCTCGTCGGGTACCCCGGATCCTCCAGCGCCTGGTTCGGCGACGCCATGGAAGCGACCAAGCAGCTCGAACCGCTGATGAAGTCCGGCCGGGTCACGCCCTTCATCCTGGTCGCCCCGCGGGTCACCCTGCTCGGCACGACCGACACCGGGTGCGCCGACATCCCGGGCAAGGTGAACGCCGAGACCTGGCTCTCCCGGGACGTCCCCCAGATGATCGTCGACAACTTCCGGGCCGACGCCACCGCGGACCGCTGGGCCCTGTCCGGCTACTCGGCCGGCGCCCACTGCGCCCTGCGCCTCGCGCTCTCCCACCCCAACCGGTACCGCGCCGCGATCAGCATGTCCGGCTACAACGACCCGGCCGGCGAACCGAATTCACTGACCGCCAAGGACCCGAAGCTGCGCGACAGCGCCAACCCGCTGCACATCCTCACGCACGCCGCGACCCCGCCGAACGTCGCGCTCTACGTGACCGGCAAGCGCGGCGACGGACTGGAGGACGCGACCGCCCTGCAGCAGGCGGCGAAGAGCCCGACCACCGTCACCCCCTTCGAGACCACCGGCGCGCACCTGACCAGCACCTGGAAGCCCCTGGTCGTGCCGACCTTCACCTGGCTGAGCGGCATCATCCCGGCCCGCTGACACCCCGAGCCGCACCCGCCCGCCCCCGGCGCCCCCGGGCCCGGGGGCGCCGGGGCCCCGGTTACGGTGGAGCGGTGAACGGATCGACAACCGCCCCGACCGGCGGCCCCGGCGCCCCGCCCCGGCCCGACGCCCTGCTGCCCCTCCTGGCCGACGACGGGGACGTCGTCGCGTTCTTCGCCGTGGTCGCCGACCTCGACGCGACGAGCCCGGCCGACCCCGAACTCGAGGAGGGCGTCCGGCTCGCCTCCGGAGCCCGGCTTGAGCAGTTCGCGCGGGCGGGCACGGGGGACGCGTTCTGCTTCGTCGGCGAGGGCGGCGAGGAACGCCCGGTGGTGTACGTGAGCCTCGACGGCCAGGCCGGGCCGCTCGCGGTCGGACTGCCCGAGCTGGTGCGGCTGTGCCTGGCGGCGCCGTGGTGGCGGGACGCCCCCGGGCGGACCGCCGAACAGCTCCGGACCATCGCCGACCAGTACCGCGAGGACACCCCCGACCTCGACGAGCGCCGCCACCGCGCGGCCCGGGCGCTCGGTCTCGACCCCGCCGAGCTCCCCTCCGAGGCGGCAGCCCTCGCCCGGCTCGCGGAACTCTCCCGCAGCCCGATCGCCACCGCGTGCCTCGTCCTCGGCCACGAGGGCGAGCCCCTCGACCCGCTCTTCGGCACCGACGGGACCTGACCGCCCTCCCGCGCGCCCGAGCCGTCACCGCACCCGCACCCGCACCCGCACCCGCACCCGGCGCCGGTCCGCGGGTCGGGCCGCGCGAGGCGGGCGAGGCGCGTCGAGCCGCACGAGGTAGGCGACGGGGCGTCAGGGAGCGCGGCGCTGCGGGTGGTTAGGGTGACCGGGTGAGCGATGAAGCGGTCTCCCTGCGCCCGATAGCCGAAGCCGACCTCCCCGCCCTCGGCCGACTGGTCAACGACCCGGAAGCGACCGGCGAGTTCCAGTGGCACGGCTGGCGGGATCCCGAGCGGTTCCGGCGCCGCTGGGAGGAGCACGGGCTGCTCGGCGACGACCAGTGGATCTTCGCGGTCGTCCTCGGCGACGAGTTCTGCGGCTTCGTCGCCGCCGACCGGGTGGGCCTGCTGCCCACCATGCCGTACTGGAACATCGGGATCCAACTGGCCCCGCACGCACGTGGGCGCGGGATCGGGACACGGGCCCAACGCCTCCTGGTCGACTACCTGTTCGCCTGCACGCCGGTGATGCGCGTGGAGGCGGACACCGAGACCGGCAACCTCGCCGAGCAGCGCGCCCTGGAGAAGGTCGGCTTCACCCGCGAAGGCGTCCATCGCGCCATGACCTTCCGCGCCGGCGAATGGCGCGACTCCGTCGTGTACGGCCTGCTGCGCACCGATCCCAGGCCGTAGGCCCTGTCCCGGCGGGACGTCCCGCCGGCGGCGGCCGCGGGCCGGCGCGTCAGGCGCGCCCCGCCGCCGCCAGCAGGCGCGGCGGGAGATAGGGGGAGCGGACGTGCACGGCCCAGCCGCGACTGCGGCGGGCGTGGCAGGCGAGGGCGAGGATGCCCAGGTTGAGCGGGGCGCCGGTGTCGGTGGCGCGGTCGGCGACGCTGTGGTGGTCCCGGTGGGCTTCCAGGGCGTCCAGCAGGGCGAGGTTGAAGCTGGTCTCGTCGCCCTCGACGAGCTGGGAGAACAGCACGACCGGGGGCGGGAGGTAGCCCTGGTCCCGGATGCGCTCCGCCTCCTTCAGGGCCCGTTCGGTGGCCGGGAGCGGGTCGGCGCCGCGGAGGTGGTCGTGCAGGGCGGTGCGGTACGGGGCGAACGGGGTGCGGTCCTCGGCGGCGATCGTGGGGCCGGCCAGGAGGAGCGGTTCGAGGTCCTCGGGGTCGCCGGTGATCAGGGCGTAGGACAGGGCCGTCTCCCAGAACAGCGGGCCGAAGTCCTCGTCCCTGCAGGCGGGGAAGCGCAGCGTCCGGCCGTCGACCGTCACCTCGGCCTCGGTGCCCGGTTCGGCGAGGGCGGCCCGGAACGCCGCGGCTCCCAGCCGGGAGCCGAGCCGCAGGTTGGCGAGCTGGGCGTCGGTGGCGTCGGCGGACTGCGAGGCGCGTGCCGACAGGAGCCAGGTCTGGTACCGCAGGGCGCTGGTGAGGTCCCACGCGTCCAGCGGCCGGCCGTCCTTCGGCGTGAGGGCCTCCAGGGTGCGCCGCTCGAAGCGGGCCTCGCCGTCCGGGCCGAGGACGCGGGCGGGGCTCGGACGGTCGACGTCGACGGGCCCGGCGGCGAGCCGGGCCACGGCGTCGGCGCGCCGGCCGCGGCCCAGGCCGAGGACGCGCGGGCCGGGGCTCTCGAAGCCGGTGACCAGGGCGTGGGGGAGGTAGTCCGTGTCGACGGCCGGCAGCCAGCCGTACGTGCGGTACGCGAGCGCGGCGAGGGCGATCGGGACGAGCGGCAGGAGGCCGGCGGGCCGGGGGCCGTGCGGGACGTCCTGGAGCAGCGCGAGCAGCGCGGCGTCGAAGGCCCCGCGGTCCCCGTCGGTGAGGGCGCGCAGCGCGCGCAGGCCGGGCTGCGTGCCGGTGGGCGCGTCGAACCCCTCGAAGAAGTGGGCCGCGAAGCCGTCGACGAGTTCGAGGGCGGGGGTGAGCGGCTCGTCGGGCATCAGCTGCCGGGCCCAGCAGAAGGCCTCGCCGTGCGGGGAGACCCGGTCGGAGAGGATCGCGAGGCAGAACGCGTCGAGCCACTCCGTGGCGCCGACCCGGTGGCGGGGATCGCGTTCGAGCCCCTCCTCGCGCCGGTAGCTCATCCCGAAGTTCGGGTAGTCGAGGAAGACGTGGAACCCGTCGTGCGGGTAGTAGGCGGCGAAGGAGACGGCGCCCACTGCGGCCTCGGTGGCGTCCTTGAGGACGGCCTTGGCCTCGGGGGTGTCCAGGGCGGGCCGGGTGGTGGACAGGGCGCCGAGGTAGTCGAGGAAGGAGTCGGCGATCAGCTGCCACTCGGTGGTGGTCATCAGGTCGGCGCGCGCGTAGGAGTGGACCTGCCGCCCGATCCGGTTCACGAAGTCCTCGCCGGCCTGTGCCACCCGCGCCCCGTCCACCCGGTGACGTTCGATCCGCACGGTCCTGCCCCCTTGATCATCGACTGGGCCCCCAGCCTAGGCGGGGGGTCGGACAACCCGGGCCGCGGGGCCGCCGGGGCCGCGGGCGGGACCGTCGCCGGCCCGACCACCGGGGCCGCGGGCGGGACCGCCGCCGGCCCGGCCGTCGGGACACACCCGTGGCGGCGTGGCAAGGGAACGGGACCTGGCGAGTAGGAGGAAACCCGATCGTCCCTCAGGTGAACGTTCGTCACAAACGACAACTGCCCGGCCGGTGCGGGCCGTGACAGGCTTCCGGGCAGTGGCCGCCGGGGGGCGGCCACCGGCTCACCAGGGGCGACGTGGCCACAGCCGAGCTCGACCACGAGCAACCCGTTCGCATCAGGAGGACCACCGTGCGCGTCCTGTTCACCGCCCCCGGGGCGGTCGGCCACATCTTCCCCGTGATCCCCACCGCGCTGGCCCTGCGGGCGGCCGGCCACGACGTCCTGTTCGCCGGCCAGCGCCCGCTCGCGATCCTGCGCAACACCGGACTGCCCGTCGTCGAGGTCGGCGACGGCAGCCCGCTCAGGGAGGCCTTCGCCCGCGCCCTGCCGAAGGACGTCCGCTTCGCCGACGCGGAGCGGACGGAGGAGGAGACGCACGAGCTGAGCGCGCTCGGCTTCGCCGAGTTCGGCCGCTCGACCATCGACGGCCTGCTGGAGGTCGGGCGGCGCTGGCGGCCGGACGTCATCGTGCACGAGTCCTTCCAGGGCGCCGCCCCGCTGGTGGCCGCCAAGCTCGGCATACCCGCCGTGGCGCACAACTTCGGGGTGACCTCGGGCGGGGCGGCGGCCCGCCTGCGCCGCCTGCTCGCCGGCGACTACCGGGCGCACGGCGTCGAGCCGACCGCTCCCGCCGGCGTCGTGGACGTCGTGCCGGCCTCGCTCGGAGGGGACGGCGGGGGCTGGCGGGTGCGGTACGTGCCCTACAACGGCGGCGGGACGGTCCCCGCCGACCTGATCGGCCGCGGCGGCACGCCGCGGATCGCGGTGACGCTGGGCACGGTGTTCACCGAGTGGGAGGGCATCGCGCCCGTCTCCCGGCTGATCGAGCAGGCGGGGGCGCTCGACGCCGAGGTCCTGCTCGCCGTCGGCGACGAGGACCTCGCCCCGCTCGGCACGCTGCCCGCCAACGTCCGGCCGCTGCCCTGGGTGCCGCTGAGCCAGCTGCTCCAGGCCGTCGACGGCGTGGTCCACCACGGCGGCTCGGGCAGCATGATGACCGCCGCCGCGCTGGGCGTCCCCCAGCTGATCCTGCCCCAGGGCGCCGACAACTTCGCCAACGCCGCCGCCGCCCGGGCCGCCGGCTTCGCGCTGACCTCCGGCCTGGACACCGTCGACACCGACCTGCTGGAGCGGCTGGTCACGGACGACTCCCTGCGCAAGGCGGCCGCGGACGTGAAGGCGGAGATCGACGCCCTCCCGTCCCCCGCCGACCTCGTCGCGAACTTCGAAGCCCTGGGCTCCTCCGGGGCGGCCCGCAACGGCTGACGGCCGCTCCGCCCCGCCTGCGACCGCTGTCCGGCGGTCGCAGGCGGGGCGGAGCGGCCGGGGACCGGGCGGACGGGGACCGGCGGCCGGGGGAGAGGGGCCGGGGGAGGCCCGGGTCCCCGGCCGCCGAAGGCACCGGCCGCTGTGCGGACAATCGTTATATTTAGGGCGGAAAGGGCCCCGATCGTCGACGGGGCGTGGCCGATGCACGCGATCACCGACTGGCTGCGCGGCCTGTCCGGCCCGGTCGTGTACGCGGTCGTCGGTGCCATGGTCCTCACCGAGGACGCCCTGTTCTTCAGCTTCTTCATCCCCGGCGAGACCGCCGCCGTCCTCGGCGGCTTCCTCGCCCACCAGGGCCGGGTCTCCCTCGGCTGGATGGTCCTGGTGGTGGTCTGCGCGGCCGTCCTCGGCGACACCGCCGGCTACGAGATCGGCCGCCACCTCGGCCCGGCGATCCTGCGCACCCGCCCGCTGCGGCGCCACGCCGAGCGGGTCGCAACGGCGCAGGACCTGATCCGCCGGCGCGGGCCGGCCGCCGTGTTCGTCGGCCGCTTCGTCGCCTTCTTCCGCCCGCTGGCGCCCTCGCTGGCCGGGACGTCCCGGATGCCCTACCGCCGCTTCCTGCTCTACAACGCCCTCGGCGGACTCGCCTGGGGCGTCGGCTTCACCCTCCTCGGCTACTTCGCCGGAGCCGCCTACAGCAGGGTGGAGGGCACGGTCGGGCGGGTCGCCGCGATCGCCATCGCCGCGCTCGTCGCCGCCGCCCTGCTGGTCTGGTACGTCCGCCGCCACCGCGCGCGGCGGAGCGACCCCCCGAACGACGGCCACGGCGACGGCTCCGGCAACACCGACGCCGCCGGCAACACCGACGCCGACGCCTCCGACGCCTCCGACGCCTCCGACGCCGCCGACGCCTCCGACGGCTCCGACGGCTCCGACGGCTCCGACGCCTCGGACGCCTCCGACGGCGGAACCGGCGACACCACCGACACCGACGGCCGGAAGCACTGACCCCCCACCGGCCCCGCGTCCTGCGGCCCCCCGACGCGCCCGAACCCGGTTGACGTCGGGTCGGCCCGCTGACAGAGTGCTCCCGCCGCGAGATCGAACGCGTTCGAAACAGGGGGAAACCGCATGTCAGCCACCATCGGCGGGCGCCTGGCCGCCACGCTGGGCGCCACCGCCGTCGTCCTGATGACCGTGGGAGTGCCCACGGCCACGGCCGAGAGCGGGCAGTCGGCCGTGACCGACCCCAAGGCCGTCCCGAGCCCGGGCTCGGTCACCACCCGGGTGTCCACCGACGCCTGCGACGACACCACGACGCCGGGCTGGATCAGCACCACCGAGCCCACGCTCACCGCCCGCACCACCGCGCCCGGTGCGCGCTTCAAGGTGTGGGACGCGACCGGTGCCAAGGTCTTCGACCAGAGCGCGCGGACGGCCGCCGACGGCACCGTCCAGGTCCGGCCCACGGGCCTGGCCGAGGCGGCCGGCTACTCCTGGCAGGTCTGGCCCGACTACGGCCCGGGCGGCGGGAAGCCCACCGCGGCCTGCCACTTCGGCGTCGACGCCACCGCCCCGCAGTTCACCGTCGAGTCCACCGACTTCCCGGCGTCCGACAGCGGGGCGACCCCGCTCAAGTACGCCGGCCAGAGCGGCACCTTCACCGTCAAGGGCACCGACCAGGGCTCGGGCGTGGCCTGCTACCAGTACGTCCTGAACGGCACGCCGAGCGTCGGCTCGCCGTGCCAGGGCGGGGGCACCGTGGTGGCCGGGGCCGACGGCAGCGCGACGTTCCGGCTGAAGCCCGCCCAGTGGGGCACCAACGTCCTCACCGTGCAGGCCGTCGACAACGCGGGCAACACCACCGCGCCGGTCACCTACACCTTCTACGCGCCCTCGAACCCGAACCCGCCCGTCGCCCCGGGCGACGTCAACGGCGACGGCGTTCCGGACATCCTGCTGCCCGACACGGCCGGCAACCTCCAGATCATCAGCGCGGACGCCACCACCACCGCGCCGACCTCGACCGTCGCCGCCGTCCGCGCCCCAGGCGGCGCGGGGTGGAACGGCGTGCAACTGCTGCACCGCGGCTGGGACCGGTCGCACGCGCCCGTGGACGACCTGATGGCCCACCGGCCGGGCGACGCGTCCATCTCCCTCTACCGCAACTTCGACATGGGCGCCTTCGCCCGCGGCGTGATCTCCTTCGGGCGGGACGTGAACCCGTTCGACCCGCCGGCCGTCCCGGAGGGCTTCACCCCCGGCTGGTCGAAGGCCACCCAGCTGGTGCCCCTGGGCGCGCTCGGAACGGACCAGCGGACCTCGATCCTCACGGTCGAGGACGGCGACCTCTGGCTCTCCACCGACCCCGGCTTCCTGTACGGCTACCAGACGTTCGTGAGGATCTCCACCACGGGCGCCTGGGCCGGGTACGACCTGATCGCCCCGGGCAAGGCGGCCGACGGCACGCTCGCCCTCTGGTCGCGCGACCGCGCCACCGGCGAACTGCGGACGCACCCGATCGCCAAGGGCGCCGACGGCCGGTACGACGTCACCGCGCTGGCCGACCCGACGACGGGCACCGTGATCGGCGACTTCCCGGTCGCCGCGTACCCGACGCTCGGCAGCTCGGGCGACGGCGACGGCGACGGGCAACCCGACCTGTACGCCGTCACCGCCGACCGGCACCTGCTGACCTTCAACGGCACCACCGCCCCGAAGGACCTCGGCACCCTGCGCTGACCCCGGCTCCCGGCGACCGAGGGCCCGTCCCACCGGGCGGGCCCTCGGCCGCACGGGTGCCGTTCCCCGGGGACGAGCCCGCGCCGCGCACCCGCCAGGACCGGACGGAGCCGGAGCAGGACCGGTGGAGCCGGCGGGCCGTCAGGCGAAGCGGGAGCTGCGCACCGGGCCCGCGGAGCGGATGCGGTCGCGCGGCCCCGCGGCGGGCCAGCCGGCCGTGTCGGCCGCGCGGGCGGCGAAGGTCGCGAGGGTGTCGTCCGGGTCGGGCGGGGTCAGGCCGTCGCCCTCCGGGGCGGTCGGGTCGGCGGCCAGGATCGCCTCGGCGAGTTCCTCGGCCGAGCGCTCGTCGGGCGCGGCCTCCTGGGGCTCGCCGTCCTCGCCGAACTGCAGGTGGGGGTCCCACGGGGCGTTCACGATCTGCCCCAGCAGGGTCGAGACGTCGGCCGTCACGGCCGGTGTGTCGGTCCAGCAGGTGGCGTGCTCGAACAGCAGCTGGCCCTCGGCCCGTTCGCGCAGCCGCGCCACCACGGCGGGATCGCACGCGTTCAGGTCGTACGCGACCACCAGCACGTCCGACGCCTCCGACGCCTCCGACGCCTCCGGCCGGTACGGCGCCGCCGGCACGCCGAACAGCCGCGCCGCCGCCAGGCCGAGCGCCCGGCTGCCCCGGTCGGGCAGCAGGGCGACCGAGGCGGGCTTGCGGCCGGTGGCGGCCAGCACGGCGCGCAGCCGCTCCAGGCCGTACCGGCAGTGCTCGAAGTCGTCCTGCAGGTAGGCCCAGCGGCCCGTCATGCCCTGGTCGAACCCGTGCGGGGAGAGGGTGGTGAGCAGGCCGCCGGTGAGCACGTAGTGCCAGCCGCGCAGGTCCCGGTCGTCGGCCGGCGGCAGGGCCGCGGCCCGCTCCAGCATCCGCCCGACCCGCCGGGCCGGGCCGACCCAGACGCCCTCGGGGGCCGACAGCGCCTCGTACACCTCCCGGGCCAGGGAGATCCGGCCGGCCATCAGCGCGTTGTAGACCGTCAGGTACCGGCCAGGCCAGTCGTCGAGCCGGGCGTCGTGCTCGCGCAGCACGGCCAGTGCCTCCTCGTGCCGCTCGCAGCCCTCCAGCGCGGAGACCAGCTCCAGCAGCACCTGACGCGGATCGAGCCCCCGGGCGGCCTGCGGCTCGGGCTTGCGGCGGAACAGGCCGGTGCGCGCCGGGGCGGCGGGCGGCGCCTGGACCAGGCGCAGCGCCTCCCGCAGCGCGGGGACGGCCACCGCGTCGATGCCGCGCTCGACGCAGGCGTAGCCGTAGGCGTAGAGCCGCTCGGCCTGCCCGGGCGCGGCCGCCAGTGCTGTCGAAGCCTCCGCCAGGTCCTCGAAACCGGCGCCTTCGGCCAGCCTGGCCACCAGCGGCGCGACGTCGGCGGGCGGGAGCCGGTCCGCGGCGGCGCGCAGCACCCGCATCGATCCCTGCGGGTCGCCGGACTCGTAGAGCTCCCGGGCTTCGGACAGTTCGGTGGCCATGTGTCTCCGGTGGGTCGGGGGATGTCAGAACGCGAGGATGATCCTCGACCGACCGCCGGCCGGGCAACCGGGTTTTCCACCGGCGGCCCGGGCGGAGGAGCCCGTGGCCTGCCGCCGCTACAACTGCCTTCGCTGCGACCGCGGTTCGGCGGACCGTTCCGCGCCGGCGGATCCCGGGCCGCGCCGGAACTCCCTTGGCAGGGCACCGTGTTCGGCGTCCTGCGCGGCGAAGCCCCGGGCCGGGGCGAAGACCGGCCGGATGACCGCCGTCCGCCCGCCGAGCTCGGCCCCGAGCAACTGCCCGGGGCCGAGCAGGGGGTTGCGCCAGGCCGTGAAAGGGGTCGCCCTGCGCATGGCTGCCGAACCTCGCTGTCGTACAAGGGGGGAGGGAGTCGTCCGAGGGACGGCGCCGGAACCGCCGCGACGCTACCAGCCGGGCGGGCGGGGCCGTGGCCCGGTGGCGGTCAGTCGCGGTCCGCGGTGAACGGCCCCTCGTCGACGAAGCGGCGCAGGTGGCGGGCGAAGTCCCGGGCGTCGGCCTCGGGCCAGGCGGCGAGCGAGTCCTCGATGGCGTCCGCCAGCCGCTGCCGGGTGGCGGCCACGGCGGCGTGGCCGTCGTCGGTGAGGGCGAGGAGGGTGGCGCGGCCGTCGGCCGGGTCGGGCTGGCGCCGCAGCAGGCCGCCCTGTTCGAGGCGGTCGGCGCGGCGGGTGACGGTGGTGCGGTCGAGCCCGATCTCGCGGCCGAGGTCGGCGGCGCTGACGGGGCCGGTGCGGGCGAGGCCGCTGAGGACCGGGTAGGTGAGGTCGTCGACCGCCTCGGCCAGGCCCTCGGTCAGGCGGGCGTAGATGCGGGCGCGGGTGCTGCGCCGCAGGAGCAGTCCGAGGGCGTAGGCGATGTCGTGGCCGGTCGTGTTCGTCATGCCCGAAGTTTAGCGTGCTTGAAGCACGCTTTCTCTGCTACGGTCATTAGCGTGCTCGAAGCACGCATCTCCCGCACCGGTCGTGCGGGACTCCGTCATCACACCCGAGGAACTCCCATGACCCACACCGACGTCCGCGCCGCCCTGACCGACCTGCTCCTCACCCCGGGCCTGTCCCTGGACGAGGCCGCGGACCGGCACTTCGCCCCCGACTACCGCCAGCGCACCGACGGCGACTGGGCCGACCGCACCGAGTTCCTGGAGCACATCGCCCACCTGCGCACCGTCGTCGCCGGCGGCTCGGTCGAGGTCCACGACGAGCTCGCCGGCGGCGACCGGTACGCCGACCGCCACACCATGGAGATCGTCAAGACCGACGGCTCCACCGTCCGCATGGAGGTCTACCTCTTCGGCGAGTTCGCCCCCGACGGCCGCTTCCGCCGCATCGAGGAGACCACCCTCCTGCTCGCGGGCGCCGACGCCGACCGGAACCTCGGCAGCGCCCGCAGCTGACCGGCGCCGGCAAGGAACCCCGGCCCGGCCGCGGCTCCCTCGCGGGGCTGCGGCCGGGCCGGGCGGGCCCTGCGGGGGTGACCGCGGGGGGAGCCTTGGCGGACGGTCGGATTTCGGCCACGCGCTCGTCCCCGTTCGGCGAGGGCGGTGCAGGCTGCGGGGTGGGTCGAGGTCGACGGCGAACGCGCCGGAGCGCACCAGGGCCGGACCGTTCCGGAAGGTGTGTGGTGGGTGTGGCCCCTCTGTGGTCCGACCGTGCCGGGGTCGGGTGGGTTCGGTGGGGACTCCCGCCCCAAACGTTCCGTGGCCGAAATGTGCCCGTCCAGTGATCTTGGCTGGTTATCGTCCCCGCTCAGGATCTGGCGATGGGCCAGGCCCCGCTGCGGGGCGGCCACGGTGTCGCGCCGCGCCCCCGTGTACTCCCTGGATCAGGCTCCCATGCGTCTCTCTCCCGCCGTCAGACTGCTCTCCACCCTCACCCTGCCGCTCGCCCTGACGGCCTGTGGGCCCACCTCCGCCAAGTCCGCGGCCCCGGCCGCCCCTTCCGCGGCGGCCGACTCCTCGCCCGCCGCGACGACGACCGCCGCCCCCTCGCCGACCGCGACGAAGGCTGCGGGCCCGAACGCCGGCCTGCTGACGGGTGCCCAGCTGAAGGCCCTGCTGGCGCCCGCCTCCTTCTTCCCGTCCGGCTTCGACCTCGACGCGGCCGGCTCGCGCGACACCGGCGACACCTACGTCCAGCCGACCGTCGCCGACGTGCCCACGCCGGACTGCACCCGACTGAGCGGCACGTCCTGGACCGGCATCACCGGGATCACCGGTGTGTCGTTCGCCCAGAACGACTACGTCGACAAGAACGCCTCCGCGGAGATCGCCCAGGAGATCGACGTCTACCAGGGCACCACCGCGCAGACGGTGATGGGCGCACTGGGCAAGCTCGCCCAGGCCTGCCCGTCCTTCGCCGACGCCCAGACCAGCAGCAAGACCAAGGTCACCGAGGCGCCCCTGGCCGGCCTGGGGGACGAGGCGTACGCCATCACGGTGACCGACCCGGCCTGGCAGAACGGCGACACGCTGATCGCGGCCCGGGTCGGCACCTCCGTGGTCACCGTGCTCGCCAACGACGGCGGCGACAACGGCGCGGCCACCGCCAAGAAGCTGAGCGGCCGGCTCGTCTCCGGGCTCAAGGCCAAGGCCTGACCCACGGAACCCGCCCGCGGGCGCCGTCGGCCGTCCGTGGCCGGCGGGCGGCCGACGGGCGACCGGCCCCACGCGGCACGAGGCCAACGCGGCACGAGGCCCCACCGAGCTCGGTGGGGCCTCGTGCCATGTTCGGGTCGGGGTGCCGGGGTGCCGGGGTGTCGGGGTGCGGGCGCCGCGGGGTCGGTGCCGGGGTCAGGGGCGGGCGGCGTCGATCTTGCCCTGCAGGGCGGTGAGCAGGTCCTTGAGGATGCCGATGGTGCCCTCGTCGATCAGGTCGCCCCGGTCGTCGAAGCGCTCGTGCGAGCGGAAGGCGACCAGCTCGGGCTTGACCACCACGTCGCTGTCGGTCCAGACGAAGACCTGGCGCAGCGCCAGCTGGGCCCGGACGGAGCCGAAGTTGGTGGGCGCGGCGCCCATGATCGCGGTGGGCTTGCGGTGCAGCGGCAGGCCCTCGGTCTTGCTCCAGTCGGTGCTCAGCCAGTCCAGGGCGTTCTTCAGCACGCCGGGGATCGAGTAGTTGAACTCGGGGGTGGCGATCAGCAGGCCGTCCGCCTCGGAGACCTTGCGGCGCAGCTCCTCGACGACGGCCGGCCGCACGCCCGGGTGGTCCAGGTCGTAGTCGTAGGGCGGGATGTCGCGCAGGCCGTCGTAGATCTCGATCTCCATGCCGGCCGGGTTGAACGTCCGGGCGGCGCGCAGGAGCGCGGTGTTGTGCGAGTCGGCGCGCAGCGAGCCGGAGATGGCGAAGACCTTGGACGCGCTCATGTCGGTGCTCCTTGCGGTGGTGGGTGCGGGTTTCTGGCTGCCTGGGGTCGGCGGGTCCGGCGGGTGTGGCGCGGGCCTCATGGGGGAGGGGCACGGGCGACGTGCCGGCCGGCCGTTCCGACGCCGAAAATCTAAACGGTTCAGTTCAATGCGTCAACCAGACAGTTCAGTCTTGACTCTGAACTGAGTCGTGTAGTTCAGTTTTCGGCATGACGACGACTCAGCTCGCCGCGGCCCAGGCCGCCCCCCTCCGCTCGACCACCACCGTCATCGACCCCGTGCACACCTTCGAGGGCGCCGGCTTCCCCGTCCGCCGCCCGTTCCCGGTGGCCGAACTCCCGATGCTCGACCCGTTCCTGATGGTCGACCAGACGGGTCCGCTGCTGCTCGCCCCCGGTGAGGCCAAGGGCGCCCCCTCGCACCCGCACCGGGGATTCGAGGCGGTCTCCTACCTCATCGAGGGCGCGATGGACTGGGCCGACTCCACCGGCCGGCGCGGCACCAGCGTGGCCGGGGAGGTCGAGTGGCTCACCGCCGGCGCCGGCATCGTCCACTCCAACGAGCCGACCGCGGAACTGCTCGCCCACGGCGGCCGCCAGCACCTCCTCCAGATCTGGGTGAACCTGCCCGCCCGGCTGAAGGATCTCCCGGCCCGCAGCCAGAACCAGGGGCCCGACACCATTCCGGTGGTGCCCACCGGGGACGGCAGCCGGGTCAAGGTCATCGCGGGCCGCAGCCACGGCGTGGCCGGCCCCTTCGAGACGCACCTGCCGATCCTGCTCGCGCACGCCGTGCTGGCCGCCGGCGGACGGACCGAATTCACCGTGCCGGCCGGCCACAACGCCGCCGTCTACGTGCTCTCCGGCGCCGCCGAACTGCCCGACGCGTCGCTGGCGGACGGCCAGCTCGCGGTGCTGGCGCACGACGGGGAGCGGATCGCCGTCGCCGCGCCGGACGGTCCGGCCGAGGTCCTGGTCCTGGCCGGCGAGCCGATCGGCGAGCCGGTGGCCCGCGGCGGCCCGTTCGTGATGAACACCGCGGCCGAACTGCGGCAGGCCCAACTCGACTTCGCGAACGGAAAGTTCGGGAGCATCCCGGAATGAGTCCGGAAGCGCTGAACACGGCGGCACGGGCGGCCGCGCCCCGGGCGCAGACGCCGACAGCGGACACCGGCCGGGGCGCACGGGGGTCGCTCCGGACCGGTCTCCTGCTCGCGGCGGTCGCCGCCCCCGGCGCGGCCGGACTCTCCAGTCCCAGCCTCGTCCTGCCCGCCATCGCGCGGGAGCTGCACACCGGCCCCGGCCCCGCGACCTGGCTGATGAGCGGCTACGGGCTCGGCATGATGCTCGGCACTCCGCTGCTCACCGGCACCGCCGGGCGGCGCGGCCCCCGGGCGCTGCTGATCGCCTCCGCGGGGGCGCTGCTGCTCGGCGTCCTGGTCGCACTCGCCGCCGGGACGGCCCTCGGCCCGCTGGTCGCCGGGCGCGTGCTCCTGGCGGTCGGTGCGGCCGGATTCAACGTGGCCGCCTTCCAATTGGCCGCGCGCCAACCCGACGGACGCGCCTCGGGGGTCGTCGCGATCGGCAGCGCGGCGGGCGGCACCGCCGGGCTGTTCGTCGGCGCGGCGGTGGCGGCCGCGCTGGACTGGCGGGCCTGCCTGGTGCTGCCGGTGCTGACCCTGGCGGTGCTGCCGGCCGCCCTGCGCGGGTGCGCCGGAGCGGCCGCGGGCCCGGGGGGCGGCTTTGAACCGGCGCCGGCGCGGGGCGCGGGGGCGAGGACGGCGCACCGCTCGTTCCTCGGCCTGGACGTCCTGGCGGTGCCCCGCTTCCGGGCCGTCGCGGCGGTGATGCTGATCCTGGCGACCGTCAACTTCGGCCTGGTCTACGGCGCCCCGCGGCGGGTCGCCGCGCTGACCGGCTGGAGCGCCGTCCAGACCGGCGCCGTCGGCTCGCTCGCCACCCTGAGCGGCGCACTGCTCTCCTGGGCACTGGTGCGCGCCGCGCCCCGGCTGGGCCCGCGGCGCACCACCGGCCTGCTGCTCGGCGTCTCCTTCGCCGCCCTGGCGCTCGCCGCGCTCGGCCCCTGGGCGCCGCTGGTGCTGCTGGGCGCCGGGGCCGGCGCCTGCGTCAACGCCGGCGGCCAGGGCGTCCTGACCGGCGCCGCGGCCGAGGCCGTGGCGCCGCACCGACGGGCGGAGGCGATCGGGCTGTTCAACCTGGTGTTCCTGCTCGGCGCGGCGCTCGGCCCGCAGCTGGCGGCGTCCGGCGGGCGGATCGCCGGGCTGGGCCCGTACCTCGCCTCGCTGCTGCGCTGACCCGGGCCCGGCACGCTGACCGGCCCGGACGGCGGACGCGCCCACCGCGCCGTGTACCAACCGAACCGTTCAGTTTTCTATACTGGCCCGTACCGTCTCCCCCGAGCACGAGCACCCAGCACCCCCGAGGAGCACCCGATGGCCGCCGAAAGCCCCCAGCCGACCGACGAGTTCGGCATCCCGATCATCCCGGGGCCCACCGACGCCGCCCAGCGGCGCCGGCAGGCGATCATCGACGCCGCGCTCGCCGAGTTCCTCAAGGAGGGCTACTCGGCCGCCTCGATGGACGCCATCACCACCCGCTCCGGCGTCTCCAAGGCGACCATCTACAAGCACTTCGGGAGCAAGGAACGGCTCTTCCTCGCGGTGATCGGCGGCATCCTGCCCACCACCTACGAGGACCTCAAGCCGTGGAACTCCACCATCGCCGAGGCCGAGGACCTGCGCTCCGCGCTGATCACCCTCACCCTCGACTGGACCCGCATCCTGCTGCGCCCCGACATCATGTCGCTGCGCCGCCTGGTGATCGGCGAGATCGACCGCTTCCCCCAGCTGGGCCAGCTCTGGTACCGGGTCAGCTACGACATGAACAACGGCCCGCTGATCGAGGCCTTCACCGAACTGGACCGCCGCGGCGTGCTCGCCGTGGAGGACCCGGCGCTGGCCGTGCAGCAGCTGGTCGCCTGCACGGTCGGCGTGCCGCAGCTGATCCGCACGTTCGGCCCGGACACCGAACTGGACGAGGCCGGGCTGCACCGGATGATCAGCTCCGGGGTCGACCTGTTCCTGGCGCGGTACGCCCGGGAGCACTGACCGAGGCGGCGACGGCGCCGGGGGCCGCGGCGACGGCGGGCCCGGCCGCCGGGCCCGCCGTCCCGTCCGCAGCAGCGGGCGCCGCTCCCGCGGCCGGACCGGCGTCCCGCCCGCGACGGCGCCGCCGCAGCCCCGCCACCAGCAGCAGCGCCGCCGTCCACGCTCCGGTGCAGAGCACCTGGGGGCGGCTGCCCGGATCCACCACCATGAACACCAGCACCCCGGCCATCGCCGTCAACGCCAGGTAACCCGGGTACGGCGCGCCCCGCATCGGGGCCTCCCCCCGCCCTTCGCGCCGGTGCCGGCCGGCCAGCCGCAGGTGGGAGGCGACGATCAGGATCCAGACCACCAGGATCGCCGTCCCGATCGAGTTCAGCAGGAACGGGAAGACGGTCCGCGGCCACAGCAGGCTGAGCACCACCGACGCGAAGCCGAACGCCGCCGAGGCGAGCACGGCACGGCCGGTGCCCACACCGCCCCGGCCGCCCCGGGTCAGCAGGCGGGGGGCGTCACCGCGGGCGGCGAGGGCGTGCAGCATCCGCGAGGAGCCGTAGATGTTGGCGTTCATCGCCGACAGCAGGGCCACCAGCACGACGGCGTTCATCAGCTGCGCCGCGCCCGGCACCCCGATCCGGCCGATCGCCGCCGCGTACGGGCCGCCGGCGACCGCCGGATCGTCCCACGGCACCACGGCGACGATCACCGCCATCGAGCCGATGTAGAACACCGCCACCCGCCACAGCACCGTGCGCACCGCCCGGCGCACCGCGGCCACCGGGTCCTCGCACTCGGCGGCGGCGAGGGTCACCGTCTCCAGCCCGCCGTACGCGAAGACCGCCGCGACGGTGCCCACCGCCACCCCGTGCCAGCCGTGCGGCAGCAGGCCGCCGTGCGCGGTCAGGTTCTCCACCGCCGGCGTGCGGCCGGCGAACACGACGGCGGCGCCGAGCAGGATGAACGCGCAGATCGAGGCGGCCTTCACCCCGGCGAACCAGAACTCCAGCTCGCCGAAGTGCCGCACGCCCGCCAGGTTCGTCCCGGTGAACACGGCCATGAACACGGCCACCCACACCCAGGCCGGTACCTGCGGCAGCCACCCCGCCACGATCCGGGAGGCCCCGATCGCCTCCGCGGCCACGCTCACCACCAGCAGCGCCCAGTACATCCAGCCGGACAGCAGCCCGGCCCACGGCCCCCAGGCCCGGGTGGCGTGCGCCGAGAACGACCCGGAGCCGGGGTGCGCGGCGGACATCTCGCCGAGCATCCGCATGACCAGCACCGTGAGCACCCCGGCCACCACGTACGACACCACGATCCCCGGCCCCGCCGCGGCGATCCCGACGCCGGAGCCGACGAACAGCCCGGCTCCGATCGCCCCGCCCAGCGCGATCATGGCGATGTGTCGCTGTCTCAACCCACGACCGACCGACCGGTCCTCGGACATCACGGCTCCCCCCGTTGTGCTCCAACCGGGGAGATCCTGGCCCCGACCACCCGTCGTGATCAAGTCCTCCGGCCGCTCCGGCGCCATTCGGGATCCGCCCGGCGCCCTCGCCCACACCCCGCGCGGAAGCCGCCGCTGACCGCGTCCCGGGCCTCCGGGCGTCGCTTCCGGCTCCAGCCGCACCACCCACCGGGATCCACCGTCGACGCTGCCGGGGACGGTACAGCGGCCCCCATCAGGGGCGTTGGGTGCGCAGGTCGACTCCCGGGGCCCGGGCCGACGCACCGAGCACAAGCGGCTTGACGTCTCCGAGAAACCGAATATACGATGTATAGATCGTGCTGCGCCTTGCGAGTCTCCATATCCGCACCGGGGGGAGCGTATGGACCTGCGTCGACTGCGCTATTTTCTTGCCGTTGCCGAAGATCTACATTTCGGTCGGGCGGCCGAACGCCTTGGAATAACCCAGCCCGCGCTGAGTCAGCAGGTCAACAAGCTGGAGTCCGAATTGGGCGCCACCCTGATCGAGCGGACCAGCCGCACGATCTCGCTCACCGAGGCCGGGCACGACGCCCTGGAGCCGTTGCGCCGCTGCGTGGCCGCCTACGAGGAGGCCCGCGCGGTCGCGCACCGGCCCCCGCCCGGAGACGGCGGGCTTCTGCGCATCGGCTTCCCGCGCGGCGAGTCGACCACCGTCTTGACGCCGTTCCTGCGCCGGATAGCGCACTGCTGCCCGGGCATCCGCATCGAGCTCACCGACGTGCCCTGCGACAAGCAGGCGACGGCCATCCGCGAGGGCGCGCTGGACGTCGGCTTCATGCACCTGCCGGTCCTGGAGTCGAACCTGACGCCGCTGGTGGTGCGGCGCGACCGGCTGGTGGTGGCCTTGCCGGGCAACCACCCGTGCGCCAAGGAGCGGTTCGTCGACATCCGGCGGCTGGAGGAGGAGCCCTTCATCGGCGTCCGCCTGCAGTGCCCCGCCTACGCCGACGCCGTCGGAATGCTGGCCCGGCACGGCGGCTTCACCCCGCGGGTCGACATCGAGACCAACGGGATCGAGACCACGATCTCGATGGTGGCCAACCGCATGGGCGTGGCGATCCTGCCCGGGGCCGGCGTCGGGCAGCACCCCGGCGTGGCGGTGCGCGACCTCTCCCCGGCGACGCACGTGCTGGACCTGGCGTTCGTGCTGCACCGCGGCCAGAGCTCGCCGCTCGTGCGCAGGCTCCACCGCGTGGTCCAGGAGGCGTCCCGGGAGATCGCCCTGGCGCACGACAGACTGCGCGAGGCCCGTACCGCCTGAAAAACCCGGCCGCGCCGCCCCGGCTTTCCGTCCGGGGACGGCGCGGCTATTATTCGGACCGCAAGTATACGAGATATACTCCTCACTCGGGAGCGCACCGTGTTAGACGTTCGGGATTTGCACAAGAGCTGGGGCGCCGTCCGCGCCCTGGACGGCTTCGACCTGGCCGTGGCACCGGGAGAAATCTGCGGCCTCATGGGCCACAACGGCGCCGGCAAGACGACTTTCGCCCGGGTGTGCGCCGGACTGGAACGCCCCGACCGCGGCCGGGTGGTGATCGACGGGATCGACCTCGCCACCGCGCCCGGCCGGGCACGGGCCCGCGTCGGCCTGGCGCCGCAGGAGATCGCGCTGTACCCGACGGTGACCCTGCGCCGGAACCTGGAGTTCCACGGCGGGCTCGCGGGACTGCGGGGCAAGGCGCTGAGCCGCGCGGTCGAGGAGATCACCGCCGCCGTCGAACTGGAGGGCCGGCTGGACCAGGTCGTCGAGCAGCTGTCCGGAGGGCAACAGCGCCGGGCCCAGGCCGCCACCGCGCTGCTGCACCGCCCCGCGGTCATGCTGCTGGACGAACCCACCGTCGGGGCCGACCCGGTGACCCGTCAGGCCCTGCTCGCCCTGGTGCGGGCCAGGGCCGACGAAGGGGCCGCGGTCGTCTACACCACCCACTACCTGCCGGAGCTCGAGGACCTGGGCGCCACGCTCGCGGTCGCCGAAGCCGGCCGGGTCGTGGCACGCGGGGACCGCCGGGACCTGCTGGCCGGACTGCCGGGGCGGGTCGGCATCGCCTTCGCCGGCCCCGCGCCGCAGCGGCTGGCCGCACGCGCCGACGGCACGTCACCCGACGGCGGGCTGTGGTTCACCGCCGCCCGCCCGACCGAGGCGCTGGCCAGGCTGCTCGGCGACCTGGGGCCGGAGGCCGACCGGGTGCGCACCGTCCAGATCAGCGAACCGACGCTAGACGACCTCTACCGGCACCTGCTCGACCCCGCGTTCGCGGCCGACGGGCCGGACCGGCGAACCGACCGCCGGGACCGCCGCGTCCCGGCCCACCCGACCCCCGCGGAGGCGACCGACCATGGCCACTGACACCGCCACCCCACCCCTGTCCGGGTGGGCCGCACCCAGGCGCACCGCCGTCATCGCCCGCCACGCCGCGGTGCTCCTGATGCGCGAGCCGGGCACCGTCATCGCCTACGCCGTCATGTCGATCGTGCTGATGACCGTCCTGCGGCCGGTCTACGAGCGCCTCGGCAGCCCGGACGGACCGGCCATCAACCAGCAGGCCGCGGGCCTGGCCGTGATGTTCACGCTGCTCGCGCTCGACATGGCCGGGCAGACCCTGCTCTCCGAACGCACCTGGCGCACCTGGGACCGGCTGCGCACCAGCCCTGCCGGGCCGGCGGCCGTCCTGCTCGGCAAGGCGCTGCCGCTGACCGCGGTCTTCGCCCTCCAGCAGGCCGTGACGTTCGGGTTCGCCGCGGCCGCCTTCGACTTCGACCTGGCGGCCGGCTCCTGGCGACTGGCCGTCATGGTGCTGGCCTGGGCGCTGTGCGTGTCCTGCTGCGGGCTGGCCCTCGGCGCGTGGGTCCGGACACAGGGACAGCTCGCCGCCGTCTCCGACATCGGGGCGCTGGGCGTCACCTGCCTGAGCGGCTGCCTGGTCCCGCTGTTCGTCCTGCCGCACTGGGTGAGCGACGTGGCCCGGTTCAGCCCCGGGTACTGGGCCTCCCGGGGGTTCCAGGCCGCCGTGACCGGGGAGCGCTCCGTCTTCGTCGAAGCGCTCGGCATCACGCTCGCCGTCAGCCTGCTCGCCCTGGGCGTCGCGGCCGTCCGCGCCCCCCGCGCGGCACGCTGAGGAGCGGGCCCGGTCCGGTCACCGCGGCCAGGTCCTGTGATCGGGGCCAGGGGTCCCGTCACCGGTGCCGTCCCCGCGCCGGGTCACCGCCGGACCGCTCCCGGAGCGGTCCGGCGGTGACGTCGTGGTCCGGAACCCGTCCGCCGAGCGCCTGTTCGACCTGTCGCACCGCGGCGATCTCCATGTCCTTGCGGACCGACTCCACGGCGGATCCCAGGTGCGGGGTCAGCAGTGTCGCGGGATGCGCGAGCAGCCTGCGGGGAACCCTGCGGGCGCGGGCCGGCAGCGCCCGGTCCTCGAAGGCGAACACGTCGGCCGCGTAGCCGCCGAGCGCGCCGTCCTCCAAGGCCGAGGCCACCGCCTCCTCGTCGACCACCGAGCCGCGTCCGACGTTCACCAGCAGCTGCCCCGGCCGCGCCCGACCGAGGGTCTCACGGCCGATCAGATGGCGCGTGTCCGCGCTCAGCGGGAGCAGCAGCAGGACGACCTCGCAGCTGCCCATCAGCTCGCCCAGTCCGGCCGCCCGCACCCCGAGCCGCCGCTCCTCGTGCGCGGCGAGCCGCTGCCGGTCGTAGTAGAGCACCTCGGACGGTTCGAACCCGCTCAGGCGCCGTGCCACCGCCCGTCCGAGCCGGCCCATGCCGACCACCCCGACCCGGGCGCGGTACAGCCCTTTGCCGTAGAGCACCGGCCGCCAGCCGTCGAACCGGCCCGAGCGCACCAGCGCGTCGCCCTCGCGGACCCGACGGCCCAGGGCGACGGCCAGCGCCACCGCGAGTTCGGCCGTCGGCGCGGTCAGCAGGTCCGGCAGCACCGTGAGCCACACCCCGCGCCGGGCGCAGGCCTCGGCGTCGAAGTTGCCGTGCCCCTTGACCACGGTGCTGATCACCCGCAGCCGCGGGCACCGCGCGAGGAAGTCGTCGTCGACGCTGTCGGCTGTGCACATGATCAGGGCGTCGGCGTCGGCAGCCAGTTCCAGGCACTGCTCGCGGCCGAGCACGTCGGAATCGACCGGCACCACCGGATCGCTGAACCGGCGCAGGTAGTCGACGGCCTCCGGGTGGATCCAGTGCGACACCACGACCCGGTGCCGGTGCGCGCCGCACTGGTCCGGGGAGCGCCGGAAGGACGCCACCGCCACGGCCGGCCCGCGCGTCCTTCCGGCTCGTACGAGCCTCCGTCCGCCTTCCTCTGCCCCTGGCACGCCGTTCACTGCGGAGCCACCTCCCAAGCCGTTGCGAGGACGTAGTGGTCTGCGTCGGGTCCGGACAGGCGGTACGTGGCGACGGTCAGCGCACCGGGCCCGGAGGTCAGGAAGCCGCCCCGCCGGGGCAGCAGTTCCACCGTCAGATGGCCGTGGGCGGCGCCGCCACCGCGTGCCTTGTAGACCGCCTCCTTCGCGCAGAACAGCGCGGTCGTCCGGTACCCGGCCGGATCCGGGTCGCGGGAGCGCGCGATCCACGCGCGTTCGGCCTCCGTCGCGATGTGCCGCAGGCCGGCGGCGGGCACCCGGCCCTCGCGCTCCAGGTCCACTCCCAGGGCGAACGCACCGAGGGCCGCGGCACAGGCCCCGTAGCCGTCGCAGTGGCTGATCGAACCCGCCAGGCCGTCCGGGAACAGCGGCCGGCCGTCCGGGGCGCGCGCCACGGGCCCTTCACGGCCCAGGGCGGCGAGCGCCTGCCCCGCGGCGCGGCGGCCGGCCAGGAAGTCGGCGCGGCGGGCAGCGGGCAGGGCGGCCGCCCACCGGGCTTCGGCCGGGTGGTGCCGTGCCTGCTCGACGTCCGGGCCCGTCAGGCAGACCACGACGCCACGGCCGGGCCGCAGGGTCACGGTCCGGTCCGGGGCGAGCGCGGCGGTGCCGGCGGCGCTCACCCGCCGGAGACGGCCCGGGCCCGCAGGGCTTCGTCCACGAGCGCGGTGACGTCCCCGACGGTGACGAGGTCGTACAGCCGCTCGTCGTCGAGCGCCACCCAGTACTTCGTCTCCAGCGCGGCGATGATGCGCAGCAGGGTGACGGAGTCCATTCCGGCGAGTCCGGCCAGCGGCGAGTCGGCGGTGACCTGGTCGGACGGCAGGAACAGCTCCGAGGCGAACGCCGAGCGGACGGCTTCGCCGACGTTCTCGGTGGTCTCGTCCATGGTGGTTCTCCGTTTCGTGTCGGGCGGTGGGAGGACGGCCGGTCAGCCGGTCGCCGTGGCGAGGGCGGCCCGGACGCGGTTGCGCTGGACCTTGCCGCTGCTGGTCTGCGGCAGCCAGTGCGGCTCGACGAGGCGCACCCGCACTCCGCTCAGGCCGAGCCCGGCGGTCAGTGCCGCGGCGACCCGGCGTTCCAGGTCGGCGCGGTCCTCGGCGTCGGTCAGGGCGGTCTCGCCGACGAGCGCCAGGGTCTCGGCGCCGTCGGGGCCGGTCCAGGGGACCGCGACGCACCGGTTGCGGTACACGCCGGGCAGGTCGCGGACGATCGCCTCGGCGTCCTCCGCGTAGAAGTTCTCGCCGCGGACGACGACCATGCTCTTCTCGCGTCCGGTGACGAAGAGTTCGCCCCCGTCCAGGAAGCCGAGGTCGCCGGTGCGCAGCCACCCGTCGGGGGTGAACGCCTCCGCGCGTGGGCGGCGGTGGTAGCCGGAGGTGACGGCCGGCCCCATGATCTGGATCTCGCCGACCTGTCCGGCGGGAGCCTCGGCGTCCGGGGCTCCGGGGGCGGCGATCCGCACCCGCATCCCGGGGACCGGCCGTCCGACGCTCACCAGGGGCCGGGCGGTGGCCGAGCCGGGTTCGGCGGGTACGGCGTGCCCGGTGGTGCGCAGCCGGGTGCGGTCCCGCCAGATGGTCCGGGCGCCCTTGCCGGTCTCACTGAACGTCACGGCGAGCGTGGCTTCGGCCATCCCGTAGACCGGGCACACGGCGCCGGCGACGAAGCCGTGGGGGGCGAACCTGCGGGTGAACTCCTCGACGGTGCGGCTCTGCACGGGTTCGGCGCCGTTGCAGGCCACCCGCCAGGCGGAGAGGTCGAGCGGGGTGGTGTCGAAGCGGTCGGCGACGCCGATGAGGTGGTCGTAGAAGAAGTTGGGTGCCGTGCAGACGGTGCAGCGTTCCTCGGCGAAGGCGGTGAGCCACTGGGCGGGGCGGCGGATGAAGTCTCCCGGGCGCCACAGCGCCAGTTTCCCGGCCGCGAGCAGGCCGACCAGGACGGACACCAGTCCCATGTCGTGGAAGAGGGGCAGCCACAGGCCGATGGTGTCGGCGCGGGTGATCCGGGCCGCGCCGACGATCGCCTCGACGCCTGCGGCCATCGCGCGTTGGCTGAGCACCACGCCCTTGGGCGCCGAGGTGCTTCCGGAGGTGTACTGGATGAAGCCGGGGCGGTCGGGGGAGAGGGGCAGGCACAGCCGGGATTCGACGTGGGGGAGCGCGCCGAGGTCGAGGACGGCGGTGCCGCCCTGGAGGGTTCCGGTGAGCCGGTCGCGCAGGCGTCGGAGCCCGCTGTCGGTGACGATGAAGCGCATGTCGCAGTCCTGTGCGACGGCGGCCAGGTGGCGGCCGTAGGCGTCCAGGCCGCCGAGCGAGTTGGGCAGGGCCAGCGGTGCCGGGACGGCGCCGGCGTACATCAGGCCGAACAGGGCGGTCAGGAAGCCGGTGCCGTTCTGCAGCACGATGCCGGCGACGTCGCCGGGGCGGACGCCGGCCTCGTGCAGGTCGCCGGCGAGGAACCGGGCGCGGTCCAGCAGGTCGCGCAGGTCCGTCTGCCCGCCTTCTCCGGGCAGGCGGATGGTGGTCGGGTCGGACCGGCGTGCGCGGTCCTCCAGGCGGGCGATGAGCGTGTCTTCCATGGCGGTGCACCCCCTTTCCACGGGTTGGGGCTTCCACGGGTTCCGGCTCTCCACGGTCCCGGGGGTCACAGGAGCCGGACGAGGAGCAGGCAGTTGAGCGAGACGATGACCGCCGCGCAGGCGGATGCCGCGAGGACGGTCGTCCGGCCGACGGCCCAGTCGCCCATCAGGTCCACCCGCCGCACGTAGCGGATCAGGGGAACGAGCGCGAAGGGGATGCCGAAGGACAGCACGATCTGGCTGGCGACCAGCGCCCGGGTGGGTTCCACTCCCAGGCACAGCACGACGAGGGCCGGCAGGGCGGTGAGCCCCCGGCGCAGGACGGCCGGCACCGAGCGGCGCAGCAGGCCGCGCATGACGACCTGGCCGGCGTAGGTGCCGACGCCGGAGGCCGCGAGGCCGGACAGGAGCAGGGCGATGAGGAAGACCACGCCGAGGGCCGGGGAAACGTCGGCGAACGCGTGGTGCGCGTCGGCGAGCGTGGCGTCGTCGGGAAGTCCGGAGCGGCCGTGCAGGAGGGCGGCGGCGACTCCGAGCAGGGCGAGGTTGCCGAGGGTGGCCAGGGCCATGGCGAGGCCGACGTCGGTGCGCTGGCCGCGGGCGGCCGTGCCCGGCGCCGTGCCGTGCAGGCGCGCGGTCAGGGCGGAATGGAGGTAGACGGCGTGCGGCATGACGGTGGCGCCGACGATGGCGATGGCGAGGGTCAGGTAGGTGCCGTCGAGGTCCGCCGCGGACGGCAGGAGACCGGCCGCGGCCGGGCCGGGGCTCACCCCGGCCAGCGCGCAGGCGAGGACGAAGGCCACCAGCATGGCGCCCAGGGCGAGTGCCATCAGCCGTTCGAAGCGTGGCTGCCGCCGGTCGGCGAGGGCGGTGGCGGCGTAGGACAGTCCGACGGCGAGGAGTCCTCCGAGCAGGGGCGGCAGGCCGAACAGGAGGTTCGCGGCCACGGCCGCGCCGACGATCTCGGCCAGGTCGGTGGCCATGCAGACGAGTTCGGCCTGCACCCACATCACCGCGACCTGCCAGGGCCGGGCGCGTTCGCGGACCACGGTGCACAGGTCGCGGCCGGTGGCCAGGCCGAGGCGGCCGGCCAGGGACTGGATCAGCGCGGCCGTGCCGCTGGCCGCGACCACGACCCAGATCAAGCCGTATCCCTTGGCCGCACCGCCGGAGACGTTGGTGGCGAAGTTGCCGGGGTCGACATAGGCGATCGCGGCGACGAACGCCGGCCCGAGCATACGCAGGAGGGCCGCGGTGCGGGTGGCCGGCACGGGCCCGCCGGCGGGAGGCGTCCCCGCGGTCCCGGCGGCCGGGGACGGCACCGCGGCGCGGCCGCCCGGCGCGGCCGGGCGGGTCGTCGGCCCGCGGCCGCCGACGACCGTCACCGTGTCGCCGCCGGCCGTCGTGGGCCGGGCCGCGCGCCGTACCGGGTTCACCGGGTCCCCGGTTCGGCGTCCGTGTACCTCCGCTCGTCCTGCGCCAGGTCGTCGTAGCCGAGCAGGCCGAACACTTCCGACAGGGGCGCCAGGTGTCCTTCGACCCGGGTCACGCCCTCGGTGGCGAGGATGTCCCGCGACACCTTGCTCATGGCGGCGAACGCGGCGCGCATGTTCTGGTTCGCCCAGATCACGCCCGTGATGCCCAGGGAGCGGAACTCGTCGGCCGGGGTGTCCGCGTACGTCGTGGGTGCGATGACCAGGGGCAGCCGCTCCTGCCAGGCCCGGACGAACTCCGCGATCTGCTCGGCGGTCTTGCGGCGTGAGTGGATGAAGAGGGCGTGCGCGCCGGCCTCGGCGTAGGCGTGGGCGCGGTCGAGGGCTTCGGTGACGGTTCCTCCGGCGATCAGCGTCTCGGTGCGCGCGACGATGCGGAAGTCCTCGTCGCCGCGCGCGTCGACGCAGGCGCGCAGCTTGCCGCAGAACTCCCCGACGGGCGCCAGTTGGTGGCCGTTCCCGACGAAGGAGTTCATCTTGGGGAAGACCTTGTCCTCCAGGCACACCGCCGAGGCGCCGATCCGCTCGGCCTGGCGGGTGAAGCGGCGCGCGCTGTTGAAGTCGCCGTGGCCGGTGTCGCCGTCGACCATGACCGGTACGCCGGAGGCGTCCACGATCCGGGCCGTGACGTCGAGGATCTGCGACCAGGAGGCCTCGGAGCTGTCGCGGACGCCGAGGGCGGTGGAGATGGACAGCCCGGACGCCCAGATAGCCGGGAATCCGGCGGCGTCGGCGATCCGGGCGGACAGCCCGTCGTGCGCCTCCATGAGGAAGAACAGCTCCGGCGCCTCGAGCAGGGCACGGAGGCGGGCGTTGCGTGAGTGAGTGAACATGCGTCTCGTTTCCTGGGTCGGTGCGTCAGACGTAGAGGACGACATCGCCGTCCTCGACCTCGGCCCGGTAGGTGGCCGCGCGCAGCGGCCGCGGCTCCCACACGGAGCATCCGGTCGAGACGTCGGTCTCGAAGTTGTGCCAGGGGCAGACCGCCACGGTCCGGTCCTTGGAGCGCTGGTGCTCGCCGGGCCGCTCCGCGACCCACATCCGCTCGACGGAGCCGCCGGACAGCGGTCCGCCCTGGTGGGGGCACACGTCCGAGAGGGCGTGCAGGTGGCCGTCCCCGTCGCGGACCACGAGGATCCGCCGGCGTCCGAGCTCGACGAGGCGGCTGGTGCCGGGGGCGAGTTCGTCCAGGGCGCAGACCACGTGCCGCCTGCGTTCGCGCTTGTGCTCGGTGGTCATCGCCTCACACCTCGATCCCGTAGAAGGAGGCCGCGTTGTCGTGGAGGATCTTGCGGCGCAGCTCGTGGGAGAAGCTGGTCGGCAGCGCGCGGGTCGGGGAGTCGAAGTCCCAGTGCGGGTAGTCGGACGAGAACATGAGGAACTCGTCGTTGCCGACCATCTCGAACATCTGGAGCAGGTGCGCGGGGTGCTCGGCGATCTCCATCGGCTGGGTGGTGAACTTGACCCGCTCGCGGATGATGTCGGAGGGCAGCCGGGTGACCCACGGGATCTCGCGGCGCAGGCTCCGGTAGTTGTGGTCGAAGCGCCACATGAGGTGCGGCAGCCAGGTCCAGCTCGACTCGATCATCGCCACGCGCAGGTCGGGGTACTTGTCGAAGACCCCGTGCACGACGAGTCCGATGAGCTGGGACTGCCACGCCTGCTCGATCGCGGTGTGCCACTCGATGTAGTAGGGCGGCAGGCCCACCGCGGTCTCGACCGTGGCGCCCTGGTGGAAGCCGACCGCCAGGTTGTTGCGCTGCGCCGCGGCGTAGACCGGGTGGTACTTCTCCTGGCCGAGCACGTCGTGGGAGATGACCGGCAGGATGACCTGGACGATCTGCGGGTGCTGGCCGATCCGGTCGATCTCGCGGGCCGCCTCCTCGGGCTTCTGCGCGGCCACGCACACCGAGCCGAGCAGCCGCGGGTCCTTGTCGAGCCAGCAGGCGATCAGCCAGTCGTTGTAGGCCTTGGCGATGCCGCAGGCGAACTCGGGCTGCGTCTTGAACTCGCTGGGGTACAGCAGGCCGGTCAGGACGGCCTTGCCGATGCGGAACTCGTCGAGGTGCTGGCGCTGCATCAGCCCCAGGTCGCTGCCGGCCCGGTGGCCGTTGCGGGGGTTGGCGTCGGGCCGGGCCAGGCCGCCGGTGGTGGGCCAGGAGTAGGGGATGGAGACGCCCATCCAGTTGTCGGGGTGGATGCGGCTGCGCCAGGGCTCGTCGACGTACTGCACGAACTCCAGCGGGTTGCCGATCATCTCGTGCACGTCCGCGTCGATCACGGGGATGTCCGCGTGCGGTGCGGTGTCTTCGCTCGGTGCCACGTCTCATGCCTTTCCGGGAGTGCGGACGGCCCGGGGGTAGCGCCTGGCGATGAGGCGCTCGACGAGTCGGCCGGGGAGGATCCGCTTGACGAACAGCTGCAGGGGGACATGCGCGCCGATGGAGTACACCGGCGCCGGATCGGGGGCGTTGACGATCCGCCACACCAGCCGCGACACCTCCGCGGGGTCGCCGGCCCCGGCGTGCGAGGCGTCGAGGGTGGCCGAGGCCGCGGCGAGCGCGGGGGCGTAGGCGGAGCCGGGGAGCAGCACCCGTTCGCGGCTTCGGCTGATGTCGGAGCGGTAGTAGCTCGGCTGCACGATGCTGACGCGGACCCCGAACGGCGAGACCTCGTAGCGCAGCGAGCGGGTGAAGCTCTGGAGGGCCGACTTGGAGGCGGCGTAGGCGGACTGGTAGGGCAGCGGGAACTCGGCCATCAGCGAGCCGACCATGACGATGCTCCCGCGGCCGACGGCGCGCATGCCGGGCAGGTACGCGCGGGCCAGCCGCACCGGCCCGAACACGTTCACCGCGAAGAGGCGGGCGATCGCGTCGTCGTCGAGGTCTTCCAGCGGCCCGAGCTGGCTCATCCCGGCGTTGTTCACCAGGATGTCCACCGGGCCGGTCAGCTTCACGCACGCGGCCACGCTCGTCGGGTCGGTCACCTCCAGCGGGAGGTACTCCACGCCGGGGAGGCGCTCGGCGGGTGCGAGCCGTTCGGGGTCGCGGCAGGTGCCGAACACGGTGACGCCGCGTGCGGTCAGGAACCGGGCGATCTCCCGGCCCAGTCCGCTGGAGGCGCCGGTGACCAGGGCCGTGCGGGGGGAGGGGCTAGCGGAGGAGGTCGAGGAGACGGTCATAGGCCGTCACCACCTTGTCGTTGTCGGCGGTCGTGTGGGCGGTGGTGAGCATGTCGCGGCCCATCCGGGACAGCACGCCGGCGTTCTGGACCGGCAGCATGTAGCGGCCGAGGATCTCGCGGCGGCGCAGGACTTCGTCGAAGTCGGCGGGGCCGCGCAGGGCGACGGCGTGCGGCGCGGTCAGCTCGATGCGCACCACGGTCCCGAAGTGGTAGGCGAAGAAGTCGAATCCGCGTGTGGCGAAGAGCTCGTTGAGGCGGCGTACGAGGTCGGCGGCGACGGCTTCGGCCCGTTCGAACACCCCGCTGCGGCCGATGAGGCCGAGGGTGTGGTAGGCGGCGGCGGCCGAGAGGACGTTGCCGGACAGGGTGCCGCCGATGTAGGTGGTCGGGCGTCCGTCGGGGACGCCGATGTGCGCGGTGTCGACGATCTCGCGGCGGCCGCCGACCGCTCCGCAGGACGGGTAGCCGTTCATCAGGCCCTTGCCGAGGGTGGTGAGGTCCGGGCTGACGCCGAACCGGGTCTGGGCGCCGCCGCGGGCCGCCCGGACACCCGTCACCACTTCGTCGAAGACGTACAGCGCGCCGTGGCGGTGGACCAGTTCGATCGCCTGGCGGTGGAAGTCCTCGTCGAAGGGCACCAGGCCGGACTCGGCCCCGAGGGGCTCGCAGATCACCGCCGCCACGCCGCCGGCCGGCTCGGCCTCGCCGAGCGCGGCTTCGAGGGCGTCCAGGTCGTTCTGGGGGACGAGGACCGTGGTGCTCAGCGCCTCCGGGGGCACCCCGCCGGCCAGGATCGTCCCGGAGCCCGGCACCTCCAGGTCGGTCATGAACTGGTCGCCCCAGCCGTGGTAGGCGCCGCGGAACTTGATCACCTTGCGGCGGCCGGTGAAGGCGCGGGCCATGCGCATCGCGGCGAGGTTGGCCTCCGCGCCGGAGGAGGTGAAGCGGACGGCCTCGACGGAGGGGAAGGTCTCCACGATCCGCTGCGCGGCGAGGATCTCGAACTCGTCCATGTAGCCGTGGAAGTTCGTGCGCCCGCCGACGACTTCGCGCAGGGCCGCGGTGAGTTCGGGGTCGTTGTGCCCGAGGCTGAGGGCGCCGCCGGCCAGGACACAGTCCACGTACTCGTTGCCGTCGGCGTCGGTCACCCTGCTGCCCAGGCCGGCGCGCATGAACAGCGGGTACGGGTAGGACAGCGGGTCGACGTGCTCGACTCCGCGGGGGAGCACCCGGGCCGCGCGGGCGCCGAGGCCGGCCGAGGCACGGGTACGGCGCAGGAAGAGCCCGTGTTCGGCCTCCAAGCGCTGCGGGTCGGGTTCCCTCAGCGGTGCCGCGGCGAGCGCGGCCTGGCGCTCGCGGACCTCTGCCGCCTTCACGGCCGGCCCGTCAGCGCGTGGTGGACCTTCTCGATCGCCTCGACGGTCTGCGCGACGTCGTCGGCGGTGTGCAGGGCGGTCGGTGTCAGCCGCAGCTGCACCACGCCCTTGGGCACCACCGGGTAGGTGACCAGGCTCGCGAAGACGCCGTGCTCGTCGCGCAGCCGCCGGATGAACTCGATCGCGCGTCCGGTGTCCATGTCCAGGTAGACGGGGGTGACCGGGCTCTCGGTGGCCCCGACCTCCAGGCCGCGGGCGCGCAACTCCGCCTGCAGCAGGGCCGAGACGCTCCACAGCGCCTCGCGGGCCTCGGAACGCTCGCGGATCAGCCGCAGGCGGGTCCGGTTGCCGACGACCACCGGCATCGGCAGGCCCTTGGAGAAGATCTGCGAGCGGGTGTTGTAGCGGAGGTAGGAGATGACCTCGGACCCTCCGGCGACGAAGGCCCCGACGCTGGCCCCGGCCTTGGCGAAGGTGCCGAAGTAGAGGTCGATGCCGTCCTGGACGCCGAAGTGCTCACCGGTGCCGCCGCCCTGGGGGCCGGTGACGCCGAAGCCGTGGGCGTCGTCGACCAGGAGCCGGAAGTCGAACCGCTCCTTGAGACGGACGATCTCGTCCAGCCGGCCGAGGCCCCCGGACATCCCGAACACCCCTTCGGTGACGACCAGGACGCCGCCGTGGGGGGGAAGTTGCGAGGTGACCCGCTCCAGCAGGTCGGTCAGCGCGGCGATGTCGTTGTGCGGGAAGGCGAAGTGCTTGCCCTGGTGCAGCACGACGCCGTCCATGATGCAGGCGTGGCACTGCGCGTCGTAGATGATCACGTCGTGCCGGCTGGTGAGCGCGTCGATCATCGACGACATGCCGGGGTAGCCGAAGTTCATGAAGAACGCGGCGGGTTTGGCCGCGTAGTCGGCCAGTTCGCGTTCCAGGTGCTCGAGTTCATCGGTCTCGCCGGACATCATCCGCGAGCCCATCGGCGCCGCCAGGCCGTAGTCGGCGGCGGCCTTGGCGTCGACGGCCCGCACCTGCGGGTCGTTGGCCAGACCGAGGTAGTTGTTGATGCTCCACACGACGCACTCGCGCCCGCCGAAGGTCATCCGGTTCGAGATCTCGCCCCGCAGCTTGGGGAATGCGCACAGCCCGTGGGTGCGCTCGGCCCAGGCGCCGAGCGTTCCCTCCACGGGTTTCGTCTTCGCGAACAGGTCCATCGGCGGTCCCCTCCAAACGATCGCACACCGGTTCGGTGGGCGCGGTGAAGCGAGAAGCTAGGCAGCGAGCGCGAGGCCGGTCAACGCACGCGGTCGTCGCTGATCGACCGATAAGGGATGCCTGATACATCACGGAGCCGCCACGGCCGGCGGACGCTTATCGATCGTCCCGGGCCCGCTAATCGACGTTGGCCGCCCGGTGGACCACTGGTTGCCTGTGCGTGTCCGGCGGACCGGCGGTGCGGTGTCCCCCGCACCGCGCCGCCGTACCGTCCGCGGCCACGCCCCCACGGCACACCGGCCGCACCCACCGGTACCCCGGCGTCGTCGGCACCACCGCACCCGCCCCCGCACGGCGGAACGCACCGGATGACCGGCACCACCCCCATGGTCCGGACCGGCCGCTCGACCGGACCGGGCCCGCCAGCGACCGAAACACCGAGGACCCATGACGACAGCCCCGCCACGCCCCTCGCCCCAGGCACGGCCCGCCCACCCCTACGTCGTCTTCGGCCCCGGATCGGTCCTGGGCCTGCCGCAGGTCCTGGCCCGCTTCGGCGACGAACGCCCGCCGCTGGTACTGGCGGGCCACGGCTCGGGAGGCCGCACCTGGCTCGCCGACCTCCGCGGCACCCTGCCGGTACACGTCTTCGCCACCGTCCCCAGCGGCTACCCGACCTGGGCGAAGATCGACCGGATCGCGGACCTGATGGCCCGTCTGGACACCGGCCCGATCGTGGCCATCGGCGGCGGCAGCGTCGTGGACACCGCCAAGGTCGCCTCGGCTCGCGCCGCCGAGGCCGCCGGCACCGCACGCCGCCCGGTCACGGCCGTACCCACCACACCCGGCACCGGCGCCGAGGTGACGCCGTTCGCGACGGTGTGGGACTTCACCGGCGGACGCAAGGACTCCTTCTCCGGCACCGGCGTGGCACCGGACGCCGTGGTCGTCGACCCGGAACTGACCCGGACCCTCACCGCCGAAGCACTCGGCAGCATGGTGTTCGACACCCTCGCCCAAGGCATGGAGGGCGCGTGGTCGGCGGGCTCGACGCCCGAGACCGTGGCCCACGGCATCGGCGCGGTCGCCCTGGCCGGCGCCAACCTGGAGCGGCTCCTGGCCGACCCCGACGACCTGGCCGCGCGCAGCGCGATCAGCCTGGCCGGCCTGTACTCCGGACGCGCCATCGCCGTGGCCCGCACGACCGCCTGCCACGCCCTGTCCTACCCCATCACCCTGCGGTACGGCGTGGCCCACGGCCACGCCTGCGGCCTGACCCTCGGCGCGGTCCTCGGCTACAACGCCGCCACCACCGACGCCGACTGCCAGCATCCGGCCGGCGCGCGCGGCGTGCGCGACGTCGTCGCCCGCATCCTCCACGCACTGCGCTGCGACGACCCCGCCTCGGCCGCCCACCGGCTGGACCGCCTGCTGGCCGCGACGGGGCTGACCGGCTACGGCGCGCACGACTTCGACGACCGGCACCTGGCAGCCGAGGCGATGCGCTACGACCGGGCCGACAACAACCCGCGCAGGATCGACCGCGACCGCCTCGGGTCGCTGCTCGCCGAACTGCGCCAGTCCTCCTCACCGCGGAGCGAGCGATGACACCCGACCGGTTCAGGCTGATGCACTGGATGAACGCCCGCAAGACCACCCCGGAGCTGCTCGGCGCCGACGGCGTCGACACGGCGGTGCTCGCCGCCGTCCTGGACGGCACCCGCACGGACATGTCCGAGGCGCAGTTCACCGCCCTGTGCGCGGCACTGCGCGTCGCACCGGAACAGATCACCGCACGCCAGGACACCACCGCGGCCGCGGTCGTGCAGAGCGCCGACCGACTGCACGCCACCCGCCGACCCATCCGGCGAGCCGGCATCCACTTCTACGACTACTACACGATGGCGGCGCCCGAGGGCCGGGTCGCACCGGTCATCCTGGACATCCTCTGCCCCGCCGGCACCCTCCCCGAGCTCAACAACGGCCACCTGGAACCCGCCATCACGGTCAACCTGGGGCCCGGGCGCATCCACGGGCGCTGGGGGAGCGAACTCGACACCACGACGTGGCGGGTGCTGGAGCCGGGCGACTCCTACGTCGAGTCCTCGTACCGCCCGCACTCCTACTCGCTCGTGGACGCCACCCCGGCCAGGATCGTCTCCTACACCGGCGCCTCCAACCTGGCCCGCCTGCTGGACGAGGCCAACGCCTGGAGCGACCAGGCGGCCGCGACGATGCTCGCCGACCTGGACGCCGTCCCGGCCGTGTCGGCGGTCCTGCGCGCGGCCCTGCGCCGACGCGGATTCGACGCCGACAGCGCGGGCCGGGCCTGCGGCATCGACGCCGGACGGGTCCTGGCGTTCTGCGACGGCAAGACGGACAGCCTCGCACTGGACGAACTGCGCGACCTCGGCCGGGGACTGGGCTTCGACTTCCGGACGCTGATCGAGCCCGCCCGCCGGCGCGACGCGCTGGGCAAGACCCACCTGACGGCCGCGGAAAGCCGGGCCGGCGCCCGCAGCTTCGCCGGCTACACCGCCGCATCCCTGGCCATGACCCCCGAACTGCCGGACCTCGTGGGCACCTTCCTCACCGTCCACGGTGAGGCCCCGAGCCTCGACCTGGCCGACCACGGGGAGAACCACTACCTGGTCACCGAAGGGGACCTGACGCTGCGCTGGCAGGAACCGGACGGCACGGTCGCGGCCGCGGCCATCGGACCGGACGGCACCGCGTGGCTCGCACCGTTCGTCGCGCACTCGTGGTCCGGGCACGGCTCGGTCATCAAACTCGGCAGCGGCGAACACCTGGGCTACCTCGACCACCTCGAACTCACCAACACCTTCGACCCGGCCGCCACCCTGCGGCGCGGCCGGCAGGACGCAAGCGGCTGGGGCTACGAGCCCGGCAGCGGCACCTAGAGGAGAACCCATGCCCAGCGTCTTCTACACCGACCCCGCCTGGGCCGTCGACTCCACCGGCCGCCTGGACCCCGCCCTGGCGACCATCGAGCGCGACGTCTACGGCGACGAGGTCGAGATCCGGTTCGGCTCGCGCGGCGCGGCGGGCTACGCGCTCGACGGCGAGGAACTGCACGCCCGCGCCGCCGGCGCCGACGCGATCGTGGTCTACCGCTGCCAGGTCACCCCGGAGCTGCTCACCGCCGCCGGCGACGACTGCCGGGTCGTGGCACGCCAGGGCGTGGGCCTGGACAACCTGAACATCCCGCTGCTGAGGCACACCGGGCGCTTCGGCTTCCACGTCCCCGACTACTGCGGCGACGAGGTGAGCACCCACGCCATGGCCCTGCTCCTGTCCCTCGAACGCGGCGTGTGCGTGCAGAACGAGGCGGTGAAGTCCGACAACTGGGGCATCTACCGGGGCGGCGTCCCACGCCGCACCGCCACGGCGACGGCCGGGATCGTCGGCTTCGGCCGCATCGGCCGCGCGGTCGCCCGCAAACTCCAGGCCTTCTACGGCCGCGTCCTCGCCTACGACCCCCACGTCCCCGGCGACCTGATGGCCGGCCACGGCGTCACCCGCTGCGCGGAGCTGGAGGAACTGCTCGCGGCCTCGGACGCCGTGCTCCTGCACGCCGAACTCACCCCGCAGAGCCGGGGGTTGGTCAACGCCCGCTCCGCCCGCGCCTTCAAGCCGGGCAGCCTGCTGGTCAACGCGGCCCGCGGCGCCCTCGTCGAACTGCCGGCAGTCGCCGCCGCCCTCGCCGACGGCCGACTGGGCGGGTTCGCCTCCGACGTGTTCTCGCCGGAGGACCCGAACCGCGACCCCGTGGCCGCGGAACTGCTCAAACGCGACGACGTGGTCGTCAGTTCGCACCGGGCGTTCCTGTCCACGCAGGCCGAGGCCAGCCTGCGCCGCCGGATCGCCGAAGACGTCCTGCACGTGCTGCGCACCGGCGAGCCGCCGCGCTCGGGACGGGTGGCCTGATGGTCCCGGCCGCCCACCTGCTGGACCTGCTGGCCGACCGGGGAGTCGTCGACGTCACCGGCGTCCCCTGCTCCTACCTGACACCCCTCATCAACCGCACCGCCTCCGGCTCACGGGCCGCCTACCTCCCGGTGACGCACGAGGGGGAGGCGGTGGCGCTCGCCACCGGCGCCTGGCTGGCCGGCGCGAGCGCCTGTGTGATCGCGCAGAACTCCGGCCTGGGCAACATGGTCAACCCCCTGACCTCCCTCAACCACCCGGCCCGCATCCCGGTCCCCCTGGTGGTGACCTGGCGCGGCGAGCCCGGACGCCCGGACGAGCCGCAGCACGCCCTGATGGGCCGCATCATGCACGACCTGCTGGACGTCATCGAGGTCGGCCACACGCTGCTGCCCGACACCGCCGGCGCCATGACCGACTCCGTCGCGCACGGCTGGAAGGAGATGGAGGACTCCGCCCTGCCGCACGCCTTCGTCCTGCGCCAGGGCGTCCTGGCCGACGAACCGCTGCGCGAACCGCAGCCGCCCGCACCGCCGCGGCCGACCGTGGTGCGGCACGAACCACCGCACGCGCCACCCACCCGGATCGCGGCACTGGAGGAACTGCTGTCGCTGCTGCCCGACACGGCCGCCGTGGTGTGCACGACCGGCAAGTCCAGCCGCGAACTGTTCACCCTCGCCGACCGCCCGCAGCACTTCTACCTCGTCGGCGCCATGGGCTCGGCCACCGCGGTGGGCCTCGGCGCCGCCCGGTACACCGACCGGCCGGTGGTCGTCGTCGACGGCGACGGCGCGGCCCTGATGCGACTCGGCGCCTTCGCCGCCGTCGGACGGCACGGCAGCGCCCGCTTCGTCCACATCCTGCTGGACAACGGGGTCCACGACTCGACCGGCGGCCAGCTGACCCTCTCCGCACAGGCGGACTTCCCCGCCATCGCCGCGGCCTGCGGCTACCGCGCCGTCCACGACTGCCCCGGCCTCCCGTCGTTCACCACCGCGCTGCGCGGCGCCCTGGCCGGCGGCGGACCGACGCTGATCCGCCTGGCCGTCACCCCGGGCTCCCTGCGCACGCTCGGCCGGCCGACCATCGGCCCGGCCGACGTGGCCCGCCGTTTCCGCGAGTTCGTCACAGGAGGTGCGCGATGACCCATCCGGTCGGCGTGATCCACGGCCGCTTCCAGCCCCTGCACCTCGGCCACCTCGAGTACCTGCTCGCCGGCGCCCAGCGCTGCGAGACCCTCGTGGTCGGCATCACCAACCCCGATCCCCACCAGACGGCCCACGAACCCACCGACGTCGAGCGCGGGCTCCCGGAATCGAACCCGTGCACGTACTACGAACGCCACCTGATGGTCCACGGCGCGCTGACCGAGGCCGGAGTCCACCCGGGCCGCCTGCGCATCGTCCCGTTCCCCCACTCCTTCCCCGAACGGCTGCGGCACTACGCACCCGAGGAGGCCGTCTACTACCTCACCGTCTACGACGACTGGGGGGACGCCAAGCTCCACCGCTTCCGCGAACTGGGCCTGCGCACCGAGGTCATGTGGAGGCGCACCGACAAACCGATCAGCGGCACGCGGGTACGCCGCGCGATCGCCCTGGGCCGGGCCGACTGGCCCGCACTGGTCCCGGACTCCGTGTCCGCCGTCATCAGGGAGCGTGGCATCGATGACCGCATCCGTGCCGTCCACGGCTGACCCCAAGGTCTACGTCCTCGCCCTGTGCGGGGCAGCCGACCGGCCGATCGCCTCACTCGGCGGCCGCACCCCCCTGGAGGCCGCCGACACCCCGCACCTCGACGCGCTCGCCACGCGCGGCGCCGGCACACTGGTCGAGGTCATCGGCTCCGGGATCCCGCCCGAGTCCGACTCCGGCGCGATGGCCCTGCTCGGCTACGACCCGCTGCTCCACTACACCGGACGCGGCCCGCTCGAGGGCTTCGGCGCCGGCTACTGGCACGACGGCGGCTCGTCCGTGGCGTTCCGCATCAACTTCGCCAGCCTCGACACCGCCTCCGGGCGCCTGGACCGGCGCACCTCCCGCGACCTGACCGACCCGGAACTGGAGACGCTGGTCGCGGAGATCACCGCCGCCGTGGACCTCGGCCCCGGCATCCGGCTCTCGCTGACCGGCTGGGGCCGCCACCGGGGCATCCTCGCCCTGACCAGCGAGACGCGGGAACTGTCCGGCGACGTCTCCAACACCGATCCCGGGTTCGTGAAGGACGGCGCCTTCGGCGTCCCGGTCGCCGAGCCCGCCGACATCCCCCTGCCGTGCCGTCCGCTGCGCGACGCCCCCGCCGCGCGGCACACCGCCGACCTCGTCAACGCCTTCGTCACGGCAAGCTCCCGCGTCCTGGCGGCCAGCGCCGTGAACCGCGCGCGCACCGACGCCGGCCGCAAGCCCGCCAACGTCATCCTGGTGCGCGACGGCGGCCACCACCTGCCGGTCCTCGCCCCCGCGGCCCGGACCACGTCGATGTACGGCCAGGTCCCCGCCGAGCAGGGACTCGCCGCGCTGATGGGCGCCCGCTTCACCCGCTCCCGGCCCGGCGCGGACGAACCGGTCGAGGCGTACTACCGCGCCCTGGTCCCGACGCTGCTCGCCGACCCCGCCGAGGTGGTGTTCGTCCACGTCAAGGGCCCCGACGAACCCGGACACGACGGGCGGGTCCGGGCGAAAGTCCGGGCGATCGAGGACCTCGACGCCCACCTGGTCGGCCCACTGGCCGCCGCCCTGACGCCCGCCGACACCGTCGTCGTGACCTGCGACCACTCCACCCCCTGCGAGCTCGGCATCCACGCGAGCGACCCGGTGCCGCTCACGGTCGCCGGGCCCGGCGTGGCACCGGACGGCTGCACCGCGTTCGGCGAACGGGCGTCGGAACGCGGCTCGCTTCCGCTGTCCCGAGCCTGCGAACTGATGGACTGGCTGTTCAAGGAGCGCCCGTGCTGATCGAACGGGTACGGCTGCGCGGCGTGCTGGACTCCCGGGCGCACCCCACGGTCGAAGCCGACCTGCACCTGGCCGGAGCCGAGGGCCACGGCCGCGGGTCCTGCCCGGTGGCCATCGCACCGGGACGCCGCGAGCGGCGCCGCGGCCTGCGCACCGGAGGCCTCGGCGCGGTGCTCGACCAGGGCGACACCGCCCGGCTCGTGCACGCCGCGCTCCACGGCCGGCGGGTGCCGGGGCAGCGGGAGTTCGACACCGTGCTGCTCGCCCTCGACGAGGAACACGCGCTGGGCGCCGACGTCACGCTCGCGCTGTCCCTGGCGTTCGCCCGCGCGGCGGCCCGGCACGGCCGGCTGCAGCTGCTCGCCTGGCTCGTCCGGCAGACCGGCACACCCCCCGGGCAGGTACCCCGGCTGCTCGTCAACGCGTTCTCCGGCGGGATCCACGGTCCGGGCGCCGCAGCCTCGTTCCAGCAGATCATGACGATCCCGCTCGGCGAGAGCCTGGACGAGGACATCCGCATGGCCCTGTCCGTCCACGCCGGGCTGGAGGAGGCGCTGGAAGAGCCGAGGCTGTCGGCGTCGAGCGGGTTCGTGGCCGCCGGCCGGCCGACCGGTGAGCAGCTGACCCTGCTCGCCTCGGTCATCGAGCGCCGCGGCCTCGGGGGCCGGGTCGGCCTCGGGGTCGACGTGGCGGCCGAGCACCTGGCCACCGACGGCGGGTACCGGTTCGAGGGCGAGGTCCACGACTCCGGCCGGTTCGGCGGCCTGTTGCTGGAACTGGCCCGTGACCACGGCCTCGGCTATGTCGAGGACCCCTTCGACCCGGCCGACGCCACCGCCTGGCGCACCTTCACCCCGCAGCTGGGCGGGGTCGGCGCCCGAGTCGTCGGCGACGACCTGTTCGCCTCCGACGCCCGACGGGTGGAACCGGGCCTGGCCCACGCCGTCCTGCTCAAACCCAGCCAGGCCGGAACCATCTCGGCCACCCTCGACGCCGCTTCGGCGGCCGCGGCCGCCGGTCTGCGCACCGTGGTGTCGCACCGCTCCGGAGAGACCGAGGACACCGCGATCTGCGACCTGGCCGTGGCGGTCGGAGCCGACCACGTCAAGATCGGCGGCCCGCGCCGCGGCGACCGCATCGCCAAGTACAACCGCTTCCTGCGCCTGCTCGAGTCCCCGTTGCTGGCGGGCCTTCCCCGCCCGCCCGTCCACCCCGAGGAGAACCGGCATGTCCCGTGCCAGTGAGTTCAAGAGGCTGATGCTCGACCCGAAGATCCTGGTCGTGCCGAGCGCGTACGACGCGCTCAGCGCCAGGGTCATCGAACAGGCCGGATTCCCGGCCGTCCACATGACCGGCTCGGGCACCTCGGCGGCCATGCTCGGGCTGCCCGACCTGGGCTTCGCCACCATCACCGAGATGGCGTGGAACGCCAAGAACATCTGCCTGGCGGTCGACCTCCCGGTGATCATGGACCTCGACGCCGGCTACGGCAACGCCATGAACACCTGGCGCAGCATCCGCGAGTTCGAGCAGGCCGGCATCGTCGGCGGGCACCTGGAGGACCAGGTCGTGCCCAAGCGCTGCGGCCACCTGGAGGGCAAGCGGCTGATCTCCGCGCGCGAGATGGCGGGCAAGATCGAGGCGGCGGTGGAGGCCCGCCGGGACCCGGACTGGACCATCATCGCCCGCACCGACGCCCGCGAGAAGCTGGGCCTGGACGAGGCGATCCGCCGCTCCAAGGAGTACGTCGCGGCCGGAGCCGACTGCATCTTCCTGGAGGCGATGCTGTCGGTCGACGAGATGAAGCGGGTCCGCGACGAGATCGACGCCCCGCTGCTGGCCAACATGGTCGAAGGCGGCAAGACCCCGTGGCTGACCACCGCCGAACTGGAGGCGATCGGCTACAACCTCGCGATCTACCCGCTGTCGGGCTGGTTCGCGGCGACCTCGATCCTGCGCAAGGTGTTCGCCGAACTGCGGGACGCCGGAACGACCCAGGGGTTCTGGCCCCGGCACGGCATGGAGATGACCTTCGAGGAGCTCTTCGAGGTCTTCGGGTACAGCAAGATCTCGGAGCTGGAGGAGCGGGTCGTGGTGAAGGACGACGATGTTTCTTGACGGCCGGATCCACCGGACCGACCGCGAACTGACGGTGTCCGACCCCTGGACCGGCCGGGCCGTCGCGACCCTGCCGGCGGACGGCCCCGAACAGGTCGCGGCGGCACTGGCCGTGCTGTCCTGCGCCGGCCCGGCGCCGTCGGCCACCGACCGCGCCGCGGTCCTGGCCCGGGCGGCCGACCTGGTCGCCGGACGGGCCCCGGAGTTCGCGGCGCTGATCACCGCCGAGGCCGGGATCTGCGTCACCGAGTCGGCCCGGGAGGTCGAGCGCGCGGTGGCCAACCTGCGGGTCGCGGCCGCCGAGGCGGAGCGGATCCGCGGGGAATCGATCCCGATCCCCGGCGCGGGCCGACTCGCCGTCACCGTGCCCGAGCCGGTCGGCGTGGTCGCGGCGGTCACCCCTTTCAACCGGCCGCTGAACCAGGTGGTCGTGAAGGTCGCGCCCGCCGTCGCGAGCGGCTGCCCGATCGCGCTCAAGCCCTCCGAGCGGACCCCCCTGACCGCCTTCAGGTTCGCCGAACTCCTCGTCGAGGCGGGACTGGCACCCGACCGGCTGGCCGTGCTCGCCGGAGATCCGGGGAGCGTGGGGCCCGCCCTGGTGAGCCATCCCGAGGTGGCCATGGTGACGCTGACCGGCAGCGTCACCACCGGCCGCGCGGTGGCCGCCGCCGCGGCCGGCCGCAAGCTGCTGCTCGAACTGGGCGGCAACGACCCGCTGTTCGTCCTGCCGGACGCCGACCTGGCGGCCGCGGCCCGGCTGGCCGCCGACGGAGCCTGCGCCACCGCCGGGCAGTCCTGCCGCGGTGTGAAGCGGATCATCGTGTGGGAATCCGTCGCCGACGAGTTCGTGCCCCTGCTCACCGCCGCGGTCGCGGCGAAACGGGCCGGCGACCCGCGAGCCGCGGACACCGACGTCGGACCGCTGATCAGCGAGGACGCGGCCCGCCTGGTGACCGAACGCGTCGCGGGCGCGGAGAAGGACGGAGCGGTGGTGACCGTCGGCGGTACCCGCACCGGCCCCCTCGTCGCGCCCACCGTCCTCGACCGGGTACGGCCCGGCTCCGACCTGGTCCGCGAGGAGACGTTCGGCCCGGTCGCACCGGTCCTGCGCGTCGCGGACACCGACGCGGCCGTACGGATCGCCAACGGCACCCCGTACGGGCTCCAGGCCGGCGTGCTCACCAACGACAGCGCGGTGTTCTGGGAACTCGCGGCCCGACTGCGGGTCGGCGCGGTGAACCTGGGGGCCGGGCCGCACTACGATTCGCCGCACATCCCGTTCGGCGGTGTGAAGGCCAGCGGAGTGGGCCGCGAGGGCATCCGGTACGCGATAGCGGAGATGACCTCCGTCAAGACGGTGACACTCCCGTACGTGTGAGGAGCACCATGCGCGTGACGATCGCCGGCTCCGGCGACGCGTTCGGCAGCGGCGGCCGCTTCCAGGCCTGCACGCACATCGAGCCGTCGCACGGGCCGGCGATCCTCGTCGACTGCGGCGCCACCTCGCTGACAGCCCTTCGCACGTTCGGCCTCGACCCGAACCGGGTCGGCCTGGTCGCCGTCACACACCTGCACGGGGACCACTTCGCCGGGCTGCCCTTCCTCATCCTGGACGGTCAGTTCCGCCGCCGCACCACGGACCTGACCGTCATCGGCCCTCCCGGCACCCGCCGCCGCCTCGCCGAGGCCATGGACGTCCTGTTCCCCGGATCGTCCGCCGTGACCCGGCGGTTCCAGATCCTCGTCGACGAGATCGCACCGGGCCGAACCGCACCGGTCGCGGACCACGGAATCGGCGTCGAGGCCCGCCGCGCCGACCACTCGGCCGGAGCACCGGCCCTCTCCCTGCGCCTGGCCGTCGAGGGCCGGATCCTGGCGTTCTCCGGTGACACCGCCTGGACGCCGGAACTGACGGCCGTGGCGGCGGGCGCGGACCTCTTCCTCTGCGAGGGCTACACCTGGGGACGCCGGGTGCCGGGCCACATGGACGTGGTCGACCTGATCGACAACCGTGCGACCGTGGCCGGCGGGCGACTGATTCTTACCCATCCTTCACCTGACGTCCTTGGGAAAGAAGAACTGCTGCCATACGAATTGGCCTGGGACGGAATGGCCGTCGACCTGGATTCCGGGGCCGTACGGTGAATCCCCGCCCCTCCTGATGCCCGCCGTCGGCGGATGTACGGCCAGGCGATATTCTCTACGATGTATACATGACCGCGAGAAACGCCACCCCGCCCCGCCGTCAGCCACTGGGCCGCGCCCGCATCATCGACGAGACCTGGGCCCTGGCCGCCGACAAAGGCCTGGCAGCCGTCACCATGCGCGCCGTGGCCGACCGCCTGGGCGTCACACCGATGGCGCTCTACCGGCACGTCGGAGACAAACAGGGACTGCTGGACGGACTGGTGGAACGACTGCTCGGAGAGATCCCGCTGCCGGACCCGGAACTGCCGTGGTCCGAGCGACTGGCACAACTCGCCCAGGGCGTAAGGACCGTGGCACGGGCGCACCCCGACCTGTTCCCGCTGCTGTTCTCCCGCGCCGCGATGACGGAATCCGCCCGGCGCCCGCGAGACGCCGCCTACAGCGCGCTGCGGGAGGCGGGCCTCGACGAAACGGACGTCGAGCGGGCCGAACGGATGCTGTCGACGTTCGTCTTCGGATTCGCCTCCTCCGAAGCCGCCGGACGGTTCGAAAACATCGACGCCGACGCCGAGTTCGCCTACGCCACGGACGCGCTGCGCCGGATGCTCGTTCCCTGACCACCCCCCTGCGGGTCGAGACCGCCGCAGCGGCGCTGCGCCTGGTGGCGGCGGTGGCGGCGATCACGGTGGTCACCCGGCTGACCGCCATGCAGCGGAGGCGTCGCACCGACATCGACCCGCTCGCGGCACGCGCCGCCCAGGAGGCCCGGGTCCAGGCCCTGGTGGCGCCTCCGGCCGCACCCGCGCCCGCCGGGGCGCCGCACGACGGCGCGCCGCAGGCCCAGGCTCCCGCCTGACCGCCGGCACGACGGCGCGCCGCAGGCCCAGGCTCCCGCCTGACCGCCGGCACGACGGCGCCCGTGGCGTCACGGTGCCGGTTCGGTGACGTCCTGGGTGCCGACGACAGCGAGAAGGTCGAGCGGGCCGGCGCTGTCCGTGCCGGCCACGGGAGTGAACCACAGCAGGCGCTGCCGGCCGTCCTCACTGAACAGGTTGAGGCAGTCGACCAGGCCGGACTGTACGCGGAGATCTACGGTGAGCGGGCCCGTCCCACCACCGTCGTCCTCGTCGACGAGGTCGCGGACGGCGGCTGGGGCGTCGCCGGCCGCGTCCTGACCGCCGCCGCGCTCAACGGCGAGGCCTGACACCGACCCCCGCGCGGCGCCGGGTCGAGCGGGCGGCGGGAGTCGCCGCCCGCTCGACCTCGTACCGGCCGAAGGGCCGTCGGGTGCGACCCGAAGGGGAAGGGCCCCCCGCTACCGGGCCCGGGCCGGGGCTCCGGAGGCGACGCCGGGGGCCTTCGAACCGCGCACCTTGACCTTGGTCTTGGTCAGCCGCGTGAGCGCCGCCGTGACCTCGGCCGCCTGGGCGTCGGTGAAGGCCGCCTTGAGGATGGTCGCGGCCACGGGCGCTCCGGCCGGCCTCTTCACCAGGATCGACCAGGCCAGGGGAGTGTCCGTGGCCCGGGCGACCGCGCTCCACGGGAACCTCAGCTCGCCGGACGCCGTGCGGACGACGGCCTCCTGATCGGTCATCGCGACCGAGGTGGGACCGGCCTGGCGCTGGGCGGCACGAGCCGCGATCTTCTTGGCGGCCACGGTGATGTTCTGGACCTGGAGCAGGCAGGCGATGAGCGCGGCGATCGCGAAGAGGACACCGCCCGCCGCGAGGCAGAGCAGCGCGAGCAGCAACCAGGCGCCGGCGATGGCCCAGCGCACGGGCGGTGCGGGGAAATTGGCTCGCACCGCGGCGGCGAGTTCCTCAGGTGCCGCGTCGTACTCCACCTGGACGTTCACGTTCGTTCCTTTGTTCGTAAGGGGGGGCACATCATGGCCGGGACGCCCCACCCGGCACAAACCGGTGCCGTCAGCCCCGGACAGGACGCCCACGACCGATGCGGGAAAGCCCGGGAGGAGAAGACGCGCCGCCCCCGCCCGGGGCCGCCCCGGGCTCATCCCGCGTCAGTCGACGCCTGCGTTCGGCCGTCGGACACGTCCGACGCCGCGAAGGACCCGCGGATCGACCGCTTCCGGCGCCCGCACCGCGGCCGCCGGAACCGCCATGTCCGCAGGCTGGGCCCGGACACGCGGCGGGGGGAAAGACCGGTACGGGACGGGCTCAGAACGAATCGTCATCAATCGGCCGGGGGGGCGTGCCGCCGGATACCCGTGGCGCTACTTCCTGGTGCCGGCCCGGGAGTCGGGCTTCACCCGCGCGGCCGCCCGGATCGGCATCGCCCAGCCGCGCTCGGCGCCCGGATCCGCCGACTGGAGGCGGACCTCGGCCGGTCTGCTGGTCCGCAACAGCCGCAGTGTCGTCCTGACCGCGGCCGGTGCGGAGCCGGAACTGCAGCACGGGTGGAGGGACTTGAACCCCCAGCCTGCCGTTTTGGAGACGGCTGCTCTGGCCGGTTGAGCTACACCCGCAGCGCCCGCACAGGCCGGGCAACCGGCGCGCACCGTCCAACGGACGGCGTCCCGGCAACCCGAGCCACGGGCCGGCGGCCTCCCGGCCGCAGACCTGATCCTTCCGTACGGAACGGCTGCGGGTCATCAGGTTTTCGCGCCTGCCGCGACCACCGCGAGCCGCCGGCCTCCCGCGACGAGCGCGCAGTGGATGCCGGTGGGGGCCGCACTGCCCCGCCGTGGACCGGGGCGGCCGGCGCGGGCGGCTGCGCCGCCCGTTCGCCCGTTCGCCCGTTCGCCCGTTCGCCCGTTCGGCCGACGGGCCCGAGCTCCCCTTCCGGGGCCTGCGCGGCGGGCAGGGACGGCGAGTTCAGGGCAGCCGGGTGAGCTTGCGGCGACCCGCCCGGCGGCGCAACTTCGGCAGGCGTTCGCGCGCGGCGGCGGCGATGTGCCGCTGGCGTTCGTAGAGCACCCCGTACGCGAAGCCGTGCCGCTCGCCGCCGGTGTCCTCGCCGTCGAGGCCGACCAGCTCGTGCCGGGCCACCACGGCGTCCTGGTGCGTGCCCAGCACCTTGTGCAGTTTCCTCATCCGGGCGCCGAACCGCGCCACGCGCTTGGCCGTGCGGTGCGGGAGGTGCGCCTGCGCGTGGTCCGCGGTGTACCGGGCGCGTTTGGCGGCCTTACGGGCGCGGTGCAGCGCCTGGTCGCTCTGCGGGCCCGGCGGGGTGCGCAGGGCGCGGTCGAGCCGCTTGACGGTCCGCTGCTGCTCGTGCCGCAGGACGCCGGGCAGGTACCCGCGCGCCTTGCGGCGGGCCCGACGGCGCAGGGGCGGGTCGGCGGCGAAGGCGTCGAGCCGCTCCAGCAGGGCGAAGTAGCGTGCGCTGTCGAGTTCGGCGACCGCCCGCTGCCAAGCGCGTCGGTAGCCCTGGGCGTAGCGCTCGGTGAGCCGGCCGCGCAGAGCGCTCCGCAGGTGGGCGGGCAGCGCGTCCAGCTGTCCCACCAGTTCCTCGCCCAGCACCTCCTGGTCGCGGGCCCCGCCCAGGAGCCGCCCGAGCCAGCGCAGTTCGGCGGCCAGCGCCTCGGCCCGGCCGCCCCGGAAGAGCCGCCGGTGGGCCTTGAGCAGGCTGCGCAGCCGCCGTGCGGTGACCCGCATGCGGTGGACGGAGTCCTCCTGGCCGCGGCGTACGGCCGCATCGAGGGCGAGGAGCGCCTCCAGCTGGTCCCGGAAGCCGTCCATGACGAGGGCTCCGGCCGTCCCCGGGGCCTGGGCGCGGGCCGACCCGGTCGGGGCCTGGACGGAGGCCGACCCGGTCGGGGCCTGGACGAGGTGCTCGCCGAGGGCCCGGGAGAGCTTCGAGGGCCACGGCGACCGGGTCAGCCCCGCGTCGGCGAACACCGCTTCGACGTGGTCCAGCAGGGCCGGCGAGCCGTGCGTCAGCTCGACTTCGAACTCGGTCCAGCCGCGGACCTCGGTGCTGGTCCCGTCCGCGGGGCCGGCCCCGTCCGCGTCCTCGGGCCGGGCCTTCCCGTCCGTCCCGGGGGCCGCCGGCCGGCCGTCCGACGGGACGGGGGAGAGGTGCCCGGCATCGAGGACCTGGGCCGCGACCCGGTCCTCGGTGATCTGCGCGAGCGTCCGCCCCCGCTCGTCGCACAGCAGCAGCTGCGCGCGGCGGGTGCGCAGGTGCGCCACCGGCACGAGCGGGGCGCCGCGGGTGAAGGCCGCGACGAGGTGCGAGAACTCGGTCGGGACCTCGCCGGGGGCGCCGGCCTCCGCCGGCAGTTGGACCTCCTGGCGCACGTCGCCGCCGCGCGGCAGCTTGAGGTGCCAGCCGGCATCGCTCCCGCCGGTGCGGCGGCGTACTGTGATCCGGCGCCGCAGGAGGCGCAGGTCCCGGCTGTCGTAGTAGACGGCGTCGAGGTCCTGGGGTTCGGCCCTCCGTACGGCCGCGACCCCGGGCACCCCATCGAGCCGCTGCGGAAGCGCGGAGCCGTCGTACTTCCGCTCGGTCTCCCGGTGCTGTGTGCTCATACCCCGCGCGTGCCCGTGACGGCCGCAGTTATGTGCGGCCGGCGGGGCAGCGGGAGGCCGCCGTCCGCAGGGGGCGGCCTCGTGCGCCTTCCCGGGGCGCGCCCCTCCCCGGTTACGGACCCCCTCACGCAACCCCCGTCACCTCGTGTGCCCCTCGAACGTTCGAGCACATCCTGCCCGATCCGGCGGGCGCGTGATCGGAACCCCCGGAGCCGAGGCCGGCGGCGTGACCGGCCCCGGACCAGACCGGGGATCTCCGTGGGGGATTTCCGCGGCCGACCCGCAGACAGCGCGCCCGGCCGTCGCCATGATGGTCCCCGGGACGCCGGCTACGCGTCGGTAACACGCGGCGTGCTCGCCCGCGTCCCGTGACAGGCCATCAGGAAACCCAGCCACTCGGGGGAGTCATGCGCAAGCGCACGTCCAGGCTGCTCGCCGCCGCGGTCACCGCCGCCCTGACCGCAACCGCCACGGCCGCCACGGCCGGCCCCGCCTCGGCGACGGCGCGCTCCACCGCCGCCGCGAGCGACCCCTTCTACTCCTACGACGGCGGCACCCCGCTGGCCTCGCTCGCGCCCGGCACCGTGCTCGCCACGCGGACCCTGCCGTACCACGTGCTGGGGCTGCCCACCCCGGTGACGGCGGTCCAGCTGTTCTACCGCACCACCGACGCCCAGGGGCGCCCGGCCGCCAACGTCACCACCGTGCTGCGCAGCCCGACCGGGGACAGCGGCAGGGCCGTCTCGTACCAGTCCTTCTACGACTCGCTCGACCCGGCGGACGGCCCCTCCCGGGCGGTGGCCGGGAACCTCAGCCTGGGCGGCGCGATCCCGAGCGTCGAGGCGATCTTCCTGGTGCCGCTGCTCGCCCAGGGCTACACCGTGGTGCTCCCGGACACCGAGGGCCAGAACGCCGACTTCGGAGCCGGGCCGGAGTACGCCACCACCACCCTGGACTCGATCCGGGCCGCGACCCGGTCCCCGGCGACCGGCCTGACCCCGGACACCCGTGTCGGGCTGATGGGGTACTCCGGCGGGGCCGTCGCCTCCGCCTGGGCGGCCGCGCTCGCGCCCGGCTACGCGCCCGAGGTGAACGCCAGGCTGGTCGGCTACGCCGAGGGCGGGCTGCTGGTGGACCCGGCCCACAACGTCCGGTACATGGACGGCTCCCTGGTGTGGAGCGGGATCATCCCGATGGCGCTGATCGGGGTCTCGCGCTCGTACGGCATCGACGTCATGCCCTACCTGAACGACTACGGCCGGTCGGTCTACCGGCAGCTGGAGCACGCCTCGCTCACCGACGCCCTGGGCCACTACCCCGGGCTGAGCTGGCAGGCGATGGCCAAGCCCCAGTACGCCGACCCGAACTCGGTGGAGCCCTTCGTCACGGGCGTCAACCGGACCAACCTCGGTTCGGCGCCGACCCCGACCGTGCCCGGCTACCTCGCCCAGGGCAACGCCGGCGTCCTCGAAGGCACCTTCGCCAACCCTCCCGGCGTCGGCACGGGCGACGGCGTGATGGTCGCCGGCGACGTCCGGGCACTCGCCCGCCAGTACTGCGCGACCGGCACCGCGGCGGTCGCCTACCAGCAGTACGACGCCCTCAGCCACTTCGGTGTCCCCGCCGTCTGGGCCCCGCAGGCCCTCGCCTGGCTGAACGACCGCTTCGCCGACCGCCCCGCCCCCTCCGACTGCGGCCGCATCCCGGCCGGCAACTCCCTGGCCCCGGAGCGGCCCGTACCGGGGTCCTGACCCCGGTACGGGCCCCTCCGGGGAGGGCACCGCGCGAGGAGGAGCGGCGCCGGGCCCGGCGATCACGGGGCTGCGACGCTCCGTGACCACCGGGCCCGGCGCCCCGCAGGACCGGCCGCTCCGGTCGTGCCCGCCGACACCTACGCCAGGGCCCGGTAGTCGGACGTCGGATGGATGAGCTCCGGGCGCTCCACCGGATAGCGGTCGCCGTGGATCGCCAGCATCGCCCAGTGCCAGGCTTCGTCGTGAAGGACCAGCCCGCGCAACGGGGCGTCGGCCGACTCGTACGGGTACCGCTCCAGGGCGGCTTGCGCGGCCTCTTCCGGAGACAGGCCCCCGTGGTGCCGCATGACCCACGCGTAGCCGCGCCGCTCCGCCCGCAGGCAGTCGAGGTACTCGGTTTCACTCCACGTCACCGCCCGAACGATAGTCCGGTCCCGAGGGACGGCGCAGTGCCGGGGAGCGGGATCGTCCCGGTGCGGCGGTGCGGCGGTGCGGCGGTGCGGCGGTGCGGCGGTGCGGCGGCGAGCGGCGCGGCCCGCCGGGCGCCGGTCCAGGACCCGGCTCCGTCCCCGGTGCGGGCCGCCGACCCGCACCCGCGCTCCGCGCACACCCCCGGCGACCTGCGGCGGGCGGTCCCGCCTCGGACCCGGCGGGTTCCGGGTGCCGCCACCGCAGGTCAGCGGCCGGTGGGAACGCCCTGCGATACGCCGCCCGGGTGACGGCGGGGTTCGGCGGGACGGCGAGATGGGCAGAGCCTGCGACATGACGACACCCCTCCCCAGGCGCCGCCGTCGCCGCAGCCCGGCCCCGTCCACCGCGTCCGCTCCCGCCTCCCCGGCCCGCGCCGGATGGCCGCCGGCCCCGGTGAGACCGGGCGGCACCGGGTGCTGCCGGACCTGGTCCAGCGAGCACCTGACCCGCGGCCAGGTGGTCGTCCGCACCACCTGGCACGAGCCCGCCTGCCCGGCCTGGGCCCGACGGTGACCCCCGGCACGACGGCCGGTCCGGCGCCGGAGCCGAGGTCGAGCAGCGGGCACCGGCCCGGGCCCAGGGAGCCTGCCACGCCGATCGCCCACCGGGTCACGGCCCTGCGCCGGATCCGGTCCTGCTGTTCCGCGGCGGTTCGACGTCCGTCAACCGCCGCCTTCCGACGGCTGCCGCCCGCCCGGCTCCTTCCCGCCGCCTCCCTCGCGGCCTCTCCCGCCGTCCCGGTCGTTGCGGCCCGCTGCGCCGCCGTCCGCGGCGCGTCTGCCGCCGCCCCGCGAGAAGGGACAGCGGCGGAGGGGCGGCTCAGGAGGCGGACGGCGCGATCTCGCCCGCGAAGACGATGATCTGGTCGATGAGGTTCCGCCGGAGATGGACGACGTCCGTCCCCGTCAGGCGGAGGCCTCCGTCCGGCGTGGTGAAGGCCCACTGGTACCGGGCCCACTCGTCGGGCATGTCCACCGCCGAGCAGCGTGCCATCGTGCCGGCCCCCGCCGGGTGGCGCCGGATGTCCAGCACGAACCGCTCGACCGCCGCGATTCCTTCGCTGCGGCCCAAGGGCCCCCAGAAGACCACGTCCGAGGTCAGGGCCTGGGGGAGCAGGGCCGTCACATAGCTGTCGTCCGAGGCGTTGAACGCTGAGATGAACGTGTCGATCGCGGATCGTGCCGTCTCTTCCTGCATGCCCCAGTCATACCAGCCCCTGAGCGCGCGCCCGACCGCTCCGACCGTTGGACGGGTGACCAGATGCTGGCATCCCTCGGGTCATCGCGGGAAGGTGAAAGCCCCGGATGGTTCGAGGAGGCCGACGTGGCGCGGGAGCGGATGGTGCTGGGGGAGGTGCTGGCGGCGGCCGAGGCGGCGGCGCCGGTGGACTCCCTGGACGTGGTGGCGCGCGACCTGCGCGCGCGGTTCGGCGCGCGGTACGTCTCCTTCCTGTTCCTCGACCTGGTCGGCCAGAGCGTGGTGCGGGTCGCCGAGGACGCCACCACCCTGCAGGGGCGCGGCAGCGAGCGGATCCAGCTCACCGGCAGCCTGTACGAGCAGGTCCTGCGCACCCAGGAACCGGTCCACGCCCCGGACGACGCCGGCGGGCACGGGCACCGCGTGATCGCCCCCGTCACCAACCGCGGCGACGCCATCGGCTTCCTGGAACTCTTCCTGCCCGAAGCCCCCGAAGCCCCCGAAGCCCCCGGAGCTGCCGAGATCGGCGACGACACCCTGGAACAGGTCGAGCAGGCGGCCCACGCCCTCGCCTACATCGTGGTCACCGACCGCCGCTTCACCGACCTCTACCACTGGGCCCAGCGCACCGCCCCGGTCAGCCTGGCCGCCGAGGTCCAGCGCCAGCTCCTGCCGACCGCACCCTGCTGCGAGGCCGCCCAGTTCACCCTGGCCTGCGCCCTGGTGCCCGCCGAGAGCGTCGCCGGCGACACGTACGACTACGCCCTGGACCGCGAGACCCTGCACCTGTCCCTGACCGACGCGATGGGCCACGACCTCAACGCCGCACTCATCGCCACCATCCTCGTCAACGCCTCCCGGGGCGCCCGCCGCGTCGCGGCGCCCCTGGCCGAGCAGGCCGACCACGCCCACCGGTCCCTGATGGAACACAAACCCGGCGTCCTGGCCACCGGCCAGCTCCTGCGGGTCGCCCTGGACGGAACCGCGGCGCAGTTCGTCAACGCCGGCCACCCGCACCCGCTGAGGCTGCGCAAGGGCGCCGTCGAAGAGGTGTTCCTGCGCGCCGACATGCCCTTCGGCATCGAAGCGCAGGGCCGGTACCGGGTGCAGGACATCGACCTGCGGCCCGGTGACCGGCTGGTGCTCTACACCGACGGGATGCAGGAACGCCGCGCGGAATCCGTCGACCTGCCCGCCCTCGTGGCCGCCACCGCCACCGAGCACCCGCGCGAGGTGGTCCGCGCCCTGGTCGCGGCCGTCACCGCAGCCTGCGACGGCAGGCTCCAGGACGACGCCACCGTGATGTGCCTGGACTGGCACGGCCCCACCACCGAAGGACGCCGCGCCCACGCCGGAGCCAACGTCTAGACCCCCCGGCAGACCGCCCGCCGGCCCGCGCTCGCTGCCCGCCGCCGCCCCAGCCGACGGCGGCGGCGCGCGGTGGCATCGGAGGAGGGTCCGTCGCCCGGGCTGCCGCGGCCCGCGTACGCCGCCGCCCACGCCCACGGGTGTCCGGTGGTCCGCCCCGTCGGGGTGGCCGCGCGCGGCGGGGCCGGGTCACCGGGGGCCGGGGCGGTCGGCGGGTGCTCTGAGTGCGTCCAGGAGCAGGGCGAGGTAGCGGCGCCACTGGGTCTCGCTGCGGCCGGGGGCGACGGCGACGCTGGCCATGCGCAGGAGGACGGGCAGGTCGTCCGGGGTGAGGTCCGTGCGCATCCGTCCGGACTGCTGGCAGCGTTCCAGCAGCCGGCCGAGCGTCTCGAAGAGCCTGGCGCCGGAGGTCTGCATCAGGGTGCCCTTGCGGCGCAGTGCTTCGAGCGAGTCCTGTTCGACGGACCACATGCGCATGGCGGAGGCCACCACGTCGACGAAGGCGGCCCAGGGGTCGGGGTGGGCGGCCGCGGCGGTGAGGGCGGGGTCGAGTTCCTCCTGGAAGCGCTGTTCCCAGATGGCGACGAGCAGGTCGTCGCGGCTGGGGAAGCGGCGGTAGAGCGTGGCCGGGGCGACGCCGGCGCGCCGGGCGATCTCCTCGAGCGGGACGTCGAGGCCGTCCTCGGCGAACGCGGTGCGGGCGGCGGTGAGGATGCGCTGCTGGTTGCGCAGGGCGTCGGCGCGCAGGGGGCGCGGGCGGGGGGCGGGGGGCGAGGGGCTCATGGCCCGATCCTACGACAAGTGAGAGCTTGCATTCACTTACCGGATGCCCTAGAAAGTGAGAGCAAGCTTTCACTTGCTGATCCGGTCCGGCGTGTCCGGCGGGTCGGCCATGCGGCGCAGTCGTGCGCGAAGAGATGGGGAAGACCATGACCGGATCCGTGATCGTGGTGGGCGCCGGCCCGACCGGGCTGGCCGTCGCGAGCGAGCTGGCGCTGGCCGGCACCGCCGTCACCGTGCTGGAGCGCCGGAGCGAGCGGCCCCTGGGCAGCAAGGCGACCGCCATGCAGGCCCGGGTGCTGGAACTGCTGGACATGCGCGACGCCGTCCAGCCCTTCCTGGCCTCCGGAATGCCGTGGGGCAAGGGCCACTTCGGCGGCCTGCCGTTGCCGCTCGACCACCTGCCCTCCCGCTACAACCACCTGCTGGTGATCCCCCAGCACCGCACCGAGCTGCTACTGGAGCAGCGCGCCGCCGCCCTGGGCGTCACCGTCCTGCGCGGGCACCGGGTCACCGGTCTCGACCAGGACGAGCACGCGGTCACCGTCACCGCCGACCACGACGGCGGGCGGCTGCGCCTGAGGGCCGACTACCTCGTCGCCGCGGACGGCTCCCGCAGCACCGTGCGCGAGCTGCTGGGCGTCGCCTTCCCCGGCCAGGACGACCAGTGGACCAGCATCGCCGCCGAGGCCCGGCTCACCGACCCGCCGGCCGGCGTCAGCGTGACGAGCGGAGCTCTCGGCAAGGTCAACATCGCCCCGCTCGGCGACGGCTACCACAAGGTCATCTGCACCGACTCGCGCCGCAACCGGATCCCGGTCGACGAGCCCGCCACCCTGGACGAACTGCGGTCCTCCATGCGCGACATCGCCGGCACCGACCACGGCATCACCGAACCGCTGCTGCTGGCCCGCTTCGGCGACGCCTCCCGCCAGATCGAGCAGTACCGCCACCACCGCGTCCTGTTCGCCGGCGACGCCGCCCACATGCACTACCCGGCCGGAGGCCAGGGCATGAACACCGGCATCCAGGACGCCTTCAACCTCGGCTGGAAGCTCGCCGCCGTCGCCGGGGGCCGCGCGAACCCCGCCCTGCTCGACACCTACCACGCCGAACGCCACCCGGTCGGGCAGCAGTTGCTCGCCAACACCCGCGCCCAGGTGCCCCTGATCATGGCCTTCGGCGACGACCCGCTCGCCGCCACCAAGCAGTACCTGGCCGCCGAGATCCTGCCGATCCCCGCAGTCGCCGCACACATCGCCGCCATGGAGTCCGGCATCGGCATCCACTACCCCGCCGACGAGGGCGCGCATCCGCGGGTCGGACACCGCCTGCCCGACCTCCGCCTGCCCGCCCCCCGCGAGAACGGCGCCCCGCTGGAGGAGCACCGCGCCTTCCCGCTGCTGCGCGACGGCAACTTCCTGCTCCTGACCGCCGCCGACTCACCCCTGGCGGACACGCCCGCCGGCCGGCACCTGCGCGTGGTCACCCTGGCCGCCGACGACCGCGAGGACCTCCTGGGCGCGCCCTCGGTGCTCGTCCGTCCCGACGGCCACCTCGCCTGGGCCGGCGGCGACAGCGCCGAGGACCGCCACGGCCTGCACGCGGCCCTCGCCCGCTGGGGCGTCACGGGCCGCCCCGCCGCCGTCTGAGCCCGGACGGGACGCTCGCCGGCCGGGCCCGTCTCCTCGGCGCCGGGCGGCACCCGGGCCCGGGACACGCCCCCGATCGCAACCGCTCCGATGCCGCCACGCACCGAGGCGGCCCGCGCCGCCGCCCCGGTACCCCGGGCGGTCAGGCCCCGGGTCGCCGCGCGGCGGGCAGGGTGAAGCCGATCTCGGCGCCGCCGCCCGGCGCGGTGCCCGCGAAGACGGTGCCGCGGTCGGCGGTGACCAGGTCGTGGACGATCGCCAGCCCCAGTCCGGAACCCGGGACGGACTGGGTGCCGGCGCCGCGGTAGAAGCGGTCGAAGACGGCGTGCTGCTCGTCCGGGCCGATGCCCGGCCCGCGGTCGCGCACCGACAGCCTGGCCCGACGGACGGCCGCCCGCCCGGAGCCCCGCACCTCGACCCGGACCGCTACGGTGACGGGCGTGTCCCCGGGGCTGAACTTGACCGCGTTGGCCAGCAGGTTGTCGATGCAGCGGTGCAGCGCGCGCGGCCGGGCCAGCACGGCGACGCCCCCGCCCTCGTCCCTGCCCTCGTCCCTGCCCCCGTTCTCGCCTCCGCCGCCGCCCGGCTCCGTGCCCCCGGCGGTCACGGTGATGACCCGCCCGGTGCGGCGCCGGAACCGGTCGGCGCAGTCCTCGGCCGCCGCCGCCAGGTCGAGCAGGACCGGATCCTCGTCGGCCTGCCGGTCGGTGGCCAGCTCGACCAGCTCGCGCACCAGGTCGTCCAGCGCGACGCTCTCCGCGACCAGCGTGGCCAGGATCTTCTCCTCGTCCTCGGGCGCGAGCCTGCCCCGGGCCCGCTGCAACAGCTCCGCGCTCCCGCGCACCGAGGTGAGCGGTGTGCGCAGCTCGTGGCTCGCGTTCTGGACCAGCCGCTGCTGCGCCTCCCGGGAGCGGCGCAGCGCGTCGAGCATGACCTCGAACGCCCGGGTCAGCCGCCCGACCTCGTCCCGGCCGGCCGACGGCAGCGGGGTGGCGAGGTCCTGGGTGGAGCTGATCCGCTCGGTGGCGCGGGCCAGCCGCCGCATCGGGCGCAGGATCCGGCCGATCAGCAGCCAGCTGAGGGCCGCGCAGGCGGCGGCCGCGGCGGCGGTGGTCCAGCCGATCTGCCGCAGGAACGCGTGGTCCACGCGCTCGGGATCCGCGTAGTCCTGGCCGACCATCAGGGCGCCCTGGCCCGGGCCCCGGCCGCGGGTGAGCACGCCGTAGGCGGTGTCCCCGACGGTGATCTCGTCCGTTCGCACGCCTTCCCCGGTGCGCGCCACGGCGAGGGCGCCGGGCGGGGCGGGCAGGGTCGCGCGGCCGGGCGAGAGCGGGCGGACCGTACCGTCCGGAAGGAGCAGCTGTTCGGTGGTGTCGGGACGCTCCCCGGGCACCCGGCCGGCGTCGAGGACGGCGGTGACGGCGTCCGCGCGGTCCACGAGCGCCCGGTCGAACCGGTCGGCGACCATCCCGGTGACGCCGCGGTAGGAGGTGACGACGGTGACGGCGATGGCCAGCAGGGTGGCGGCCACCACCACGAGGGTGATCCTGGTGCGCAGCACTACGCGGCCGCCATGAGGTAGCCGACGTTGCGGATGGTCCGGATCAGCCGCGGCTCCCCGCACTCCTCGGTCTTGCGGCGCAGGTAGCCGATGTAGACGTCGAGCGAACGTGAGTCGGTGTCGAAGTCGTAGCCCCAGATCCGCTCGTATATCTGCGGGCGGGTCAGGACCACGCCCTGGTTGCGCAGCAGCAGTTCCAGCAGGTCGAACTCGGTCTTGGTGAGGTCGAGCGGCCGCCCGCCGCGGTGGGCGCGGCGGGGGGCGGGATCCAGCACGAGGTCCTCGCAGGCCAGCAGGCCCGGCTCGGGCGGCGTCGTGGCGCGCCGCAGCAGGGCGCGGATCCGGGCCAGCAGTTCCTCGGTGGCGAAGGGCTTGGCCAGGTAGTCGTCGGCCCCGGCGTCCAGCCCGGCGACCCGGTCGCCGAGCTGGTGCCGGGCGGTGAGGACCAGGACCGGCAGCCGGTCGCCCCGCCGGCGCAGCATCCGGCACAGGGCCAGGCCGTCCAGGCGGGGCATGACCACGTCCACGACGGCGAGGTCGGGGCGCCGGTGCTCCAGCAGCTCCAGGGCCTCCTGCCCGTCGCCGGCGGTCAGGACCCGGTAGCCCTCGAACCGCAGCAGCTGGTCCAGGGTGGTGCGGACACCGGGGTCGTCCTCGACGACGAGCACGGTACGGCCGGGGTCGGCGGTTGCGTCTGTCATGGCGTCATTCTCGCTGGTGGGGAGGGTGGATGGGGCCGGCGGGCGGTCCCCGGCCTCGGCGGTCGCCGGGCGCCGGCGGTCACCCGTTGCGTCGACGGTCACCCGTGGCGCCGGCGGTCACCGTTGCGCCGGCGGGCGTCAGCGGCGTACCGGGGTGACGGCGATCGGCGGCACGGCGTTCACGCAGGAGGTGTCGCCGGGCCGGCCGGTGCGGACGAACCCGTCGACGATCGCGAGCGCGCAGTGCGTGGACTCCAGCTCCGCCACGTGCCCCACGTTGGGCACGGTGACGACGGTGGCGCGCCGGAACTGCGTCGCCGCCCGGCGGGTGGCGCTCTCGGCCGTGTTGGAGTCCAGGTCGCCGGCGAGCAGCAGCACGGGCACGTCCGGTTGCGCGCCGTCCACCGGCTGCGGGCGGGCGGTGCCGCGGCGCGGCCACTGGATGCAGGCGTCCGCGCCGTCGGTCTGGCCCTCGGTGAAGCCCTCGACGCTGAACGCCCCGAACCGGGCCGGGTCCGCCGCCGACAGCGCGGCCCGGTACTCGCGCCAGCGGGCCGGGAGCGGGGAGTCCACCGACCAGGCGCGCGGGTAGTCGTTGCACACCACGGCCAGGAAGGACGCCTGGTCCTCGCGGGTGGCCTCGCGGTAGTCGGCCCGGACCAGGGCCCGCAGCGCGCGGTCGTCGCCGCCGGCGGCGTCGTGCAGCGCGGCCGGCAGGTCGCCGAGCAGGGAGTGCTCGGACGGGCTCTGCCCGGCGCCGCGACTGGCGGCCTCGTACAGGAGGTTGGCGAGCTTGTCCTCGGTGAACCGCAGGGTGCGGGTCGCGCCGGCGGCGTCGATGCGCAGCGTGGGCGGCCGCTCGCGCAGCTGCCCGGCGACCGTGCGGAGGTCCGCGACGGCGGTGTCCCCGTCGCAGGCGCCGCTGCGCTCGCACACCCGCTTCAGGGCCAGGGAGACGGCGTCGGCGCTCGGCCGGGCCAGCGGGTCGACGTCGAGCGGGAAGGCACCGGACAGCACCATCGCGTCGACCCGCCCGGGGTGGCGGGCGGCGTACACCGGCATCAGGTAGGTGCCGTAGGAGAGCCCGTACAGCAGCAGGGACTCGGCGCCGATCCGGGCCCGTACGGCGTCGAGGTCGTCGGCGGTCGCGGCGCTGGTGTAACCCTCGGCCCTGGGGCCGAGGCCGGCGGCGCACCGGGCGATCGCGTCGCGCTGCCCGGCGCGGTCGGCGAAGCGGTACTCGGCGTCGCTGACGCCGCACGGGATGCGGCCGGAGCGGCCGGTGCCGCGCGGGTCGACGAGCAGGACGTCGTGGGTGGCGAGCACGCCGTGGAGCCCGGCGGCGAAGACCTCGGCCCGGTCGACGGCGGTCTCGCCGGGCCCGCCGGGGTTGATCGCGACGGTTCCCCGCGCCGGCCCCGCCTCACGGTGGCGGACCACCGCGTACGCGACCGGGACGCTGCCCAGCCACGGCTTACCGGTCACCACCGGCCGGCCGACGGTGCCGCAGTCGACCCGGTGCCCCTCCACCGCGGGGCACCAGGCCGGTCGCCCGGAGCGGTCCGCCGCCCGCGCCGCGGAGGCGGTCGCGGTCGCGGCCGGCAGGGCGGCGAGCAGGACCGCCGCCGCTGCGGCGACCGCCCCGGTCCGGCGGATCGTGCGCGCCGTGGTCGTCCCGTTCCTCGTCATCGTTGTTCCTTCCGTGTCGCTCCCGGTGGTGAGGACGACCTTGCCGTGCGCCGGTCAGGGGTCCGGCAGAGCGACGGCAAAGAGGTGTAAGAACTTCGACCGGGGAGAGGTACGGCCCGACCGGCCGGTCAGCGGCGGGGGAGCGGAGCGAAGGCGTGGCCGCGGGACCGGAGGTGCGCAGGACCGTGCGCGGGGCGGCCGTCGCCCGGAGGGACCGTCTGCGGGGCACCGGCCACGGCATGCTGGGGCGACGTACTGACAAGGCATGGGGGGAAGTGTCGGCGGGAGGGCATAGAGTCGCCTAGCGCTTCAAGGTAGATGGATAGGCGTGGAGGGTGTGGGTGTGTTCGTGACGACCGGGCAGGCCGGGGCGGCGCTGGGGTGCTCGATCCCGACGGTGCGGAAGCTGATGGCCACCGGCGTGGTGCCGGGTGTGCGCGAGACGGGCCGTCAGGTGTTCCCGCTGGCCGCGCTCCAGCAGCTGCAGGCCCGTCCCGCCGTCGACCTGTCCGTGCTCGGCACGGCCGAGGTCGCGGTGCTGCGCTCGGACGCTCCCGCGAAGGTGGACGAGCCGGACCGGGAGTGGATCGGCTTCGGCACCGCTCTGGACCAGGCGCAGCTGCTGGCCGCGCTGTCCGGCTGGTGGCGGTGCGATCCGGCCCGGGTCGCGGCCGGCGGGGTCCTGCCGGTGACGGTGGCCGGGTTCGTCGTCGCCGTACTGACCGGCCTGGCCGGGTGGGAGTCCGACGGCGCGGCCGGCACCGCGGGGCGTTTCCGCTTCCCGCAGGCGCGCCTGGCCGGCTACCTGACCGACCTCACCGCCCCCGCCAACGCCGCCGACCCCGCCGACCCGGAGGACGCCCGTCTGGCCGGCCTGCTGCTCGGCACCCGCCTGCCGTCGGTGTCCGGCGGGCCGCTCGCCTACGTCACCACCCGCCCGACCGCCGCCGTGGCCGAGGGGGAGTGACCGCTGATGGACCGCCAGACCTACACCGCCGGGCTCGCCGCCCTGCGCGAGCTGCGCACCGAGATCGCGGCCGCCGAGAAGGCCGTCGCGGCCGCGCGGAAGGAGCTGGACAGGCTCACCGCCCAGCGGGCCCGCCGGGTGGCCGGGCTCGCTGGGTACGAGGGTGCCCAGGCCCCGGCCGTCGCGAAGGCCTCCGGCCTGTCGGTCGGCGACGTGGTGCGGATCGCCCCGCTGCTGGACCCGACCCCGGCCGCCGTCCGCGCCGCCACGACCGACGACCAGGCCGCCGCGGCCGCCCCGGCCCCGGAGGCCGCCGCGCCGGTCGCCGAGCCCCCCGTCGCCCTCGCCCCGGCGTTGACCCGCGCCGCCCCCGTGGTCGAGCAGCCGGCCCCGGCCCCGGCCCCGGTTGAGGTCGACGTCGAGGACCCCGTCGCCGCCGAGCAGCCCGCCCCGGCCGCTGCCGCCGCTCCCGCGCCGGTCATCCCGCCCGCCCCGGCCGCTCCCGCCCCGGCCGCTCCCGCCCCGGCCGCCGCACCCGCGCCGCGCCCGGCGGCCGAGGCCGGTCCGCGCGAGCTGCCCGCCCTCCCCGAAGGCCCGGCCTCTGCCCGGTTCGAGGCGGTGACCACCGGCCTGGTCTCCAAGCGCCCGAACTTCACCCAACAGGCCCGCGCCACCGTGTTCCTGGACGCCGCGACCGGCGACCTCGCGGTGCGCGACCGCGTCGTGCGCCTGGACCTCGGCGCCCGCACCCCGGGCGAGATCCTCGACGCGGTGCTGGCCGCCGCCCCCGGCACCGAGCGGGTCTACATCACCGCCGGCGCCCCCTGGCACGACGGCGCCGAGCGCTACAGCACCCTCAAGGACGCCGTCGCCGCGTGGCTGAACACCCCGTCCGAGCGCTGGACCACCGCCGTCGGCGCCGGCCGCGACAAGCTCGCCGGCCACTTCGTCCACCACCGCCAGCCCGTCGGCCGCTACGCCCCCGCCGCCGCTCCCGACGGCGGCAGCACGGAGATCCGGTCGATGGGGGAGTGGTTCGACCCGGACGGCGCGGACGTCGTGACCTGCCGTCAGGCGTTCACGCTGCTGTGGCAGGCGCTGCGCCGGCACTGGGACGACGCCGTGCTGATGGGTTCGCCGTCGCAGACGGGCCGGGACCTGTGGTCGCGCACCATCCCCACGACCGGCAAGTGGGCCGGGGGCTACCCGGTCCTCAGCGAGGAACTGCGGGGCCTGCTGCACGCCACCGGCGGCCAGGGCCGCACCGAGCTGATCCTGCCGCCCCGCGTCCCGGAGCAGCTGCCCGCGCTGGTCGAGTACGACCGCACCTTCGCCTACGCCAAGCACCTGTGGAAGTCCCCGGTCGGCACCCCGCGCCGGATCACCGCCGCCGCGTTCGCCGCGATGACCGAGGCCGAGCAGGTCAAGGCCCTGATGTCCTGCTCGCACTGGAACATCAAGGTGACCGTCCCGGCCGGCTGGAACCACGTCGGTCTCCTCCCGGCCCCGGTGACCGGTGACCGGGCCTGGGTCTACCCGTCCGAGCCCGGCGCCACCTTCACCACCTGGGCGGGCGGCGCCGAGGTCCACCTCGCGCTGTCCAACCACCTCGCGCCGTGGAAGGTCGAGATCCTCGGCGGCCTGCTCTTCGAGGACGGCAAGCCGCTCGACGAGTGGGGCAAGCGCCTCAAGTCGGCCTGGGCGGACCTGACCAACCTCTCCACGCTGCACGGCGACGAGCGCCGGCGCACCGCCGCGTACCTCGCCTCCCGCGCCGTCCGCTCCGTGCTGCTGTTCGGCCTCGGCGGGTTCGCGCAGCGCCCGCGCCTGGTCTCCGGCACCACCCCGCTCGGCGAGGCGCTCCCGGCCGGGGTTGAGATCCTCGGCCAGGACGACCAGGTGGTGACCTGGCAGCGGCAGGCCGGCTTCTCCCGCGACCCGTACGCCCACCCCGAGTGGGCCGCCTACGTGTGGTCCGGCGCCCGGGCGGCGCTGCTGGACATGAAGTACCGCCAGGGCAAGGAGGTCATCGGCCACGCCGGCGCCCTGCACGCGAAGCCCGGCACGGTCGTGTACTTCGGCACGGACGGCATCGCCCTGACCGAGCGCCAGCCCTGGCCCTACCGCGGCGAGGTGGGCGACTACCTCCTCAAGGGCCACCTCACCGGCCCCGTCGAGCACCCGGCCGGCCAGGAGCAGTACCTCAAGCTGCGTGCCCTGGGCCGCGCCGAACTCGCCGCCGCCGAGAAGGGGGCCGACCAGTGAGCCCGGCCGGCCCGCACCAGCCGAACGAGGCCGCCCGCCTGACCCAGGAGCTGCTGGACCAGGGCTACACCAAGCGCCAGGTCGCCACGATCCTCGGCCGCGACGCCTCCCTCGTCTCCCAGTTCTTCACCAAGGGCAAGGGCACGGCGTTCGTCAACGCGCTGCGCCAGGTCCTGCGCGCGGTCCGCGGCGGCGAACGCGACACCGAGACGCTGTCCGGCATCGCCCGGGAGAACGTGGAGCGCCGCCGCACCAAGACCGGGCAGAAGGCCCGGGTACGCGCCAAGGACGTCGTCGGCACAGCCGGCGGGTCGATGGCCGGCCGCGCCGGGAAGCAGGCCATCAAGTCCGGCGCCTCCCACCTCGCCCCGGTCGTCCACGCCACCGGCCAGGCCGGCGGCCGCCTCGCCTTCACCGTCCGCATGAAAGCCGACCAGTACACCCTGCCGGCCGGCTCCACCCAGGACTCCCCGGGCCTGCGCCGAGGCTTCGTCCCCCGCGCCGACGGCACCGAGGAACGCACCTACGGCTCCGCCGGCACCGGCGGGTTCGACGCCGCCGAATGGTCCCGACGCGTCGCCGGCCACCACGGCGACGTCACCGCCGCCATGAAGGCCTGGCTGGTGGAGACCGGCCGCGCCGTCGAGGACGCCGACATCCAGTACCTCGAAGTCCGCGGCTGGATCCCCGAGGAGCAGCGGTGAACACCCGCCACGCCGACGGACCCTCCTGGTTCACCGGCTCCGACGAGAAGCTCGCCGTGCTGCTCCGCGCCGCCGAGGCCCGCGGCGTGATCCTCGACCCGGACACCCCCCCGGGCGAGACGGACGCCCAAGAGCTGACGGACGAGCTCGCCGACGTGCTGCTCACCGGGGACTGCTTCGACGCCGACTGGGAGATCACGCCGTTCGGCGACCTGGTCGAGAGTCTGATCGACGCCCTCAACGTCTACGCCTACCCGGACTGACCACCCCCGCCGCGCCACCGGCCCGGCCCCGGAAGGAGAAGCCCCGCGTGGAGACCACCGCCGCCCGCGCCCAGCGGGACGTGCCGGCCGGGCGGCGCGCCCAGGCCGTGCCGCCGCTCCCGGCGCAGCCGTCCGGCACGGCGGTGAACCCGCTGCCGCTGCACCGGTTCCAGAAGGACGCCGTCGCGGCCGCGGTGCGCGAGGTGAAGGACGGCGGCCGCGCCACCGTCGTCGCGGCGACCGGCTCCGGCAAGACCCTGATCGCGGCCGGCTGCGCCCGGCGGCTGGCCGCGCGGGGGCGGGTGCTGGTGCTGGTGCCGACGAGGTTCAGGGCGACGGGCGCCGGCGGGGAGGAGTGGCCACCCGACGTGGGGGCCGCTCCCGCTGTTCCTCGCAGCCGCTCCCGCTGCTCCCCGGAGCCGTACCGGGCCTGCCCGGTCCGCCGGGGGCTCCCGCCTCCGTGCCACCCTGGGCGGCGATCTCGCGTTCGAGGTCGTGCACATCGCGTGGCGTGTTGAGAGCCCGCCACGGGCCGTCCACCGGATAGCCCGTCAGCTGCCGGGCGCGGACGAGCCGGGGGAGAGTGGTGCGCTCGTGGTCGCCCTCGTCCGGCAGCAGCTCCCTCACCCGGGGTTCGAAGACGAAGACGCCGCCGTTGACCCGCAGGGGAGCGGGCGCCTGTGAGGCGAGTGCGGTCACCCGGCCGCGTTCGTCGTAGTCGACGCTTCCCCTGGGCAGCCAGGGGCGGGGAAGGGCGAGCGTGGCCAGCGTGGCGTGTCGCCGGTGATGGGCGAACATGGCAATGAGCGGGAAGCGGGTCCAGATGTCCCCGTACACCGCCAGCCACGGTTCGCCGGAGCGCTCCAGTGCGGCGGCGGCCAGTTTCAGTCCTCCGCCCCGGCCCAACGGCCGTGTCTCGACCACCACTTCCGTCCGAACGGGCGCCGGGCAGGCGAGGAGGTAGTCACTGATCACCTGGGCCCGGTGCCCCGCGGAGATGACGACCCGCTCCACCCCTGACTCGGCGAACCAGTCGAGTTGGTGACGCAGGATCGGCGTGCCGCGCACCTCGACCATCGGCTTCGGTCTGGTCAGCGTGAGCGGCCGCATCCGGCTCCCGGCGCCACCGGCCAGGATCACCGCCTGACGCACCACGCCGAAGCCGACGACCTCACCCATCGACGCTCTCAGAGAGTAGTAGCACGGCTCCGCATCGTATACGGCCCGTCGTCGCCCGGCGTGAGACGCCGGCCGGCCCCGGGGCGCTGGGGGGCGCTGGGGCGGGTGTGGCCTGCGGTGCCCGGAGGGCCGGGGAGCGGTCAGCGGGGCACCGGGTAGCGCAGGTGAAGCACCCGGTCGCCCTGGATCACCACCTCGGGATCCCCCAACAGGTGCTGCGCGTGGACCGACCCGAAGTAGCGCTTGCCGGAGCCGAACACGACGGGCACGACGTCCATGCGCACCTCGTCGACCAGGCCGGCGGCCAGCACCTGGCCACCGACGTCGCCGGCGGCGACCTCGACCGTGCGGTCACCCGCGAGCCCCTTCGCCTTCGCCACGGCCGCCTCGACGCCGTCGACGAAGTGGAACGGCGCCTCGGGATCCCAACCGTCGGGCGCCGGCCGGTGCGTCACGACGACCACGTGGTCGATCCCGCTCGGAGGCTTCCCGTCCCAGCCGTCCGTCATGTCGAAGACGTGGCGGCCGACGATCGTCGCCCCGATCCGGTCCCAGTACGGCCGGGTGTAGTCGTAGGACGCCTGCGACACCTTCAGCGCGCCGCTCTCGTCCAACGGGACGTCACCGCTGGTCAACCAGTCGAACAGCGGTCCTGGCAGGTCGTTCTCGTCCGCGATGAAGCCGTCCGCCGACACCGAGGCGTACATGACCACCTTGCCCATGGGGCGCTCCTCCGTTCTGGGATGCCCCAAACTAGCCTGTCGTGAGCCGCCGCACCGCAAGCCGCTCCCGGGACCTGGCCGTCGACGGTCCGACCCGCGGCGCGTCGGCGGCGTCGGCGGCGTCGGCGCGCCGGCCGGTCGGGGCGGAACCAGGACCCGGCGCCCGCGCGTCGACCCCACGGGAGTACGGAAGGGGCCCTGGATGAGCGCCTACAGCATCATCGGCACGGTCGGGATCGTGATCGTCGTCCTGTGTGCGGTCGGGGTCGTGGCCGTGTGCCGGGCGTGGCCGCCCTGTCGCCGGTGCGGGTACAAGCTCTGCGAATGCCCCCGTCGCTTCTCCTCCGGCACCGGGAAGCGCGAACGGACCGGCTTCTACGACCCGCACGACCCGTTCTGACGCGCGCGCAGACCGAGTACCGGTCGACGACCCACGGGTAGGGCGGGGCCCGTCGCGGCTGCTGTCGTGGGGCGATGGACGGTCCCGGCAGCGCGTCGCGTGTCCGCGCACAGGGCGTGTGGGGGTGCCGCCGCGCCCGGCCGGGGCGCATCGCGCCGGGTCGCCCCACCGCACCGCGCAGGCCGGCGCGCCGAACCGCACCCGCGGAGCGCGACGCGCGGCTCGACGTCCGGCCCGCCGCCGCGGCGTCAACGGGGGCGGGGGGTGGCCAGGAGATCGGTGGCGCGGTGGGTCTGCTGGTAGAGGACGTGCTGTCCGATGCGGGTGCGGGTGACCAGTCCGCTGCGGTGCAGGATGCCCAGGTGGTAGGAGACGGTGCTGGTGGCGAGGAAGTGCCGCTCGCCCAACTCCCCGGTGGTGCGGGCGGTGTGCAGGTCGGAGAGCAGGCGCGCCCGGGTCACCCCGAGCAGCGCGTGGACCGACGGCCCGGAGCGCGTCTGCGGTCCGGGTCCGCAGGGGTAGGCGAACATGGGCTCGCGCGGGGCGGGCCCCGGTACCGAGTCGATGACCACCCGCAGGTCCGTGGTGAACACCGAAGGCGTCAGGACCAGGCCCGCACTGCCGCCGACCCGGGCCTGAAGCCGGCTGACCAGACTCAGCCGGTCGTCGCTCCACAGCACCTTGGGATGCAGGGCGGCCAGCATGCCGGACAGGCCGTGGCGGGCGGCGGTGCGCGCCCGGCGGTCGATGTCCTCCTCCATGCGGGCGCGCAGCGCCGTCCACCGCGGGGCGACGGCCCCCTCCCACAGCCGCTGCAACTCCGCCGCCACCCGCTCGGCGAAGTCCTGCTCGCCCCGCTCCAGCGCGTCGCGCAGGACGACGGGGACCGGCCGCCCCGCCAGGCGCTCCTCGTCGACCCCGTCGGCCATGAGCCGCAACTCCCAGCCCAGACGGGCGCGATCCGCGGTGGCGACCGCGTGCAGCTCCTCCTCCAGCCCGGTCTCCGGGGCCTGCGGGTGCGGTGTCAGGAAGTCCGGCACGTAGTCCCACGAACCGCTGAACAGCGCGCCCAGCAGCACGAGCTCGCGGTCACGGACGGTCTCCTGGACCCTGCCGCGCCAACCGCCGCCGTACGGCCGCCCGTTGCCGCGCAGGAGACGCAGCGCGCCGATCGCGGTGCTCAGCGGCGAGATCGCGAACCGGGTGTTCGCCAGTACGGCGCGGTCCATGTCGAGGTAGAGCACGACACCCCCCGGGATCAGCCCCCGGCCGTCCGAGCGGCCGACGTCATGAGTGTTCGGACCTGATCGAATCACCCGGGGGCCGCCCCGTCATCCGATTCCCCCGAGTCGGACCGGGCGCGGAACCGCGCCTACCGTCCGTCCCTCCCCCCAGCCGTCAGCGACCGCACCGCGGTCGAGGGCCTCTCCTGCCCCGGGGGCGTGGCCTCCGGGGCAGGAGAGGAGGGGCAGCCGCCGGGGGAGGGGGTGGAAGCGCCGGTCGAGTGGCCGGATCAACGCGAAGCGCCCTCCGCAGGAAGAAGCAACCACCGCCTGCCCGAAGCCCTGCGCGGGGCGGCCCGTCGTGCCGCATCCTGACGGGCCGCCCGCGGTGCTCCGGCCCCGACGGCGCGACGCCCCCGCGATCGGCGGCGGGCTACCGGCGGGCCGCCCCGGCCCGGGCGTGCGTCTGCGCCCCAGGGGCGCGCGGCCGGAGCGGTACGGCGTGGGCCCCGGGTGTGGCGGGGGTCAGCCGAGCGGGTCGGCTGCCAGGACCCACAGGTCGCCGGTGCCGCAGGCGATCCTGCGGCCGGTGCCCGAGGGGGGTTGCTCCAGTGTGGTGCGGCGCAGGCGCCAGCGTGTTCCGTCGATCAGGGCGATCGGGCCCTCGCACCGGGGGTGGTGGCCGGCGATGTTCCAGGCCCGCACCTGGGTGTGGATGTGGGCGGCCGGGGCCGACCAGTCGACGGTGGCGTAGTCCTCGCCGAAGAAGCCGGCCCAGCTGCCGGTGTGCCCCGATTGCGGCTCGCCGGCCTCGCCGCGGGCCAGCCGGCCGAGCACCCGCGGCAGCATCGAGGAAGCCGCTTCCAGGACCAGGGAGTTGACGCCGGTGAACGACCACACGGAGGCGTCGAGCGGGATCCGTGTCCTGGCGAGCACGGCGCCGGTGTCGAGTCCGGCGTCCATCCGGTGCCAGGTCACGCCGATCTCGCGCTCGCCTCTGCGCACGGCCCAGCCGACGGGGTTGGGGCCCCGGTAGGCGGGCAGGTCGGAGGGGTGGCAGTTGACCGTTCCCAGCCGGGGCGCGGTGACCGCGGCGGCGGGAAGCCTCCTCGGGTAGCCGTAGCTCACCGCCGCGTCCAGGTCGTAGGCGCGCAGCAGCTCGGCGATCCGCTCCGGCCGGGAGGGGACCGCCAGGTCCACTCCGTCCGGGAGGTCGTGTTCGCCGAGGACGTGCCCGGGCCAGTCGGCGGGGCGGCGGAAGCCGATCACCACCCGTACGTGGTGCCCTAACGCCCGGAGCGCCTCGACGAGCGGGGGCGCGGTCTGCGGCAGGGCCGCCACGACCGCGATCCTCAGCGGAGGGGTGTCCGGTGCGGCGGTCCGGGCGGGCGCGGCTGCCGGGGCGGTCATCGGGCGGCCCCGGTGGCGGTGCGCAGGGAGCGCGGTCGCAGGTCGGTCCAGGTGGTCTCGATCCAGGCGAGGCAGGTGGTGCGGTCGGCCCGGGGGTGTACCTGGTGCCAGCCGTCGGGGACGGCGAGGTGAGCGGGCCAGAGGCTGTGCTGGTCCTCGTCGTTGGCCAGCACGACGAAGGTGCCGTCGGGGTCGTCGAAGGGGTTCATGGGTCTCCTCGGGTGATCGGGGCACGCCGGACGGCCTGCCGGCGCGGGGCGTGCCGGAGGCGGTCGGGCGAGGGGATTCCGGTGGTCGGGTGGGGGAGGGTCGGTCCCCGGCCACGTCGGTGGCCGGGGAGCCGCGGTCAGCTCCCGGTGGCCGCGGGTGCGGTGCCGGTGGCGGAGCCCGCCGGCGCCGCGTCGGGCGTCGGCGCGAGGGCCGCCGCCAGGGCGGCGGGCGTCGCGCGCCGCATCACCTGGGCCAGGGTGGCTGCCGGGTTCAGGTGCTCGCGCAGCCGCTGGAGCAACCGGGCGGCGAGCAGGGAGTGCCCGCCGAGCGCGAAGAAGTCGTCGTCCACGCCGACGTGGTCCAGGCCGAGCACGTCGGCGAACGCGTCGGCGACCGCCCGCTCGGCGGGCGTGCGCGGCCCGCGCAGCACCGCCGGTCGGCGTTCCGGCTCGGGCAGGGCCCGGCGGTCGACCTTGCCGTTGACGGTCAGCGGCATGCGGTCGAGTACCACGACCTGGGTGGGCAGCATGAAGTCCGGCAGGACACGGGCGAGTTCCCGGCGCAGCGCGGTCCCGTCCAGGGGCGTGCGCGCACCGGCGCCGCCGGCCGCGTAGGCGGTCAGCTCCTTGCCGCCGCGTCCGTCCGGGCGGGCGACGACGGCTGCCTGGACGACGCCGGGCAGGGCGGCCAGGGCGGCGCGCACCTCGTCCGGCTCGATCCGGTGACCGCGGATCTTGACCTGGTCGTCGTTGCGGCCGGTGAACTCGATCGTGCCGTCCGGGAGCCGGCGGGCGAGATCGCCGGTGCGGTACATCCGTCGGCCGGGCGGTCCCCAGGGGTCGGCGACGAAGCGCGCGGAGGTCAGCCCGGGGCGGCCCAGGTAGCCGCGGGCCAGCTGGTCCCCGGCCAGGTAGAGCTCACCGGTCAGCCCGTCGGGGACCGGGCGCAGCCCCGCGTCGAGCAGCATCACCCGGGTGCCGGGCACCGGACGGCCGATGCCGGGCCGGGCCGGCCAGTCGGCGGGCCGACCGGGGACCTCGGCGGCGGTCACGACGTGGGTCTCGGCCGGGCCGTAGTGGTTGTGCAGGCGCTTGCCGCCCCGGGCGCAGAGGGCGCGCAGCTGCGGGCCGACCACCAGCGCCTCGCCGGCCTGGACGAGGTGCCGCAGGTCGGGCAGCGACTCCCGCTCGCCGTCGGCGAACTCGCACAGGGCGGCCAGCACGGGCGTGGGGGCGAACAGTTCGGTCACCCGGTGGGTGCGCAGCCAGGCGGTCCACGCGGCGGCGTCGGCGCGGGTGTCGGCGTCCGGTACCGCGAGGGTCCGGCCGGTGCACAGCGCGGTGAGGACTTCCTGGGTGGCGACGTCGAAGGCCATGGAGGTGAACTGGGCCGTCACGGCGCCCGGTTCGGCCGGGAAGCGCCGCTCGTGCCAGTCCACCAGCCGGTCCAGGGCGCCGCCCGGCATGACCACCGCCTTCGGTACGCCCTGCGTCCCGGAGGTGTGCACCACGTAAGCGGGGTGGCCGGGCAGGCGCGGCGGACGGGTGTGCGGGCGGCCGGCACGGGGCGACGGCTCGGGCGCTACGTGGCGCGGCTCCAGCAGCATCCGGGGCGTCGGCGCGGGGACCAGCGCCAGCGCGTCGGCGAACTCGGCCTGCCACAGCAGCAGCGCCGGACGGCCCTCGGCGGCCAGCGCCGCGACCCGCGGGGCGGGGTGGCGCGGGTCCAGCCACAGGTAGGCGGCGCCGGCCTTCAGGACCCCGAGCATCGCCGCGATCGCGTCCCGCCCGCGTCGCAGGCACAGGGCCACCACGTCCTCCGGCCCCACACCCCGCCCGGCCAGTTCTTCGGCCAGCCGGTCGGAGGCCAGGTCGAGGCCCCGGTAGTCCAGCACCCCGGCGGAGTCCAGCACGGCCGCCCGCGCGGGTGCCGTGCGCACCTGCGCCGCGAACCGCTCCAGCACCGGGACGGGCACCGCCTCGCCGGTCGGCTCCGCGGGGGCGGGGGCGGCAGCGGGACGGACCGCGTTGACGGGCAGCGCGGCCGGCGCCGACAGGTCCGCCGTGAGCGCGCCCAGCGCCTCCAGCAGCCGGGCGCCGACCTCGTGCGCGCCGGCCTCGGTCAGCCGCCCCGGCTGGTACTGGACGCGCACGGTGATCGTCTCGCCGGGCGAGACCAGCAGGCACAAGGGGTAGTGGGTGCCGTTCTCCACCCGGCTGGAGGCGACCCGCAGGCCGGCGCCCCACCGGGTGGCGAAGGCGTCGGTGTAGGTCTCCAGCACGGCGACGGTGTCGAACAGTTCGCGCAGTCCGGTGGCGCGGGTGATCTGCGCCAGACCCAGGTGCTGGTGGGGCATCATCGCCGTCCGCTGCTCCTGCAAGGCCGTCAGCAGCTCGCCGCGGTCGCCGCTTGCGGCGGTGTCCACGCGCACCGGCACCGCGTTGTTCATCAGGCCGACCATGGATTCGACCCCGGGCAGGTGGGGCGGACGGTCGGCGACGACCGTGCCGAAGACCACGTCGCTGCGGCCGGTCAGCTGGGCCAGCACGAGTCCCCAGGCGCCCAGGATCACGGTGTTGAGCGAGAGCGCCCGCTCGCGGGCCCGGGCCCTCAGGGCCGCCGTGCGTTCGGACGACAGCTCCAGCCGTACCGTGCGGGGACGGCCGGGCCGGTCCGTGCCGGGGGAGGTCAGCAGGGTCGGCTCGGTCACGCCGGCCAGCAGCTCCCGCCACTTCTTGCCGGCCAGGTCCTCGTCCTGGTCGCGGACGTGGCGCAGGTAGGCGAGCGCGGACGGCCGCGGGGCCGGGTGCGGCGCGGCGCCGGAGGCGGCCTGGCCGTACAGCTCGGCCAGATCGGCCAGCGCGACCTGCATCGACCAGCCGTCCATGAGGATGTGGTGGTAGCTCAGCAGCAGCCGGGAGGACACCGGGCCGAGGCGCAGCAGGACGGCCCGCAGCAGCGGGGGCGAGGCCAGGTCGAAGGGCTCGTCCCGGTCCCGGCGGGCCTCCTGTTCGGCGGCCCGCTCGCGGTCGGTCCGTGGGAGCCGGGTGAGGTCCACCTCCCGCAGCGGGACCCGGACCGTCGCGGGCACGGTCTGCGCGGCGTGTCCGCGGCTGTTCCAGCGGAACCCGGCGCGCAGCGCCGGGTGCTGGGTGGTGAGCGCGGCCAGCGCGGCGCGCAGTGCGCGCGCGTCCACCGGCCCGTCGAGGTCCAGGAGGGTCTGGACGTGGTACGGGTCGGGGGAGCCGTCCGCCCGGTGGGCGTGGTAGAGCAGCCCCTCCTGGAGCGGCGAGCAGGGCCACCGCTCCTCCTGGCGCTGGGCGGGGACGGCCGGCGGTCCGGCCTGCTCGTGCCGGTCGGCGGTGCGGGCGAGGGCGGTCAGCACACGTCGGCCCACTCCCGTGCCAGGGCCGCCACGTCGTCGTCGCCGACCAGCCGCGCCGACCACCGCCACAGGGCCGTGAGGCGGGGCTCCCCGGCCCGTTCGTCGATGACCGCGTTGACCTCCAGCGGGTGCGACAGCGGTTGGCGTGCGGCCCGGTGGATGCCGAGGACGGGCGCCTCGGCGGCGTACGGCCACGGGTCGCGCCCCGGAGCCCCGTACCGGCCCAGGTAGTTGAACAGCAGCGGCCGGGCCGGGGCGGCGGCCAGCAGCCCGGCGGCCTGCGGGTGCAGGTGGCGCAGCAGGCCGTAGGACGAACGATCCTGCGGCACCTGCCCCCACTGCGAGCGGATCGCGCGCACGGCCGCGGCCAGCGCCGCTTCCTCCTCGACGGGATCCGCCGCGCGCAGGGCGGCCCGCTCGGGGCACTCCAGCCGGACCGGGAACAGGCAGGTGAACCAGCCGACCGTGGCGGACACGTCGGTGTCCGGACCGGTCGCGTCCCGGCCGTGCCCCTCGGTGTCCAGCACCAGCGTGCGGGAGGTGCCGCACCGGGCCGAGGCGACGGCGAGCGCGGCCAGCAGGAGCTCCTGCGTGGTGGCGCCGAACTGCGCCGGCGCGCCGGTCAGCAGGGCGTGGCCGATCTCGGCCGGCAGCACGGACTCCAGGGTCCGGGAGGTGGCGACGGTGTCCAGTTCCGCGGACAGCGGCCCGCCGGCCGGCCACGCAGCGGGCGCCGCGGCGACGGCGGCCCGCCAGTGCGGCAGCGTCGCCAGCACCTCGGGGCTCGTCGCCCGGGCGTTGTGCCGGCGCACCCACTGCCGGTAGGGAGTGCCCGCTCCCCACGCGCCGAGTGCCTGCGGGGCCTCGGCGGCCCTGGCCAGGTCCGCCAGGAGCACCTGCCACGAGACACCGTCGACCACGAGGTGGTGCACGGCCAGCAGCAGCCGGCCCGCTCGCCCGGGGCCGCGGTCCCACCACACGGCGCGCAGCAGCCGGCCGCCGGGCAGGTCCAGCGATCGCATCGCGCGCTCGACGTGCGCCTGGACGTCGGCCGGGGTGGGGCCGTCGAGGCGCTCCCGCAGGTCCACCGTGTCCAGCAGCCCTGCCGCGTCCACCTCGCCCGGTGCCAGGACCTCGGGCTGCCACACCGCCTCGTGGGAGGGGTCGGGCAGCCGGGTGCGCAGCGCGTCGTGCCGGTCGAGCACGGTCTGCAGGGCCGTGACGAGCGCCTGCCGCTCCAGGCCCGGGGGCGTCTCCAGCAGACTCGACTGGACGAACTCGTCCGTCCCTTCGCCCTGTTCGCGCAGCCACAGCGCGATCGGCGGCAGGTCGAGCCGTCCGGTGGCCGACTGGTGCAGCAGGTCCGCGGCCGGGGTCGAGGCCTGCGCGGCAGCGGCCAGCGCCCCGGGGGTGCGCAGCCGGAACACGTCCTGCGAACCGATCGCCACGTTCTCCCGGCGCACCCGGCTGACCAGCCGCATCGCGATGATGCTGTCGCCGCCGAGGGCGAAGAAGTCGTCCTCGGTGCCGACGGCCGGCAGGCCCAGCAGCTCGGCGAAAGCGGCGCACAGCGCCTTCTCGGCGGGCGTGCCCGGCACGCCCGCGCCGGAGCGCACGGCGGCGGGTGCGGGCAGCGCCGCGCGGTCCAGCTTGCCGTTCACGCTCAGCGGCAGCGCGTCCAGCAGGACCACCGCCGAAGGCACCAGGTAGTCGGGCAGGACCCGGGCCAGCGCGGCGCGCAGTTCCTGCGCCCGGACGCCGGCCCGGCCGGGTTCGGGGACGGCGTAGCCGACCAGGCGTCCGTCCCGGACCACCACGGCGGCCTGCGCCACGCCGGGCAGGGCGGCCAGCGCGGCCCGCGCCTCGCCCGGCTCGACCCGGTGGCCGCGGATCTTGACCTGGTCGTCGTCCCGGCGCAGGTACGCGAGGGCGCCGCCGGGCCCCCGCACGGCGAGGTCGCCGGTGCGGTACATCCGCGCGCCGGCCGGGCCGTACGGGTCGGCGACGAAGCGTTCGGCGGTCCTGGCCGGCTGGTTCAGGTACCCCCGGGCGACCTGCTCGCCGGCGACGTAGACCTCGCCGGGCTCACCGTCGGCGACCTCGGCCAGGTCGGGGCCGAGCAGCCGCACCTCGACGCCGGGCAGACCGGTGCCGATCGGGATCCGGCCGCCGGGAAGCGGCTCACCGGGGACCAGGAGGTGGCGGGTCGTGAAGGTGGTGCACTCGGTCGGCCCGTAGACGTGGCCCAGCACCAGCCGGGGGCAGGCGGCGCGGATGCGGGCGAAGGCCTGCGGGTCGGCGGCCTCGCCGCCGGTGAGCACCGTGTGCAGCCCGCGCAGCGTGCTCGGGGCGTCCGCGGCGATCTGGCCGAACCAGGCGGTGGTGAGGAAGACTCCGGTGACGCCATGGGCGGCGACCAGTGCGGCCAGCCGGTGCGCGTCCACCCGGTCCTCGGCGGGGACGACCACGGTGCCGCCGCGGGTGAGCGGCACCCACAGGTCGTGGCTGAGGGCGTCGAACCCCAGCGCCGAGACCAGCGCGGTGACGCGGTGGCCGGGTCCGTCCCAGTGCGGATCGGCGGCGAAGCGCCCGAGGTTGCGGTGGGTGACCTGCACGCCCTTGGGCCGGCCGGTCGAACCCGAGGTGTAGAAGACGCAGGCGACGCGGTCGCACTCGCCGGCCGGACCGGCCAGGGGCAACTCCGCGCCGAACACGTCGGGACAGGCGTCCACCGGGACGGGCACCGGCCCTGATGAGCCGTCAGCGGCGGCCGGTTCCTCGGCCGGGACGATCAGGGCCGTGCACCCGGCATCGACCTCGACGGCCGCCAGCCGGTCGGCAGGAGTGCGCGGGTCCAGCACCACCGCGGCCGCGCCGGTCTCGAAGACCGCCAGCAGCGCTGCCACCAGCCGCCCCGAACGCGGCAGCCGTAACGCGACCGTCCTGCCCGGGCCCACCCCCGCCGCACCCAGCCTGGACGCCAACGCGCCCGCCCAGCACGAGAGTTCACGGTACGACCAGCGCCGGCCGGTCTCCTCCACCACGGCGGTCGCGTCCGGCCGGTGCCGGGCGACGGCCGCTAATGCCCGGTGCACGGGCAGCGGCTCGGTACGCCCGGATCGCGTACCCGGCCCCATCTCTGCAGTCGCTGAAATGATCATGCAGCCATCCAAGCCACGCGCCGCGACCACCCCTGCAGCCCTTAACCCGTACGGCGTAACCGAGCCGCCCAATCGGGGGAAAAGTCTGCTCATCACCTCTAGGTGTCGGTCGGCGGCGCAGCCACCCCGCGCGAGCACGTCGACCGCGTTGCCACGACCGGCCGACGCCTTCACATCCGCCGCCGTCCACCGGTCGCCGGCGCGCCGACGACAGCCGAGGAGCCCCGATGAGCGAAGCAGGCCGTGACGAGAAGGACCGCCGCAAGGCCATGCTCATCCGAGCCTCGGTCCACGTCGCCGGCACCCATGTGTTCGCCGGCTTCGTCATCCTGCTGTTCGCCCTCGGCAACCGCCACTGACCGGCCTCGACGCCGGGCACGCGGAGGTGCCGGCGCTGCGGCCGCCGAGGGCGCCGAGGCGGGGAGCACCGGCTGGCGGGCCGTCCGTCCACGCCGGTGGCGGACCCGCCGGAGGGCCGGATCCCGGTGCCGGTGCGGCCCACGCGAAGCCGACGGCGCTGTCCGGGAGCCGGTCGCCTTCGGCGGGGGCGCGCTGCTGGAGGTCGGGGAGCGACATCGTCGTCACCTCCTTTCGGCGGAGGGGTGTGTCACCGTCCCGGGTTCGGCGCGCAGGGCTGGGGGAGGGGGCGGACCGGAGCGCCGAGCAGGGGCGCGAGCAGGTCGGCCCTGCGGTGGGCGCATTCCAGAGCGAGCAGGACGCCGGCCGATCCCGTGGCGAGGTCCATGGACAACCGCACCAGGCGGGAGCCGGGGAAGGCGAGGCCCCGGCCGTACGGGACCGCGTGGCACCACACATCGTCCAGATGCTCCTGGAGGGCGTCGTCGGTGCTGTCCGATCCGGTGGCGGCGAGGAAGTACAGCAGTCCGGCACGGCCGTCGAGGAGGCTCGGCGGGACGGCGAGCGGGCAGCGCGCCGCCGCCCGGATGCGCCGGAGGGCGTCGGCGTACCCGGGATGCTCCCGCTGTTCGAGGAACGCGGACAGAGCGAGCCCGACGCCGGCCGAGCCGCCCCCGAGGGAGGCCGGGGAGCGTCCGTCGCCGACCTGAAGGGTGCCGTTGACCTCCACGCAGCGGGACAGGTCGGCGCGCAGCGCCTGTTCGGCGAGGTCGAGGTGGAGGTCGTCACCGGAGTGTCCGTACAGGCGGGTCAGGAACAGGGCGGCACCGGCGGAGCCGGACGTCAGGCCCGCGCCGGTGCTCGGACCGGCGGTTCGGCTCAGCACGGCGTGGATGCGGTCGGCCATGCGGTACGCGTGGTCGAGGTAGCGGGGACCGCCGCCGCGGACGTGGAAGCCGAGAGCGCTCAGGCCCAGGCCCGGCAGTCCTGTCAGCAGGCCGAGGCCGGTCGTCCCGGCCGTGCGCGCGAGGGCGCCGGTCATGAGTTCGGCGGCGTCGTCGTGCCGGCCGAGGAGGTCGAGGACGGTGGCGACACCGCCGGCGCCGTCGAACAGGCCGACCGGCGCGTCGGCGAAGCCGCGCCGGGCCGCGGTGGCGAGCCAGTCGACCCACAGGGGGTCGATGCTGTGGCGGGCGGCGTGCAGGGCGTAGAGGACACCCGCGGCGCCGTGCGCCAGGTTCGTGCCTCCGCCTTCCCGCGCACCGTCCGGGTCGTTGGGGAAGAGACGATCCCAGCGCTCGGGGGTGGCCGAAGAGGTGAGGGCGGTGATCAGTTGCCGCCGGTTGTGCTCCCACCCCGCCGTGCGCGGGTCCGCGCACCCCGGTGGCGCAGCGGGGTTCGGCCTGCGGCCGGTCATCGTCTCCGCGGCGTCGCGGGCGTAGCCCGCCGGCAGGGGGAAGCGCTCGTCGGCCCACCGCGCGAGCTGGTGGGGCTTGGCTGGGTCGAGTGCCACGAGGGCGCTCAGGGAGGTGAACTGGCCCAGGCGTAGTGCGGCCAGGCTGTAGGTGTCGATGTCGGTGCCGGTGGCACCGGCCGGCGCGGCGAAGCCCGGGGTGCCCGGGAGCCCGGTGCGCGGGTCGCCGACAGGGTGGGCGGCCTCCAGGTCGACGAAGGCGATGGTGTCGTCGGGGCGGACGATGATGTCGTCCGGGTTCAGGTCGCCGAGGACGATGCCGTCCCGGTGGATGACCGCCGCGCCCGCGGCGACCCTGTCGAGGACGGTGAGGGCCCAGCGTGTGTACGCCTCGTGGTCCTGGGGCGTGGTCCGGGAGTCGGTCGGCGGCATGCGCAGCACGCCGGCCTTGGCCAGCGGCATTCCGTCGATGTACTCCTGGATGAGGAAGTGGTGTTCCCAGTGGGTCTCGTATCCCAGCGGCCGCGGCACCAGCCCGGTGTGGGCCAGGGCGGTGAGCATGCGGTATTCGTGCCGGAGGCGGGCGACGGCGTCGAGGCCCCGGCTGTCGATGCCGGCGTGCGGGCGGGCTTCCTTCAGGACGACGAGGTCTCCGCTGCCGGGATCCTTGGCCAGGTGGACGCCCCCGCCGTTGGAGAGGCGGAGCGGGAGGACGATCTCGTAGGGCAGGTCGACTCGGCTGAGTTCGGCGAAGCGTCCGAGGCGTTCCTGGAGGAAGGCCGGGACCGCCGCCCAGGCGGGCGGGGTGAAGGCGGCGGTGCGTGGATCGGCGACCGGGGTGCCGCCGGGACCGGCAAGGGCGAGCACCGGGGCGTCCCCGCCGACGTGGGCCCGGCCTGCGGCGAACGCCCCGTAGCGGACGAACACCGGGCTGGTGTCGTTCCACCTCAGGCCGGAGAGGATGTAGGGGCCCTGGCGGCCCTCCAAGGCCGCGCTCAGTTCCTCCAGCAGGACCCGGAGTTCGGAGTCGTCGCAGGGGTAGACGGTGATGAACGTCCCCGAGGAGCCGCGGGGGGCGGACTTGGAGCCGAACACCGTCAGGATCCGGGCACTGCGGAGATACGTGAAGGCGGTGCGGTGGCGGGCGCAGACGGCGGCAGCGCGGTCGAGGACGTCCTGGGCGTCGGGGACCGTGGCGGACACGTGGATCTTCCATCCCTGCCGGGGCAGCCGACGTCCGTAGGCCACCCGCACCCACAGGTCGCCGTCGCCGGCCTCGCGGGTGCCCGCACCGACCGGAGGCGGCACCCAGCGGGAGTCCTCATCCTCCACGCGCTGCGGGACGTCGAAGAACACCGGGTCGGCCGCACAGAACGCGAATAGCTGGTCCGGATCCATCGGCTTCCTTTGCTGTAGCAGTCGTGCGAGGCCGACAGGCACGCGGTCGACTCGGCCGACGTTGCGGCGCCGGACGACGTTGCGGCGCCAGCCGATGTTGCGGCGCCGGACGACCCGGCCGCGTCGCCAGGCCCGCTCGTCCGTCCGTCGCCGCGGCCGACCTCTCCGGGCGCGATCCTGCGCCCGCGCACCGGTGGAAGGCCCGGAGACGGTGCGATCTTGGCATCCGGGCCGTGAAGGGAGTCTGAAGCTTCCTGAAGAACACCTGAAGCCCACTGAAGAGCCCTCAGGAAGCGCACGTGCGGGTCGAGCGGAGGGCGGTCGGAGCTCGTCGTTTCGCTCGGCCGCGATCAAGATGGTGCGATGCACATATTGGTAGTGGAGGACGATCCCCGGCTCGCGGAACTGCTGCGACGGGGGCTGGTGGCCGAGGGGTTCACCGTCGAGTGCGAGCAGGACGGACTGGAGGGCCTGCGCCTGGCCCTGGAGGAACGACACGACGCGATCGTGCTCGACGTGATGCTGCCTACCCTGAACGGCTATCAGCTGTGCTCCCGACTGCGGGAGTCGGGAGTGTGGACACCGGTGCTGATGCTGACGGCGAAGGACGGCGAGTACGACGAGGCCGAAGGGCTGGACCTCGGCGCCGACGACTACGTCACCAAACCCTTCTCCTACGTCGCCCTCGTAGCACGCCTGCGCGCCCTGATCCGTCGCGGCCGACCGGAACGGCCCGCACAACTGCGCATCGACGACCTGCACCTGGACCCCGCCCGCCGCACCTGCACCCGGGCGAACGCCGACATCGGCCTCACCGCACGCGAGTTCGCCGTCCTGGAGTACCTGGCACGGCGGAGCGGCGAGGTGGTGACCAAACGCGAAATCCTCACCCACGTGTGGGACGCGCACTTCGAAGGCGACACCAACGTCGTCGAGGTGCACATCAGCGCCCTCCGCCGCAAGATCGACGCACCGTTCTCCCGGCGTCTCATCCACACGGTCCGCGGGGTCGGATACCGCCTCGCCCCGGAAAGGACCGCACGATGAGGCGCCTCCTTCGCCTCCTTCGCCGGTGCCTGCCGTTGCCGATCTCGATGCGCGGACGCCTGACGCTGCTGGCCGCGGCGGCGAGTCTGCTCGCGCTCACGGCAGGCGGCCGGCTGGCGGCCGGCACCTTCCGCACCTACGTCGTGAGTGAAGCCCACACCTACGTCACGGTCACCACGGCGCTGGCCCTGAAGGACGACATCGAGCAGATCTCCAAGGACCCCACGCGGATCCCCGGACCCCTGCGCGCCGACCCCCGCCTGCACGCCTCCGTCTCCATGCCGCCTCCCGGCGCGAGCCCGGCGCCATCCGGGCGACCACCGACGACTGCGCACCATGACCCCGACGGCGTCCGGGAGTTGCAGCCACCACGCCTCTCGCTGTGGCCGTTCACCGACCCCGAGACCGTCCCCCCGGCCGTGACGGCCTTCACCATCCACCGCACACCGGATTCCCCCCTCCTGATCGTCTCCAACTCGATGGCGGCCGAACAGAGCGGTCTCAACGGCATGGTGATGATCCTCACCTTCGTGGTGCTCTTCCTCACCCTGATGGTCACCGCCACGTGCTGGCTGGTGGCCGGACGGGCGCTGCGCCCGGTGGAGGTCATCCGCCTCCACTTCGCCGACCTCAGCGCCCACCACCTCGATCAGCGTGTCCCGGAACCCGCCACCGACGACGAGGTCGCACGCCTTGCCCGCACCATGAACACCACCCTCGACCGCCTTCAGACCGGCGTCGAACAACAGCAACGCTTCGTCGCCGACGCCTCCCACGAACTGCGCAGCCCGCTCGCCGCGCTGCGTGCCGAACTCGAGATCGCCCTTGCCCACCCCGAGCAAGCCCACTGGCCGCTGGTCGTGGAGAACGCCCTCGGAGACGCAGAACGCCTCCAGCGCCTGAGCGCCGATCTGCTCCTGCTCGCCCGCCTCGGCGCCTCCGGGGAACTGACCGGCGCAGAGACCGTCGACCTCACGGAACTCGTCCGCTCGGAGACCGGTCGGCGCGATCTCCCCGGCCGGCTCCGCCTCACGGTCGACCTCCCTCCCGACGCGGTGCCGGTCCACGGCCACTACGCGCTGCTGGCCCGGCTCCTGGGCAACCTCCTCGACAATGCCGCGCGCCACGCCGCCGGCACCATCACCGTCAAACTCACCACCGAACCCCAGGCCGCCCGCTCGGTCCTGGACGTACAAGACGACGGACCCGGCATCCCCGCCGGTGACCGAGACCGGATCTTCGAGCGCTTCACCCGGCTCGACGACGCCCGCACCCGCCAGTGCGGAGGCACCGGCCTCGGACTCGCCATCGCCCGCCGCATCGCGAACGCGCACCGGGGAACCCTCGTCGCCACCGATCCCGCCGCCGGCACCACGGGTGCCCGGTTCAGCCTCACCCTGCCGACAGGAACCGGCTCAAGCCCCGCCGGATGACCGCCGGCCGCCGGTGCGGGCACCGGCGGGTGCCCCCGGGCGGCGGTGGTTCGTACCGGCCGGCGACCTCGCCGTGCACCGCCAGGCGCTCTCGCCCTTGCTTGCTCCGCATGCTATCTTGCGATGCATGGTACCTGCCATCGCAAACCACGAGAACGCCGACGGGGGCGTGGACGGGCCGGTGGCGACGCAGCTGCGCAAGGGCGTGTTGGAGTACTGCGTGCTCGCGCTCCTGCGCGACCAGCCGCGGTACGGCGTCGAGTTGCTGCAGGAACTCGGGCGTCTGCCGGCCCTGGCGACCAGTCAGGGCACGATCTACCCCCTGCTCTCACGGCTGCGGCGGGCCGGGCTCGCCGAGACCTTCCTGCGCGACTCGGCCAGCGGACCGGCCCGCCGCTACTACACCCTCACCGATGCCGGACGCGGCGCCCTGCAGGAGTTCGCCACGCTGTGGCCGGCCTTCCGTGAAACCGTCGACCACGTACTCGCTCCGGGAGACACACCATGAACAACGCCGCCGAACACCCCTTGGTCCGAGCCCACCTCGACGCCGTCGAGCGGTACACCGCACCACTGACCGCCGAACGCCGTCACGAACTGCTCGCCGACCTGCGCGAGCACGTCGAGGTCGCGCTCGCCGACAGCGACGCCGCCGACGACCACGCCGTCCGGCAGGTCCTCCGACAGCTCGGCAGCCCCCGAACGATCGCCGACGCCGCGCTCGCCGAGGAGGGCCGCGCCCGGCCCGAGCCGGAGACCGGCCGCCGCACCACGACGACCCTGCTCCTGGCCGCCCTGGCCTTGCCGCTGCTCCTCGTCCCCGTGTTCGGACCCGTCCTCGCGCTGGCCAGCGCCGTCGCCGCGGCCCTCCGGGTCACCAAGTCCCCCCAGTGGACCGGGCGGGAGAAGAAGCAGGCGACGCTGCTCCTGCTCAGCCCGGTCCTGCTCACCCCCCTGGCAGCCGTCGCCGTCGCCTCCTCCGCCGGCCTCACCCCGGCCGGCGTCCTCGTCGCCTGCGCGATCGGGTTCTGCCCGACACTCGTCGCGCTGTTCCGCCTCGCCCGCTCCGCCGCCCGGCTGCGCTCCGCCGCCACGGCGGCCTGAGCCGGTGCTCGACGGCAGGTGACACCGGCTCGGGGGGCGGTCATCCGTAGCCGGGCAGGGAGGTGACTGCCCGGCAGGCGGGCCGCGGCCGACGCCGAGCTGTCTCCGTGCCGGACGCGCCGGGGCTGGCCGGCGAGAGGGCCGGCGCCCGGCCGGCGCGGCGCGATCAACGGCTCCTGGTTCTCCACCTTCGGCACCCGCGACGGCCGGCACATGCTCTCCACCTCGGTCAACGGCGACTGGGCCGACGGCCGGCAGTGGGGCCCGATCTCGGTCTTCACCCAGGAACTGGAGGCGGAGTTCTGCGGCAAAGCGACTGCGTGACGCGGCCGCGTGACGCCCGAACGAGCGTGACCGCCCCCGAACACGGGAGACCGCCCGCAGCGGCAGGCCGATGAACAACCGGTGGCGGCCCGCGCGGCCGACGCGGCGCTGCGCGTGGCAGGACTGTGGCCGGCCCTGCCGGCCCGGGCCGGCGCCCGGCTCGGCACGGCCGTTCGGTTCGGCGGTCGCCGGCTAGCGGCAGAGCTCGAAGACGATGTCGTCGAAGTCGGGGTACGCCCGGCCCGCGTGCTCGATGACGGCCTCGGCCCGGCGGCGCCGTTGCGGGGCGAAGCGTTCCGCGACAGCAGTCCGCTCCGGGCTGGGGCGCGGTGTCCGGTCGGGGTCGTTGTCGACGGTGGCCTCGAAGGGGCCGATGCCGGCGGCGAGTACCCAGAGGAAATCGGCGAGATCGGCCGCGACGACGCCGGTCTCGCCCTCGGAGCCGAGGACGACCACGGGCTGGTCGGTGAGCGGGAGGTCGGGGCGGGCCAGCCAGAACGCCGCGTACCCGCCGGCGCCGTGCCTCCCGAAGATCCGGAACTCGTCGCCGGTCAGCTCGTCGTTGCCGGTCCAGAGGCGGAGCCAGTCGGTGGTGTCCCCGGCAGGGAGGAAGGCGTCGAAGGGCTCGAAGTCGATGCCCTCGCCGTCGTCGTAGTCGAACGGCACCGCCAGAGCGGCGGCCAGCGGGGAGGGGAAGCGTCGATCATCGGTGGCGGTCACGCGCAGAACCTATCGAGGCCGGGTACTGGCCCCGCTCCTGGCCCTGACCTGACGGGTGGCACACCGCAGCCGACGCGGACCTGCTGCCCGCGGACGAGACCTGCGCGCGAGGGCCCCGATGCCCTGTCGCCGGACACGATGCTCCGACAGATCGACGTCGGTGGGCGGGATGCGGAGCCCATGGAGCGCAACCTTCGGCTCTTCGCGCAGGAGGTCTGGCCCAAGGCCCGCTGACCCGCACGGGAACCGCTCGTACCGCCCTGCCTCAACCGTGCCACGCAGCCCGGCGGCCGCGGTGCCGACCAGGACCCCCCGGCAGTGGCGTGAACGCTCGCCAGTGCCCGTTCGTACGCCCGGCCCGGTCGTCCGGACCCGTCCCCGGCCTTCGACGCCCGGGCGGGAGGTTTGCGAATCGGCGGCCGGAGTAGAAGAGGCGGCAGGAGTTACCGGACATCGTGAATCGGACCATCTGAAGGGGGGGCACCCCACCCATGGGCATCATCGCGTGGATTCTGCTCGGCCTGCTCGCGGGAGCCATCGCCAAGGCCATCATGCCCGGACGTGACCCGGGCGGCGTCGTGGTCACCATGCTGATCGGCATCGTCGGCGGTCTGCTGGGCGGCTGGCTCGGCAAGGTCGTCTTCGGTGTGCACTCGATCAACGGGTTCTTCCACCTGTCGACCTGGATCGCCGCGATCGTCGGGTCGCTGGTCGTCCTGACCGTCTATCGCCTCGTGGCGGGCCGCCGTTCCTAGCCGCCCTGTCCGAGCCTCGTGCGCCGTCGGGTGCACGCCCCCTCGGGCGTGCACCCGACGGCGCACGACGTGGGGCTGAGGACACAGACCTCCAGCACGTACTGCGCCGCGACGGGCACCGGGCCGGGCCGGGTACCGGCCCCACTCGACGCCCGTCCGGGGTGGTGGCCCGCCGGCTCGACGTTGTGCGCCGCGCTCGCCCGACACCCCGCCCCGGACCAGGACGACGGACAGGACGACGACCAGGACGACGGTCCGAAGCGCGGGCTGCTCGGTGACGTCCGCAGCCGGGTGCGCCGTCGGGCGGCCGGCCGGTCCGCCCTGCCTCCCTACCCCGCGGCTCGGGGAAGTCCACCGGGGCGTCCCGGGGACGACCGGCCGGAGGGCTCGGGAGCGGTGCCCTCGCCGCGGCGGCGGGCCTGGCTGCGGTAGCGGTCGAGGATGTCCTGGCGGAGGAGGTGGCCGAAGCCGGCGTTCTCCAGGCGCAGGCCCAGGGCGGCCTCGGTCAGGCCGAGGGCGGTGGCGGCCGTGGGCAGGTGCCAGTCGTGGGCGGCGAGGCGGTCCAGCAGGTGGCCGCGGCGGACCTGGGCCTCGGAGAGGCGGAAGGTCTTCAGGTAGAGCACCCGGCCGTCGGCGTCGGTGATGGTCTCGCCGAGGTGGTTCTCCTGCTTGGGACGGAAGTCGGGCAGGAAGCGGCCGAGGGTGAAGCGGCCCATCCGGTGGACGGTCCGCAGCCGGTACTCCGCGGTGACGAGGTCGCGGGCCATGGCGCTGTCGTGGAACGCGGCCCACTCGCAGTCGGCGCGGTCGGCGGCGGCGCGCAGGTCGGCGAGGGTGCGGATCCCGGAACCGCCCAGGTCCGCGCGGAAGTCGGCCACGGGGGCGGACAGCAGCGCGTAGTGGTGGACGAGTTCGCCGTACAGGTCGAGCAGCAGGCTCGGGTGCAGGGCGCGGTAGTCGTCGGGGTGGGGCACGACGAAGGCGGCGGCGAGCACGTCCGCGGTGTACAGCAGGACGCCGCACTGGCCGGGATGGATCTCGAACACCCGGAGCGCGTCGGCGAGTCCGCGGACCCGGGTGCCCGCGTACGCCTCCTCCTCGCGCGGGGACAGGCCGCGGCGCAGCGCCTGCGCGGACCAGTGCTCCCAGGCGATGGTGGGGCCGCCGAAGTGGAGGGCCAGGTAGCCCTCCAGGGCGAGGTGGAGCGGGAGGAAGCGCAGCCGGTCGGTGCCGAGGCGCTTGGCGAGCCGTAGGCGGGGCAGCCGCATCCGCTCGGGGGGCGGGTCGCCGAGCTGGGTGCCGTACGCGGCGGCCGGGCTGCCGTCACCGGTCCAGTGCGCGACGAAGCCGTGCGGGACGTACGAGGTGTAGTGGATGTCGCGGTGGATCCGGACGGACCCGTACTCGCCCTCGTACAGCTGCTGGTGCAGGCGCAGGTCGGTGACGGGTTCGCCGCGCAGCAGCGGGACGAGGCGGATGCCGCCCCAGACCTGGGCGGGGCCGGTGCTGAGGCCGGTGAGGTCGAGGCGGGCGCGGGGGTCGTTCACCGGGGGTCCTCGGGCGGGGCGGTGGCGAGGAAGCGGGCGGTGCGGGTGGCGAGGTGGGCGGTGAGCTCGTCGAGGTCGGTACGGCCGTCGGCGAAGCGGGCGAACTCGACCAGGGCGGGCAGGTCCTCGGCGTCGCGCAGGCCCGCGGTGGGCACGGTCGGGGCGAGCCGGCGGACGTCGAAGCCGTCGGCGTCGTAGACCGGGTTGAGGTGGACGACCGAGGTGCGGCGGTCCGGATCGAGGCGGGTGCGCCAGACCCGCAGGACCTCGGCGGCCAGCCCGGGCGGGGCGTTGTCCCAGCCGTCGGAGACGATGATCAGCCGGGCCGGGGCGGTGTCCAGGGCGTCGATGATCCGGTGGCCGAGCGGGGTGGCGCCGTGCGGGCGGGCCAGCAGGGCGTCGGTGCGGCCGGAGGTCCACAGCGGGGTGTAGCGCTCGGCGAGGGCTTCGAGCAGGTAGTGGCAGGCGAGGGCGACCGCGAGCGGGCGGCGGCGCTTGGTGCCGGAGCCGGTCGCCGAGTAGCTGTCGTCGAGGACGGCGGCGACGGCGCCCCAGGTGCCGGCCTCGGAACCGGCGGTGCGGCGGGCGGCGGCGCGCAGGGCGGCGGTGAGCTCGGTGCGGCGTTCGGCGCGCTGCGTGGGCGGCAGGGCGAGCACGTAGAGGGCGAGCCGGGTGAGCGGCATCCGGCCGAGGTCGGTGCGGTCGCTGCGGACGGCGCCGGCGCCGAGCTGCTGCGCGTTCTCCTGGAGGCGCAGGCGCTCGAGGCGGGTGAGGTTGGGCGCGATCCTCTCCAGGAACTCGGCGCGCGGGATGCGGTGGCTGCGGGCGAAGCCCTCGGCAACGGTGTAGGGCAGCTCGTAGAGCGCGGCCTTGGTGTAGTGAGCGCGCTGCCAGCTGTCGAGCAGCGGGGTCGTGTAGCGGCCGCGCGGGCCGGCGCCGAACAGGAACTCGCCCAATTCCGGGGCGGCGGGCCGGAGGTGGGCGTGGCGCAGGGCACGCTTGAGGCCGCCGCGGTACTTCACGGCGTCGAGCGCGGCATCGGGCCGGGCGGCCAGCCACTCGCGCAGGACGGCGCGGGTGCGGCGGTTGTTCACGCGGGCCCGGCGCAGGGCGCCGAAGAGCCGGTAGACCCGCTGCGGCGGCAGGAGTCGCAGACGGCGGGCGATCAGCCGGCCCTCGGTGCGGCGCTGCTCCGGGGTGGCGTCGGCGGCGGTCTCCAGCAGCCGGCGGACGATCAGCGCGGCGTTGTGGTCGTTGATGTCGAGGGCGAGCGCGGCGGCGTACGGCTCGCGGTAGTTGCCGAGCACGTACTCGTGCAGGAAGCCGAGCGAGAGCTGCTGCTCGGCCGCGGAGGAGTGGAACTCCCGCTGGCCGGTGGCGGTGATCGCGGCGTTGACGAAGAGCAGGACGTCCTCGGCGGCGATCAGGTCCGCGTAGCCCTCCATGCGGCCTCTTCCGGTCGGCGAACAGGGATGCCGGCCGGGGAGTGGGGGCGCGAGCTGCGAATCATTGCGTTAGAGGCACGTTCCGGAAGTCGCACCGGAGTCCCGCGGCCGGCCCGTCGACCGTAACAGAGCGCCCCGGGTGGCTGTCGCCCGGATTTCGCTCGGGGGCCCGCGGCGGCCGGGAGCGGCGGACGATGTCCGTCGCTCCGCCTGCTGTTCCTTCGGTGTCCAGCCGGCCGCGCGGTGGCCGACTGCGGCTCGCCCCGGTTCGGCCCGGCCCGCCCGCTGCTGTCCGGCCGTCAGATGCGCTGCCGCCGGCCGCCGCTGCCGCGGCCGGTGATGACCGTTGGCCCGCTGCCGTTCGGCCGGGCTGCGGTGCCGCGCCGGGGTCGAGCCTGTCTCGGCTGCCGTCCGCTCGTCGTTCCTCCGGGCGGTGCTCGGGGAGGTGGACGATCGCCGTCATTTGGCGGTCTGACCTGCGCAGACGATAATGACCAGCGCCGATGTGAAACAACTGAAAGGGAGCCGGAGCTGTGCGAGTGACGGGGAGGGGCATCGCGGTGGCGACCGCGGGAGCGGCGCTGACGATGGTTCTGGCGGGCTGCGGCGGGGAGCCCCACAGCAGTGCGGCGGGGGCGAGCCCGGCCGGGGACAAGGCGGCGAACAAGCGGACCGACGCTCCGACCGTGCTGATGGCCGCGTCCAAGAAGACCGCGGAACAGGCCTCGTACCGGACCGTCCAGACGGGGGAGGGCGGCTCCGACAAGTCCGAGATGCTCTTCCAGCGGCAGCCGTACGCCTCGTCCATCACGTCGACGGTGAAGCAGACCGCGGACAACCCCACCGGCGTCACCCAGATGATCGTCACGGGCGACGCGGCCTACATCAAGTCGGACCGGATACCGGGCAAGAACTGGTACCGCATGGACGCGCCGACGAACAGCGGCCCCTCCAACGCGCGGGCTGCGGGGTCGGTCAACGAAGTCGCCGGCGCGCTCGCCGCCACCGCGTCCACCGCGTGGGTCGGCGAGGAACAGGTGGGCGGTCGGGCGGCCGACCACTACCGCGGCACGGTGGTCTTCGAGGAGCTGGCCCACTACACCGGGCCCGCCATCAAGGACGAAGTGCGCGACTACTACGTCCAGTCGGCCAAGCGGCGGGGCGACACCTCCGCGGTCCTCGACGTGTGGGTCGGCAAGGACGACCTCGTCCTGAAGTCACAGCAGGTCACCACCGGCAGCAAGGGGCAGGCCCAGGTCTTCGAGGAGTACTCCGACTTCGGCGCCGTCCCGGCCATCACAGCGCCCCCCGCCGAAACCGTCGGCACCTGGGACGAGTTCATCGCGGGCATGGCGAAGCACTAGAAGCACTGGACGAGTGGTTCCGAAGCCGGCCGGCTTCGCCGGTTCTGCTCCGGACGTGCAGGAGGGTGTCCGGCATCGGGTGGTGGCGACCGGGGAGCCCCGGATGGACCGCGGGTATTCCCGATGGAAGGATCGACCCTGTCCTGTTCGCTGACGCACCTGTCAGTCACGCACACGCACACTTCCGGGGGGAAGATGACGACGCGCACCACCCCACTGTCCGCTGCCACGGCCCTGGCCGGGGCCGCGGTGCTCCTGCTCGCCGGATGCGGCAGCAAGGAGGCGCCAGCCCTGACGTTCGGCTCCGCCCAGCCGTCGGGCAACCGGCTCGCCGCGCAGCCGCCCTCGGGTCGCGCGCTGGCCCTGGCCCAATGGCCGCACGGCTGCGAGGTGCTGAGCGACGCCGAGATCAAGGCCATCCTGCCGCAGGCCGACGGCATCAAGCGGCAGCCGGTCAAGGTCACCATCATCAACTTCGACCCGTTCTCCACGGCGGACCAGGGCACGACGGGCGATGTGCCCGAGGGCGGCTGTAAGTTCAGCTTCGGCCTGCCCGACACGTACGAGAGCTCCGGCAACAGCAGCATCAAGCTCACCTTCACCGCCGTCGCCGATCCCGCGCTCGTCGCGAAGAGCTACGCCGACGACCTGGCCCGCGCCCGTGACGACGCGACCAAGTACCACAAGGAGTTCGAGGACCTCGGCACGTCGCTGGGCCCGCAGGGCTGCTACGCCGACGACCTCGCCCGGGGCAACCTGACCTGCCACCAGGGACCGTACGGGTTCGAGGTGAGCGGCACCTCGACGGCCCACGGCGTGGGGGAGTACCCGAAGGCGGACCGGAACTGGAGCGACAAGGTGCTGCGCCAGGTCGTCCGCACCCTCAGCGCGCGCATGCCGTGACGGCGGCGGCGATCGGCCCCTTGGCGGCCGATCGCCGGCGTGGTCGCAACGACCGGGGCGGCGGTGTCCCCGGGGCCGGCGGAGGCCGGCGGAGTGTTTCAGGCCGGCAAGGCGGCGAACTCCACCGGCACCTTGCGTCGTGAGGCGATCGCGCATCTGCTCGTAGGACAGTCGGCGGTGGACCACGGCCCGGCCGGTGACCTCGGTGATGACCTCGGTGATGACCTCGGTGATGATCGCGGCGATGTCGTCGTGGCCGAGTGCCTCGGGGCCGGTGAGGACCGGATCGGCCGCTCCCGAAAACGGGAGACCGCCCGGAACGGCAGGCCGAAGAACAGCCGGGGGCAGGGGACTTGGGCCCGCTGGTACTGCCGGTCCCGATCACACACGAGCCGGTGGCCGCGCTCGTCGCCACTCCGGACGAGTGCCCCCCGCCCCCTCGCCAAAGCCCTCCTCGCCAAAGCCATTTCGCCAAAGCCCCCCTCGCCAAAGCCATTTCGCCAAAGCCCCCCTCGCCAAGGCCATTTCGCCAAGGCCTCCTTGCCAAGGCCCCCGGCCAGTCCGCCCCCCTTGCCGAGGCCCTCGCCGGCCGTGCCCTCCCGTTCCTCCTCCCCGGGCGGAGAGGCGCCTGAGGATCGGGGCTCCGAAGCGCCCGATAGGTAGTTGGTCGACATATGTCGAGCGATGGCTTATGTTCGTGACGTGGCCCTGGCGCACCGTCAGCCGACCGGCGACGGCAGGGCGCCACCGCCGATTCCCGTGTTCCCGTTCCGTGAGAGGAGCGCAGTGCACCGTCACGCCCGCACGCCCAAGGCCCTCGGCGCCGGCATAGCCGCCGCCCTGAGCCTGGCCGCCCTGGCCGCCCCGACCGCCGCCGCCGACACCGCGCCCGCGCAGGCCGCCGGCGACCCCGTCCCCGGCGTGGTCGCCGGGCAGGACACCGCCGCCCCGCAGCTGGTCACCGGCCTGAGCGATCCCGCCCCCGGCGACCCGGCCGCCGCCGCCCGCGCCCACCTGGCCGCCCACCGCGACCGCTACCGGGTCGACCCCGCCCGGCTCGCCGAAGCCGGTACCGAGAGCGGCCCCGACGGACGGCGCACCGTCAGGTTCCAGCAGAACGAGGGCGGCGTCCCCGTGCTCGGCGGCCAGTACCTCGTCCACCTCGCCGGCGACGGCGCGGCCCAGCACGTCGAGGCGGTCGGCGGCAGGTTCTTCACCGGCCTCACCGCCCCCACCGAGCCCACCGTCGCGGGCGAACTGCTGCGCACCGCCGCGCTCGGCGCGCTGCCGGACGCCGCCCGCGCCAAGGCCACCGCCGATGACGCCGGCCTGGTGATCCTGCCCGACGGCGCCGGGAAGCTGACCCGCCACTACACCGTGCGCGGCGCCGGCGCCGACGGCACCCCGCTGACCCGTGACGTCTACGTGGACGCCACCGCCGGCGTCGTCGTCCTCGCCCACGACGCCCGCACCCCGTCCAGGACCGCCGCCCGCCCCGAGGCCGTCGCGCCCCCCGCGGCCGCCCCCGGCCCCGCCCCGGCCACCGTCACCCCCGCCACCGGCACCGCCCCCGACGTCCACGGCACGAGCGTGAACGTCAACATCGCCCGCCAGGCGGACGGCAGTTACCAGCTCACCGACCTCACCCGTCCCGCCGCGATCACCACCTACGACGCGGCCGGCCGCGACGTCGGCGACTTCGACCGCATCCCCGCCGACGCCCGCCCCGCGAGCTCCCCGACCCCCGACTTCCCCGCCGCCACCGGCGCCGACGGCGCCACCGACGCGCACGTCAACGCCGGTGTCGTCTACGACTTCTACCGCGACCGCCTGGGCCGTCCGGGCCTGGACGGCAAGAACGGCCCGATCGTCTCCGTCACCGGAGTCACCGCCGGCGGCCGCGCCTTCCCCAACGCCTACTGGGACGGCAGCAAGATGATCTACGGCGGCGGGGACGACACGTACTTCCCGTTCGCCGCCGCCCTCGACGTCTCCGCCCACGAGATGACCCACGGTGTCATCACCAACAGCGCCAACTTCGCCTACCTCGGCCAGTCCGGCGCCATGGACGAGGCGCTCGCCGACTACTTCGGCAACGCCATCGAGGTCACCACCCGCGGCATCGCGATGGACGACCCCGGAGCCGCGCTGCTGGGCGAGGGCCTGTGCCGCACCGGCACCCCGCAGGCCTGCGCCACCCGCCACCTGGACGACCACCACACCACCGTCGACGACTACGTCGGCGCCTCCCTGGACACCGACAGCGGCGGCGTCCACCTCAACTCCACCATCTTCGGCGGAGCCCTGTGGGACATCCGGCGCACCCTGGACCCGCTCGTCGCCGACCGCGTGATCTACCGCGCGCTCACCGAGTACATGACCCCGCTCGACGACTTCGTCGCCGGCCGCAACGCCGTCCTGGCCGCCGGCCGCGCCGGCGGCCTGACCCACGCCCAACTGCGCACCGTCGCCGCCGCGTTCGACGCCCACGGCATCAAGGCCGGCTGGCAGCGCAAGCTCGGCCTGGACAGCCATGTCCTGCTCAGCGGCATCACCAACAACATGGCCGCCCCGGTGGTCGCCGACGGTCACTGGGTGATGCTCGCCAACACCGACGCCACCCGCAAGAGCACCGCCCTGTACACCGGTACCGTCACCGGCGGCGCCACCCCGGTGCGACTGAGCCCCGACGACGGCCGCTACCACAGCTGGGCGGCCACCGACGGCACGAACGCGGTGTGGAAGGCCGTCGGCAAGGACGCCCAGGGCGTCTTCGGCTACGAGCTGCTGAGCGCGCCGCTGACCGGAGCCGGCCCGGTGCGCAGCATCTACCACGACGCCCGGCTGGAGCCGCAGAACATCCGCACGGCCGGCGGCGACATCGTCTACACGCTCCGGGACTTCACCACCGACACCACCCGCATCCACGTCGTCCACGGCGACGGCCGCCCGGAGACGGTGATCCCGCTGCCCGCCGGCCACGGCGTGGGCGGCCTCGACCTGAACGGCGGCGTCCTCGCCTGGACCGAGAGCTGGACGTCCGGCCAGGACTACGTCAACGCGCCGACCGCGTACTCGCTCGCCGATGGCAAGGTCACCGCCCAGTACGTGCCCGCCGACCCGAAGGACCTGACCGACGCCGTCCACCTGGCCGGCGGCCGCATGCTGTGGGTCCAGACCCCGCCCACCGGGCGCGCCACGATCCGCTCCGGCGCCCTGGACGGCTCGGGCGTCACCGACCTCCTGCCGGCCGACTCCACCGCCCCCGAGCCGCACCAGCTCACCGTCTCCGAGAACGCGGTCACCTACGTCTCGCGCACCGGGCGGGTCCACGACGACTGGACCAACGCCCAGACCGCCAAGCTGTGGCAGCTCCCGCTCACCGGTGGCGCCCCCGAGCGCGTCTCCTGCGACCGCGGCTCCCAGGACTCGCCCGTCGCCGACCGCGGCACCCGCGTCGTGTGGCTGGACGCCACCGCCGGACGCACCGACCTGGTCACCCGCGAGCGCCCCGCCGGCGCTCCCTGCGCCGGCGAGTCCGCGCCCCGGTAGCCCGCGGGTCGGCGAAGACCGCGTCGGCGACCACGGGGCGGGTGCGCAGCCGGAGGACCTCCCGGCGGGCGGGGGAGCCGTACCCCGCGCGCACCCGCCCCCGGACCATGGACAAGGACGCCCGGACCGCGAGACGGGAGCCGTCTGCGGCCTCGGGGAACGTCGGGGCAGCCGGGAGCGGCTGCCCCGACCGCACTCAGGCCTCGCCCACCGTGACGACCTCGTGGCACGCCGTGTACGGGCGGTCCGCCTCGACCCGCAGGACCCACGTCCCCTCCGGGGCCGTCAGTTCGGCGGCCACCCCGCCCGCGCCGTCCGGCAGCATCGTCACCGGCTCCGCGTCGTCGAGTGGTCCGGAAGGAGGGGCCAGACGGGCCCGGAGCGTCCGTTCGGCGACCGTCGGCCCGGTCGCCCGGACTGTGAACGGCACGCCCGCCAAGGCGAACTCGGGCACCTCGATGCCGAAGGCGGCGTCCCCGTCGAGCATCCGGCGGGTGGGCCTGCTGCGCCGGATCGCACGGAGCTGATGCCGCAGGGACTCGGCGCCGGCCATGCCCGAGTGGCGTTCGCCGTTCCACAGCGCGTCGTCCTCGCGCTCCAGCGCCCAGGAGGCCACGGCCGACCCGCCGGGTACGGTGCCGTCACCGCTCCACTCCCCGTCGTTGTCCAGGCGTGTCACGAACTCCAGCGTCCCGTCGGCGCCGACCACGACACCGTGCACGGTGGGGTGCGCCCTCCCGGCGAAGCAGTGCACCCGGTAGGGCGGGGCGGTGAGTCCGGTTTGGTTGCGCTCCCATGCCTCGTCGATGTCCCGGTGGAACGCGAACGCCTCTTCCACCAGCTCGGTGGGCAGATCCGGCACGGGCACCCGGGTCAGCAGGCGCCGCCCGTCGTCGGCCCCGTCGAACACGGCCTTGTACCGGGGCAGCAGTTGGGCGACGGACGGGAAGGACCGCGCCAGGCGGGCCAGCCTCTCGTTGACCGACAGGACGCGCTCGAACGCCCGCGTGGCCATGGTCCGCGGCTCCACGGCGTGGCCGGTGAGCACCCGGACCGCCTTGGCGGCCCCCCGGAACGGTGTGCCCAGGGTGACCAGGGCACGGGTGTGCTCGCGTCCGCCGAGGCACTCCAGGTAGTAGCGGGCGACCAGACCGCCCATGGAGTGGCACAGGAGGATCAGCTGCGGCGGGTCGTCGTGGGCCTCCGGGTGGACGCCGGGAGCGAGTTCCCGCCACTCGGCCAGGGCCGTGTCGACCCGGTCCCGCAACCTCCGCGCGGTGAGCCGGTTGGAGAGGCGCCAGTCGTAGGGGAACACCAGGAACTGCTTCGGATGGGGTGCCCGCTCCGTGCCGTCGGCGCCGCTCCAGCCGAGGGCCGCCCGGACGTCGGGGTACCCCAGGCTGGACACGAGACCGGGCAGCGCGTCGGGGCTCTTCAGGAGCCGGTCGGCCGTCAGCGCCCAGGGCCCCTCGGGCGCCTCGTCGCCGATGCCCGGCGGCAGCATCAGGCTTTCCACCGCCCGCCCGGGCTTGCGGAGGCCGAGCAGTGCCTGCTTCGACTGGTTCCAGACGTCCTTGCCGTCGCGCGTCAAGCGCGTGCCGATGATGCCCGGTACGAAGACGACCAGGTCGTGGTCCATGTGGTGGTTCCCCGCTCTCTTCCGTGCCGCCGTCTTCCTGCCCGCCCGCCGTCCCCGCCCGCGGTCCCCGCCCGCCGTCCCCGCCCGCGGTCACGCCCGCCGCAGCGCAGCCGCCATCCGGTCCTGGGGGATCCTCACCTGGTCGCAGCGGTCGCGGCCCTGGAGGAACAGCGTCAGTCCGTGACGCGGGCCGTACGTGGCGCTCGCTGCCCGCACCTCCATGCCGCGGTACGGGATCGCCAGCTCAGCGAGCCCGGCGTCCGCGGCTGCGTCCCGCACGGTGACGCTCCCGGCTCCGCCGAACGCCAGCAGCAGTGGCTGCCGGGCCGTCCCCGCGAACGCCAGCGCGGTGGGCGGGCCGTGCGGGGCGGAGAACCGGCCGGCCGACCACGCGCCGTCGTCGTACTCGGCCAGCCGCACGGTGCCCGCCTCGGTCCAGGCCACCAGGGGCACTCGCGCACGGCCGTCGAGGCGGGTGGTCAGGACGACGCCCACCCGCCGGTCGGGGGCGGCGGTGCGTCGTTCCACGCGGCGGAAGCCGCTCGCGGTGCTCTGCCACAGGGTCAGCTCGTCGCCGCAGTCCGCCACGACCCAGGTCCGTCCGTCCGCGGTGTGCGCGGCCACGTCGCACACCTTCACCTGCGCGGCCTCGATGGCGGGCTGCGCGGTCCACGCCCTGCCCTTCCGGCCGTAGGGGACCACCCGCCGGCCGTCGGGGACGAACAGCAGGCACCCTTCTCCGGGGGCGGGTACGAGCGCGAGACCGCCGACCACCTCGTTGACGTCGCCGTCCAGGTCGATCGGGTCGTCCTCGCCCCACTCTCCGAGGTCCTCGCCCAGCCGCCACACCCGCACGCGGCGCCCGGCCGCAGCCGCCGCGAGCCACCCGCCGTCGTGCCACAGCGCGGACACCGCCGTGACCCGTTTCCCCTGGGAGAACCCGAGCCCCGGACCGGCCTGACCGCGCAACGGGGTGTGCGCACCGAGCAGCACCCGCTCGCCGACCGCCCGCGCCAGCAGCACCGACCCCGAGGACGCCGTCGCGACGGCCATCCGGGGCCACGACTCGTCCCTCGCCGGCGGCGGGGCCGAACCGGCGCCGGTCAGCGCCGCGGTGTCGACCACCCGGACCTCGTCACCGTCCCCGACGGCCAGCCGTCCGGTGCCGGTGGGGTCGAACGCCAGGCCGCTGCGGGGCTCGGCCAGCCGCAGCACCGCGTCGACCGTCTCGTCGGTGAGGCTCCGCACCCGGACCCGCCCGCTCTCATGGAGAGCGAGCAGCGGCGTGGCACCCCGCTTCCCGAGGGCGATGTGCCGGGCCGGGGAGTCGAACCGCGCCATGCGGACGACCTCCGGGGCCCCGTGCCCCGGGGCGGACACCCGCCACACCGCAACGGCGTCCTGGTCGGCGCCCGCCCCGGCCACCGCCACGAATCCGTGGTCGGCGTCGTCGGCGAGGGCTGCGGCGGCGTGGTGGCGAAGGTTCGGCGCGCCGGTGATCTCCCAGGCGCCGCGCGTCAGGGGCCGGTCGCCGTACCGTTTGCCGTGCAGCTCGTGCAGGACCAGCGAATCGCCGGCGGTGAGCAGGAAACAGCGGTCCCGCAACGCGAGCAGGGCCACCCGCTCCGCCGGCACCGGCAGGATGTCGTGGCGCACGTCCCGGTCGTCGGACGCGCCGCCCGGGGCCACGGCCACGTGCCACGCCCACACCCGGTAGCCGTCCGCCGCCACGACCTGGACGCCGTCGCCGCAGGGGGCGGCGTCCAGGGCGCGGATGCCGCCGTCCCAGCCGTAGGTCCGGCGGGGGAGGCTCTCATCCCCCGACCACAGGTGCAGGGACCGGCCGTCGTGCGAGACGGTGATGCGGCGTCCCCGTACGGAAGCCTCACGGACCGCGACGAAGGGGGCGTCCCGCACCCGGTCCCGCGCGGCCCGCCGGGTGTGGACGTAGGCGCCCGTCCCGGCCCGTCGCCCGACGATCTCACCCCGCCCGCCGACAGAGATCAGGCCGCCGCCCGTCCGGCTCCAGTCCAGGGCCAGGGCACCGCCGAGCGGGGCGGGCAGCGTCAGCTCCGCCGGCCGCGGGGGCGAGTCCGTCCACACTTCCCGCCATCCGCGCTCCGCGAACCCCGGCAGCCGGTCGAGCACCTCGTGGATGTCCGGGTGGCCGACGAACGCCTCGGCGGCGAGCACCGCTCTGCGCAGTGCCGGCCCCGGGTGGTCCCGGAACCTGCTGCCGACCCGCCGGTAGAGATCGGCTCCCTCACAGGTGCCGGCCACCTGCCCGGTCAGCGGCAGCATCACATCCGGCTCCGTGTGGACCAGGAACTCCGGGTCCAGGAACAACTGCTCCAGGGGGCGCGGCTCGTCCGGCGGATCGTCAGGACCCACCGGCACCTGGGCGGCATGCGCGCCCAGGTAGGTCCGGGCGTATTCGTGAGCCGACTCCCAGTCGCCTGCGGGCCGGTACAGGGCATCGAAGACCGCGCGGTGTGCGTCCCCCTCGGTCAGCCGGGCCCGCTCCAGCAGGGCCGTGCCGTAACTGGCGTGGTCGAGACGGTGCAGCGGAGGCAGGCCCGGCCGGTGTTCCGTGGTGATCAGGACGCCCCTGAGCCGGTGGAGCACGGCGTCGAGCATTCCGCGCGTGATCTCGGGAGTGCGCCTTCGGCGCAGCTTGTTGGCCAGGACGAGCCAGAGGTCGGGATCGGCGAGGCCGGGGCCCTGGACCACGGCGAGTGGCAGCAGCAGTTCGGCGAACCGGTCGTGGTCCCCGGGGTCGAGCACGTCGAGCTCGTCGGTCATGCGCGCGCGCAGTTCACCGCCTCCGCGCCGGACGAAGAGGTCGAGCGCCTCGGCGGAGAGCGGAGCGGACTGCCGGGCTAGTGCGCGGGCCGCCAGGCGGGCGACGAGGAACCTGCGGCCGCAGCGCCGTGCCACCAGGGCGGCCGCCTCACGCCGCGGTGCCGCGTTCTCCGGTCCCGCGTAGGGGGAGCCCGGGGTGTCGGACAGGAGGGTGGACACGAGCGCGGCGACGTCGCGCTCGGTGTCCCGGTCCAGGTCCAGGTCCAGGACGGGGGAGGTGCGCTCGAGGGCGTCGATCAGCGACTCGCGTGCCCCGCCGTCGACCGCCCGGCGAGGGTGGGCGCGGGTGCCGACGACCAGCTTCACGCCGGGTCGGCGGGAGAGGGGGTTGAGCAGCCTGCGGGCGATCTCGTGGGCCTGTCCGGGCATGGCCTCGTCCAGGCCGTCCACGAGCAGGGTGACGCCGCCGACGCGTTGCACCAGCGCGCCGATCCGCTCCACCACCTCCCGCGCGGTGGTCCCCGCATCGTGCGTCGTCTCGGCGCCCAGCGGAGCGAGAGCCCCGAGCAGGGAGCGGGCCAGGGTGTGCAGGGACATCCCGTGGCAGGAGACCGCCCCGTGGATCGAGCCGGGCCGAGGCACGGTCTGCGGGGGCGGCTGCGGTTCCAGGGCCCGCACGCGACGGCGTACCGACAGCAGGGCCAGCCGCGCGAGGAGCGCCGTCTTGCCGGTCCCGGCCGGGCCGGTGACCACCAGCATGCCCCGGCTCTGGGAGGCCGTCCAGGTCACCAGCCGGCTGAGCGGACGCACCCGGCCCGAGAAGTGGTTCGGCAGCAGACCGTCGTTGACCGGCCCGAACCGCTCCGGCACGAGCCAGGGTTCCCGGTCGGGCGGTAGGTCGGCGGAGCGGTAGACGGCGTCGGAGGAGTCGTAGTGCGGGTTGTGCAGGAACCTGCGGCTCAGGGACCGGACCTCGACGTACGCGGGCCGCAGTGCGGCGTCCTCGTAGCCGGCGGTGACGGCACGACGGTCGATGGCCTCCAGCAGGTCCGGCACCAGGAGGAAAGGGGCCGTCGGCTCGAACGGGCGGACCGTGCCCTCCAGTTCGAGGCTCCGGTCGGCGAGGGTGTCCTGGACCCAGTCCACCCACAGGCTCTCCTCCACCGGGCGGTCGGCGCCCGCAGTGGCGAGGACCACGAACCCGTCGCGGTCACGCCCGGAGTCCTGGTGGCGCTGCAGGGCGTCGTGCAGCCAGCGGGTCCCGTGGAGGGCCTGCTGCGACTCGCAGGCGTCGATGATCACCAGCAGGTCGGAGCCGCGCACCTTCGCCAGGCGCTCCAGGAGACGGGTGAAGGGCATCGCCCGGGTGGCCACGGGGTGCGGCCGGCCGGGCTCGTAGCTGCCGCGGCAGGCGAGGACGTAATCGTCGTGTTCGGTGGCGTGGCCGTGGCCGGTCCAGTAGAGGATCTTCCGGGCGGCGTCGGCGGCGACGAACCGCCTGAGCCCCTCGTCCACCTGTCGGAGGGTGCCGTCACCCTCGAGGTTCTCGGCGCGGCCGAAACCGAGCAGGTCGCACAGCGCCACGAACGTGCTGCGGGCCCGCAGGACGTGCCGCCGGTCACGCAGCCCGCCGCGCTCGCCGTACTCGGCGATGGCGACCGAGCCGACCAGGCCGGTCGACCGCAGCGCGTCCCGTCTGATCTCGACATCGGCAGACAACCCGCAGCCCTCCCGCACCTATACTGGTCGATCCACGTGACGCATGTCACGGAATCGCCGAACAGGGCCTCGGAAGGGGCGGGTTGATGACCCTCATGGACAGGTTCACCGTGGTCGGGCGCCAGACCGACTGCCACGTCTTCGAAGGGGACGGGACCAGTCCGATCACCGAGGACAACATGCGGGTGAAGTACGTGCCCGAGCATGTGGAACTGCCCTACGAGGTGGCCGAATGGCGGCGCGAGATCGAGGCGGAGGAGGCCCGCAGGGAGGCGGCCGGCGAGCCGTACCGCTGGAACAATCCGCGCTTCGCGGTGCGGCGCCTCGTCGTCTCCCGCGCCCACACGACCGAAGTCCCGGTCGCCACCCTCACTCTGTGCGACGCCGACTACTACGACTTCCTCGCCACGTCGATCAATCTGGACCGCAGGCAGAAGAACGGCCTGACCCTGCGTCAGCAGCACCTGGAGGGCAAGGACCTCACGGCGGTGCCGGCGTTCATGTTCTGCAGCTTCGGTGTCAACGTCGCCGTCGAGACCGGCAAGGACGGCAGGATGCTGTTCTCCCGCCGCAGCGCCCGGGTCGCCGGCCCCAACACGTCCAAGTGGAACTCCTCCGCCAACGAGGGACTCGCCCGCAACCACGACCTCTCCGCCGACGGGCGGGTCGACCTGTACGCCGCCGCCCGCCGGGCGTTGCGCGAGGAACTGGCCGTGCTGGATTCGGACGAGGCCGACCTCGAACTCCTCGGTTTCGGCCTGGACATGCGCAACAACCAGTGGGCCGCCTTCTTCCGAGCGGTCCTCACCGACCTGTCCGAAGCGGACCTGCGGGTGCGCTGGAGCCGGGGCGTGGTCGACAAGTGGGAGCACGAGGCCCACGCCTTCGTCGACGCCGCCCCGGAGTCGGTCCTGCGGTTCATCCGCGACGAGCCCGCCGAGTCATGGACACCGTGCGCGCCCGCGCTCTTCTACCTTGCGCTGGTCCGCGGCGCGGTCCGCGCCCGCAGCGGCGACCCCGACGCGCGGTACGAGGTCGAGGCCGTCGAGCGAAGGGTGCTGGCGGAACTCGACGAGGAGGACGACACCTTCTAGCCGTACCGACCAGTGCGGCCGGGGACGCGGCCGGCCGGCGGCTTTCCCGCGAGTGCGGTGTGTCCGCGGTGGTGACGGTCGGTGCGGAGCCGGCCGCGGCAGGCGTCGCGGCGGTCTTGGCTGAGGGGCCCTCTGCCAGGCCGTACGTGGGCCGGCCTATTCTTCGGCAAGGCCGGGAACGACGGCGGTGCGCGGGGCTGGGGGCAGTGGTGGCCGGTGTGGTGGGGATCGACTTGGGTCCGGAGAAGAGGGACCGTCGGGTGATCATTCCCAAAGGCTGGCAGGCACCGGGATCGGCGCCGCGTGCGTCGAGTGCGGCCTCACCCGAACGCCTGACGGATGTGCGCGAACGGCGGTTGCGGCAGGCTCGGCGGCGGTGCGGCCGATCGGACGCATCGGCGTGTCGTGCGGTAGAGCCCGCCGCCGGCCCCCCGGCCGTCGTCCTCGTCGCCTGCGCGATCGGGTTCCGCCCGACACCCGTCGCTGTTCCTCGGGGCCGCCGGCCGCCGTGCTCCTCCCGAGCCGGCGTGCCGCACTGCGGGCGGGTCCGGCGGTGAACGGTCTCCCTCCTCGATCCCGCGAAACGAGTGCGGCCTCAAGCGGACAGGTTCGGCCAGCGCCCGACCAGTAATGGGCATACGGGAGTGCGGCGGGCCCCGGTGCGCTGTGATGGCCGGATTATTCACCAGGGATATGCCAGCCGGTTGGGGTCGGGATGGACGACAAGGCCGATAGAGCGTCGAGGAGCGGGGCCCTCATGTCAGGACAGCGTCCCTGCCACTGCGTCCCCGAATCCCGCAACAGCCGGTCGGACATCGGGGAGGAGCGGTTCCGGGGGCTCTTGGAGGCCGCACCGGACGCGATGGTGATCGTGGACGACGCGGGCCGCATCCGGCTCGTGAACGCGCAGACCGAGTCGCTGTTCGGCTATGGGCGTGCGGAACTGCTGGGCCGGCCGGTGGAACTGCTGATCCCCGGACGCTTCCGCGCCCAGCATGCCGGGCACCGGGAGGCGTACGCGGCGACGCGGCAGGTACGGCCGATGGGAGCGGGCCTTCAACTGCACGGCCTGCGCAAGGACGGCACCGAGTTCCCCGTGGAGATCAGCCTCAGCCCGCTGGAGACCGCCGACGGACTCCTCGTGTCCGCCGCCGTCCGCGACGTCAGCGACCGCAAAGCCGCCGAACAGCGGTTCCGGGGGCTCTTGGAGGCCGCACCGGACGCGATGGTGATCGTGGACGACGCGGGCCGCATCCGGCTCGTGAACGCGCAGACCGAGTCGCTGTTCGGCTATGGGCGTGCGGAACTGCTGGGCCGGCCGGTGGAACTGCTGATCCCCGGACGCTTCCGCGCCCAGCATGCCGGGCACCGGGAGGCGTACGCGGCGACGCGGCAGGTACGGCCGATGGGAGCGGGCCTTCAACTGCACGGCCTGCGCAAGGACGGCACCGAGTTCCCCGTGGAGATCAGCCTCAGCCCGCTGGAGACCGCCGACGGACTCCTCGTGTCCGCCGCCGTCCGCGACGTCAGCGACCGCAAAGCCGCCGAACAGCACATCAACCAGCTGGCCGCCCTCGTGGAGTCCTCCCAGGACGCGATCCTGGCCAAGACCCTCGACGGGTACATCACCTACTGGAACGCCGCCGCCCAACGGCTCTACGGCTACAGCTCCGAGGAGGCGATCGGACGCAATGTGGCCATGCTGGCGCTGCCTGACCGCACCCACGAGATCGGCGTGCTGCTGGAGCGGCTGGCCCGCGGGGAGAAGGTCGAGCACTTCGAAGCCCTCCGCGTCACCCGTAGCGGGCGGCTGCTGGACGTCGACGTCACACTGTGGCCCACCCGTGCCTCCGACGGCACGGTCGAGGGCGCGTGCGCGATCGTGCGCGACATCAGCGACCGCAAGAGGGCCGAGGCCGAGCTCCAGGCCCTGTACGAGCAGCAACGGCACATCGCCCTCACTCTCCAGCGCAGCCTGATGGGCACCCCGCCGGCCATTCCGGGACTCGCCACCGCCAGCCGCTATCTTCCGGCCACCCAGGGCGCCGGGGTGGGGGGCGACTGGTTCGACCTCATCCCGCTGGGAGCCGGCCGGGTCGGCATCCTGATCGGCGACGTGATGGGGCGTGGCCTGGACGCCGCCGCCGTGATGGGCCAGTTGCGGGCCGCCGCCCACGCGCTGGCCAAGACCGGGATGGAGCCCCGCCAGCTGATGCAGGCCTTGGACGCCATCGTCGCCGACCTCGACCGGCCCGACCAACTGGTCACCTGCTGCTATCTCGTCCTGGCCCCGGACACCGGCGAGGTGACTGTCTGCTCGGCCGGGCACCTGCCCGCCTTGCTGGCCGACTCGGCCGGCGGCGTACGGGAGCTCAAGGCCCCCGTCAGCGCGCCGCTCGGCGTCGGCGGCATCCCGCACGAGCAGGCCCGGACCGCCGTCTCCCCGGGCACATCGCTGGTGCTCTACACCGACGGTCTGATCGAGACCCCCGAAAGCGACATCGGCTACCGGCTCGCCGAGCTCAGCCGAACCCTCGACGGTGTCTTCGCCGAAGCCCGCGACCTCGAAGCCGTTGCCGACGGCGTCCTGGCAGCACTGCTGCCCGACGTCGAGGGCCACAACGACGACGTGACCCTGCTCCTGGCCCGGCTTCCCGCCGCCCCGCTGAGCAGTGCCACCATCGACCTGCCCGCCCTCGCCTCCGCCGTCGGCGACGGACGCGCGTTCCTCACCAAGACCCTCGCCTCCTGGGACTGCGCCCACCACGCCGACGACGCCCGGCTCCTGGTCTCCGAGGTCCTCACCAACGCCGTCCAGCACGCCCAGGGCCCTCTCGGTCTCCACCTGCGCCGCACGACCGGGGAACTCACCGTCGAGATCAGCGACCACAGCCCCCACCTGCCCCGGCCCCGCCTGGCCGCCCCCGACGACGAATCAGGCCGCGGTCTTCTGCTCGTCGAGACCCTGGCCGACAACTGGGGCGTCCGCCTCACCGACGACGGAAAGACCACGTGGTTCACCCTCCGGACCCCCGACGCGGGGCGGTGACGGAGCGGCCACGGCGCGAGCCGCCGACCGGATCGACGACCCCGCCGGCCCCGGGAACCGGACCGACGCGGGGTGCCGGGCGGCCTCACTTCACGGGGTGAACCCTTCGATCCTCGTGTCCGTACTCGCACGCTGCGAAGCCTCGCCCGGGAAAGGCCGCCCGCGCCGCAGACGCACGGGCGGGTCCGCTGAACGGCCTACCCGGCTGGGGTGCTGCGCCGTCGGCGGCGGCGCCGGCCCGCCGACCCCCGCCCGCCCGGCGGCCCGCCCCGGGCCGTCGACACCCCCTCCCGCCAGGCCTGCTCGGCCGCGCGCCGGGGCTGCGCACGTTCCGTCCACGACGGCGCTCCTCCGTGCATTCCGACCTTCCGTCCGTCCGCGCCCCGGTCCCGGGAGTGGACGCCGCGTGCCGGGGAAACCGCCGGTCAGCCATGCCGACCCGGGAGAGCCGCGAGATGACCACGGACAGCCAAGCAGCGAACGCCCACCAAGCAGCGAACGCCCACCGGGCACCGAACATCCACCGGGCGCCCATGCAGCGGCGTCACCCTCGCCACGAGCGCCGCGGCGAGGCCCGGCTGCCGGCGATGGCGGCCACCGTGGTGGCGATCCTGCTCTACCTCGCCCTGCCGGAGCCCCTGCTCGTCGGGCCGCGCTACGTCCTGCCGGCCCTGGAGATGCTGCTCCTGATTCCGCTGGTCGCGGTGAACCCGCACCGGATGACCCGTCAGAACCGGCTGTCCAGAGCCCTGTCCCTGGCCCTGGTCGGCCTGATCGGCGTCAGCAACCTGCTGGCCCTGGGGCTGCTCGTCCACGCGCTGGTGGCCACGGACGTCAAGGACGGCGGCTCGCTGCTGATCGCCGCCTTCCAGGTCTGGGCCACCGACGTCATCGTCTTCGGCCTCGCGTTCTGGGAGCTCGACCGCGGCGGCCCGGTCGTCCGCACCCAGGTGCCGCGCGCCGAACTCCCGCTCGCGGACTTCCGCTTCTCCCAGGACGAGAACCACGACGCGGTGGAGGAAGTCGCCGACGGTTCCAGCCGCTCCTGCGACTGGGCCCCGACGCTGGTCGACTACCTCTACGTGTCGGTGACCAACTCCACCGCGTTCAGCCCGACCGACACCATGCCGCTCTCCGCCCGGGCGAAGGTCCTCATGAGCGTGGAGAGCATCGCCGCACTCGTCACGTCCCTGCTCGTCATCGCCCGCGCGGTCAGCGCCCTGCACTGACCGGTCCGCCGCGCCACGACGCGGCGGGGGAGTCCGTCGAGCCGCACCGCGCGGGTGGGCGTGGAGGCAACCGGCGCCTAGGTCCTTTCTTTTGGATCAGCGGGCGGACCAGATGAAGATGCCCGCGATGTGGAGGCCGGCCTGGAAGACGGTGGCGGTCTTCTCGTAGCGGGTGGCCAGGCCGCGCCAGTTCTTCAGGCGGTTGATGCAGCGCTCGACGGTGTTGCGCTGCTTGTAGGCCTCGCGGTCGAAGGCCGGCGGGCGACCGCCTTGCCGGCCCTTGCGCTTGCGGTTGGCGATCTGGTCGACGGGCTGCGGGATCACCGCCCGGATCCCGCGCCGGCGCAGGTGGTCGCGGATGGCCCGCGACGAGTAGGCACGGTCCGCCAGAACCACGAGGGGCCGGGTGCGCGGCCGCCCGATCGGCCTGGGAACGCGCAGGGTGGCCATGACGTGCTCGAACGCTGGTGCGTCGCCGGCCTGGCCGGGTGTGAGGTGGAAGCACAGCGGGCGGCAGCGGCTGTCCGCGGCGAGGTGGATCTTGGTGGTCAGCCCGCCGCGGGAACGTCCGATCGCATGGTGGGCGGGTTCGTCGGCCGGGGCCCCTTTTGACGGGCCCCGGCCGCATTCTGATGGGCACGCACAATCGTGGAGTCGACCGCCACGACCCAGTCCAGGTCGCCCTCGGCGTCGGCCTGGGCGATCAGGGCGGTGAAGACCCGTTCCCAGGTGCCGTCGATCGCCCAGTTCCGCAGCCGGGTGTAGACGCCCTTCCACGAGCCGTACTTCTCGGGCAGGTGCACCCACTGCGAGCCGGTCTGGAACTTCCACGCGATCGCGTCGATCACCTCCCGGTGATCACGCCACCGCCCACCCCGCCTCGGCGTCCGGTCCGGCAACAACGGCTCTATCCGCGCCCACTGCACGTCAGTCAACGGCACGACCAGACCAACGATCCGATGATCGGAAAGAAACGCCCTAGGCCGTGTCTCATAATTGATCTTGTGGTGGGGCGAGGAGAGATAACGGACGCTGCGTGGTCGCGGGTTGAGCCGCTGCTTCCGCAGAGCGACG
>NZ_JBVJJY010000022.1:101857-115098 GCF_055585785.1 Kitasatospora sp. NPDC053308 | reverse complement strand
CCGGGCTTCGCCCGGGTGGGCCCGGCGCTTCGCGCTCGGGCCGGCGCCACTCCGCTTCGCTCCATGGCGCCGGTGGGCTGATGCCTGTTCAAGTCGTTGAGCTGGGTTTTTGGCTGAAGTCAAGGCAGGCTGGCTGTGGGGAGGGGTGCGTGCTGGGGGCGTGTGCGGGTCGGCTTCACTCCTGCCAGATTGGTCTAGACCGTGGTCCAGGCCGCTGTGTCGACCCGATCGGGGGTGGGATGCGCTACTCTGGCAGGGTGAGCAACGGTCGCCGGTGTATCAATCTGGAAGTGTTGGATGATCCCGCCGTGAGTGGGGTCTTGACCCGCACTCTTCGGGTGTTTTCCGGATTCCTTGGCGGGGACTTATATCCTGACGAATGGCCGCTTCAATCGGACTATATTTCCGGTCGGATGGACTTCTTGGTCGGTCCGTGGAATGTATCAGCAGGGCACTGTCAGCATTTCCCGCGTGGGCCCTGGTGTGGGTCCGGAAACGGGTGAGGGGAGACACGTCTTCGTGAACGTCGTGAAGCCGGGCCTGAAGGCCGCTCAGTCCGTCGGCGGCGTCTCGCTGCGCGGGCATCAGGAGGAGGCGCTGGAGGCCATTGTGCGGGGCCTGACGCCCCGTCCGGGACACGCGGCGCCGAACGGGCTGCGGGTGACTGTCCAGATGGCCACCGGCTCCGGCAAGAGCTACGTCGGGGCGGCGGCCGGCCAGAAGCTGGTGCCCCGTGGCGTGGTCCTGGTCGTGGTGCCGACGCTGGACCTGCTGGTGCAGATGATCGGCTCGTGGCGGGCGGCCGGGCGCTCCGGGGACATGCACGCCATCTGCTCACTGATCGACTCCGAGCTGCCGTACGGGGTGATGGCGACCACCAGCCCGCTGATGATCGGCAGGTGGCTGTCCCGGGCCGCGAAGCACCGCCGGCCGACCACCCTCTTCGCCACCTACACGTCCGTCGGTGCGGTCGCCGACGCCTACGCGTACTGGGCTGAGCGCCAGGGCGAGCTGCTGCCCCCGCTCGGGTTGATGGTCTGCGACGAGGCGCATCGCTCCTCCGGCAGCGTGGAGAAGACCTGGACCGTGGTGCACGACCAGGCCGCCATCCCCGCGGAGCGCCGGCTCTACATGACCGCGACCCCTCGGATCTGGGCGCCGCCCAAGCGCCCGGTGAAGGGCCGTGAGGGGGCCTACCAGCCGCTGCCGGAAGAACTGGCGGTGTCCATGGACGACCAGCGCATCTACGGGCCTCACGTCTACTCCCTGGGCCTGGCAGAGGCCATCGACCGCAAGCTCCTCGCCCCGTTCGAGATCGTGGTCCTGGAACTGCGCGACCCGCTCGGCGACCGGGCCAAGGCGGCGCAGCAGGGGGTGCCGTGGGGTCCGGGGGTAGGCGAGGCCGAGGACGGGAGCGAGGACGAGGTGCCGGCGGAGCGGATCGCGGCAATCCAGGCCGGGCTGGTGAAGACGATGGTGGAGCGGGGGCTGGAACGGTGCATCACGTTCCACAACCGCACGATCGAGGCCCGTTACTTCGCGGAGACGCTGAACCAGACCGTCGAGAAGCTGTACGCCGAGAACCCCCGGAAGTACCCGGAGGAATTCTGGGTCCAGTGGCTATCCGGTGAGCATGACGTGGACTTCCGGAAAGAGGTCATCGCCGAATTCGGGAGCAGCGGTGAGGAGGACGGTCTTCGGCATCGGGTAGCCGCCCAGTGCAAGGTGCTCGGCGAGGGAGTGGATATCCCGGATGCGGATTCTGTTCTTCTGCAGGGCCGGGGAAGCATGGTGGATATCGTCCAGGCCATCGGCCGTGCCCTGCGGATGAAGCCCGGCGAGGGAAAGACCGCGAGCCTGATCGTGCCGGTCTTCCTCAAGCCCGGCGAGGAGCCCGGGGACATTCTGGAGTCGGACAGTTACGGTCCGCTCGTTCGTATTTTGACCGCTTTGAGGTCACACGACGCACGTGTGGTGGAGGCCCTGGCGGTGCCGCAGAAGTCCGGCAAGCGGACCAAGGGGCGCGGCGCTGAGGCGGTGTCCGGGCCTGGTGAGAGCTGGTCTGGTGAGGGTGGTGCGGGGGCGTTCACGCTGCCGGTGCGGTTCCAGACGCCGGTGGACGAGAACGTGCTCGCGCTGTTCATCGCCTCGCGGGTGCTGACCGGTGAGAACCAGTTCTGGCGGGAGGGGATCAACCACGCCCGCCGATGGCACGAGGAAACCGGCGGGCTCGACGTCCCGTATTCCGCGATGGTCGGAGAAGAGGCTAATTTCCCGCTCGGGAAATGGCTCTCCGACCGGCGTAGCGAGCATGCCGCTGGTGAATTGGCGCGACACCGGGTCGACATGCTGGGCCAGCTCGGGATGATCTGGTCGGTCTCCGACGCGCGGTTCGAGGCCGGGCTGGACTGGGCGCGGGTCTGGGCGAAGGGCCACGGCGGCTCGCTGGCGGCGCCGGCGCGGGCCTCGATCGGCGGCTACGCCATCGGCACATGGCTCTCCGAACTGCGCGCTGCCGCCCAGGTACCGGCCGGGGAACCGGGCGCGCTCGCGCCGGAGCGGCGGCGGGCGCTGGAGGAGATCGACCCCTGGTGGTGCCCCACCTGGCCGATCACCTGGCAGCGCGCCTACGCCACCGCCCGGCAGTGGTGGCTGGAGTCCGACGGCCAGGTCGACTGGCCAACGCTGCCGACGGACACGGTGTTCGGGGGCGAGCAACTCGGACGCTGGGTCAAGGCGCAGCGAGCCGGCTGGCCGGAGCTCGAGGCGGATCAGCGAGACCTGCTCGCGGCGATCGGCATCGCCGAGGACCCGGAGCTGGTGGCCGCCAAAGCCGCCGCCGAGGCCAAGCCAAAGGTGTCCCGCGCGGACCGCTTCCAGCTCCACCTGGCCGCGCTCGCGGAGTTCGTGCAGCGGGAAGGCCACGCCCGCGTTCCACGCCCGTACAAGACCGAGGAGGGGCTCTCGTTGGGCGCGTGGCTCAACAACACCAAGGCCCGGCGTGCCAAGCTCAGCGAGGAGCAGCGTGCGCAGTTGGCCGAGCACGGGGTGGAGTGGGCGTAGGGCCGGGCCTGGGTTTTCGAAGGCTCGCGCTACGCTACGGCGGCCCCGAGAAGGCGTTGAAGGCGTCATCCTCGCAGGGATGACGCCTTCGAACTTTCGGATATGTCACCAGTGGCAAGCTCGGTCCAGCCTTGCCTCACCGATACCGCCAGGTTCCCCCCTGCGGGTGCTCCGGCATGGTGCTCGGGTACGCCAGCTGTCCGGCAGCGGCGTTGGCCAACCACTGTGTCCGCCTGTCGATGAAGGCATCGATGTCGGCGATGCTCACCTCGGTGAAGGGCCAGGCCAGCTGAGGTACATCCATGCCAGGTGCCAGTGCGGCCCAGGCCTCTGGGCCCGGGGAGAGGGCGAACGGCGCCATCGCTGCCCGGCGCGCTCCACTTTGGCCCGCGGACCGGTGGCCGCACGCCCGGTACCTGCGCAGGCCTCTGCCCCGGGGCTGGTCGGGCCCCGGGGCTGGTGGCCCCGGGGGCCGTTCTCGCTCGGGATCAGGTGGTCTGGAACTTCCAGGTACCGAGGGTGGTCCAGTTGCTCCAGGTGCCGCCGTTGGCGCTGTATGCGTGGGAGATCAGGCCGTCGGCGCCGATGCCGAAGACCTCGGCGGCGTGCGTGCCGGTCTCGAAGACGGCCGTGGGGTTGCCGGCGAACTTGTAGGTGCCGAGCGAGGTCCAGCCCTGCCAGGCGCCGGCGTTGAGGTTGTAGGTGTGGTTCAGCACACCGTCGGTACCGGTGCCGAACAGCTCGATCGCGTTCGTCGAGGCGTTGTAGACGGCGGACGGGCTGCCGGAGAACTTGTACGACGGGTCGAGGGTCGACCAGCCGCTCCACTGACCGCCGTTGAACAGGTAGTTGTGCGAGATCACGCCGTCCTTGCCGGTCGCGAACACCTCGGTCACCTTGTTCACCGGGTTGTACACCACCGCCGGGGCGCCCGAGAACCGGAACGAGGAGTCGAGCGTGGCCCAGTCCGTCCACGCCCCGCCGTTGGTGCTGTAGCTGTGGGACAGCACACCGTCCGCGCCGACCGCGAACACCTCGGCCGTCTTGGTGTCCGGGTTGTAGACGGCGGTGGGCGTGAGCGCGAACTTCCAGGTGCCGAGCGAGGTCCAGCCCTGCCAGGCGCCAGCGTTGAGGTTGTAGGTGTGGTTCAGCACACCGTCGGTACCGGTGCCGAACAGCTCGATCGCGTTCGTCGAGGCGTTGTAGACGGCGGACGGGCTGCCGGAGAACTTGTACGACGGGTCGAGGGTCGACCAGCCGCTCCACTGACCGCCGTTGAACAGGTAGTTGTGCGAGATCACGCCGTCCTTGCCGGTCGCGAACACCTCGGTCACCTTGTTCACCGGGTTGTACACCACCGCCGGGGCGCCCGAGAACCGGAACGAGGAGTCGAGCGTGGACCAGTCCGTCCACGCGCCGCCGTTGGTGCTGTAGCTGTGGGACAGCACACCGTCCGCGCCGACCGCGAACACCTCGGCCGTCTTGGTGTCCGGGTTGTAGAGAACGGGGGCCGCCGCCGAGGAGGGGGCCGTCGTCGGGGTCGGAGTCGGGGTGGGGACCGGGTCCGGGTACGGGTTGGTGCGGTCGGTGGCCAGGCCTGTGCCCGGGCTGCAGGTCCACGCCCCGGCACCCTGGTCGGCGAGGATCTTTTCCGCTATCAGGATCTGCTGCTGCTTGGTCGCGAGGTCCGGGCGAGCCGCGTACGCGGTGCCTCCGTAGTACTTCCAGTTGCTCATGCTGATCTGCAGGCCACCGTAGTGGCCGTTGCCGGTGTTGATCGACCAGTTCCCGGTGCTCTCGCACTGGGCCACCTTGTCCCAGGTCGCCACCGAGGCGGCGTTCGCCTGGCCGGCGCCGAGGGAGGCCGCGGCCACGGCCAGGCCGAGTACGCCGAAGGCGGTGGTGCCGATCCGGGTGCGGGCGGCGCGGGAAGGGGTGCGGGTCATCGGAAGGTCCTTCGGGAAAGTCGTGGAAGTCAGGGGGTGAGGGGAGAGCGGGGGCGGTGACGGCCGGTCCGGGGTGGATCAGACCGTCACCGCTGGGGGATGACCCGGGATCAGTGAGTGTTGAACTTCCAGGTGCCGAGGGTGTACCAGCTGCTGAAGGGGCTGCCGTTGCTGGTGTAGGCGTGCGAGATCACACCGTCCTGGCCGATGCCGAAGACCTCGGCGGCGTTGGTGTTCGGCTCGTTGAGTGCCACCGGCGTGCCGGCGAACTTCCAGCTGCCGAGCGCCTCCCAGTTCGACCAGGTGCCGCCCAGGTAGTACTTGTGGTTGACGATGCCGTCGGTGCCGGTGCCGAACAGCTCGACGGCCTTGGTGGTGGAGTTGTAGACCGCCGACGGGACACCGGCGAACTTGTAACCCGTGTCGAGGGTGGCCCAGCCGCTCCACTGGCCGCCGCTGGTGCTGTAGGCGTGCGACATGACCCCGTCGGCGGCGCCGATGGCGAACACCTCGGCCGTCTTGTTGTTCGGGTTGTAGACGACGGCCGGGGCGCCGGTGAAGCGGTAGCTGGTGTCCAGCGTGTAGAAGTCGCTCCAGGCGGCGCCGCTGGTGCTGTACGAGTGGGACAGCACGCCGTCGGTGCCGATCGCGAACACCTCGGCGGTGTTGAGGTCGGGCTCGTAGACGGCGGTCGGGGAGCCGATGAAGGTCCAGGTGCCCATGGTGTTCCAGGCCGACCAGGCGCCGTTCGCGTAGTACTTGTGGTTGAGCTTGCCGTCCGTGCCGATCGCGAACAGCTCCACCGCGTTGACCGACGGGTTGTAGACGGCGGTCGGCGAGCCGGTGAAGTGGTAGCCGGGGTCCATGGTGCTCCAGGAGCTCCACTGGCCGCCGTTGGTGCTGTAGGCGTGCGAGAGGACGCCGTCGGTGCCGATCGCGAAGACCTCGGTGGTCTTGCTGGTCGGGTTGTACACGGCGGTGGGCTTGCCGGTGAAGTGGAACGACGGGTCGATCGGGTACCAGGAGCTCCACTGGCCGCCGTTGGTGCTGTAGGCGTGCGAGAGGACGCCGTCGGTGCCGATCGCGAAGATCTCGGCGGTGCCGTTGTCGGGGTTGTAGACGGAGGCCGGCGCGACGTCCGTCACCTGCGGGGTGACCGGGTTGGTCACGGGCGGAGGCGTGACGGTCCCGCCGACGGGGCTGGCGTAGCCCTGGATGCTGACGTTGTAGCCCCCGCTCTGCCAGACGACCGTGCCGACCCCGCCCGATGCGGTGTTGGTGCTGACCTTGCCCGGGAAGCCGCCCTGGTTGCCGCCGGTCCAGCTGATGGTGTTGCCGTTGACCGCGGTGACGATCGCCACGTGGTCGTAGTCGGTGCCGCTGAAGCTGTTCGGGTGGAAGAAGACGGCGTCTCCCACGTGGGGGGTGCCGGACAGCCCGCCGTCGTACGTGTTCGCGTAGGTCTGGAAGCTGTTGGCGAGGTTGTTCAGGATGCCCAGGTTCTTGACACCGTTCTGCGCCCAGACCCAGCCGGCGAAGTCCGCGCACCAGGCGTGCGTCCTGGAGCCGCCGGAGCAGCTGGAGGTCTGGTCGGTGCCGGGGGCGTAGTAGCCGGTTCCGCCGTTGCCGCAGGCGTTGCTGCCGAGCTGGCCGACGGCCGTTGCGGCGATCGAGTCGCCGAGCGAGGCCGCGTGGGCACCGGGGACGGCCAGGATGCTGAGGCCGGAGGCGGCCAGCGTGACGGCGGCGGCGGAGGAGGCGAGGCGGGTACGGACGCGAGACATCGAAAACTCCAAATTACGAGCGAAGCAGGTGTGTTGGCGCGCTGCGGGCAGGCCGGCCGGGGCGTGATGCAGCTGGGAGCGGGCAGCGGGAAGTTCAGGTACCGGCGAGCGCTGGAAGGCTCGGCCGGGATCCAACGGAAGGCGAAGGCCACTGCCGGAGGGGCGGCGCGACGTTCGGTGAGCGCCGTCGCGGCCCGTGCGGGGTGGCGGGTGGCACGGCTCCTTCAGGGAGCGGGCGCGGTGGTCACGGGGCGGCGTGGTCCGTGGCCTCCGGCGGCTCCGGGGGCAGGTAGCACCGGCGGAGCAGGGGCGAGGTCCGGTGGCTGCGCGCGATCAGGCGGTGGGCTCGGTCGACCGCGTCGGGCCGGTCGGCCGGGTCACGGCTGAGCAGGTAGAGCAGAAGGTCGATCCGGTCGGAGGAGGGCTGAGCGCTGGCGTGCTGGAGTCCGTCGGCGGGCTCGGCGTGCGCCCACAGGGCGTCCACGGCCTCGGCCGCCTCACTCGCCTCCGCTGCCGCGCAGGGCTGTCGGCGTTTCAGGCTGGCGTAGACGATGTCCATCCGCGTGCTCAGCCACCCCAGCCGAGGCTCGCCGGAACGACCCCGCCCCAGCCGAGGCTGTCGGAGGTGACGGCGGCCGGGCCGGGCGTAGTTGCGGCGGTGGCGGCCGAGGCGACGGGGGCGATCAGGAACGCGGCGAGGGAAACGGCTGCGACCGCGGTGGCCTGGGCGAGACGGGTGCGGATCATGACGGAGTCCTTGTTCTACTGGTGGGACAGGTGTGCTGGGCCATGTCGGGGCGTCCCGCGGTTGACGCTCCGTTCGGCTGCCGTTCCGGGCTGTTTCCCTGGCGGCGATCACTAGCTTCGCCGCTCGTCGAGGGGCCCGGAAGACTTTCCGGATGTCGCCAATCGGCCTGGCGGGATCCGGACACGGCTTCATGTCCACGCCATAACGCTGTCGCGCAATTCACTCCCGCCCACACGCCACAAATCAGGACAGACGCACCGAATTATTCCTTGATCGAAACATTGAGAAGCTGTTTGGATGCGACGGGTCGCCGATCAAAGACGGCCGCTGACCTGGGGGGATATCAATGCTGGAAGTACTGGGCCTGACAGCCGGAGCAGCCGCGGTATACCAGGCGATGCTCGACCACCCCGCCTACGGCGTGGACGAGATCGCGCTGCACTGCGGCCTGGCCGACGCCGAGGTGCACGACCACCTCGACGAGCTGGCCCGACTCACCCTCGTCCGGGCCTCCGCCGAACGGCCCGGGCAGATGCGCGCGGTAAGCCCGGACATCGGCCTGACCGACATACTCGCCACCCAGGAAGCCGAACTCGCCTCCCGACAAGCCGAGCTGGCGGCCTCGCGGGCCGCCGTCACGCGCATGGTCGCGGAACGCGCCGAGCACCGCACGACCCACGGCGAACGCCTCCTCGGCCTGGACGCCATCCACGCCCGGCTCGAACGGATGGGCCACAGCGCCACCACCGAAGTCCTCGGAAGCCAGCCCGGCGACCAGCGACCCGAAGACCTCCTCGCCAGCCGACCGGCAGACGCCGAGGTGTTCGCCCGCGGCATCACGATGCGCACCCTCTACCAGGACTCCACCCGCAACCAGCCCCACGTCGCCACATACGCCCACTGGCTGCTCACCCATGGCGGCGAGGTCCGCACCGCCCCCTCGATCCCACCCCGGATGGTCCTGGTCGACCGCACCCAGGCACTCGTCCCGATCGACCCGTCGGACAACCGCAAGGGCGCCCTCTACGTGACCGAGCCCGGCCTCTTGGCCGCACTGCTCGACCTCTTCGAACAGGCCTGGAGCACGGCCGTCCCCCTCGGCGCCGCCCACCCCGAGGACACCCGGACCGGACTCACCGCCACGGAGCGCGAACTGCTGCGCCTGCTCGGCACCGGACTCACCGACGACGCCGCCGGCCAGCGCCTTGGCATCTCCTCCCGAACCGTCGGCCGCCACATGTCCTCGATCATGGAACGCCTCGGCGCGAGCAGCCGCTTCGAAGCCGGAATCAAAGCCGCGCACAAGGGCTGGCTGTGACCACCCCAAACCGAGTCCCAGTACTGCAGGACAAGCGTCCCCCGCACTCCCCCAGCTGCGGATAACCGCGCTGCGCAGCCACGACGCCAACGTGGTCGAGGCCCTCGCGGTGCCGCAGAAGTCCGGCACGCGCACCAAGGGGCGCAGCGCTGAGGCGGTGTCCGGGCCTGGTGAGAGCTGGCCTGGCGAGGTGGGTGCGGGTGGTGCGGGGGCGTTCACGCTGCCGGTGCGGTTCCAGACGCCGGTGGACGAGAACGTGCTCGCGCTGTTCATCGCCTCGCGGGTGCTGACCGGTGAGAACCAGTTCTGGCGGGAGGGGATCAACCACGCCCGCCGATGGCACGAGGAAACCGGCGGGCTCGACGTCCCGTATTCCGCGATGGTCGGAGAAGAGGCTAATTTCCCGCTCGGGAAATGGCTCTCCGACCGGCGTAGCGAGCATGCCGCTGGTGAATTGGCGCGCCACCGGGTCGACATGCTGGGCCAGCTCGGGATGATCTGGTCCGTCTCCGACGCGCGGTTCGAAGCCGGGCTCGACTGGGCGCGGGTCTGGGCGAAGGGCCACGGCGGCTCTTTGGCGGCGCCGGCGCGGGCGTCGGTCGGCGGGTACGCGATCGGCACATGGCTCTCCGAGCTGCGCGCTGCCGCGCAGGTGCCGGCCGGGGAACCGGGGGCACTCGCCCCGGAGCGGCGGCGGGCGTTGGAGGAGATCGACCCGTGGTGGTGCCCGGTCTGGCCGATCACCTGGCAGCGCGCGTACAGCGTGGCGCGGCAGTGGTGGCTGGAGTCCGACGGCCAGGTCGACTGGCCAACGCTGCCGACGGACACGGTGTTCGAGGGCGAGCAACTCGGACGCTGGGTCAAGGCGCAGCGAGCCGGCTGGCCGGAGCTCGAGGCGGATCAGCGAGACCTGCTCGCGGCGATCGGCATCGCCGAGGACCCGGAGCTGGTGGCCGCCAAAGCCGCCGCCGAGGCCAAGCCGAAGGTGTCCCGCGCGGACCGGTTCCAGCAGGGCCTGGCCGCGCTCGCCCAGTTCGTGCAGCGGGAAGGCCACGCCCGCGTTCCACGCCCGTACAAGACGAGTGAGGGGCTGGCACTCGGCGCGTGGCTCAACAACACCAAAGCCCGCCGGGACAAACTGTCGGCCGAGCAGCGCGGGCAGCTCGCCGAGCACGGCGTGCAGTGGGCGTAGGGCGCGGTGCTGGCTGGCTCCGATGGGCGTGGCGCTCGCAGTGTGAGGTTGCCACGCCCATCGGGGCTGGGGGTCAGCGGGTCTTCAGCCACCACTCGACGATGGCGACAAGGATCGGGGCGGGGGTGGCGGCCAGGGTGAGCAGGGCGGTACGCCCGGCTTGGCGGAGGATCGGGCTTTCGGCAGGGGTGGTTGGGGCTTTCGCCGCCGTGTCCGCGCTGGTGTGTGCGTCGGCTGGCTCGGTCTTGCGGGTGAGGTCGTCGTTCACGGCAGTGTCCTCTCGGGGGGGGGTCGCTGGAGTTGGGACGCCGGGCCCGGCGGTGTTCTGAATGTGGCATCGGGGCGGGTGGTGTGTCCCAAGTTGCGGGCGGAGAGGGCGTGGTGGGTACTACGCTGCTGGTCAGCGGTGGAGGGTCAGGGGTGCCCGTGAGCCCTGCCGCGGGCGGGGCGGGCAGATGCGGGCGGGGGATGAGGCGGGATGGTGCCGGCGAACGAGCTGGGGCTGGGTCCGAAGCGGCAGGCGTTGTACGGGGGGCTGCTGGAGCTCAAGGAGCGGGCCGAGCAGACGCGCAAGGCTCAGCGGGCCCAGTGTGGGCAGTTGGAGCTGGAGCGGGCGGTACGGCGCACCGGGCGGGCCGGGACGGAGAGGTTTGCGGGGAAGCGGATCAGCTCATGGGTGCCGCCGACTGGTCGTGCGGGCGAAGCGCGGGTTCCGCAGGACGCCGAGGTCTTGCTGGCGGTGGTGGCGGTGTGGTCGGCCTGGGCGGGGGCTGCTTCGCTGGCGGCCGATGGCCGGGTGGAGGAGCGGTGGCTGCGCGCGGAGCGGTTCCGATGGGAGCGGTTGCTGGAGGGGGCCCGGGCGGAGCGTGAGGCTGTCCGCCTGGCCAGCAAGGGCCATGACGTCGCGTTGGAGGTACGTACCGCTGAGTGGGCCGCGGCCGTAGAGGCGTACCGGCGACGGGTGCGGGAGGTGCACTGGCGGCTGAACCTGGATGTTCTGGGCGCTTCCGGCAGTGCCGGTGAGCAGCCGAGGATCGAGGTGCGGCAGGTGTTCATGCCGCAGTTGTGCCGCCCGCACGTGGCTCAGGTGCCGGGTGAGGTGCGTCGGCTGCTGGCGGCAGGCGAGTTGGAGGACACGGACCTGCCACCGGGGATGGACGCCGATGCTGTCCGCGCTCTGCAGGAGACCTACCGGGCGCAGCCGACACGGCCGGTGCTGGAGGTACTGGCGGGCGAGGCGGATCGGCGGGTGGTGGTGCTGGGAGATCCTGGTGCGGGGAAGTCGACGCTGGCGAAGTACACGGCGTTGGCGTTGGTCGGTGCGTTGGAGGAGTTGCCAGCCGAGCTCGTCGAGTTGGACGGGTTGGTGCCGGTGGTGGTGGAGCTGCGGCAGTACGCACAGGCGCAGTGGCGTGATCGGACGATCGAGGACTTCCTGGAGCATGTGGACCGGCAGGACCGGATGTATCTGACGCGGCCCGTGCTGGAGAGTCTGCTCGCACAGGGACGTGCCGTAGTGTTCTTCGACGGCCTGGATGAGGTGTTCGATCCGGCAGTACGTGCACAGACCGCGCGACAAATCACCGCTTTCGCCTCCGATCATCCGGACGTTCGGGTGGTGGTGACATCGCGGGAGTACGGCTACCGGGCCGGTGAGTTCACCGCTGCGGGGTTCACGCAGGTAATGCTCCAGGACCTGGGGCACCGGCAGGTCGAGGAGTTCATCCGCCGCTGGTACACCGCGGCCCATCCGGAGAACCCCCACCTGGCGTCCCAGCTCACCCAGCGTCTGCTGGGGGCGGTGCGCGGAGTGCGGGCAGTGGCAGAGCTGGCAGGCAACCCGTTGCTGCTGACCGTCCTGGCCTCTATGGGGCTCGGCAAAACCATCCCCCGCGAGCGGCGCGAGGTCTACGCCCACGCGGTGGAAGTGCTCATCGAGCAATGGGACAAGGACGCCAAGTTCCTCACCCCCCACTCGCCGGTCACCGGGGAGGCCGCCCAAGCGCTGGAGTGGCTCAACGTCGACAAACGTCTCAAGGTGCTCCAGCGTATCGCCCGCCGCATGCAGGAAGGCGCGGGCCGACCCGCCGGCACGTTCATCCAGCACGACGAGCTGACCGGCATCATCAGCGCCTACCTGACCGAGCAGAACATCTCCCGCACTGCCGCGGACATCGCCGCCGATCACGTCGTCGAACGCCTACGCACCCGCAACTTCCTCCTCGCCCACTATGGCGGAGGTATCTACGGGTTCGTCCACCGCACCTTCCTTGAGTACCTCGCCGCCACTGAACTCCTCGACCGCTCCTACGAGGAGGAATGGACCCGCGACGAAATGGTCAAGGTCCTGGCCGAGCACGCCAGCGACCCAGCGTGGCACGAAGTGCTGCTCCTCATGGCCGGCAATCTTCATCAGCGTGGCGTGGCGGCCTTCATCGCGCACCTTCTTCACCAACACCGGCGCAAAACGAGTCACGGGAGCTGGTCGGTGCCGATGTTGGTACTGGCCGTCCGGGTCCTGGCTGAGGTTAAGGAAATCGGCGCCTCCCCTGCCCCAGGCGACAAGGACCGACACCTTTCGGTGGCCGCGCAAAGTGACGCCGTCATCAGTACCCTCACCACCACGCTGCGCCAGTCGATGTTTGTCACTATTAAGGAAGCCCTGCCGGCCTTCGGGACCTTCGACCGCTTCTGGAGCGGCCGGGAGCGCTTTCAACGCTGGTACTACGCGACCCAATCAGGGGATAGCGCGTTTCAGGGCGGGGACATCGCTGCGGCACTAAGCCGAGACCTGGAGGAGACGATGCGTCAGGCACACATCCTCTGGGATCCGTTCATTCGCAGTGCTGCCCTGCGAGTGCTGGGGGAGCGGTGGCCGGACCACCCGGACACCCACCACACCGTCCTGACCGCCACCACCGACACCACCGACACCACCGACGTTCGCAGCACCACATTCGTCCGCAGCACCGCCCTGCGAGTGCTGACGGAGCGGTGGCCGGACCACCCGGACACCCACCACACCGTCCTGACCGCCACCACCGACACCACCCCGGACGTCCGCAGCACCGCCCTGCGAGTGCTGGGGGAGCGGTGGCCAGACCACCCGGACACCCACCACACCGTCCTGACCGCCACCACCGACACCACCCCGGACGTCCGAGACACCGCCCTGCACGTACTGGCGGAG
>NZ_JBVJJY010000022.1:0-101758 GCF_055585785.1 Kitasatospora sp. NPDC053308 | reverse complement strand
GCGGTGGCCAGACCACCCGGACACCCACCACACCGTCCTGACCGCCACCACCGACACCACCCCGAACGTCCACAGTGCTGCCCTGCGAGTGCTGGCGGAGCGGTGGCCAGACCACCCGGACACCCACCACACCGTCCTGACCGCCACCACCGACACCACCCCGAACGTCCACAGTGCTGCCCTGCGAGTGCTGGGGGAGCGGTGGCCAGACCACCCGGACACCCACCACACCGTCCTGACCGCCACCACCGACACCCACCCATACGTCCGTGACACCGCCCTGCGAGTGCTCGGGGAGCTGTGGCCGGACCACCCGGACACCCGCAAAGCCGTCCTGACCGCCACCACCGACACCACCGACACCACGTACGTCCGCAGCACCGCCCTGCACCTACTGGCGGAGCGGTGGCCGGACCACCCGGACACCCGCAAAGCCGTCCTGACCGCCACCACCGACACCACCGACACCCACCCGGACGTCCGCAGCACCGCCCTGCGAGTGCTGGGGAAGCGGTGGCCGGACCACCCGGACACCCACCACACCGTCCTGACCGCCACCACCGACACCACCGACACCCACCCGGACGTCCGCGGCACCGCCCTGCACGTACTGGCGGAGCTGTGGCCGGACCACCCGGACACCCACCACACCGTCCTGACCGCCACCACCGACACCGCCCCGGACGTCCGAGACACCGCCCTGCACGTACTGGCGGAGCGGTGGCCGGACCACCCGGACACCCGCAAAGCCGTCCTGACCGCCACCACCGACACCACCCGGGACGTCCGAGACACCGCCCTGCGAGTGCTCGGGGAGCTGTGGCCGGACCACCCGGACACCCGCAAAGCCGTCCTGACCGCCACCACCGACACCACCCCGGACGTCCGCACCACCGCCCTACGAGTGCTCGCCGCGAACTTCCCCGACGTGGCATGGCCGCTGGTATGCGAGCATGCCAAGAGACGCTATCCAGCCGACATCAGGATCCAGGTGGTCAAGCTGCTCGCGTTGCTGTGGCCGGAGGAACCCGAAAGCCCTGCTCTCATCCGCGCCATGGAACAGCACGAGGACGAGGACGTGAAGCTAACGGCAGGGCAGGCCTTGACGCTGTTGGAGCGGCAAAGCTTCGTTCGCTTCTGACTCAAGTAACCGGGCCGGGTGGACACTGGGGACACGCTGTCTTAGTGGCCGTTGCTCTATCGATCTCGGTGAGCGTGAGTTCGACGTCGTCGACTCAGTTGGGTGATCTTCTGGCCGGCCAGGCATGAGAGTGGGGCCTCCCGCACAGCTCGTGGGTGTCGAATCCAACCGAGCAACAGGAGGCCCCTGGTGCTGCAGTCTTCCGCGCCCGTGCCCGAATCGTCCAACTCCACTGCCCTGACGTGTGATTGCCTCGCTCACCGGTTCGGGAATGCCGGGGACCGTCCGCACAGACGACCGAGGTATCCCTCCGACATGACCGACGCGGAGTGGGCCGTGGTGCGGAGCGCGATGCCGGTCCCGGGCTGGCTGGAGGGACGCGGCGGGCAGCCGGAGGGCTACTGTCACCGGCAGATGGTCGATGCGGTGCGCTACCTGGTCGCGGGCGGCATCGCCTGGCGGGCGATGCCCGCGGACTTCCCCGCCTGGGACCGCGTCTACGCCTTCTTCCGGCGCTGGCGGAACAAGGGCCTGGTCGCCGAGTTCCACGACCGGCTGCGCGACCGGGTCCGCGAGGCGGCGGGCCGCGACCGGGAACCGACCGCGGGCATCATCGACGCGCAGTCGGTGAAGGGGGCCACGTCGGTGCCGGCCGCCTCCCGGGGCTTCGACGGCGGAAAGAAGGTGAACGGCCGCAAACGGCACATCGTGGTGGACACCCTCGGCCTGCTGCTGGCGGTGATGGTCACCGCGGCGTCCGTCACCGACCGCGAGGCCGGCGGGACGCTGCTGGCACGGCTGCGGGAGCGGTACCGGCGCATCACGGTCGTGTGGGCCGACGGCGGCTACACCGGACGCCTGGTCGACCTCGCCCGTGATGCCTGGCGGATCACGCTGAGTGTGGTCAAACGCGGCGACGACACCACGGGCTTCGTCGTCCTGCCCAAGAGGTGGCTGGTCGAGCGGACGTTCGCGTGGCTGATGCGCTCACGCCGCCTCGCTCGCGACTACGAGACGCGCATCGACACCTCGGAGGCGGTGATCCGCTGGTCGATGAGCATGGTCATGAGCCGACGCCTCGCCCGGCGGGCACGCTGAACATCCCCGGCTTCCGCTCGTCCAGCCAGCCCCGCGCGGCCAGGCGTTTCGCCTTCGACCGCACCCCCTCGACCTTCCCGGGAACCACCTCCAGGCCAAGCGCCGCCGCGAGTTGGCGGCAGTCCATCGCCTCCCCGCCCACCCCGTTCCCGCCGACCAGGACATCCATGATCCGCCGGTAGTCCGGCGCCAGCGCCGTCGGAGCGAACCCCTCCCGCCAGTGCGGCACCACCAAACCGGGCACCGCCGCGGCGACCGGCCCCGGCCGCTCACCGTCCACCACGGCCCGCGGCACCTCCCCGCCTCCGGGAGATTCCGCCAGGACCTCGCCCACAGTCTCGCGGGCGATCACGAACCGCTCCCACACCGCCTGGGCCTCCCGCAGCTCGACCTGAAGGGCCTCCACCCGCTGCCGGGCGGCGCGTTCGCGCTCCTCCAACAACCCCATCACCGACGGCATCCCGGCACCTCCACCGAAGAGACGACACGACGCCTCCCCCCTGCCGCCGAAACACCGGCCCTATCCCTGACCAGCCACAACGCACCCGTCACTCTCGGAAAGACAACGGCTTCTTAGCCGCGCGGCTGGTCAGAGCTGAACCAGCGGGACCTCCTGGCGGCGTGCTCGGGATCGAGGAGGACCGGGGGCTCGCCGCCGCACGGGCGGTGGTTGCGGTGAAGCCGAAGGTGTTGCGCGCCGCCGCCGGAATCCGCAAGCGTCCGGGGTAGCGACGGCGGCGCTCGGGAACGGGGGGAACAGCGGAGCCAGCCGCTCCCATAGGTCATCCGGAACAAGATCAGCAGGAACCCGAACACACTGCCGACCACGATCGCCGGACGCAAGATCTGCGACCCAGCCGATATGTGGCCCCGAGCGCTACTCCGCGAGGACCACAGCAGTGACGGCCCAGCGCTCGTGGTCTCGCCATTCGCCATTGATGAGCTGGAATGCGGGCGAGTAGCCCTCTCGCTGGAAGCCGAGACGCTGGACGAGGTTGATTGAGGCGGTGTTGTCCGGCTGGATGTTCGCCTCCAGTCGGTGCAGGTCAAGCCGGTCGAAGGCGTGCTGGAGAACGAGCTTGAGACCGTCGGTCATGTAGCCGTGCCCGGTGGTTGAGGCGTAAGCGGTGTAGCCCAGAGAGCCGCTCTGGAGCGCGCCTCGGATGATGTGGCTGATGTTGGCGCTGCCGACGATAGCGCCGGTGCCGCGCAGGCAGATCACGAAGCTCTCGCGAGAGGGCTGCTCTGATTGCTCGATGTAGTGCTCGAACGCCTCTCGCGTGGTCTCGCGCGCACCGAACCAGCGGTGGAGCATCTCGGCGCTCTCACGAGACAGCCGGGCCACCTCCTCGTAGTCCTCCAGGCAGACGTGGCGAATCGCCACTCGGGGACCCTGCTGAAGATAGTCGTTGATCGCCATCCGGGGATCTTAAAGGTGGGGGGCTCGTGCGGCCTCCGTTGCCGGCATCAGATGTGACCATCGCCCTGGTCCTGGCCGACAGCGTCGTCGCTGTCTGCGCGACGTCAGGACGGGCGCGGAAACCGAGTGGTGATCGGCGGCCGGACGGGCGAACGCGGTGGTCGTCTGACCGTATCGATACGACTTCTCGCACGAGCGGGTGAACGCCTTGCCCATCCGCTTTCCTCTGCCCCTCGGTGGCCACTAGGAAGATCCACAACGACCGTTGATCGATCAGGAAGCGGACCAGCCCCGATGCGAACCAGCACCATCGCGCGCACGACCGCGCTCGCCGCCAGCGCCCTACTCGCCCTCACCGCCCTCTCCACGGCAACGCCGGCAGCCGCGGCCACACTCGCCAAGGACGGCCGCCACCGCTCCCCCGGGCAAGTCCTGACGATCCGGCTGCACGAGGCCATCGACGCCCTGCCCGTCGCCGACGAGAACCGCGAGGGCTACGAGCGCACCAAGTTCCGTCACTGGATCGACGCCGACAAGAACGGCTGCAACACCCGCAAGGAGGTCATCATCGCCGAGGCCGTCGACGCCCCCGAGGTCGGCCCGGGCTGCGCGCTCACCGGCGGTACCTGGTTCTCCCCCTACGACGGCCTCACCGTCACCGACTCCGCCGCCCTCGACGTCGACCACATGGTCCCCCTCGCCGAAGCCTGGGACTCCGGCGCCTACGCATGGACTCCCAAGGAGCGCGAGGCGTACGCCAACGACCTCGGCGACGAGCGGTCCCTGATCGCGGTCAGCGCCCGCTCCAACCGCTCCAAGGCCGACAAGGACCCGGCGGACTGGATGCCCCCCGCCCGCAACTACACCTGCACCTACCTCACCAACTGGACCACCGTGAAAACCCGCTGGTCCCTCACCATCGACCAGCGCGAAGCCGACACCCTGCACCAGATCGCCGCCGGCTGCCCCGACGAGACCATCACGGTCGAACTCGCCCGCTGACCCCAGCCACCTAACCACGGGGGCCGGTCGTCGCCTCGACGCAGGTCCTGCGCGACGTCACCGGGGGCGCCGGGTAAGGGCACGAAGCCGCACGTGGACAGCGGCCGGGTCCGTTCCGGTCAGTTCCGCCACCTCAGCGGCCGGCAGTTCCAGCACCAGGTGGAGCAGCAGAACGTCCTGCTGCGGGTCGGTGAGGTGGGCGACGGGTTCGAGGGGGCCGGCCATGGTGCGGACGTGGTGGCGGACGGTCTGCCAGGCACAGGCGGCGGGGCTGGGGGTGGCCAGGATGTGGAGCCAGGTGGCGGCGATCTCGTCGAAGGCGTTCTTGATGGCGTGGTGGGCGTCGGCGGCGGGCAGGTGAAGGGCGGCGTACTGGAGGTAGCGGTCGTAGTGGAGGTCGTGCAGGGCCCACGGCCCGATCTGGTCGGGTCGTGTCGGCCTGCGGGGTCGGTTGCCGTGCCAGGCTGGCGCCATGGTGCTTCCCCAGGGGTATGGGACGGACGGGTTGCGGGGCGGCGGCAGGGTGTGGGTGTCGCCGCCGGTGGTCAGAAGGACTCGGCGCGCAGGGTGGTGGTCTGGGTCTGCGACACCGGGGTCGGGGGTAGCGGGTTCTCCGGCGTCCATTCCGGGTTCCCCGCGAGCTTGAGGCACTCCCACAGGGGCCTGATGACCGCGGGCGGGCCTTGGAGGACCGTGATCACCGCTTCGATGTCCGGCCACGACGACAGCTCGCGGCCAGACAGGACAGCGGCGACCCGGGCGGCGGTGAGCGGCGGGCAGGAGTGCGCGGCGACGAACGGTGCGCTCGGGCGTCCCGCGGCGAGATGGAGACCCTGGATCGCGGAGGTGAGCTGGAACTTGGCGTGGTCCTGGGCGCTGGGCCGGCCCGCGAAGAAGGGCCGGGCCGTCGGTTTGCCGTTGGCCTCCTCCCACAACACGCGAAACTGCTCCGGGTCGGCCCCGCAGAAGCGGGCGAAGGCGGCCACCACGTCCCAGCGCGGCATCCGCTCCCCGCTGACCGCCCGCGAGATGTAGGAGGTGGAGACGCCGGAGCCCTTAGCGATCTCCCGCATGTACCGGCCCGAGGTCCGCTGGAGGTGGGACAGGGCACTGGCCAGACGAGTCTGGGCGTCGAGGGCGCCGACGGCACCGCGCCGATTGCGGGAGCCGCGCGGCCTGGGTGCGGAGCCGCGCGGGCGCGCGGTCTTTCGCCCGCGTTCACGGCGGCGGGCCAGCAGCCGGGCGGCCTTCGCCTCCTCCCACCGGGTGCGGGCGGTCTCGGTGCTGACTCCGAGGACCTCGGCGATCGCCGGCCAGCGGACCTTGCGCCCGCGCGCCTGGAGGACGACGGCGTTGACCAGCTCGTCGTACTCCTTGCCGAGCTCGGCGAGGATCATGAGCTCGGCGAAGTCGCCGAGCGCGGGATCGTTCGACTTCACGACGTTCTGCAGCCTGCGGGCGGCCGCCATCAGGCTGCCAGCGATCTGGACGACCACCGGGTCCATTGTCGGCAGCGGCTCCGGCTGGGGGATCTTCGTCATGCGGTGCGCAGCGGAGCGGCACTTATCGGTGCAGAAGCGGCGCCGTCGGCCACGGGTGCTGAGCACGAACGCCGTGCCGCAGTGTTCGCAAGCCTGGCTCGGCCCGGTGAGCTGGGTCATGTCCCGTTCCTGAAAGAAATTCGGGTACCGCGAACGGGTGACCCTGGACGGGGATTTCGTTCGCGGATGCCCGATGATCCAGAACAGCGCGTACGGATTGCATTTCAGCCGCGCAGGGGCGGTACAGGAGCCCGGCCGCCTCGCGTCGGTGTGAAGGCGGCCGGGCGGAAACACGCCGTTAGGTGCGACGGCGCAGGTAGCTGACGTGGGAAGCGTTCGCCACGGCCCCCGCGGCACCCAGAACGGCCGACACCCCCAACCCGGGGCCGGACCCCGTGCAGAGGGCGGCCATCGCGCCCGGGACGACCACCAGCAGGCCGCCCTTCAGATGTACCCACATGGCAATAGCCACGGAGGTTTCCCCGCCGGCCTGCGGAGGCATGTTAGGTTCGGTGCCACGCCCCAGCCGTTGCAAGGCGGCAAGGTACCGAATCCGGTCAGGACTCACGAGAGCTCCTCGATCGAAGTGTGTGTTGCGCAGAGCCCCGGCATAAACGGTTTCCAGGCCCGCCGGGGCTCTACGTATTCGGGAGATTACAACGCGATCACTCCACCGCGTTAACGGCTCATCCGCTTAACGGTCTCCCGGCAGAAAGAATTCGAACAGATCGATCAAAGTCGAAAGCAGCCGGTCAGATATCGACTGTGGGGGTTGCGGATTACGTCCGGTTCGTTCCGGCTCGATGATCGCGTCGAGCCCGTCCGGGTAAACGAAACGCAAGATCTGGTGCTCACAGAGCGAACCCCCGCAACCGGCCCCCTTCGCACGCCCCGAACACCCCTGCTGCCACCGGCCGACTCTCCCCGCGGGCCGGCTTTGTTCAAGGGTTGCCAACACCTCGCGGTGGTGAAGCGGCAACAGAAGCACCCGCCCGCAACACGCGTCGCCACCCCCTCCCGGGGGACACCTCCGCGCATCTCCGCGAGGCTGGCACGGGCCCCAATGGCGCCAGCCAGGTCCGTGGGCCACGCGGCGGTGTGCTGCGGCGAGGTGTCATCAGGCGGCACCGCCAGAGCCAGACCAACCGGTTCACCCCGCCGCTGGGAAGCTTCTCGAGCGCCGTCCGGTCGATCAGCAGCGGGCCGCCGCAGGCCGGTCCGTCCTGGTCGGTGCGGCTAACGTGATCAAGTGCGTCATCAGCTCGCGGACGGTGTCCTGGGTCGCTCGGGGAGCTGGGCCCACAGTTCGGGTCGCTCGGGGGCCCAGCTACAGGCCGATGTCCTCGGTGGCGGCGTCCTCCCAGGCCTTGGCGTCGCGGACATAGCCCTCGAACACCGGGCTGGAGGGAGCGTGCCCGGACTGGGCGCGGACCTTGTCGGGCCGCTTGCCGGCCTTGATGCTCGTGGTGATCAGCCCAGCCCGCTGGGAATGGCCGGTGAGCCGGACCTCCAGGCCGGCGCGCGCCGCCGCCGCCCACCGCCTCGGCGTCCCCCTCTTCGCCACCGACCTGCTGCCCACCGGGCACACCGGCTGACCCCGCCGAACCCGGCATGGCCGCTGAGCTGCGAACCACGACGGCGCCGACTTTCTTAGGCGGACGCGGACGCGGGCGATCCGGCCGCCGCCGCGACGGACTCCGTCCGGGTACTCACGCCACCGTCCCCGTCGGGCAGCCACAACTCCATCCGGCGCTCCCGTCCGGCGGAGCCCCGGCCGACGGCCCGCAGCTCGACCCGACGGCGGTCCAGTTGCCCCCATCCGTCGCCCAGCCCTTCCCAGCCGCTCGACCGCGTTTCCACCCGCAGGTGGGCGCCCGGCCACGGGCCCGGCGTGAGCACGACCGTCCCGGCCCGGCGCAGGTGGGCGGCGAGGCGGTCGACCGTCCGGGGCGCGAGGTGCCGGTGCCCCGCCGCGATGATCACCGGGCAGGCGGCGGCGAGCGTCGACACCACCTCGGCGTAGTGATCGCCGGGCTCGTCGACGACCAGGAGGCGGCGCAGGTCCAGTCCGTACCCGGCCGCAGCGGCCAGCCCGAGGTCAGGTAGCCCAATCACCGAGGTGTAGCCGTACCGGTCGGCGCCGGCCGGACCGGCGGCGAGCGCCAGCAGCGTGCCGAGGTCCGGGACGACCGTGACCGTCCCCCGGGCCAGACCTCCATTCGGCAGCAGGGGACGCAGCGGCTCCAGCACCGGCAGGATTTCCGTGCTGGCCTGGCGCGACCGGGCCGTCGGCGAGGTCACCTCCAGCAGCTCTGCCAGCCGGTCGCTCCCTTCCTCGGCCGCTCTCTGGACGACGGTGAGCGTCACGGGCGCGATTCCCCGAGCTGGGATGAGTCCTGCGGAGCGGGAGCGGGCGCGGCGGCGCGAAGGGTGCGGCCGTCGGCGACGACCCAGGCCGAGGCCTTGTCCTCGCCCCACCGCACGGAGGCGATCCAGGGCAGGCCGGGGCCCGGCCGGCGCTGCTCGGTCACCAGGGCGGAGCGCCAGCCGCCGAGGTGGAGCCAGGCCAGGCGCCAGCACCGGCCCGCGTCGTCGGGCTCGGGAGCGCCGGCCATCTCGGAGGGGACCAGCACCGCGTCACGCAGCCCCACGCTGTCGTCCGGCTCGGGCAGGGGGCGGATCGTCGCGTCGTCGTAGAGCAGCCAGGCCCAGGGCTCCTCGCCCGGCCCCGGGCCGTCGGGGCCCCAGCGGACGTGGACCACCCAGCGGGTGCTGCCCGGCGGGCGGCGCCAGGAGGTCAGGATGGCCGGCCGCCACCGGCCGCCGAGGCGGACCTCCACAAGCCGCCACCGGCGCACCTCCCGGTGCACGCCGGGCAGCGTCATCAACTCCCGAGGCGGGCACTCGGCATCCCCCGGCGCGTTGCCAGGCTGCCGGGACGAGGCGGAGAACGGTACGGCTGCGGTCACACCCTCATTATTCGATCGCTTGTTCGACTGATCAAACGTCATCGGTCTCCGGCCCGCCGACGCTCTACCGTGGAAATGACCAGTTCAGCGGAGGTGGACCATGCCCGAGACCGCCGTGATGCGCTGCGAGGCCTGCGGCCGCACCAGCGACTGGACCCCCTGGGGACGCTGCTCCTGGGCGTGCTTCGCGCTGGAGCGGGAGACCCCCGAGCAGCAGCGGGCGGCGCAGGACGCCGCACCCGAGGCGTTCGCCTTCTACATGGGCCTGGCGCCGGGGCGGCGCGCCGACGGCGGTCCGTGATGATCCCCTTCGACCTGCCGGTCGAGGTCGCCGCCGCCCGCCCGGTCCCAGATCCGCCCGCCGGCCCCGGTCTGAGTCTGGAGCCCAAGCTCGACGGCTGGCGGGCCCTGCTGCGCACCGGGCCCGCGGCCCGGGTCTACAGCCGGCACGGCACCGACCTCACCGCCGCGATGGCCGACCTCGCGGGCACCGCCGGGCGGCTGCCGGAGGCCGTGTACGACGGCGAGCTCCTCGCCGTCACGGAGTCGGGCGAGGTTTCCTTCGCGCTCCTGCAGACCCGCGCCGGGAGGGGCCCGCGGCCCGGCGCCGGGTTCACCGTCCACTTCGCGGCCTTCGACGCCCTGGCCACCGCCGACACCGACCACCGCCCCCAGCCCTACAGCGAGCGCCGCCGTCTCCTGCTGGACCTGCTGGCCGACGCGCCCGCCGCGATCCGGCCCGTCCCGGCCACCCGCGACCCGGCCGAGGCCATGGCCTGGGTCGGCGCGCTGGGCTGCGCGGTCGAGGGCATCGTCGCCAAGCCCGAGCCGCTCCCCTACCTGCCCCGCTACGGCTCCGCCTGGACGAAGTGGCGCCGCCGCCACACCGTGGACGCGGTCGTCACCGGCATCACCGGCCGAACCCCCGCCACCCAGGCCGCCGTCCTCTCCCGCCCAGGCCACGACGGCCGACTGCGACCGGTGGCCGTCTCCCTCCCCCTCGGCCAAGACCTACGCCGCGCCCTGGCACCGCTCCTGCACCCGGCCGGCGAGCCAGCCGAGCTGCCCGGCACCGTCGGCGGGCTGCCAGGCAGCCCGCCGATCGCCTACCTGCCCGTGGAGCCGGAGGCCGTCGTCGAGATCGAGACCGACCAGGCCGAGCCCGAGTTCGGCCGCTACCGCCACCGCCCGCGGATCACCCGAGTCCGAGCCGACCTGACTGCCGACCAGGTCCACCCGCCGCTGGTCCCCTAACCGCGCGCAGTGCCTACCGGCGGAGCCAGGGCCGTTCCTTCCAGGCCTTGGCCGCCGGGCTGTCCCGGGTGATCGTTCCGTCCCGCCAGGCGGCCTCGTACATCGCCTCGATGTCGTCGCCGATCGGGTCGTCGGGCCATTCCTTCGGCTGTTCGTAGGAAGGATCGGCGAACGGGTCGGGCTCGTACTCAAGGCCGTAGCCGTAGTCGAGCTCGGGCCGGTGGTTCTCCTGGTCGTTCTCGTCGTCCACCATCGCTCTCTCCTGGTCGATGCCGGCGTTGCCCTTGAGGGTGTCAGCGTTCGCGACCATCCGCCCGCAGATTGGCGAAGACGGTCGCCATTCCATCAGTCAGGCAATCGCTTCTCTCGTTCAGCTGAGCGCAGTGAGGTTTCCGCAGAAGCCAACGACTACCCCGAGGAGGAGCAGAGCGGGACCCCGGTAGTTGACCGTGGCTGTCTGCAAGCCACCCTCCAGGTACTCGCTGACCTGGAGCAGCTGCGTCTGAACGGAGGTTCGGGCGGCGTCGATGTCGCCTTGCAGACGGGCTTCCAGGCGGGCAACCACCTCCCGGTCGCGGCGGTCGAGCTCTCCGGGGATGCTGCTCTGCCACGTCTCCAGTTGCCAGACACGCTCTTCGAGAGTCTTCGGTGGCCCGCTCGTCAGGACGGAGGCGTTGGCCGCGTCGACTGCGGCCGCTGCGTCCGAGACGTACACGTGGTGCGGGCGCCTGATGAAGTCGCGCAACTTCCCGCGGGCTGCTCGGATGTCCAAGACCGTCAGGGTGATGCCCCCGAAGTCCAGCAGAGCCGAGATCAGATAGAGGATGGCGGCCGCAGACATGTCCGGAGGCTACTGCCAAGGCGAGCGGAGAGACCTTGGGGCCGCGGTCACTCGGTCAGCTTCACCCACCCGGCGGACCGTCGGGAAAAGGAAGGATAATGACCGTTATCCTTCCCTCCCCCGGGTACGCTGACGGCCCCGTCCGGCGGTCCTCGTCGGACGGACGGGGAGGCACACCGTGGACTGGAACATGACCGCCGCGATCGCCGCGGCCGTCTTCGGCGGTGGATCGGCCGTCGCCGCGTTCTGGCAGGCAAAGATCGCCCAAGGTCAGGCGAGGGACGCCCGGGCCGGCGCGGCAGCCGCGGAGGCCGCCGCCGAGGTCGCCCGGCGCCAGGCCGCTGCCGCCGAGCAGCAGGCCCGGGCCGCCGAGGACCACGTGCGCGCCGCCGAGGAGCAGGCCGCGCTTTGTGGCGAAGGTCGCGGCCACCGGGGTGCCTGCCGATGCCGCCTGGCGGGCCAGCTCGGTGCCCAGGAATCCGCTGCCGCCGATGATGAGGACTGTCACGCCATGACGGTAAAGCAGAGGCAGGTCCAACTCCGCCAAGGCCGGCCCGACTTCACCGAGACGAGAGCGCCCGCGCGTTCGCCTGGCGGTCGTGGGTGCAGCGACGGTCCCCGGCCAGGAGCACCCCACCCCCTCACCGGCCACGTAGACGATTCGGCGGCCGGCTCCCCGCCGGCCGCCGCTAACTCAGCCCAACCGAGTTACACCGTGCACTGACCTATCCGCGCAGGTTGTCCTTCTCGTCCACAAGGTGGCCAAGCTCTCCGCCGAGCTCCGGAGGTTGTGGCCAGCTGTTTCCCGCCGAAGTCGTGCCCCTGGGGCGTGGCCGACGGGGTCACAGGTCGCTCAGGTGCTCGCGGAAGATGGCTTCGAATCCGGCGACAGTGTGCTCGGCGAGGATCTCGTCGGGCAGGCCCGCCTCCATGCCGGCCCTGGTGTTGAAATCGACCTGGCCGTTCGCGGGCACGAGTTCCTGGATCAGCCAGGCGGCGAACTCCGCAGCGGCACCGGCGGTCGCGTTGCGCAGGGACAGGCCTTCGTCGCCCGAGGCGCCGGATCCGATGCCCTCGTAGGTTGTCCCGGCTGCGGTGAAGTCGAACCACCAGTCGTTCTCGTCGCTCGGTCCGTAGGCTCCGCCGTCCGCCTTGGTGTGCACGAACGCCTGCTGCTCCCCTTCCCTTCGCCGGAGCGCCTGGGTGAAGGCGTCAACGGTCAGGTTCCAGGTCGTGCCAGGGGCGGGGGTAAAGATGAACAGGGTGCTGGGTTCGCCGAACTCGGGGACGGGCTGGGAGGTCATGGCTGGTCCTGGTCCTAGGAGAGCGTGGGGTTGGTGAGGGGGCCTGACGGAACGTAGCGGGCGTAGCCCTTGGCGCCGTAGAGGGCCATCATGGTGCGCCAGTAGGGCACGGTGATGGGGTCGTTGGTGTCGATCTCCAGTCCGCGGACTTGCTGGTTGCGGGGGTCGTTCATGGCGACCGCGTACTTCTGGAGTTCCTCTTCGTCGTCCTTGAATAGGAACGGGGGTTTCGCGCCCTTCTCCTTCTTCTGGGTCTTCTCGTACTCCTCGAGAGTGCGGTAGCACTTCGCGGGGTCGCGGACGTACTTGGCGTCGACGATCATGCCGTCGGTATCCCGAAGGCCGTCCGCCATGATGTACGGCTCCCTGTTGGGTTTCAGCGGTACCAGGGGCAGCTGGTACTCGGGGTACCCGGCCACGTCCCACTGGTAGCGCTTGTCGGCGTCGATGCCGCCGGAGAAGTCGCCGGTGACCAGACCCGACTTCCACTGCCGGAACGTTGCCAGTTCGGTGGGCGTCAGCGGGGGGTAGCCCGGCATCGGCGGGTTGGGGGGCGCGACGGGGGTCCGGACTTGCACGTTCGGGTTGACCGGCCTGTAGGCCGCGGGAACCAACGGCAGAGGAAGGGGAAGCGGCGCAGGGAAGGGCAGGACCCAGGGGAACCCCGGACCGGACGGCTTCGGCGCGGGCTGGCCCTGGGGAACCGGCACCCGCTTCTGGGTGTCGTCGAGCGCGTGCGGCGTGCCGGCGAGCGACAGGATCTGGGTGTCGCCGAGCAGCTTGGATTTCAGGCCACCGTCGTCCCCTTCGCCGCCAAAGACTGGGTCGTCCCAGGGGGCGACGAACCAGTTGTTGAAGAAGCTCGCGGAGTCGTCGATGTGCTTGGCATAACGGTCGCAGGCGTCGCCGAGCTGCCGACAGGCGGATGCCAGGTTCGCCAGCAGTGTGGAGCCGCTTTCCGGCTTCGCCGGGTAGTCCTGCCGGCCGACGAAGGCGGTGAAGAACTCGGCGATCGCCTTGGCCGTCTGGCCTTCATGAACTTCGTCGACAGTGCGCCAAGCGTCCTGCGCGCCGTGGAGGACCTGCACGGTGAGCCGGTGGGCGGCCTGCCAGCTCCCAGCGACCTTCCTCAGCTTGTCCGAGTCTCCGCGGAAGCGGTCTCCCCACACCCACCGGTCCATGCCGCTGGTCTTGCCAAGAGCCTCCGGCAGCGTCTCGCCGATCCCCCGTGGATCCGGCGCGCACTGCCCGGCGGCCGTCCAGGGCTGAGCCAGGCCGGCAGTAGCGTCGCCAGCCGGGTCAGCGTTCGTGTCCAGCAGCTGCTTCGCCACCGCGTCCTCGGCCGCCAGATAGTTGTTGGCGTTCGCCAGCAGGGTCTGCGAGCCCTGACCCATGAAGTGGCAGGCGTTCGCCATCTGGTTCAACGTCGTCTTCGCCGACGGCTTGTACACCGACGCGAAGAGCTTCCCCGCCTCGTCGTCCCCGATCATGCCGCCGGACGCGGACAGCTCCCGTGCCAGCAACGTCACGATGTTCAGCAGGTCCTCGGAGACCTGATGCATCTGCCACGAGCCGTTGACCAGCGCGCGCACGTCGACCTTGTAACCGCCGTCCATCCACCCCACCCCCTTGTCCCAACTGCCCCCATGCTAGAAGGCCGAACGCCGCCGGTCGGCAAACCATCCGCCATGCCGCGGTTGCCCTGCGGGCGCAGGCTGGTCCGGGCGGCGCCGCCCGTGACGCGGCCGGAAAGTTGGCGTCACCCGGTGAGGACCGCGGTACGTTCCGAGAGCGGCATCCTCCCTTGTGCGCTGAAGGCGTTCAGGCGCGCAGGGGTTGAGGCGGGCCGCTGGCCGCTGGCGGTGCTACCTGCCAGCGACCGCCCGCACCGGCCCTTCTGAGCACCTCGCCGCCCGAGGCAGTGCTCAGCGCTCGTCCGGCTCGCCCAAGCTCCAGCCACTGACCGCCGCGATCGGACCGCGCCAGCTCGGCAGCCTGCGTTCGGTCCGGCCGGACCGAACGGTGACGTCCCGAAGGTGGAGGAATCGCGAATCGACCTCGCGGCGCCGGCGCCCCTTCTCGGCAGCCTCGTCCAGATACCCGAGGGCCTCCCGCAGAACCTTCCGCAGGTCGTAGTCGTGAGCACCAAGACGGTCGACGTGCAGACGCTCCCACGTCGCAGCTGAGACCACCGCCCCCGTGACCAGCGCGCCGTCCACCACCAGGGTCACAGTGAGGTTCTCGGCTGCGACATCCCGGTGCTCAACACCAAGGCGTAGCAGCTCCAAGTGCGGGTCCAGGTAGTCGTCCCCCTGGAGCAGCACCCGCAACGCCGGCTGCACGGCATCTCTCCAGGACACTGCGCTGCTCCCTTCGCCGTGGGCAGGTCCGGTTGAGCATGCCCTGCCGGACGTGCCGGTATCCGGACTCTCGGTGATCCCTTAGCCCACGCCGACGTCCCCCGGAAACGCGTGCGACGCCCGGCTGAGGCCAGGCGTCGCACAGGATGCAGAGTGGGTGTGTCAGCGCTCCACGTGCTTGGGCTCGGCCTCGCGCTTCAGGATCTCCAGCAGCTCGGAGGCCACCTGGACCGCCTGGCGGCGGTCCATCGCGTCAACGAGGAGCTGCGCGGTTGCCCTGGGGTCGGATGGGATCAGCCGGACTGTGACTGCGGCAGAGTCGCCATGGGCTTCCCGCTGATCCGGCAGGGGCGGGGTGGAAACGCCGTTTCCACCCTCTTCTGTTGCCGGTGGTGCAGGGTCGGTGACTCGCGGGGTGGAAACGGCGTTTCCACGCGTGGCACTGCGCGATCGCTTGGGGGCCGCCCGTTCCTCGACAGCCTTTTCGACTGCGGCTTGCTGTTGGTCCTGAGGGAGCCGGCCTGCCGCGCGGGCGATCTCGACCGGCAGTTGCTTGGTCTCGACGGCTTCCTTGAGTTCTGCGGTCAGGTTGAGCAGGGAGAGCCGTTGGGAGACCCAGACGTGGCTTTTGCCGAGCCGCTTGGCGACCTCTCGCTGTGACCCGTGGACGGCGACGAGCCGTTCCAGCGCCTTGGCCTGGTCGAGCGGCTCGATCTCGACGTGCTGGACTGCTGCGACGAGCGCGGACTCCAGCATGTCGTCTGCGGTGTGCGCCAGGCTGTCGTCGACGTGGACAGGAAGCTTGTCCAGCCCGGCCAGACGGGCGCCGGCGAGGCGGCGGTTGCCGTCGAGGACGACGAAGTCCGCGGGGCCGATCCGTGCTTCGTGCCCGGGGTGAGCGGCCGCGAACGCGCTGCGGGTGACCACGGTCAGCACCTGGATGATGCCCCGGGTTTCGAGGCTGTCGGCCATCTCCTTGATCTCAGTCAGGGTCTCGCGCGGGTTGAACGGGTTGTGCGCGAGCTGGTCGAGGCTGACTTCGTTCCGCGGAGCGGCGGGGGCTGTCGGTTCCGGGGTGGTGGGCTTGCCGTCGAGCGCGGCGAGCGCCCGTCCGCGGGCGCTGATGGGCTGCGGTGCGACGGCGTCGAAGGTGCTGGAGCCGCTGAGCATGGCGGCCTTGCTACGACTGCTCACGAGGCGAGCTCCCTGATGATCTGACGCATGGTGTGGGCCTGCTCGCTGTCGGGGGCGTAGGCGAGCAGGGGCTGGGTGACGCGGACCGCCTCGCGCTGTTCACGGAGGTCTTTGTTGACGGCCAGGACCCGCGGGGTTCCGAGGCTCCGCCACTTTTCGAGAGAGGAAGTGGCGATGAAGCCGCGGCGGGAGTCGTACTTGCTGACGACGAGCCCGAGCTGTTCGAGGTGCAGGTCGTAGTCGGCCATGAGGGCGTTGATCTGTTTGACGAGCATCCCGTAGGCCTTTGCGGAGCTGTCCTCCGCCTCCACCGGGATCACGACGCCGGAGCGGCCTTCGTGCTCCCCATCACGCTGCCGGCCGTAGAAGAGGGCCGCGTCCATGGCGAGGCCGAGGCTCGGCGGAGAGTCGATCACGATGACGTCGTAGTCCGCCTCCGCGGCGCTGAGGGCGCGCTCCAGTACGGCGTGCCGGGGTCCGCGGAACATGGCGAGGCCCGCGTCGAGGAGGAAGGCGTCAAATGCAGCGGGCAGGACGTGGAGCCTGCCTCCGAACCGCTCGCCGGGGATGGCGACCGCCAGGTCCTGAATGGTCCTGCGGGCTTTCTCACGCTCCAGCATGTGGGTGACGAGGCTTTCTTCACCTGCGTCAATGGCGGGGATGTTCAGCTGGTGGCTGAGGTGTCCCTGCGGGTCGTAGTCGATGAGGAGTACCCGCTGACCGTCCTCCGCGTAGGCCTGAGCGATGCCAGCAGAGAGGGCGGTCTTTCCGACGCCACCCTTCTGGTTGGCCATGACGATCCGTCGGACCGGCTGGGGCTGGACCTGCGCTTCGTCGGTCGCGTGCTGGTCGAGCCACAGCTGGACTGCCTGGGCGAGCCCCTGGATGTAGGACACCCCACGTGGGGCGCAGTCCTCCCGGAACGCGTCGTAGAGGCCTACGGGGAGCCAGGTGCCGAACGAGTCGGCCCCGGACGTGTCGATCAGCGGCAGGGGCGTGGTGTGAGCCCGCCAGGCGATCACGCCGTCGGTGACGGCGTCCTGGAGGTCGATGCCCAGCTGGGCCGCGCGCACCTTGATGCTTTGACGGAGGGACGCGGGCAGCTTGGACGTCAGCTTTTCCCGGTCGACTCCCGAATTGGGGGATGCCATGGCGTCAGCATACTGACGCGAAGGGGTTGGTCATACAGTGAGGCAGCCGTGTCGGCAGATCATGGGCCGCTTGGTGGACGAGGGGGTGGAAACGGCGTTTCCACCCCCTCGCGGAACGACGAAGGCCTGCGTCCGGGGACCCGGACGCAGGCCTTCGTCGTTGTGGCAGTGCCTACTGGTCAGGTGAGGGAGAGGAAGCCGGTACTCGGCCTGCATACGGCGGTTGGGGCTTGGTCCGCGGGAATTTGCTCGGTCGGAATGATCAGCGGTAGGTCCACGGCCGGCTGGTGTCGATCCGGTCGGTGTCGAGAACGACGGCCAGGCCGTGGTGGTCGCTCGCGTCGGCCGGGGTGTCGAGCAGGGTGTAGGAGACGATGGCCGGGGCGAGCGGGCCGGAGACCCAGAGCTGGTCGATCCGGTCGTCCGTGCCGGTATGGCGCAGCAGGGTGTCGTCGTCGGTCTGCTGGTGGAGGTGCCAGGCTGAGTCGATGAGGCCGTTGGCTGTCAGCTTCCAGGCGACTCGGCGGTCCGGTAGGGGAGCGATCTGCTGGTGGAGTGCCGGGTCGGTGAGGATGGTGCGGGCGCCGCGGTTGTAGGGGCGCATGCGGTCCCAGGCCGGGTCGGGTCCGGCGGCGGGCGGGTAGTTGATGTCGCCGCCGAGGATGCAGTAGGGGCCGTGCCGGTAGGCGCGGCTGGCGGCGAAGTCGGCCTCGGCGATGGCCTTGTCCGCACTGTAGGGGGTGAGGTGCACGCTGGCGACGGCGAGCGGTGCGGGCAGGCCGGGGATGGTGAAGCCGGCGACGCCGAAGCCGTGGTGCATCTCGGTGTCGGTGTAGTCGGTGTTCCAGGCGATGCGTCGGCCGAGGGTTTCGCGCCGGTAGAGCAGGGCGGTTCCGCGGCCGGAGCGGGAGGGGGCGAGGAGTCCGTCCATGCCGAGGTCGTGCTCGGCGCGGACGAGTTGGCGGTGGCCGGCGTCGGCCCATCCCTCGGCTTCCTGGAGGAGGACCAGGTCCGGGTCGATGGCGGTGATGCGTTTGGCGAGGAGCGGCCATCGGTCTTCGCGGCTGCCGTCTGCGTCGGACAGGCCACCTCGCTGGAGGTTTTGGACGGCGATGGTCAGGATCACGGTTCTGCCTTTCGTCGGGCGGTGCGGTGGTGCCGGAAAGGGAGCACCCGCCCGGCGTCAACCGGGCGGGTGCACGGCCGGGGCCGGGCGTATCAGCCGTGCGCGAGCGCCGACGGGGCGGCGGCCTGGTGGCGGTGGAGCATGGCGTGTTGGCCGGGGTCGAGGCGCCAGAGGCCGAGGCGGCCGGCGGCGGGGATCGGGTCGGCGAGGGCATGGACGTCGGTGAGGGTCCAGTGCCACCGGCCGGGCAGGCCCCAGGGCCGGCAGCATCCGGTGTCGCGGTGGCAGTCGGTGACGCGGGCGGTGGCGACCAGGGCGCCGGTCGTCAGCGCGGGGGCGCCGGGGCGGGCGAGGACGGCGCGGACGTGCGGGTCGGTCTGGCCGTCGCGGGCGAGGGCGCGGGCGGCGTGCAGGACGACCGGGCCGCGGTGGCGGGTCGGCCAGGACCGGTTCTCGGTCGTCTTGTCTCCGGCGAGGATCGCGGCCAGCCACGGCTGGCGGATCGTCAGCGCGGGGAGGTCAGCGGCGGGCTGTGCCGCCGGGTCGGGAGGCTCGCCGATGCGGCGCAGCGCTTCGGGGAGGGCGGCGGTCCAGTCGCCGGTGAAGGCGAGGGCGCGGTCGTCGATGTAGAGGGCCGCGCCCAGCTTCTTGTTGGTGACGAGGAGCCGACCGCCGTCGTCGGTCCAGTAGGCGCGGTCGGGGTCCTCGTCGACGACCGCGGGGATGCCGTGGCGGTTGAACCAGGCCGCCACGGCGGGGTGGTAGCGGCGGTGGCGGGCGGTGACGTTATGGGGGTCTTTCAGTTCTGTCCGTTGTCCGCCGTGCAGGTGCTCACCCTGGTTCCCTGCTTGTCACTGATCAGCGGCACACTGCGTACATGAGTACTGATCCACATGCCGTCCGGATGACCCTCGATCTGACCTGGGTCGAATCCTTGGGTGGTCCTCTGATCGTCGTCCCGGTGTACGCACTGCAGTACTGGGGTGGCTGCACTGAGGACGGCATGATCATCGGTGACAGCGACCAGCCAGACGACTACGACCGGGCTTGCGGGGTTGAGGGCCTGGCCGAGGTGATCGGCCTGCGCGGCCGCAGCGACGTCTCCGCGCTGGTGCTGGGCGACGAGCCCGCCACCACCTGCTACCTGCCCGAGCAGAGGGCCTTCATGCGCTGGCTCGCCGCCGACTCCGACGCCGAGCTGCTCTCCGCCACCGAAGCGGCGCTGAACGACCCGGCGACGCCGTGGGAGGAGTGCGGTCTCTGGGAGACCGACGGACCGGCGGTCCTCATGGACTCCGCCGAGGCCGGCAAGAACCTCGGAGTGCCCTACCCGGACGGCAGAGGCGAGCCGGACCAAGCCCCCGTCCACCTGCCCGCAGGGCGCTGGAGGGTCCGCGCGTTCCAGAAGACCGGCGACTCCCCTTGGATCAGCTTGGTTCAGCTCCTTCTATAGGTCGACGGCCAGTCGACAACGGCTCCTTGACTCGCACACGGTCCTCACAGGTTCGACCTGCGTGCTGTCCGGAAGTCCTGGTACTCGTCGCAGACGATGCCGTCGTTGACCCAGCGCTGCGGGTCTGCGGCGAGTTCCTGCTCGGACAGATGCAGGGCCTCGTCGGGGGTGGGCAGGACAGCGATTTCCCGTCCCCAGGTCTCGTCCTCGGGGTCCAGGGATGGGAACTCGGTGATGTCGAGGAAGGCGTCGGTGCCGACGTCTTCGACCTCGCTCAGGTAGATGGTGATGCCCGCACGGCCGGGGCTGAGAGCGATCCAGCGGAGCCCGGGCCGGCCGTCGATTTCGATGGCGCCGAGGAACTGCTCGATCTGCTTCCCGCGTTGGAGGGCGCTGAGGGCAAGGGCGGGGGTGAGGTACCGCATGTCGGCTCCTCTGATAGGTGCTGGTCGGACAGGCATCCCGGACAGTCAGCCTGAAAGGATTTGTCGAGCGGCCAGCTCACAGGAATCAGCAGTCGTAGCGGTGGGCCGTGGGCCAGTTGGGGCAGGCACGGCAGACGAAGACGTAGATACCACCGGCGTCGCCCATCACCATCCCGTGGCTGGTGTGCTGCCGGGCGTCGGACACCTCCCGGCCGGAGCCGGGAGGTGTCCGCTCCTCGACCGGCAGCCATCGGCCGCATGACTCGCTCGCTGAGACGGTCAGGAGGTGCTCCATCCGTTCGCCGCAGACGCACTCGGGCCAACTCGGCTCCTGGGTCCAGCCCGGATAGCCGCCGACCTTGCTCTGCCTGGTGGTGAACGCGTCGAAGTAGGAGATGCCCGTGGTCTCCTCAATCACGTCGCTCCACTCCCCGACGCGCTCGCACAGATCGTCCGGCAGGTCCCAGTTCGGGTACTCAACGGCCTCAGTCGGGTGAACAACGCAGGGCCGAGGCACGTACTCGTCGTCGAACTCGTACGGCTTCGGCGCTTCCTCCCGCAGCTGCCCGCACGCGACTTTTGCGGCGGATCGCCAACGCAAGACGGGCACAGGCGACCACTGGTCGTGCGCGGAGTGGACCAGCGGGCACCAGAGCACCTGGAGCACATCAGTGCCGGTCGGAAACATCAGGGCCGGAACATCCTTGGCGAAGAGTTGAACCACAGGCACCATGGCCACGGGGTCCGGCCCGACCACCGCACGTCCGCGCGCAGGGTTGTAGTGGTCCGGCGCGACACATGTCGGCCACGGCTCGTCAGCCGGCCACAGCAGCGGTCCACCAAGCGAGCTCTCCCCCCGACCGGGGGCACCTGCACGCGGGTACAGCAGAGTGGTGGATCGAGCATGTGGCACCAGGTCCGGGAAGCAGGCCGCTATATCGAGGGGCGGCGGCGGAACGGTGAAACGCATGAGACCTCCAAATCGCCGCATGGTAGCGCGGGCCCCAGACACCACCTGGCGGGTGATCAGCCCGGGGCGACTGGTACGCAAGACGGCCAACACTCACCCTCCCGGGCGATGGCACCACAGCTGTTGCATTCGCTAGGGTCACCTTCACCGCTGCTGACCTGCACTGATCTACCCGCCACGCGTCACCAGCCCCAGAGAAAGGTGACCCAATCAGCAACCTCGGGCAGCCAGATCCTCGGCCTGGCGGTGTAGACGAAGACCGCCCTGTGGCGCGCGAGGGTGCGCAGCGCGTCCATGGCGCCGGGCTGGGGGAGGCCGATGCGGCCTCCCTGCCATCCGTTGTCCACCGCAAGGGTTCCGTCCAGGTCGAGGCCGACAGCGTGGGAGGCGGGGCTGTCGGGGCGGGGGGCGATGACGGGTCGGTGCATGCGGTCCTCCATTCGGATGCTGGGGCTGGCCTACAGGAAGGTGAGCTGGTTCTCGTCCGGCTCGGCGCCGTCGTTCTGGGGGAGCGCCTGGGCACGGGCCTCGTCGTGGGCGTCGTCGCTGCGGTCGCAGACGAGCCGGCCGTCGGGGCGCTCGTGCCACTCGCGGCCGGCGGCGTCGTTGGCGGCGGCCTCGGGGGTGGTGTGGTGGGGGATGTACTCGTCTTCGACCTGGTCGCCGCACACCGAACAGCAGGCGGTCCAGCACAGCGACGGGACGGCGATGCCGGCACCCGGGCGGGCTGCGCCCTCGCGGCGCCAGGCGTAGCCGTGGTGGAGGACCAGGGCGTACGTGACGGGCTCGAGCGGGGAGCCGTCGTCGAGCTCGGCGGTCAGGGCGTTGTGCTCGGCGGCGGCCATCAGGGCGGTGGCGAGGTCGGGCATCGGCAGCAGGGCGTTCGGGCCGGTGAGCCACAGCTCCCAGGCGGCGGTGGGGGTGCCGGGGCGCAGGCGCTCGTTGGGGTCGGCGGTGAACAGGCCGCGGCGGGGGATCGGGGCGAGGGTCATGTCTGGGGGTCTCCTTCGAGGTGGCCCGGGCCGCTGCGGTGCGGGCCGGGCCAGGGTTGTGGTGGCGGGTGGTCAGGCGCGGTGGGCGGCGGCGCGGTGCAGGAGCAGCTGGAGGGCGGCGGTGAGGTTGGGGTGCTCGGTGGTGGCGGGTCGGCCGCAGTTCCAGCAGTCGGCTTCCGCGCCGGCCCAGGTGGTCTCGCAGGTGTCGCAGGCAAAGTGCGTGCGGCCGGCGGGTCCGGCGAAGGGGTCTTCGCTGACCTTCGGCAGGGCGAGGAGCGGGGTGGTCTTCGTGTCGTGGTTGCGGACGGGGGCGGGGCGGCGGGTGTGCAGGCGGGTGGTGGTGCGGGCCATCGCGGTGACTCCCTGATCGGTGCGGACGGGGTGGGGCCGGGCGGCCGGGTGCTGGGCGAGCCGACCGCCCGGTTTGGTGCCGGTCAGGAGCGTGTGTCGGTCCGGGCTTCGGTTTCCTGGCCGCGGTGGTCGTCGGCCTGGTCCTCGTCGGACTCGGGGAGGTCGTCCGTGCTGGCCTGCGGGGTGGTGTTGTCCTGGCTGACGTCCGCCCACGGGTCGTCCTCGTCGCTGCCGTCCAGCGGGCGGCCGTCGGCGTGGCGCTGGAGGAGGTCGGCGAGCTGGGTGACGGTGGTGACGACGATCGGGTGCTCGCCGTCGGCGACCAGCTCGTAGTAGCGCGGCCGTCCGCTGTACTCGGCGAGTCCGCTGTCCGTGCCGGACGGCTGGTAGAGCAGGTGCGCGGCGGGGGTGAGCTCGCAGGTGGCGGTGCCGTCCGGCTGTCCCTGCCAGTTGCGCGGGTTGGTGAGGCAGCCGGAGCTGAAGTCGAGGTGGATCGCGCCGCTGGCGGCCCGCGCGGCGGTATTGGCGGTGGCGTCCTGGGCGAGCTGGGCCAGCGAGGGCACTGCGGTGGTCGGTGCGGGGTGGCGCTCGATGCCGAGGCGGGCGCGGAGCGGGGTGAGGAGGTGGTGGGTGTGCTGGTCGGTGAGGGCGGCGGCGAGGCCGGCGGTGGCCAGTGCGAGGGTGGTGCGGGTTTCGGCGGGGCGGGCGGTCAGGGCGCGGTAGGCGGTGAGGCCAGCCGCGGCCGCGGCGGCGACGGTGGCGGCCGGGTCGGCGAGGTCGAAGAGGGCGCGCAGCGCGCGGGTGCGCAGGTCGGTGGTCTGCTGGGTCATCTCGGTTTCCTTCCGGTGGGTGCGGGGCTGGTGGGTGGTCAGGTCCAGGCGCCGGTGGGGTCGTCGCTGAACGCCTCGGACACGGTCGGCGCTGGGGCCGGTGCGGCTGTTCGGCGGGGCTGTGTCTGGGGTGGTGTCAGCGGGCCAGGACGGCGGCGGCGATGGTCTCGAAGGCGTGGTGGACGGCGCCGTCCATGCAGTACGCGCCGTTCATGCCGTGGTCGGCGAGGCGGTAGAAGTTGCCCTTGCCGGTGGCGTCGGCGAACCGCTGGAGGAGCCCGTCCGGCACCCTTCGGTCGATGGCGTAGTGCGTCAGGCCCGAGATGGCGAGGGCGGCAGCGATCTGGCCGGGGCGCAGGCGCAGGCCGAGCGCGCGGGCGCCGAGGAGGAGGGCGGCGGCCTGGGTGGCCGAGTAGGTCAGGCAGTGGACGGCGCACGCCTTGCGGCCGGCGGCGGTGCCGTGGAGGGTGCCGTCGTCGCCGGTGACGGGGGCGGCGTCGGTGGCGCCCTTGGTGCGGGCGCAGTGGTCGGTCTGGACGAGGTGGTCACCGACGTCCGCTCCGGCGCGCAGCAGGGCGTATGCGGCGGCGAAGCGGGCGGTGCGGGCGGTGGTGTTCACGGGTGCCTCCGTGGTGGTGGGGTTGGCCGGGCGGCCGCGCCGCGCGCCACCGCGCCCCGCCGCCGCGGCCTGGTGGGCTGGACGGTGGGGCGCGGTGGTGGGCAGCGTCACTGCCCGGATGACTCGACGCACCCGCACGTGGGGGCGTGCTGCCAGCCGTCGGGGGTGTGCCGGCCGATGGGCCCGGCGCCGGGGATGCCGCTGCCGCCGCAGGTGGGGCAGGTGATGTCGGCGCCGGGGTCGAGCGCCCATTCCAGGCGGCAGGCCGGGCAGCGGGCGCAGTCGGCGTAGTCGTCGGTGCCGGGGATCGGCTCGCGGTACTCCTCGACGCCCTGGTGGTGGCAGCGCGGGCAGGTGATCCTGTGTCGCCGGGTGCGAATGGCGTGGCCGAGGGGGTCGGCGATCACGCCGAACAGCACCTGGTGGGTGATGGCTTCGTACTCGGCGGCCCGGCGGGCGAGGGCCAGGGCCTGCTCGCGGGTGTGGCGGTAGGCGGCGGCGCGGCCGATGTCGCTGACCGGCCGCCAGCCGCCGTCCTCGCCCTCGGTCCAGGCCCGCAGGCCGACGAGGGCGCCGTCGGTCACCGCCCAGCCGTCGCTGGTCTCGTCACGGCGAACGACGATCTCGCCGTACCCGCCGCCCGGCTTCATCTGGGGGATCGGCACGCGGAACTCGACGGCGAGTGCCAGCTGCTGCTCCGTGGTCAGGGTGCTGTCCATGTCTCTCCTCTTCTTGCAGGGCCGATCCGGGCTGGTTGGGCGGGTGTCAGTCCAGTCCGGCGCGCAGCTCGTCGGCGCGGGCCTGGGCGAGGCGGGCGGCCTCGGGGTTGGCGGCGCCGCCGCGGGCGGCGGCCTCGGTGAGGATGCGGATGAGGGCCTTGCGGCTGTCCGGGTCCAGGGCGGGCATGGGCCAGCCGTCGCGGGCGGCGGCGACCCGGGCGGCGAGCGGCTCGAGGTCGCGCAGGTCGGCCCGGTGCTGCGGGTCGGCCGGGGCGGGGTCGTGGGCCTGGGCCATGGGGGAGTCCTCTCCGTGGGTGGATCCGGCCGGGCGGCCGCGCCGCGCACCACCGCGCCCCGCCACCGGCTGGGCAGCCGGGACGGGGCGCGGTGGTGGGCAGCGTGAGCGCCGGGACGGCGGTCAGCGCTCCACGACGGCCTTGTCGATGTCGCGGTGGGTCACGTGCACGTCGTGGCCGGCGGCGGTGAGGCGCTCGCCGAGCTGGTCGGCGAGATAGCCGGCCCGGTGTTTTCCGCCGGCGCAGCCCACGGCGATGGTCAGGGGCGCGATGTCGGCGGCGGGGCCGGCGGCGAAGGCCTGGGCGGCGGCGACGGTGGCGTCCAGGAGCTGGGGGATGCCGGGGGTGGTGGCGACCTTGTCCTGGATGGTGGGGTGGCGGGCGGTCAGGTGCCGGGTGTTCTCGTCGCGGTGGGGGTCGTGGAAGTGGGCGCGGACGTCCAGGGAGAGGTGAGCGGCGGGAGCGGGGCCGTGGAGGTGGCCGAAGGAGGTGATCTCGATGACCATGGGCGGTGGTCCTTCCTGGCGTGGTTGCTGTCAGTGGGCGTCGGGGCAGGCGGCGGGGGCGGGCCTGGCGGAGCAGTCGCGGGCGTGGTCGGTGGCCTCGATGCGCATCAGGTCCAGGTCCTGCGCGAGCCTGCCGCTGGACATCCGGCAGCCCGTGCAGCGCCACCAGGCCGGGCCGGGGGCCTGCTGCTGGTAGTCGGGCCACGGGTCGGCGCCGACGATCTCGACCTCGGTTCCCCGGCTGGTCTCCAGCCGGATCCAGGTGTGTTCGGGGCCGCCGTCGCTGGGGGCGTCGGAGCGCAGCAGGATGTGGCCGGTGGCGGTGATGCGGATCTCGCGGTCGGCGGCGGCGTTGCGCAGCAGGGTGCGCAGGGTGCCGCGGCCGCCGAAGACGTGGCTGCCGTCGAGCTGGTGGATGGCGGTGTGGAGTTCGTCGGCGGTGGTGCGGGTCTGGCCGATGGTTCGGGCGTGGGCGAGGACGCGTAGCAGGACGTCGTAGGCGTCGTCCGCATCGAGCAGGCCGGAGTGGCGCTGGGCGGTCAGTCCGGCGAAGACCTGCTCGATGTCGCTGGTGGTGTGGGTGTTCACGGGGTTCCCTTCTGTGGGTAATGGCGGCCGGGCGGTGGCCGGTCAGGCGTAGAGGTCGTGGGTGCGGGTGGTGGGCCGGGCCGGCCATTGCGGGGTGTTCCAGGCGGCGCCTGGGCCCCACTCGTACTGGCAGCTCGCGCAGCGCCAGAAGGCGGGCGGGTGGTGTTCCAGGTCGTGGCCCCAGCAGTGCGGGCAGACGATGCGGGGGCGGCGCAGCCGGGTGGCGGCCCGTTGCAGCAGGGTGTGGATCACCGGGCGGCCGGGGCGGTCTGGGCCGGGGCCGGGGCGGGGATGGTGGCGTTGGCGGCCCAGCGCAGGGCGGCGAGGGAGGCGACGGCGAGCATCACGCCGACCAGGAGCAGGACGAAGAACCGGGCGTCGCGCCGGACCGCGGCCCGGACGGCGGCGACGTCGGCCGCGGTGGGCTCGCTGCGGTCGGCGAGCGGCTGGTCGGCGGGCAGCTGCACGATGATGACCCGCTCGCCAGGACCGGCCTGGCCGGTGTACGGGGCGGGCTGCTGCGCCCGGTAGGGGACCGGGGTGTGCGCGCCGGGCTGGTGCTGCTGGCGGGGGAGGGACACGGGTTTCTCCTTGCGGTCGACGGGATGCCCGGCCGGGTGGCCGCGCCGCGCACCGGAGCGCCCCGCCGCCCCGGCCTGGTGGCGGGGGCGGCGGGGCGGCCGGTGCGCGGCGTCAGTGCCCGGAAGGGTGGACGGTCAGCGGGCGGTGAGGATGACGATCAGGACGAGCACGGTGATGGCGATCAGCACGGCGGGGGAGCAGCTGGCGGAGTTCTCGAGCTTCTTGATCTCGGCGTAGATGGCGTCGCATTCGGCTTGCAGGCCGGTGTGGGCGGTGGTGCCGGGGGTGAGGTTGGCGAGGGTGGCGGAGCGCTCGTGCAGGAGCTGGCGCAGTTCGGCGAGTCGGGCGTCGCGGGATATGGACCAGGACATGCGGCGGGGTCGGCCTTCCGGTTCGGCGGTGCGGGACAGGGAGGGTGGGGCCGCCCGCCCGGTGCGGAGCGGCCCTGAGGGGTGGGGTCAGGCGTGCTGACCGTCGTCGCCGGTGAGGCGGCGGCCGTTGATGTCGACCTGGAGCTGCTGGACGTCGACGACGACGGCCTCGATCCGCGGTTCGGGCACCTCGACGGTGACCGGCACCGTCACGGGCGGCGCCGGGACCGGAGCGGGGGCGGGCGGCGCGGCGGGGGGCTCGTTGATGACGGTGGTGTGGATCCAGGAGCCGGTCAGGGCGAGGGCGGCGACCACGGCCCACGCGAGCGCGGCCAGGCCGGCGGCCACCGGCTTACCGGGGCCCTCGGTGCCGGACCAGACCATGGCGACCGTCAGTGCGCCGAAGACGAAGGCGCCGAGCTGGACACCGACGGTGGCGCCCTGGCGCAGCGCCCGGATCAGGATCACGGCGCCGGCCAGGCCCCAGAAGGTGAACAGGGTCCGCGCTCCGGCGGGCAGGCCGACGGAGTGGACCTGGAGGTAGTGGTAGATCGGGTCGTTGACGGTGTGCCACAGACGCCAGGCCGGGGCAGTCGAGTGCTCGGGCTTCGCGATCCACTGGAGGGCGTGGAGCACGTAGGGGCCGACGGCGAGGACGAGCACGGTCAGCATCAGCAGTGCGAAGCAGGCGAGGGCGACGGTCGCCTTCACGCTGGGCGTGCCGTAGATGTCGTGGATCATCCATCGCGGGGTGCGGCGGGGGGTGCGCCAGATCAGGTCCGGGTCCTCGGTGTCCGGCTCGGTGACGGCCTGGTCGAGCAACGGGTTGGGCTGGTTCACGGCGATCTCCTGCGCTCTCTGTGTGGGTTGTGGGTTGGTGATGCGGACGGCCCGGCCGCGTCGTGCGGCCGGGCCGGGATGACTGGTGATGCGGCGGGTTCAGCCGTCGAGGCGGATCGGCATGAGCAGGTGCTCGTAGTCGGGCTCGGCGAGGTCCCCGGCCCGGCCGGTCAGCAGCGCCGGCTTGTGCTGGTGGGTGATGTGGAATGTCGCTTCGGGGGCGGCCAGGGCCTTGAGCGCGTCCACCAGGTAGGCGGGGTTGAACGCGATGGCGGCGCCGCCCTCCAGGCCGCCGTCGGCGTTGCAGGGGATGCGGTCGGTGGCGTGGGCGTCGTCGCCGTGCCCGGCCTCCAGCAGCAGCTCGGTGCGGCCGTCGGACGCGGTGGCGACGGTGAGGCGCACCGGGGTCTTGGCGGAGGCCACCAGGGAGACCCGCTTGAGGACGGCGAGCGCATCGTCCACGGCGACGGTCAGGGTGAGAACGGCGTCCTCGGGGGTGGGGAAGACGTGGCGGAACTTGGGGAACTCGCCCTCCAGGGGCCGCGTGCCGAACGAGTTGCCGGGGGTGGTGAGGGTGAGCTGCCCCTCCGACCAGCCGAGGCCGATCGGGTGCTCGCCGGCCATCGCCTTCGTGGCCTCGAGGAGAAACTTCGCGGGGACCAGGACGGTACGGCCGTCGTCGACGATGTCGTCGGTGGCCTTCTTCTTGCCGCGCGCGGGCTTCGTCGCGGGCAGGGTTCCGGTCGGCTTCACGGTCAGCTCGCGAACCGCGAAGCGGTAGCGGTCGGTGCCGGCCAGGGTGAGCCGGTCGTCGTCCAGGGTGAGGTGCACGCCGGTCAGCACCGGCAGCGAGGCGTCGGTGCTCGCGGCGATGGCGACCTGGGCGACGGCGTCGGCGAGCGCGTCGGCCTGGACGGTGAGCACGGTGTCCGGTGCGGCGGGCAGCTGCGGGTACTCCTCGACCGGGAGGGTGGGCAGGGTGAAGCGGGCGGTGCCGCAGGTGAGCAGCAGGCGGGCACCGGGCACCTCGATGTCGACCTCGCCGCCCTTGGGCAGGGTCTTGGCGATGTCGTTCAGCAGGCGGCCGGAGACCAGCGCGGTGCCGTCGTCGGCGATCTCAGCGCCGGTGCTGGTGGTCGCGGCGACCTCGTAGTCGAACGCGGACAGGGTCAGGCCCTTGTCGCCGGTGGCGAGGAGGATGCCGGCCAGGACCAGCACCGGCGGCCGGGCGGGCAGGGCGCGGGCGACGTAGGCGACGGCGTCGGCGAGCGGACCGGCGAACAGGCGCAGCTTCATGAGCACTTCCTTCGGGTGTGGTGGCGCGGGTTGCGGGTGTGGTTGGGGGCGGGCGAGCGGGGACGGACCGTCAGTCCTCGTTCTCGTCCTCGTCCTCGTCCTCGTCGTCTTCGTCGAGGGCGCCGGTGTACGGGGTGTGCAGGTTCAGGTCGCCGTCGTAGTCGGTGTCGGTGAGCACCTCGCCGTCGGCGGTGACCGGCGCGAAGTCCGGCGCCTGGGCGAGGCGCTCGCGCAGCTCGCCGACGGCGAGCAGCCGGGTGCGGGTGCTGCGCCACACCGACGCGGGGGCGACCGGGAGGCCGGCGCCGGGCACGGGCGGTGCGGTGCGCGCGGTGTGGAGGTGGACGGTGCCGTCGTAGGTGGTGTCGGTCAGCGGCTCGCTGTCGACCATCACCGGGGCGCAGTCGGGCAGCTCGGCCAGGCGCTCCAGCAGCTCGCCGGCGGTCATGCGGTTGCTGCGCCAGGACGCGGTGAGCAGCGGACCCGCAGGGGCGGTGCGGCGCCTGGCGGCGGCCTGGACGGCCTTGGTGATGGCGGTGACGGCGGCTTGGGCCACGTCACCGGGCTTGGTCGGGTCGGCGGTGACGGTCACGGTGACGCTCACTGGGTCCTCCGGACGGGGTGATGGGTGCGGCCGGACGGCCGGTGGCGCCACCAGAGCGCCCCGCCCACCTGGCAAGTTCAGGGTGGGCGGGGCGCGGCTGGGGACGGGACCGGTGGTCCAGTTCAGGAGGTTCGGCGGCGGGTCAGCAGCTGAGCGCGAGGTCCTGGGCCGCGGGCTCGGCGACGTCGATGCAGTTGGCCGCCTTGGCGAGGAGGGCGTGCTGGACGGGTCCGGGCTCGGCGGTCAGCGCGTCGTTCAGGTAGATCGCGGCCTGGTGGAGCTCCTCGGCGTAGTCGAAGTACGGGGAGACGGGGATGCGGTCGAGGTAGGCGGCCGCGTCCTCGACGAGCTCGGTGAAGCGCTCGGGGGTGAAGCCTTCCTGGGGCACGTTCAGGGGGCCGTCGTCGCCGCCGGCGAGGTAGGCGATGTCCTCGGAGTAGCGGCGGATGAGGGTGTCGAAGGTGACGTCCACGGCTGGTTTCCTCTCGGCTGCGGGTTCGGCCGGTCGGCCGGCCCCGCCCCCGGAAGCACTCCGCCCGCCCCGGCCTGGGTGGCGGGGGCGGGCGGAGTGCGGCCGGGGGCGAGACTGGTCGGCCGGTCAGGCGTGATCGCGGCGGTGCGCGGCGAGCCAGGCACCGGCGGCGGAGAGTGCCTCGCCGCCGTCCAGGGCGGCCAGGGGCGCGGTGTCGATGTCGTGCATGATCTCGGACGGGTCCAGGACGCGCAGGTAGGCGACCGGGACGCTGGGGATCGTCTCCCGGGTGCGCAGGTCCAGCACGGAGGAGCGGGCGGTGAGGTAATCGGCGGGGTGGTCGACCACGCGGCAGGCCCGGGTGTGGTCGGGGTGGCCGGCGAGGTAGCGGTCGGCGTCCCGGTACAGCACGTACGTGCCGACAGGCAGCGCCGGGCCCAGGTCGCTGGGGGCGGGGTTGGTCAGGTCGATGCGCAGCGGCTCGAACATGGGGCTTTCTCCTTCTGCTCGGTGTCGGCCGGTCGGCCGGCCCCGTCCCCGGGCACGCCGTCCCCGCCCGGCCGGATGGCGGGGCGGGCGGCGTGCGGGCCGGGAGCGGGGCAGGTCGGCCGGTCAGGAGTCCTCGGTGGCGGCCTGGAGCCGGGCTTCGTGCTCGTCGTCGGCGGCGACGAGGAGTTGCTGGACGGCGGGGTCCTGGCGCCAGGTGCACCAGTCGGGTTCGCCGTCCGGGTCGGGGGCCGGCGGTTCGGCGCCGGCAGGCAGGTAGACGCTGGGCAGGTCGTCGTCTTCCCACAGCGGGGCGGGGCGGCGGTTCAGGAACCGCATGAGGCGACGGGCGGCGTTCACGGGTGGGTCCTCCGGTCGGGTGTCGGTCAGCCGTTGTTGTTGGTGATGGAGCCGCGCCACCCGGCGGACTGCTTGCCGATGGTGGTGTGGTGGGTGCGGTGGACCAGGGCCAGGACGGTGCCGGTCGCGCTGGAGCCGTCGCCGCCGGCGCTCGCGGACGCCCCGGTGCCGGCACCGGCGGCGACGGAGCGGAGCTTGCCGAGCAGGGCGGCCACCCCGATCACCACGGTGGCCACGGCGATCGACGCCCACTTCAGGACCGTGCCGAGCTGGTCGGCGTGCGGGGCGACCTCTCCGACCGCCGCGCCGACCATCCACATCAGCCCGCCCGCCGCCAGCGCCGCAGCCGAGCCGTACAGCACGCACTGGCGCACCGCCAGCGGCAGACCGGGGTCGGCAGCCGGCTGCGCCGGGGCGGACGGGGCCGGGGCGGGCTGCGCCTGCGCGGCGGCGGTGGCGAGGGGGTTGTGGACGGGGACGGCGATGACCTTGCCGTCGACCAGGGCGGGGATGAGGGCCGGGGTGGTGGGGGTGGGGTGGAGCGGGACGGCGACGACCTGGCCATCGAGGGTGGCCGGGACGAAGCCCTCCTGGAGGAGGTAGGCGTTGAGGTCGACCGCCGTGTCGGCGGCGGGGACGGCGGGGGTCTCGTAGACGCTGCTCACGGCAGCCTCCAATCCGTGCGGGAAGCGGGCGGGGAATGGGTTGTGCGGGGCGCCGCGGCGCCTTCTGGGGCCGCCGGGCCCGCCCTGCGGTGGGGCGGGTCCGGCGGCCCCCGGAGAGGCCGGGAGACGGGTTGTGAGGCCTGGTCAGTCCTCGGTGCAGTGGCGGCACTGGAGCGTGGTGACGGCACCGTTGTAGAAGCGGCGGCGCAGGGCGGGCGGCCAGACGTCGAGGCGGGTGTCGGTAACGGCGAGGACGGTCTCGATGCCGGTCTTGCGGCCGACAGTGACGAGGAACTGGAGCAGCCCGGCCGCCTCGGTGTCCCCCAGCAAGGGCTCGGCGCCGTCGATGACGACCTGGATGCGGGGCTCGTCCGCGGTGGGCTCGTAGTCGTGCTCGTGATCGCGGGCGTGGGCGAGGCGGCGGCCGGCGATGGCGGCGGCCTCGGTGAGCAGCTGCACGGCCTGGTCGGCGTCGGCGGCGCGGTCCAGGCCGGTGAGGCGGCCGGGGCAGGCCGGCTCGATACCCCAGGCGGCGACGGCGGGGCCGGAGGCGAGCTTCTCGGCGGCGATCAGCTGCTCGATAGTGAGGGTCTTGCCGGAGCCGTTGGGGCCGACGATCAGGTGGGTGACGGGCATGGGTGCCTTCTTCCTGGTGGGTGCGGACGGTTGTGCCCGCCGCCCAGGGGGTGCGGGGCGGCGGGCACGGGTTGCGGCGCAGGGTTGGTCAGGCGGCGGCCATGGCGGCGGGGGAGGCCCAGGCGCCGTGGCCGAGGTCGGCGACCTCGTTCTTCTCGGCGGCCCGCTTGAGGGTGGAGGAGACGGTGGACAGCGGCATGTTCAGCCGGGCGGCGATGATGCCGGTGGTGGCCTGCCCCTCCGTCTCGAGGAAGGCGAGGATCGCCTTCTTCTTGTCGCCGCGGGCCGGGGTGCTGCCCGCGGTGGCGGTGGTGGTGAGCTGCTGCTCGAAGCCCGGCCCGGCCTGGGTGGGCAGCTTGCCGAAGGAGACCTTCGCCGGGGCGACGGTGCCGCCGACCTTCTTCTGCGGCTTGGCCTTCGAGGCCGGGGCGGCCTGGGTGGTGGTCTCGGCGTCGTCGGTGACGCCGGGCACCGCCGGGAGCTCGCCGCGGCGGCGGGCCGCCAGGCGGTCGCGCCACTCGGTGTAGGCGGGGCCGATGTGCTCGGCGGCCTCCTCGGAGACGACGGCGGGGGTGCCGCGCTTGGCCCAGCGGGTGGCGATGCCGGCCCGCTCCGGCGCCCAGCCCCGGAACATCGCGGCGCGCTCTTCGACGCCCTTGAGGTAGCCCATGCCGGAGGTCGGAACGCCGGGCTCGTCCGGCCAGGTGGCGGGGATGTCGTTCGGGTCGGCGGGCAGGTTGATGACGTACCCGGCGGAGCGCTCCGTGGTGCGGAAGGCGATGTTGTTGCCCGCCGTGAGCGGCTGGCGCAGCTTCGGCGTGCCGAGGGAGTCGAGGGTGGGCAGGTGGGTGACCAGGCGCAGCTTGATGCCGACCTTGCGGCCGAGGATCGCGATGCGCACGGCGTAGTCGAGGGCTTCGGGGTAGTTGCCCCAGACGTCCTGCCACTCGTCGATCGTCACCGAGATGAGCGGCTCGGCGGGGGTGGGGGACCAGTCGGTGTCGCCGTACATCAGGTCGCCGTCCTCGTCCTCCCACACGGTGAGCGCGGAGGCCTTGGAGCGGCGGGTGAGCTCGGCGTCGGCGGCGATCAGCATGCCCATGCACTCGTCCACGCCGGGGGCGAAGTAGGACAGGTAGTCCTGCCAGAACCCGAAGGACTTGCCTTCCTGCGGGTCGCCGCCCCAGGAGGTGACGAGGCCGGAGTGCCGCTCGATGGCGAACAGCGAGCGCAGCAGGGCGGACTTGCCGGAACCGGTCGCACCCGAGATGTGGGTGTGCACGGCGCCCCAGCCGGGCCGCCACATCTGGTACTGCGCCGGTCCGCCGTCGATGTGCAGGCCCAGGCGGGCGATCCCGGTCTCCACGTCCAGCGCCTCCGGCCCCGGGAAGACCGGGACCCGCTTGAGCGGGTTCTTGTCGTAGACCAGCAGCTTCGCCTTGTCCGCAGCGCCGCCGGGGACGCCGTCGACGGCGATGGAGGAGATCGGCAGCCCGTAGGCGGAAGCGATCATCGTGGTCGCGGCGATCGCCGATGCGGTGGTCTGCCGGCCGCCGTCCAGCTCGATCAGCGCCTCCCACGCCCCGTCGCCGGTGTCGACCGGATCCACCAGGCGGGAGCCGGGCAGGGCGCCGCGGCCGGCGCCGACTTTCTCCTCCCAGCGGGCGATCCGCTCCTCCTGGCCGAGCGGCTCGGCGGCGGCGCGGATGCGGCGGCGCCACCACCACGGGATCGCCGTGGCGGGGGTGAGGGCCAGCCACCACAGCCCGGTCATCGGCGCCTCGAACGGGCCGGTGCCGGTGACGGGCATCGCGGTCAGCAGCGCGCCGGCCGCGACCGCCGCGGCCGAGGTCCGCACCAGTTCGGCGCGGCGCATCGGCCGGTTCGGCGGGGTCGGCAGCACCCGGTGCCGGTTCAGGAAGCGGGCCGTGCGGCCGGTGTAGGGCTGCTTGGCACGCCAGGCGCGGGTGGCCAGGACGGCGGCCGGCAGGGCGGCGTCGACGGCGAGCGCGCCGACGATGCCGTGCTGGGCGGCCGTGAGGGCCTGGCCGTAGCCGGCCAGGGCGAGGGAGGCGGCGATGGGCGGGAGGTGGCGGCGGTTGCGGTGCAGCCGGCGCCAGGCGCCGCGCGCGACGCGGCTTCTGAGCGTGCCGCCTTCGGCGGCGTGGGCCCCGGCCGGGGCGGGCTTCTTCATCACGGCGGTCGTGGGTCCTTCCGGGTGTCAGCGGGCGAGCAGGACGAACAGCAGGGCGATGACCGGCCCGAACATGCCGAGCGGGTAGATCAGGTCCATGGGGTCGCGGCGCATCGTGCGCCCCCCCTTTCCGTGGTCGACGGGCGTTCGGGCACCGGGTGCGGCACCTCGGCCGGGCACCGAACCGCCCGCCCCGCGGCAGGTCGCGGGGCGGGCGGGCGGTGCCTGACCGGGAGGTCACATGCGGTTGTTGTAGGCCTCGCGCTTGGCGGCCGGCACCGGGGCGGAGGCGACCGCCCGGTCGAAGCCGCCGTGCCGGCGCTCGATCGCGAGCCCGGCGGCGCGGGCCATGCCGTTGAGTTCGATCGCGGAGTTCGCGGCGGCCGCGACCGCCTGTGCCTGGCCGACCAAGGCGCCGCCGACCTGCTGGAAGTCGTTCAGCGTCAGCGGGTCGAAGCCGAGCTCGGTGATGGCGTGGTAGTTGCGCTCCGCCTCGACGACCTTGGCGTTCAGGCGCTCGAAGCGGTCGCGGGCGGCGGCCTCCTCGGCGGCCGTGGCGGACGCCAGCTGCACCAGGTTCTCCTGGATCTGGCTGTAGGTGATCTCTGCCATGCAGGTCCTCGCAGTTCTTCTCGGGTGCTGACCGGTGGTCAGTCGCCGTAGGTGGTGGTCTCGGCCATGTCGACGTCGGAGGCGTTGCGGGCCTCCTGGATGCCGCCGTGGCGGCCCCACACGTTCGCCGACGCCTGGGTCGCGTTGCGCTCGGCGAGGTCGGAGGCGCGCAGGTCCTCCTCACGGGCGCCCTTCAGCTCGGTGAGCTTCTCGACGATCGCGGCGAGCTCGCCGAGCGTCGCCTTGTCGTACTTGGCGGTCGCGGCGGCGTTGTAGGCGTGCTCGGCCTTGGCCCGCAGCTCGGTCAGGCGGGTGACGGCGGCCGTCGCGTCGTCCTTCTCCATCCGCGCCCAGCGGGAGAGCTGGGCGAGGTACTGCATCAGGGAGTCGACGCCGGTCACCTCGGTGACCCGCGTCGCGGCGGTGGGCAGGTTGCTCATGCTGCTCCTCGGGGTGCTGGCGGCCCCGCCGGCGGCGGGGGCCGTGGGTGAGCTGCCGTCGTCCTTGACGACCCGCAGCGGCGGGTACTTCCGCGGTTCGGCCTCGGACGGCGGCGCCCCCACCGGCGCGGTGTCGGTGGGGGCGGTCCTGGGGGGAGGCACCGGACGCGATCCGGTGCCTCCGTCGGCGCCGGCGGTCGGCGGGCTCTCCGGCACCGGGGGCGTCGGGGGCGGCGGCGGGTCGGTGGTGACGTGGACGTGGACGGTGGCGTCCGCCTTCGCGGCCGTCTCCGCCGCTTCCTTCGCCTCGGCGGTCTTCTCGGCGGCCGGGGCCTTCGGGCCGCCGGTGTTCACCTCGTCCTCGACGATCTCGGCGTCGATGATCCCCTCATCAGCCGCCTCCGGCCCGCCCACCCCGGCCGCCTTGCCGGCCTCGGCCTTCGCGCGGGCGGCCTCCCGCTCGGCCTTGACGGCCTTCACCTTCGCCCGGCGCTCGGAGACCGCCGCCTTGGTCTCCGGCCACGCCTTGCGCCAGCCCTCGATCGCGCCGGAAGTGAAGGTGTAGACGCGGGCCACCGAGTTGATCGCGCCTTCGGCGACCTTTCGGCCGGTGTCCGTGCGGTCGATCGGCTTCGGCGGCTTCGGGGTCTTGGTGTGCTTAGCCGCGCTCTCGCGCCCGGCCGTGACCCCGCCGCCCAGCGCGTACGCGAGCGCCATCGCGATCAGCAGCTCCATCGCGGTGTCCCCTTCCTCTACTGCATGCCGAAGGCGGAGGCGACCAGGTGGCCGATGAACCGGGCGACCGCCGTGATCGCGGTGGCGGCGCCCTCGCCGACCTTGCCGGGGATCGCGGTGATGAAGAACGGCATGCAGGCGGCGAGGGCGAGGGTGCGCGGGGTGCACTTGTCGTCCCGGATGTCGATCAGCAGGATCACCGCCGCGCCGAGCGAGATCAGCCAGCCCAGCCCGACGCCGACCCAGTCGGTCATCAGGTGCGCCGCCGTGTCGTTGGCCCACGTGGTGCAGGTGGAGATGAGGTGACCCAGGCCGGTGCCGGCCAGGCCGACCCCGCCGGCGGTGAACATCGCGATGTGCAGGCGGGGCATCTCCAGCTTCGACAGCGCCCCGTTGATCGCCCCGGACACGCCGCCGCCGCTGCGGCCGCCGGTGCGGTGGCGCCGGCCCGTGCCAGCGGTGACGGTCTGCCCGCCGCTGGCGAGCACCTGCATCGCCACCGACAAGGCCATGCTCGCGACGCCGACTCCGGCGCCGACAACGGCTTCGATGACAGCCATGATCGTCCCCTCCCAAGGGGGTGTAGTGGATCACCAAACAGGGGTCGCGGGCCGCCTCGTGACGGCCCGGAAGATCGGGTGCGCCGCACCTTGCGGTTACGCACCGTGGGCGGGTACTCTCGCGCGCGCCCGCGCGCCCGCCTACGCGTTGGGGGCGGGCAGATACGCGTACTTGCGAATGCGCGATGCGAAATTCGCGATCAGGATCGGCGTCCCGTCACTTGCTGTGACGCTTGGCCAGGTTCGTCGACAGGTTCTGCAGGGCGGTGGCGATCTGCATCCACTCGCCGTCCCGGGCGGCCTCCGGCAGGCGGCCGATCACCGACCGCAGGATGTTCCACTCGGCCGCCGCGAGGGTCGACGGGCCGCCCGACGCCGCCTCGCTGCGAAGCTGCGCCGCGTGGGCGCCGACCCTGCGGGCCCGCTGTTCGCTGCGCTTCTCGGTCCTCTTGCGCCGCCAGGCCGGCGGCTGCGCGGTGCTGCTCACCGCTGCCTCCCTCTCGTGGGGTCCCTTCTGGATTCGCCGGCCGGACGGCCGTGACCGCCCCCGCACCCACCCGCATCGGGTGGTCGGGGACGGCTACGAACAGCCGGACGCGAGTGGTGTTGTGACGTGCCGTTTTGCCGCGCGGCGGGCCGCTCAGGTGGTTGGATGGAGGCCCGGACGGGGGCGGTAGCAACGCCCCCGTCCGGTCCTGTGTCCGCTCACTCCTGGGTGCCGGCCTCGCCGCGCCGCTCGGCGAGGATCTGCCGGGCCCGCTTGCGCCGTTCGCTCGCCGTGGTCTGCGAGACCCCGAGCTCGCGCTCGATGTAGGAGAGCGTCACCACGCCCTCGCCCTCGGCCTCGATCCAGTCGGCGACCTTGCGCGCCTCGCGCTCCGCCGGAGTCAGCCGCGCCTTCGCCTCCGCTTCGGCAGCGGCCTCCCGCGCTTCGGCGGCCCGAAGCTCCGCCTGCGCGGCCTCCTCGGCGGCCTTCGCCGCCGCCAGACGCTCCTGCTCCGCCAGGCGCTCGGCCTCGGCCTTCGCGGTGGCGCCGGCGGCCTGCGCTTCGGCGGCCTTCCGGGCGGCTTCGGCGGCCCGAAGGTCCGCTTCGCCAGCCCGGAGCTTGGCTTCGGCCTTGGCCCGATCGGCCGCCGCCGCGGCCGCCTCGGCCTCCTTGCGCTCCTTCTCCGCCCGGGCCTTGTCCGCCTCGGCGCGGGCCGCCGCGGCGGCGGCCTTCGCCTCCGCTTCGGCGGCCCGGACCCGCTCCTGCTCCTGCTCGTCCCAGCGGGCGATGCGCTGCTCCCGCTCCCAGCTGAGCTGGGCTTCTTCCGCCTCGCGGCGGGTACGGGCGAGAGCGGCCTCGGCGTCGGCGGCCACCTTCAGCGCGTCCGCGTCGGCCTGCGCGGCGAGCCGCTTGGCCTCCGCCTCGGCCTCCGCTTCGCGCAGCCGAAGCGCCGCTTCGGCCTTGCGAAGGACCTCCGAAGCGGCCGATTCGGCCTCCGCCTTGGCGATCTCCAGCGCCGCCTTCGCGGCCAGCTCGTCCGCCTGGGCCTTGGCCTTCGCGGCGTTGATCTGGGCCTCGGCTTCGACCCGGCGAAGCTCGGCTTCGGCTCGGCGAAGCTCCTCCGCCGTTTCCGCTTCGGCCTTCCGAAGCTCGGCTTCGGCTTCGCGAAGGCGCTCGGCGGCCTCCTCGGCGGCCGGCTTCTCCAGCGCCTCCTCGACCGTGAGCCCGTACGGCGCCAGCGTCAGCGGCAGCAGCTCGTTGGCCCGGGCCTTCTTCTTCCAGCCGCGCTTGCCGTACTTCTGCTTCAGCCGCTGCCGGTACACCTGGCGGGCCTGGAGCAGCTCCAGGGCTTCGGCGTAGGAGGTGATCTCCCACAGCTTCATCTGCCGGGAGATCGCCGCCGTCGCGAACGGGGCCAGGATCCAGCGGGAGAACCTGATCCCGTCCATCCGCGTCCGGCCGTTCACCGCGCCGATGTGCGCGGCGTAGATGTGCGCGGCAACCTCGGAGAACACGACCCAGAGGAAGACGAGCGCGGCGTGGCCGAGCTGGCTGGGCAGCGTCGCGGCGGCCTGCCAGTTCAGGTAGACGGTGGCGGCCGCGCCCAGGCGCGGCACCCACTTCACCCAGGCCAGCTCACTGTCGGCCTTGATGAGCACCAGGTTGATGATGGAGAACGCCAGGATGCTCAGGTCGAGGCCGACCGGGAGCATCCACGGGTCCTCCCACGCCCAGCCGCCCTTGGCCACCGGCAGGGCGGCCTTGCGCTCCAGCGCCTTGTAGGAGGCCATCAGGCCGATGGTGGACACTCCGGCGGCGAGCAGGCCGCCGATACCGGCGAGCGTCCAGTCGCCCTTCCCGAAGTCCAGGCCCTTCTTCTTTCCGGCCTCCGGCGCCGCCCCGGTCGCCGCCGGGGCGGGGTTGCGGTCCTGGACCGGCAGGCCCAGCGTGTTCAGCGGCCGACTGCTGCCGTTCACCGCGGCCGGCGGGGCCAGCGGCGGCGGGCTCTCGTACGTCGTGCTCATGCGGATCCGTCCTCTCGGGGAAGCGTCCGGCGTCAGGCCGGCTGGCCCACGCGCGGGGCGCGGTAGTCGATGTAGTGGGCGCCGAGCCGCTCCAGCAGGTCGGGCAGGCTGGCCACCGGGTACAGGTCCCGGCGGTGGCTGTCGAGCAGGCAGATCCGCTCCGACTCCGGGAAGGAGTGGGACCGGCTGGTGCGGAGCTTGGTGCGGCCGGGGTGGTAGTGCAGCCACCGGCCGTCGCCGAGGTAGTGGACGGCGCCGCCGTCCGGGAAGCCGGTCCAGCGCTCGGCCAGCGCCAGGCCGAGCACGTTCTCCTGGTCGAGGTGCTGCTCGGCGAAGTCGGCGGCCCGGCAGACGGCCTCGTCGCGCACACCGGCGTCGACGTACCGCAGGACGGCGGCCCGGTCGCCGTCGACCGGCGGCTGTGGCGGCGTCCAGCCAGCGGCCTGCGCAGCGACGATGGCGCCAACCTCCTCCAGCTCGTACTCGATGCTGGCCAGACGGCGCCGGGTCGCGGTCCAGGTGCTGGTGCGGATCAGACGGAACACGGGGTCCTCCTCGTGATCGTGGGGCAGTGCGTCGGGCACCGTCGAACACCGCCGCGCCCGCCCCCGGTTCCCGCTGGGGTGGGCGCGGTGGCGGACGACAGCAACCGACGGTCAGACCGACGGGGCCATGAGGGCGAGGCGCTGGAGCGCGGCGACGGTCTCCGGGTGGGCGGCCTCGTGCAGAACGTGCCGCTGCTCCAGGAGCGCACCACCAGTGGCCGGCGTTTCGAGGACCGGGTCGGCCCAGCGCGCGATATCGCGGGCGTCGAGCTCGTCCAGCCAGGCGACGTACTCGGCCTGGTCGGCCTCCTCGTAGTCGCGGTTCATCTGCTCCAGCCCGGCCTGCCAGGCGTCGTACTCCTCGGTCGTCATCACGGGCGGTCCCCTCTTGTGTCGTGGCTGATGCTCTTGCCTCCGGCCGGTCTGGATCAGGTGGTGCGGGCGCGGTTGCGGGCGGCGCGGCGCTTCAGCGCCCGCCGCTCGCCCTCGCTCATCCCGCCCCACACCCCGTGGTCCTGGCCGGTCTTCAAGGCCCAGGTGAGGCACTGCTCCATGACGGGGCAGCGGCGGCACACGGCCTTGGCCTCCTCGGCTTGCAGCAGAGCCAGCCCGGTCTCGCCGATCGGGAAGAACAGCTCGGGGTCCTCTTCGCGGCACACCGCGCGGTGTCGCCAGTCCATGTCTGTCTCCTTCTGTGTCGTGGTGCGGTCAGCTGATCTGGGCGGTGTGGGCGCGTGGCCGCTGCACCTGCCGGGCCGGGGGCGTGGCCAGGCAGGTGCAGCGGACGCCTGGGGGCGGGTTGGTCAGCCGGCCGCGCGGACGCGGCAGGAGATCTGCTTGCCGATCGGCGAGGGCTGGACGGTCCAGCCGGGGGCGAGGACGTCGAGCAGGGTCAGGCCGCGGCCGGACTCCGCCTCACCGCTGTCCGCCGGGGTGCCGGTGCGACGCGGGATGGCGTCGGTGAGCGGGTCGTGGACGGTGACGACCGCGTCCGTCACCCGGGAGCGGTAGACCTCCACGACCAGCGGAACGTGGGGGCCGCCAGCCCGGACCGCGTTGCCGATCAGCTCGGACAGGACCAGCTGCGCGGCCTCGGCGGTCTCCAGGTCGACGCCGTGGGCGACCAGGACGGTCAGGGCCAGGGCCCGAACGGTGTGCACGGTGTCCTGGTCGGCCGTCAGGTGGGCGGTGATCCCACCGGAGCGGGGGACCAGGTACAGGCCGGGGCGCGGGGCGGGAAGGATCGGCTCCAGCGCGGTCAGGTCAGGCGCGGTGCCGGTACCGAAGACCGTGGGCGAGGTCATCGCTTACCGCCCTTCGGCTTACCGGGCTTGGCCACCGGCGTGCCGCCGGCGAAGCTGCGGCCGGCCATCACCGGCCCCCGCCCCGGACGCGACGCAGGGCCTCGTCCATGTCCGGGTCACTGTCCCCCGGGGCGAGGTTGAGGGCGGGGCGTGCAATCATGGTGTTCAGCAAGGTCGTTGCCTCCAGTTCAGGCGACGGCTCGAAGGCCTCGGGGCGCAATCCCGGGGCCTTCGGCTATTTCAGGGGCGGCTCCTGCCGTCCCCCCGCCGTCCCCGCACCGGCAAGCCGGGGCGGAGGCGACGGGCAGCGTCGCAGGAGAAGACACGCCGCTGGTCAGGCGGCAGAGCGCAGCGCGGTCAGGTACGCGAAGGCGGGGCGCTGCGGGCGGGGGACCGGCCGGTAGTCGGTGTCGTCGATGGCGTTGGTGACGAGCTCGGCGATGTCGGCCGGGTCGGCGGCGGTACCGAGCCGGCCCGCGGGGGTGGGCGCCGACTGGTCGCGCAGGCGGTTCACCAGGAGGCAGGCGTTCCTGTCCAGGAATTCCAGGACCTCGGTGAAGGAGAGGCTGCGGGTCGCGGTGAGCTCCGCCGCGTGCAGCCACAGCTCTCCGCACAGGTCGTCGACGGTGTCGCTGCCGGTGCCCAGGCCCGTGTCATCCAGGAGGTCCTGCACCCGGTCATGCAGGCCAGTCGAGTACCAGGCGTAGGCGTCGGCGAGCAGCTGGTTGAGGGTGCTGGGCATCTCGGTCTCCTCAGAACGGGTGACGCTGCTGGTGGCGTGTTCGGGCATGCGAAACGGCGACCCGGGATTCCGAGCCGCCGCAGGCTGGTGGGGTGCTGTTCGGTTCTGGAACCGGGCCGGGCCCGGCGTGGCGCTGGTCAGGCGGAAAGCTGCTGCTGGCGCTTCCGGATGGGGTTCTCGGCCAGCACGTCCTCCGCGCTGCGCACCTCGCCAATCGGGCGGGCTCCGACCGGCACCGCCGCGCCCTGGACCGGCTCGACGAGACGGCCAGTGATGTGCTGGGCCCGGCGGCGCTTCGCGAGCAGGAAGTCCACCTGCGCCTCCGGCCACTCGGCGGCCCGCTGCTTGGCCTGCTCCTTCGCCTGGCGGCGCTCGGCGAGCTGCTGCTCCTCCTGGGCCCGGGCCTGGGCGGCGCGGCGCTCCGGCTCCTGGCGCAGCAGCTCGAGGTAGGTGGCGGCCAGGCGCTCGCCGTCGGGGCAGTGCACGACGCGGAGCTTGCCGTCCGTCTTGCTGGTGGTGCATGCCGCGCACCGGGTGCGGTGCGTCTCGTAGGTGCGGCGCGCGGTGTCGGCGGTGGGCGCGGCCGGGGTGAGCTGGTGGAGCGCCGGCGGCTTCGGGGTCGGCACCTTGCGCAGGACCTTGGTGGGCCGGCGGGCGGCGGCGTCGACGCTGGCCTCGACCCGCTGCTCCTGCCACCGAACCAGCGTCACGTCGATGGTGACCAGCCGGTTGGAGTTGCTGCAGCGGCGGGCACCAGGGGTGCCGGCCTTCGTGGTGTGGTGCGGGGAGAGCTTCCAGCGCTTGGTGCCCTTGTCCAGGGTCAGCGGGCACCAGGTGTCGCAGGCCGGGCAGGCCAGGACCTCGGCGCGGTGGGTGAGCTGGACCATAGCGGGCGGGAGCTGCGACACGAGGATCGGCGGCTTGCTGGAGACGTTCGTCGTGCGGGTCCGGCGCTTGCGCTCCCGGGCCGTGGGGATCGCGGTCGAGGTGGTCATCAGGTACTCCTCGTCTGTGCGGAGGGAGGTGAGGGCCGCATTGCGGTGCTCTCTCCGCTCCCCAGGCCGCGCGGAAATCCCGGTGCCCTGGGGAACGGACAGCGCATCAGCGCTGCTGTGCGGCAGTCGCATGGGTTTGGTGGAGCTACCCGGCACCCGAACTGTGGGCGGCGACTACCTGCGGTTCTGTACTGCGCAGCAAACTTCACCAACTTCACTGGTGAAGTTCGTCACGGAATGAAGGTACGCAGCGACCCTCAGTCGAGTCAAGGGCTTCACTGTGAAGTACCCGTTGCATCACTGGTGAACTGCCAAAAGTGAGCTAACCTAGCGCCATGACCACACCGCCCGACCCGCGCCCGGCATCCCAACGGATCGCCGACGACCTGCGGGCTGCCATCGACTCGGGCGACATCGCCCCCGGCGAGAAGTTGCCGACAACCAAGCAGCTCGTCGCGCGCTACAGCGTCACGGCGGAGACGGTGCGGCAGGCTGTCCTGCGCTTGAAGTCGGCTGGCGTCGTCACGAGCCGCCAGGGCGGCGGCGTTTATGCACGTGAACGACTGCCACTGAAGCGCCTCGGCATCCAGCGCTACGACAAGGCCAAGTGGCGCGATCGCGGCGAGGTGGCCTTCATCGCCGATCGGGTTGCCAGTGGCCGCGAGTACAACCGGAACGACCAGACACAGGTAGTTTCCCGCCTGCCAGCATCCCGGGCCGTCGCGGCAGGACTCGGCGTTCCTGAAGGGACCGAGGTAGTCAGTCGGGCCCGCCTGGTCAAGGAGGCCGGAGTCCCTACGCACACGCTGACCAGCTACTACAAGGTGCAGCATGTCGAGGGCACGCGGCTGGAGGACCCCACTCCGGGTCCGGCGGGCAAGGGCGGCGGTTTCGGAGTCTTTCTCGAACTGGGCCTGGAACCGCACCAGATGACCGAGGAGCTCTACGCACGGATGCCGACGCCGGCCGAATCTGCGGAGCTCGAACTGCCCGCAGGGGAGCCCGTCATGGTGCTCCACCGAACGACTTACACCGCGGACGGCACTGTGATCGAGTACGCGGTCGGCGTGCACTCGGCCAGCCGCTTCTCGTGGGAGTACAACTTCCTCATCCCAGACTCTGCGTCAGGAGACTCGCATGCCCAGTGAAGGCCGTCCGCGTGCCATCGACACGGCACACATCGCAACGCCTGCCGACGTGCCGCCAGCCGCACTCGTCTCGATGGCTCACCGCCGAGACACTCACCTCGCGCGTGCGCTCGGTCGCCGACAGGACCTCGGTTCCACGACCTCAGCAGACCCCCTCTCGGCTCTGGCGCTTGGGGTCGCGATCACTCAGAAGGTCCTGCAAGAACAGCGCCTGCTCGTCCAGGCCGCGGTGGAGCAGGGATGTTCCTGGGAAGAGATCGCCTCCGCTTTGGACGTGCCTGCGACCACAGTCCGGGATGCGTTCACCGGCCCGGCAGACAAGCAGACCAAGTGATGATGGATACGCGGACGGACATCTCCCAGGACGCCTGGGACGATGCACAGTTGCTGTGGGACTACCACCAGCTTCACCACACGATCCGACCGTGCTCGGTGATCATCGGTCTGGGCAGCCACGACCTTGGCGTGGCCACACACTCCGCACAGCTCTACATCGAGAAGATGGCACCGCTCATCGTCTTTAGCGGAGCCAACAGTCCCACCACCCTGAAGCGCTTCCCTCGCGGGGAGGCGATCCACTACGCCGAGCACGCAGTATCGCTCGGTGTTCCCCGCACAGCGATCCTCCTGGAGACGCACGCGACCAACACCGCCGAGAACTTCCAGTTCTCGCGCGAGGTTCTGCAAGCTGCTGGCGCATCAGTCAGCTCTCTCCTGCTCGTCTCGAAGCCATACGAGCAGCGCCGGAGTCTCGCCACCGTAATGAAGATGTGGCCAGAGGTAGATGTGGTGTGCGCTTCCGAACCGGTGACGCTGAGCGAATACGTGGACAGGATCGGAAACACCAAAACTGTCGTGGACATGCTGGTTGGAACTCTGCAGCGTCTGATCGAGTACCCGAAGAAGGGGTTCATCATCGACCAGGAGGTCCCCGTCGAGGCCGTCGATGCCTACGAAAGGCTTCGGGACAGAGGGTTCGACAGCAGGGTGATCCGTCCGGCCCTTTGATGCGATGGCGGCACGCGCCCGAGGCAACTGATGGCACCTCGGGGCGCGCCGCGCCAAGCACGAAGCTCAGGGCGTGGCCAGCACGGGAAGCGATATCGTGCTACGCAGCGTGCATGATCGTGACCCATATCTGAAAGCGGAAACCCCCGACAGCTGGCCGGCCTCGGGGGTTCGCGGCCCGAGGAACTCGGGCCTGCGTCGACAGTCCCCAAATCCTGGAAGGAGGGAGTCGACGACGTGAAGAAGACTACCCACCTACCGGGATGGACAAGCAGCACCCCGCCGAGAGGTCAGCGACGTAAGCCGCTGGCTTGTCGACGGGGCTTCTGTGATGTCCCGGCCCGCCGCGCTGCGCGCACTCCTGTCGAGGAGGCGGGAATGACGTAGGTCTTTGGGGCGGCGGCTCGCGCCGCCCCGGCCGGGCTCGGTGTTAGCAGCACCAAGCGCGCGGCCATCAGTTTGCGGTCGGGCTAGCAACCCGTTCCGCGCCCGGAGACCGGTTAGCAGCCGGTCAATTCGGGCGAATCGTTCGGTTCATCCCAGAACCTCCCACGCAGGGCGCGAGCCCCGAGCGGGTTTTGCATGCCCACCAATAGGAAGGCGTTGCCATTTTGCAGGTCAGTGCTGCCCTGCGCCAGTTTCGCGCGGCGGGGCAAGTGTGTGTCGATCCCCTGGTTCCGGCCTTCTGCGAGCGCCCCCGCGAGGGGGGCGATCTCTCCTCCCCCGCTCCCGCCTTGGGTTCTGTTGGCGGACCGGTTGTCGGACCGGCCGCCCGCAATCCCGGGACTGTGATGGACATCACTCATCTGGGTGAGGGTGTTGGTGTCGCAGGCGACGCCCCGTCGGGTGTAGTTACGGCCGGACCGCGGGTTCCCGGCCAGCGGTCCGGGGGGTGGCAGTCCAAGATCCCTTCGGGGTTGTCGGCTCGGATGCGGGCGTTGGTGGTTGAGGGCGCGGGGATGGAGCGGTACCGCGAGGGCGGTTCGGACGGCGGGTCGGGGGCTGGCCGGGACACGCACCGGGTCACCAGCGCGATCGCGTTCGGGTTCGCCCGGGTCGGGGCTGACCGGCTCGCGCTGCGCGACGTTCTCTTGGCTTCGCCGGCACCCGGTGGTGCGCTGCTGCGGGACCTGGCGCACGCCAAGGGGCATGACCACGCCTCGAAGTACCTGGACCGGGTGTGGCGGCGTGCGGTGCGTGTGACGGGTGAGTCTGCGCCGATCCTGGAACGGCGGGATGCGCTGGCGGCTGTGGCGGAGCGTCGGGTCGCTGTCGAGGTGTTCCCGTGGCGAGGGCAGGCCGGGCAGACGGACCGGGCGAACCTGCTGTACCGGCTGGAGTTGTGTGAGCGGGCTGGCGGGTTCGACCACGAGGTGTCGCAGCGTCAGCTGGCTCTGGGTATCGGGGCGGGGGAGTCGACGGTGAAGCGCTCGGATGCCCGTCTGGTGGCTGCCGGGTGGCTGTGGCGGGCGGAGCAGGGCAGTGGCGGGAAGTCCTCGAAGTGGATGCTGGGCAAGCCGCGTACTGGGTCGGCTGACGATGTGTCGCCGGTTGACCCCAACCTCCAGGTGGGGCACGAGGCCCCCGGGTACCTAGATGGGGTCAACCGGCGACACGCCCCCGCCACGACGTCCGCTGCCCCGTCGGATACGCCCGCTGAGCTGGACTTCCGTCTGCTCTCGGAGCTGATGGCCCGGGATGCGTTCCGGGCCCGCGGCTTGGGCAAGACGGCCGCAGAGGTGGTGGCGGCACTCGCGTACCGGGACGGGCAGAGTGCGGTGGAGCTCGCGGCCAGCACCCGTCGACACCGTGCCACCGTCCACGCGCGCCTGGCTCCGCTGATGGAGCACGGCCTGGTCGTGAAGACCGGCGAGCTGTACTACCTGGCCGACGGCGTCCTGGACACCCCGGCCAAGCGCCCGCAGGGCAGCCGTCTGCCGTCCTGGCGCCCAGTGGACCGCTGGGACGAGGTGGCCACTGACCTGGGCGTTTTCGGCGCTTCCTATCGGCAGTGGTGCCTGTACGCGTTCGACCGGATCGCCGCGGACGAGGTGTACCGCCGGGTACGCGAGCACGTCCGCCCGGCCCGACCCGCCGCTGAGCTCACCAACCAGGACCGGGAGTTCCTGAACTCCTGGAGCACCGACTTCGAGGGTGCCGACCAGGTGGTGGACGCGTGACTAGCCAGTCCGTCACCAGCGGAGCCGACCTCGCCCGCACCGCCCTGCGCGCCGCCCGCAAGGCCGCCCGCACCAACGGCAACACCCCGGCCCAGCGCACCACCCGGCAGACCACGGTCACGCAGCGGCGCGGCCCGCGCGAACCCGAACCGATCGCGGACGTGTTCCTCGCCCTGGTCGCCTCGCACGGCTGGACCCTCGGCACCGCCGGCGGAGGCCTGCACGACCACTGGCCCGCGATCGTCGGCGGCGAGGCGGCCGCCCACTGGCACCTCGCCGGCTACGACCCGACCACCCGCCGCCTGCGCGTGGTCGCCGACTCCCCGGCCTGGGCCGCCCAACTCCGCTACCAGGCCCGCCGCATCATCACCGACCTCGAGCAGCTGCGCCCCGGCACCGTGGTGGCCATCGACATCCGCGTCGGCCCTGCCCCCGCGGTGCAGCACGACCAGGCCCCCGACGACCGGCCCTTTCGCCGCGACGACCGGCCTGCCGCGCAGCCGACCCGGCCCCCGCTCGCCGACCACACCGCCTACCAGGAACTGCGCCGCCGGATGCGCGAGAACGCCGCCACCCGCCAGGCCACGCTCGACGAAGCCGCCGCCCAGCGCGAGGACATCCTGCGCCGGCACTACAACCGACTGCGCGAGCCCGAGAAAGCCCACTTGCCCCCCGAGATCGAGAACGGCCCGACCGCAGACACCGACGAGCACTCCCACCAGCAGCGGGAGCGCCACCGCGCCGCTCTCGCCGTCGCCCGCGCCGCCCGGGCCGGGGCGATCCCACTGCGTACTGGCCGCCCAGCCCCGACTCGGGCCAGCGCGGCGTGAGCCGCATCCGGCCTCGCTCGTTTGGGGAAAGCCGGGACAACCGCGCGGCAGTGGCGGCAGGGTGGCCTCGGCGACCCATGTGTCGGCCCCCACTCGGACCATTCCAGATGATCAGCAGAGGCAGATGCACGTGAGCGAGCAGGACTCCACGGAGACCAGCGGCACGGCTGGCAACACCCAGCAGACGGCTCTCGACGGGCCGATCAGAAAGTACATCCGCGAACTCCTGCGCGCAAACCTGGCAGCCCAGGAAGCGCGCGAGGCGGAAATCCAGCGCCTCGAAGAGACCGGACACCGGATCGTGAACGGCGGTCAGACCGGGATGGACTCCTGGAAGATCACGGACTGGCGCTCAGGCGCGCTGATTGAAGCCGGTACAAATGGCCTCGAGGGCTACGATGCGGCGGCGGACCGCCTAGACCCCACGGGCATGTGGTTCCACATCGACCACGTTGGCGATGGCGTTGACGAGCCCCTGGTGAACTCCTTCGGCCTGCCCGACTCCTTGGCCGACGCGTTGCGCGAATGGCTCTCGCTGCTTTCGACATCGGACAAGGACGTTGCGGTCGTCACGGGATGGAGCGTGGAAGAGATTCAGCGACACCGAGTCGATATGTAGCACCCGCCGAGCCCCGCTGACTTCATAGTGTCGGGCGTAGCGAACACCGTCGGCTCCGTTCTACCTGACGGGCCGGCAGCCCGACACCTTGCCGCCCGTCGTCGTTAGCCGCACACTGCTCGGCATGGGGGACTCATCCTGGCTGATCGCTGCCATCACCGGCGCGACCGCGATCGGCGCAAGCTGGACGACCGGCCGCCTATCGGCTCGATCAGCCCGTCACACGGCGGAGCTAAACGCTGCCGAAAACCGTGGCGAACACACCAGACAGGCCCGCCGTGCCGCGTACCTGGAGCTCATCGCATCCATTCACATCACTGGAAACCTCCACGGCAACGCAATGGCGCTCTTTCGCGGAGCGCCCCACCCTGAGTGGCGAACCGCACTCTCTGAGATCCACAATGAGCTCCGCGACAACTATCACGACCGGTTTCTTCCCGCACTCGACGTTGTGAGCCTGGAAGGCCCTGACGATGTCGCCGAAGCCGCGATGGCTGTCGGCCCAGCTTCGACAAGGGTCTTCAAACTCGTGGAGAACATCTTGCGAGATACCGGCGACCCGGCCGGGCTGCCCGAGAGCTGCGCTGACCTTTGGAACGTCGTGGAGACGTTCACCATCACAGCACGACGTGCCCTGAACACGTAGGGAAGCCAGGTTGATGGGGATCCACGCGAGTCACCGATCGCTATCGACCCCGTCATCGCGTGGCAGGCCCGCCCCGTGACTGCGGCCGTGTGAGCCCCATCGCGGACGTGTTCCTCGCCCTGGTCCCCGCGCACGGCTGAACCCTCGGCACCGCCGGCGGAGGCCTGCGCGACCACTGGCCCGCGATCGTCGGCGCCGAGGTGGCCGCCCACTGGCACCTCGCCGGGTACAACCCGACCACGCGCCGCTTGCGCGTGCTCGCCGACTCCCCGGCCTGGGCCGCCCAGCTCCGCTACCAGACCCGCCGCATCCTCACCGACCTAGAGCAGCTGCGCCCCGGCACCGTGGTGGCCATCGACATCCGCGTCGGCCCCGCCCCCGCGGTGCAGCACGACCACGACCAGGGCGACCGGCCCGCACGCTGCGAGAACCGACTCACCGCGCAGCCGGCCTGGCTCCCGCTCGCCGACCACACCGCCTACCAGGAACTGCGCCGCCAGATGCGCGAGAACGCCGCCGCCCGCCAGGCCTCGGCGGTCCAGGGGGATGGGGCCGGTTGCCGTCGACGTCGTGGAGCTGCCGGATTGGGAGAAGCCCTCTGCGGCTGTAGCCCCTGTAGCCAGGGCATTTGGTCGTTCTGGTGCCGGCTGTCAGTGGGGTCGGCTACGGTTTCGCCGAACGTAGTCGAGCAGACACGGAAAGGGGTGAACTGCGCTTTGCTGCAGGAGAGTTTGCGGGCGTTCAAGTTCACCCTGGACCCGACGGCGGCGCAGGCGGCGGATCTGAGCCAGCATGCCGGTGCGGCGAGGTGGGCGTTCAACTGGGCGCTGGGCCGGAAGATCGCCGCACACCGTGAGTGGCGTGCTCAGGTGTCTGCTCTGACCGAGGCCGGGCTGAGTGAGGCCGACGCGAGGAAGAAGGCAGACGTCCGGATCCCGGGTCAGGCCGTGATCAAGAAGCACCTCAACGCGATCAAGGGCGACTCCCGGACCGACGGGAACCCGGAGGGCTTCCACGGTCCGCTCGCTCCGTGCCCGTGGTGGCACGAGGTGTCCACCTACGCGTTCCAGTCGGCCTTCATCGACGCCGACGTGGCGTTCAAGAACTGGTTCGACTCGTTGGCCGGCCGACGCGCGGGACGGGCCGTCGGCTACCCGCGGTTCAAGAAGAAGGGCCGCGCCCGGGACTCCTTCCGCCTCCACCACGACGTGAAGAAGCCCACGATCCGCCCGGACGGCTACAGGCGTCTGATCATGCCCCGCATCGGCTCGGTACGCATTCACGACTCCGCCAAGCGCCTGTCCCGCCTCATCGGCAAGGGCCAGGCCGTCGTCCAGTCCGTGACCGTCTCCCGCGGCGGGAACCGCTGGTATGCCTCCGTCCTGGTGAAGGTGGTCCAGGACCTGCCTGACAAGCCGACCCGCGCGCAGACCGAGCGCGGCACGATCGGAGTGGACTGGGGCGTCAAGCACCTCGCTACCCTCTCCCAGCCCCTCGACCCGACGGACCCGGCGAGCGTCCACGTCGACAATCCCCGCCACCTGGAAGCCGCTACTCGCCAGCTCGCCAAGGCGCAGCGCGTCCTGTCCCGCACCCAGCGCGGATCCAACCGCCGTGCCCGGGCGGCGCGGCGCGTTGGCGTGGTCCAGCACCGCATCGCCCAGCGCCGTGCCACCAGCATTCACCAGCTCACCAAGCAGTTGGCCACGGGCTTTGCGACCGTCGCCATCGAGGACCTCAACGTCACCGGTATGAGCGCCTCAGCGAGGGGCACCACGGAGCGGCCCGGTCGGCGGGTGCGGCAGAAGGCCGGCCTGAACCGGGCGGTCCTCGACGCCTCCCCGGGCGAGTTCCGGCGCCAGCTCACCTACAAGACGTGCTGGTACGGGTCCAGTCTCGCGGTCCTCGACCGCTGGCGCCCGTCCAGCAAGACCTGTTCGGCCTGCGGGGCAGTCAAACCCACGCTGTCCCTGGCCGAACGGGAGTACCACTGCACCACCTGCGGCCTGACGATCGACCGCGACATCAACGCGGCCCGCAACATCGCTCGGCACGCCGTCCCTCTGGTAGAGGGGGACGTAAAAGCCCGTGGAAGTTCGGTAAGCCCCGCTCGCGAGGGCAGGCACGGACGCGCCGCAAGGCAGAAGCGGGAAGGCCCACCGCCACTCGGCGGCGGGTCACCTCGGCGGGAGTAATCCCCCGACAGCCCACACCGCCCGAACTCGGGCCACAACTCCACAGAGAGCAAAGAAATCGCAAAGCCCGAAGAAAACCCCAGCTCGCGAAGGGTCCGACCCGGGCACGCGAGGGCTGACGATCCTCTACTGGACCGGCCACGGCCACGCCACGTCCGACCCGGGCACGCGAGGGCTGACCGTGGGCTCCCGCATCAGGAAGCTCCGCTTAGCGGTCCGACCCGGGCACGCGAGGGCTGACCGCCGAGTTCGCGGGCGGCTTCTCCACTGGCGGCGTCCGACCCGGGCACGCGAGGGCTGACCGTGGGCTCCCGCATCAGGAAGCTCCGCTTAGCGGTCCGACCCGGGCACGCGAGGGCTGACCGCCGAGTTCGCGGGCGGCTTCTCCACTGGCGGCGTCCGACCCGGGCACGCGAGGGCTGACCGTCGACCAGCACCAGGTCGCCCTGCGGCGCGGTGTCCGACCCGGGCACGCGAGGGCTGACCGTATCCGCGGCTGCCGGACGGCCGCCCCGACCAGTCCGACCCGGGCACGCGAGGGCTGACCGCGGGGCATGGACGGTGCCATCGCTGTCGTGTAGTCCGACCCGGGCACGCGAGGGCTGACCGGTCGGCCGCTTTCTCAAGGACGACGTGCTGCCGTCCGACCCGGGCACGCGAGGGCCGACCGTTCCGCACTGAACTGCGCAAGGTGGTCGGTGTGTCGGACCCGGGCACGCGAGCCGTCTTGAGCGGGCCGTTCGCGAGGCCCGCAGCGCGGCGAAGCTTCGCGATCACGAGAACATCGTGACTGTCCATGAGGTCGTCATCGACACCGGTCGTCCTTGGATTGCCTGCAATTGGTCGAGGGCTGCTCGCTGGATGTACATCAAGCACTACGGGCCGCTGCCCCATGATCTGGCGCTGAAGGTCGCCGCAGCCGTCCTGCGGCGGCCCGTACCCGGGAGCTTCGCGCCGACGGCGTGCCGAAAGCCGGTACGTCTGGGCTGTGGCGCTGGAAGGATGGGGTGACACTACTTTCGGGGAGGTGCCGGTGACGCTGCGTCGGGACGCGTGGGCGATGCTGGAGACCGTGGCCGCCCAGGGGCCGAACGCCTGGCTGACCGGGACTCAGCCCCTGGAAAACCGAAACGCCGAGGCCCGTATCGTCCGCGACCTCGTGGACGCGGGCCTGTGCGAGCTCGCCCAGCCCGAACCGCTCGCCACTCCGCCCGCGAAAACGGCCCGACCGGCCTGGGCGGTGCGGATCACCGCTCTCGGGCAGGACGCACTGCGCTACCGGGACCACCAGGAGAACCCGCCCGAGCGGACCGCCGGGCCCGGCCCCGACCCCGTGCCGGACACCGCGATCACCGTCCGCGGCACCGACCTCGCCCTGCTGCGCCGGGCCCTCGCAGATGCCGAGGCCGGCGACCTCACCGGTGTGGACACCGCAGCCCTCGGCACCGCGATCGCCAAGGCGCGCCCCGTCGACGGCACCCGCCGCTACACCGTCGACGCCACCGACACCGAACTGACCGCGGTCCTGCGCGTGCTGTACCTGGAATCCCTCTACCGCGACGCCACGGGCTACCACCACGTCCTGCGCGCCTCGAACCGGGCCGACGGCATGCGCCCCCACCATCGGGAATCCGGATCATTGAGGGAGTGCTAAGTGACGACCTGGGAATACAAATGGGTTTCGGTTAGTGGCTGGCATCCCGGCAACGACCTGATCAGGCAGTTGAACGCGGAAGGTGCGCAAGGATGGGAGGCCGTCAGCACCACCGTGGCGGTCCCCCAACGGGAGCGCGATATGCCGACCTACTCGGTGTTGCTGAAGCGGCCCAGTCGCTAGGCGTTGGTGTAGTAGGCGCGCCAGTCCGCCAGCAGCGCGTCCCCGAAGTCGCGCACTCCTTCTCCCGGGCAACCAGCTCGCCGTCGTCCAGCGCCGCCGAGTCTTCCCGGGCCGGGCGCTCCCGTTCGGCCAGGCGACCCGGCACGGGGTGGCGGAAGCCCAGGCCGAGGCCCGGCCCGAGCGAGGTCGGCGAGCACATCGACCCGCCTTGCTGCGCGGATAGCGCAGTGCCGCAGGCCGACTCCGAAGCGCAGTGGAGGGGCGGATGTCCGTTTTGCCGAGCGGATCGGCGATGGCGTTTTCGGCGGGGTGGGGAGGGAGCAATCAACTTCAGGGATGGGAGCGAATTAGCCGGCCGGTCCGAGTTTGCGGTTGGTGCCGGAGCGGGCTATGTCCAGCTCGAGGAGCGAGGACAGGGGGGTGCCGTTGTTCCAGAAGCCGAGCAGATCGACGTCGACGAGGGTGATCTGCTGCCCGGCGGCGAAAGTGCGGGCCGGCCTCGTGAAGACGCAGGACGCGACGAACAACGGCACGTCCGCGCCGTGGTGGAGGCGGGCAGTGCCGTTGAACTTCTGGACCTCGCCGCTGCCGACCGTTCGATGTGCCGCGTAGCGTTTGCACTGGACGACGAGGCGGCGGCCGTCGGGCAGGATGGCGGTGACGTCGGCACCCAGGTCGCCGGCGCCACCGACGCGCTGGACGCCAGTGCAGCCGTCGCGCCGGCACAGCGCGGCGACGTGCTCCTCGAACTGGCGGTCGTCCATGGCCCAGATGGCGTCCATGGACCGGCGCCCGGCCAAGCGGGCGTCCTCGGCAAGGCGGACCTGCTCAGCGGCGGACTCCCGGCGTCCGGCCCGCACCAGGGTGACGACGAGAAACACCGCGGCCACCGTTGCGAGCACGATCACCAGCACCACCATGTCGGTCCCCCTCATCGGCCCGCCTGTTCGCCGCTCTTCCTGCCCACCCGGTGGGACGTTCACGCCGGCCACCGCAACGGCGACCGTCAGGCCGTGGCGGCCTGTCAGTGACGCTGCGGGTGACTGCTCGGCCTGGAAGAGTTGGGCCGTTGTCCCGCAAGCGGGTCGCTCGTGCTGGCACGATGAAGCGTCCATGCAGGGCGGACCTTTGGGGGTTGTCGTTGCCGGGTGACAAGCGGCGGATCCAGACAGCGGTACTGGGCGGCGCGGACTCGGAGGAGCCGCTGATCCTGCCGCTGGAGGCGATCGAGCTGGACGCCTTCCGCAGGCAGCACGCCGCGGACACCTTCTGGTGCGGGCTGCTGCTCGGCGGCTGCGGTGAACGACTCACCACCAAGCTCTACACCGACCGCGTCTGCCACTTCGCGCACCTGCCCGACCCGACCGGCCTGCACGTGTGCGAGCGCCGGGCCCGGGACGTCTCCAGCGCCGACCACCTCTATGTGAAGTCCGCCGCCATCGCCTGGCTCCTCGACCAGGACCACCCCGGCACCGTTCATCTGCGCGAACCGCTCGGCTCCGTCGTCGACATCGCGTGGGAACACGGAACTCGGGGGCTGCGCCTGCACCTGGACAGCGCCGTGGCGCCGGTGTGGGACAACGACCTCCTCGAGCCGGTCCTCGGTACGACGGTGCCGATCGACACCGACACCCTGGTCCGGCGCCGCTACGTGCACCGCGTCCGTCTGGACAGTGCCGGTACCTCCCGCCGAGTGCGCATCGGCACCCAGGCCCCGGCCCGCGACACCGAGTGGTTCAGCCTCGATGAGTGCCACATGTCCCCGGACGGCTTCCGCACCCCCGCCGTCGAGGAGATCGTCGCCGCCGCGAAACGCACCGCCTGGACGCCCTTCACCTCGGCGCCCTGGCGCAAGCCCACCACCGTTCAGCGCCTGGAAGGCGCCCTGAAGTCCAACTCCGTGACCATCGTCCGGTCCGAGTGCCGCGCGGTCGAGGCCGACGGGCCGTACGAGGGGGCCGAGGCACGGGCCGTGGCCGGCCTACTGGAGCAGGCACGGCTGTGGCTGGAGCAGCAGGAGCAGTTGCGCACGGACCTTTTCGGGCGGCTGGCGCAGGCCCTGAGCGATGGAGAGGCCGAGGTGGTGAAGTCGCTGCTCACCCAGGTGAACTTCAAGGCCGCCCGCGAACGCACCGCTGAGCAGCACGAGATCGCCGTCAGGGCCGCCGCATTCCTGAAGGACGTGAAACGCCGGGCCGCCCAGACCGCCCGCGAAACCAGGCAGCCGACGTACCACACCAGGCCTCGCCCAGTCCGCGCCGAGCCGATCCGAAAGGACCGGGCCCAGGCCGCCCATGCACGGATGAGCCGCATCCTGAGCGACCTCGGACGCACGGCGGACCAGCTTCCCGACCGCGAACTGCGCTACCGGGTGTTCATCCTGGCCAAGGAAGCAGACGCAGCCGGCGCCCACGTCACCCCGGGCCAGCGCAAGGCGGTCGACCGGTGGCTCGCCCGGGCCGAGCGCCAGCAGCCCGTCCCCGGAAGCACGCCAGCCGGATCATCGGCTTCCTCCCGCTCGCCCGGTGGTGCGGATCGGCAGATCCCCTCCCCGCGTCGGTTGCCGCCGACTGCGCTGACCGATCTGGCGGCCGGGGTGCGCGGCGCGTTGAAGAAGGCCGCACGCGAGCGGTCCGCCACCTCCTGGTCGAAGCTGAGCCGCGTGGTCGACAGCACCCTGCTCCACCCCGACGACCAGATCCAGGTTCTGCTGCGGGTGGAAGACGGCACCGCAGCCGACGAACCGCTGCTCTCCTCGCTGCTGGCCGTCACCGACACCGATCGTCCGGCCCTCTACCGCGAACTGGCCTCCCGCCTCGGCCGAGAGGTCCCCGCCCCCGCGGGCGACGCCCGCGCACACTGGCAGACCGAAGTCCTCCGCCTTCAGCAGCAGTTCCGGTACCGCTGACCCCGCACGCCAGCCTGCGCCTCGCTTTGCTGGCCCCTGGGGCGGCCGGTAGTTCATCGACCGCCAGCCCGATTACCGCCAGAGCATCGGTGGTGGACCTGGCGGATCCACAGTCGCCGAATCCTGGTCATCGGCGTCCGGCACCGTTGCCCGGTCCGGTACCGCTAGTCCCAGCATTTTGGCTTGGCGTAGCCGGCGGTAGAAAGTGCTCTTGCTGATGTGGAGAGCTTTCTCGGCGGCTTGGGCAGCACTCGCCCTCTTGGTCTGGGCTTCTTCCCGTACATGCAGAATGGCGCGGAGCTGGTTCACGTCGCCGGCGCCTCCAGGGCAGATCATCTCGGCGATGACGATGGCGAGCGGGTCGTTGGGAAGCACTGGGCAAACGGGGCCCTTACTCGGTGGGACGGTTTCGATTCCCCGGCGGGCCAGCGCGGCCAGGCCTTGTGCGAGCACCAGCCGGAACGTGTTGGGCGAGTACGTGACTCGTAGGCAGTCGTAGAGCATGACCGGCGGTTCGGTGAGCGTCACCATGAGGTCAGGGGCGATCGCGGCGCGGAACCGCACCTTCAAGTCGGTCTGCGCTACGAGCAGGTCCACCTCGTCAGGCAGTACGAGGCCTTCGCCGACCGGAATCGGAGACCGGACGCCGACACTGCACAGCCGCTCAGCGTCAGTCAGTGTCGAGTAGACCAGCATGCTCACTCAGCCCCAACGAATAGTTCGAACGCGCGGTCGATGTCAGAATCGCGATTTTCTCGGCATCCCAAGGCTGATGCTATCTGCCCAACTAACCCAGAGGATTGAGCTGTTGAGGCCAGGAGGCCGAAATCCGCACCATGAATCCAGGGGATAGCCATGCCCAAACCCGTGCGCCGCACGAACACCAACGAGCCCCGGCGCGTCTTCAACCTGCCCCGTCCGAAGGCACGCCTTCAGGGCAAGCTGAACCGCGCACGCCGCACCTGCCGGGCTGACAACCACTCGGTTCCGCCGCGCGACCGGCAATCCGTGTCGAAGCTGCTCCAGCAGGCGACCCTCGCCCTGACCACCATCAATGCCGCTGCGCAGGCCGCCCACTGGCTGGCACAACTCGCCGGCCATACCCACCTGCCCTGACCCACCGATACCTCCGACCGACCCGCCGGGGCGGCCAGGGCGCGTGCGCTGGCGCGTCCATCGGCAGCTGTGCTTGCCGGAGCGGGAGCGGTGGTCGGCGGTTGGCACGGTTGTGGATAAGCGTTCGGGGACGCCTCACAGAGCGTCCCCGAACGCGGCCAGCCTGTCGGCTGGTTGCCGGCTCCGCTACGACCGGTGCACGGCGGTGGTTCCCGGCTTGTTTCTGGGCTGCGGCCGGGAGGGTGGTCACCAATCTGCCGCGCCCTGTAGGGAGCGCACCGGGTTGCGACGGCTTCGTGCCGGACACTTCGCACGATCCAGGCAGGCATGATCGATGGATGCCGGGCTCTGACCAGGGCAGGGAGGCACGAGAGGAGACCCGGTTATTGCATTGACACCCGGACAATCATGCAAAAACCGCAAGGGTGGCGCGGGCGCCGGACTGAAAACCGGACAAGCGCGGCTCATTGACGGGGCCTCAACGCTCTGGTCTGCGGTAACGCCCTTGCCTTGGGTCACGGTTGTTTCAAGGCCTGGCGGAAGGATGGGTCTGACGGCTTACTCCGGGCCTCGGCGTGTTCAACACTTAGCCGCACGGTGCGGTAGAGGACTACGACCCCTCCCCGTGCCGGATACGTCGTGAGGGCTGCGGTAACCGAGAGGGACTTCACATGAAAGTACGGCGTGGGGGCCACGAGACCGGCGGGCAAGTGCCTGTCGGCCTCATCGTCCTGGCGGTGGCGGTGCTGGCCGTCTTCGTCGCGCTTGCCGCGATGGGGCTGTCAACCGAGACGGTCATCGCGCTGTCCAGTGCCGCCGTCGTGGCAGCGGCCGAGCTAGTGAGACGTCTGGTCTCGGCCGCCTCTGCGGGACGCCGGCGCGGGTGAGCGTGCGCAGTGGGAAGGCCGAAAAGGGCGATCGCCTCAGGAGCGCTTGCCGGGAGTCTCGCCGAGTTCCTCCAGGCTCTATGCGCACGCAGCGGGAAGACCTATGCCCAGATGGCCGCAGAGACATCGCCGCGCATCTCCATCGCGACCCTCTCCCGCGCCGCGTCCGGACGCCGCCGTCCGCGGCTGGACGTCGTGCAGGCCTTTGCCCGGTCGTGCGGTGCCACCCCGTCAGAGCTGAGGAAGGCGGAAAGGCTGTGGCGCAAGACGCCGGCGAATGCGTCGGCGGCACGTGGACGACGCACGGTTGGCTGGCGTGAGCCGGATTCGCTGAGCGAGGCGCACGACCTGGGCGAGCAGATGCGTTCGGCGCTGCTGCTGAGTGGAAGCCCGTCGCTGCGCGCCATCGAGGAGCGGGCCAAAGGCATGGGCCTGAGCCTGTCCCGGAGCACGCTTGGGGACGCGCTACGCCCGGGGGTGGTACCGACCGAGCTGGTGTTCTGTGCGTTCATGCGGGTGATCTCGCAGTTTGACGGTTCCCCGGCGGCCGACTACCCCGAAGCTGAGTGGGAGCAGCTGTGGATTCGCCTTCAGGCGGTGGGGCGGGCGCGGGACCGTGGGCGGGGAGCCGGGTCTGCCGGGGTGAGGCTCAGAGACGGCCGTGCGGTGGCCCCGGGGCGAAGGGGGTCGCGGCGTCGGCCGTCGGCGCCGCGAGACTGGGTGCGGCCGGGGCCGATGCGGGAGTTCAAGGATTTCGTACACACGCTGTACCTGGAGGCCGGGTGGCCGTCCTTGGTGGACATCGCTACAGCGATCCGGTTGGACGACTCATTGGACTCGGCGCCGACGCGGGACACCGTGAACAGGCTGCTGCGCTCGTCGGCGCTGGGCGTTCAGGTGGACGCGATAGCGGTGGCGGTGGTGCTGGCCCGTATGGCTGGCGTCGAGCCGGTGACGGCCGGTGCGCAGGCCCGTGAATTGTGGATCCGTGCGGCGACGGAGCCTCCGTACGGGTGTGCGGTTCGGGAGGCAGACCCGTTGGCCTTGGGTGTTCGGGAGGCGTTCGCGTTCGCGAACACCGAGGCCGTGCTGCCGACTCTGGTGCCTTATGTCCGGCGTCAGCACGACGTGGTGCTCGACGGCGTTGTGCAGCAGGCTGTCGAAGGGCACAGTGCGATCGTTATCGCCCGCGGGCGGCGGGCGACCGGCAAGTCGCGCAGCTGCTGGGAGGCGGTGCGGAGGCTGCCCGGGACGTGGCGTCTGGGTTATCCAGTGGATCCTCTGAACGGTGAACTGGTGGTTGAGGTGCTGGCCAAGGCCGGGCCTCGCAGCGTGGTGTGGCTGGACCGTATCGATCAGTATCTGGATCCTGCTCAGTGCGCCGCGGCGGGACGGGTTCACGCTGAGATCATCAATGCGCTGCACGACCAGCGCCGGGCGCCGGTGCTGATTGTCGGCAGCATCTCCGCGACGGCGGCGGTGCTGAACGGGACTCGCGGTTCAGGCGGGGCAATCGCTGCGGCGGCGCGAACCCTGATCGAGGACTCAGTCGTCAACGTTCCGGACCGGTTCACCGGTGACGAGCTGGTCTCACTGGCCGGATCCGTCGGTCTGGATCCCCGGCTTGCCCTGGCCGATGCCAACGCCGCCCGGGGCGCGGTGGCCCAGTTCTTGTCCGCGAGCCGCAACGTTCATCCACTGCTGAAAACGCAAAAGCTTCACGCGGCCGTTGAGGAGGGGGACACCCACACCCTTCACATGGCGGGTGCTCTCCTTCAGCAGTCGGGTCGCCTCGAGGAGGCGGCCACCTGGTATCAGCGCGCCGCGGAAGCCGGTGATCCTCAGGCCCTTGAACCGGCGGCCAGGTTGCTGAGCGAGAACGGCGAGCCCTATGAGGCGATCTCGTGGCTGCGGACCCTGGCGGAAGCCGGCGATGCCAACGCGGCCGTGGCTGCCGCTCGGCGGCTTCTTCGGGAAGGCCGGGATGACGAGGCGATCGCGATCTATCAGCAGGCGGCGCTGGCCGGCGGGAATGACCACGCTCTGAGGGCTGCAGTTTCGCTCATGCAGCGCAAAGACCGGACCGAGGAGGCGGTGCGATGGCTCCGGGCGCTGGCGGCTGCAGGAAATCCTGCTGCCCTGCGCGAAGCCGCGCACCTTCTGTGGGAGATGGGAGACACGGCCAGAGCCCTTCGGTTCTACGCGGATGCCGGGGAGGCGGGGGACCTGACCGGGTGGCGCAGCGCCGCGGAGCGTCTGCAGGAGCTGAGCCGGGATGACGAAGCGATTTTGATGTACCGGGCGGCGGTGTATCACGGCGACCGCTCGAGCATGCTGCCTCTCGCCGACCTGCTCACGACGAAGTGCCGGGAAGACGAGGCGCTGTCGCTCTACCTCAAGGCTGCGGAGGCGGTACCGGAGGACCGGGCGGCTATCTGGCGGGTCGCGGTGCTGTACCGGACAACCGGGCGGCCTGACGATGCGCTCAGGTGGTTTCGGCGGGCGGCTGATCTGGGGGACTCGAAGGCGTCGATGCAAGTCGGGCTGGTTTTGCGGGACAAGTGCGAGAGCGACGGGACCCTGGTGGACGACGCGGTCTCGGCGTTCTCGAAGGCCTCCGACGCCGGGGAATGGCACGCCTACCGGGAAGCCGTGTGGCTGCTGCGCAAGCACCGGGGCCTGAACGCTGCCGAGGCCTGGCTCAAGCAGCGGGTGGACGCCCGGGACCGACGGGCGGTGAGGGAGATGGCGGATCTCCTTCGGGAGGCGGGAAATCTTCACGAGGCCCTGGCCTGGTACTCGCGGGCGGCGGCGGCCGGCAGCCGGTACTCGGCCGAGCAGGCTCTGCATCTCAGGTCCCGGATCGGTATCGCAGACAAGGACGAGGAAACCGGTCCGGAGCGACTGAACCTGAGCGACTGAAGCGACCCACAGCAAAGAGCAGAGCCAAGATGGACCGCCCACAGAATTCCCCCAGCACTTCACGGAGCGAGAAGAGTTGTGTCCCCCCTGAGGGGACACAACACGCGCGAAATGTCGGCAAGACCGACGTATCTGTCAGCAGGACTGACATACTGCTGCCGCACGTGATCATCCATGAGAGGAGCAGGAGTGGCCCCCGAGCCCAAGGAGGGCCGGCCGCCGACCGCCAAGCGCGCTCCGCGGTCGCTGCCACCGGCCGACGACGCCATCCAGGCGTGGAGCAAGCCGCTTGCCCCGGTCAAGGACCTCGACGAGGTGGCACGTCGCTACCCGGGCCGGAAGCTGACTCTGGAAGGCGAGCGCAACCCGCTCGAGTTCTACGGCACCCCGGACCGGCCCAATGCCTTTTCGATGGACTCGCTGGAGTTCTTCCTCCTGATCGCGCAGTACTTCCGCGAAGCACTCCCGCTGCGCCTGATCCTGCTGCTGATCGCCTGCCAACGCGCCGGCGGCCGCATCCACCTCACCCAGGAGGAGATGGCCACCGTCCTCGACGTCTCCCGCACGAAGGCCTCCGAGGCCCTGCAAGAGGTCATGAGCCACGGCATCTGCTTCAAGGTCAAGCGCGGCGTCTACCAGTTCAACCCGCCCTTCTCCTACCGGGCAGCCGAGTACATCCCCGGCACCGAGACCGCCGGCGGCAAAGCCGAGTACATTCGCGTAGAGCAGCACGACACCCTCACCAGCATCCGCAAGGACGCGAGCCTGCCGGAACTGGTGCGCTACCCGTCGCTGGAGCACATGCGCAAGGCCATCGAGGACCTGCGCCGGGAACGGTCGAAGCGACGTGCCAGGCGCCGCCTCGAACGCGAGGCGCAGCAAGAGGAAGGAACACTGCAGTGAGCCAGCTGCGATTCGCCGCAGTCAACGCCGACGGCCTCCTGGCCGACCTCGACCTGCCGCCGGCCGCCTACCGCGCGCTCCTCAAGCTCCGCGCACTCAGCGAGCCCGGCGGCCGCATCACCATCGACCAGGCCAGCGTCGGCGACCTCCTCGGACTCAGCCGCCCCAGCGCCAACGCCGCGCTGCGCACCTTGGAGCTGGCCAGACTGGTCAGGAAGATCCGCAACGGCCTCTACCAAATCAATGCGATGCTGGCGGGCTACAACTCCCCCCAAGACGCGGTCGCGGCCGTCAACGAGATGCCACTGGAAGACCGTCTGGACACCCCCGGGTTCGTCGAGTCCTACCACCGAGCCGTCGCCGCCTACCAAGATCAGCTCGCCCAGCAGCGCAAGAAGCGCGCGGCCCAGGCCGCAGCCAAGAAGGCGGCCGCCGCCAAACGCCGCGGCACCCTGCACGCCGTCAGCTAGCCCCACCAGCAAAGCCCCGCCCTCGGACTCAGCCCGGGGGCGGGGCTTTGGCGTGCCACTTGAACCCCTGGTGGGGCCCCAGCAGCACTGACCCACAGACACCTTCTCCCGGGCAAAAAACGTCAGCGACACCGACATATCAACGAAGTAAATGTCAGTCCGGCCGACATTCTGCACACGATATGCACCCTCAGCCGAGACACGCCGAAGGCGTTCTGTCCCTTCAGTCGGGACAGAACGCCCAGCCTCGTAGCCTTCTGACCTGCGGATATCTAACGTCTTCCCTATCTAAGTGGCAGGCACCCACCGTAACGGGGCATTCCATCCGTGCCACAGCATCGGCCCAAGGGGCCGATGCCGCAGCCGCTGCGCCCGCTTCGCTACGCCTAGCCGGGACGGCGGGTGGAGTACCCCTGCGTACAACGTAGGGGCTTCCAGTCGCGCGGAAGCCCTGGCGGGGGTTCCTTCAGACTCTCCACCGGATTCAGTACGCGGGCTGGCTGTTCCGGGGGCATGGGGGTGTGGGGAACGAGTCCGTCGGTGAGGTTGGTCAGGGGCTGGGCTCAGAAACTCAGGTTGGATGGTCCTCGGGTCGCACCTTGAGCTTGTTGGTGCTGTCGTGTCAGGGTGCAGACAGTATCCGTGACCGTGCGGCGCTGATGTTCAAAATCGGTCGAGGTGGTAAGCACCTTCATGACCGCCACCGGCTTCCGGTATCTGGTCAGGGAGAACCGCACAGTGATCAGCGCCGGTGCCGTACCGCCCGGGCCGGAACGGGGCGGCAACCACAACGACGTTGCGGTCCACAGCGGACCAGGTGGCTGGGCGCGGCGCGCTCCGCTACCGCACCCTGGCCAGCGCCCGGATGCGCTGGACCATCCTTCGCTGCCGCCTGGACTGCGCCGCCGGATCCGCCGTCAGGGCCGGCCACGGCCCTGACGGCGGCCCGTCGCCGCACCGGCCGGACCGTGGACGGTCCGGCCAGGGCAGTTGCCCCCAGCGAAGGTGGCCGGTGCCCGTGCCGGGCGGGGCCACTGCCGACCCGTCCTGCCCCAAGTGTTGCGGCCTGCCTGCCTACCGAGCGGTTGCCGACGTCACCACCCACCTGACGAACGAACACATTGCTGGCCACCTCCACGACCTGGGAGCGCTGACCAGAGCCACCCGGGCCTGCACCCGCGTGCCGAACCGTGGCGCCAGCAGCGGCAGGACACGGATGCCGACCACCTGAACTCATAGGCATGGAAAGGGCCCCCTGGGGCCCGGTTCCGGCGGCAGCCGGAATTCCATGACTGGCGCAGTGACGCTCGCCACAGCTCGCCGGCAAGCCGACGTAGGTGCCCGACCCAGGCTGCGGCAGCGGCACGGACGGCCAGCCCGCCGGAGGCCTGACGGCTGGGAAGAGTGCGGCGGTTAGTTCTTAGCCTTAAAAGAGGGGCAACGCGCTGACCTGCGGAAACGCGGAGCGAATGTGGGGTTACAACCCTCGTTACTCGCAGGTAACCGGGGGTTGTAACCCCACATTCGCCGGGTCGACGCGCCGACTGCGGGTTGTAGCCCCACAAAAGTTATGCCCTGAGATAACCTTTGGTGGTGATCAGTGCATCGAAGGGCGGCCGTGTGGTCCGCCTCCCTGCCTCGCGGCCTGGCCAGCCTGCCGCGCCGCCCCCCGCTGAGCCAGCGGGCACGCACAATGTGGTTGCCATCCGGCTCCAGCCGGGTGAGACGGTCACTGTCAACCCGCCCGAGCCCGAACCGGCCAGCGGCAAGCGGGAGGACTTCGACTTCCTCGGTCACACCTTTTACATGGCCTCGAAAGAGCTTTCCGCCAAGCTGCCGTTCATCGGGCTGACCGCCACTGAGTACGACGTCTGGCACACCATGCTCGGCGCCCAGCTCAAGGGCGGTATCGTGCCGATCACCGTCATTAAGCTCGGCGAGCGACTCGGTATCGGCCGCAAGGAAGCGGGCGAGGCCCTGGCCCGTTTCCTTGACATGGGCTTCATGTGGTTGGAGCGGCGAGGCCGCTACCGGATCAACCCGCGCATCGCCTTCTGGGGATCCAGCGCCGAGCAGCAGTGTGCCCTGGCGCTCATGCCGGACTCCATCCCCGAGATCCGCCTGCCCGAGGGCGAGGTCCGTCCGCCTCGCCGCACCCGCCGACCGAAGCTGGAGTCGCTGTGATGACCGCCGCCAACCATGACCCGGGCACGGAAACCTTCCTGACCGCCGAAGGCAGCGTCTTCACCGCGCAGGACCTCTCCCGAGCCCTGCCGCTGTACCGGCTCACCACCCTGCAGTACGACGTCTGGCACACCGTGCTGGGTGAGATGACCGACGGGGGCTTTGTCACTCTCACCCTCGACGACATCGCAGAGCGGCTCGCCACCACCAAGAGCAATGTCTCGCCGGCCCTCAACCGGCTCGCCGAGCTTGGCCTGCTCTGGCGGATCTCAAACGGGCTATACCGAATCAACCCGCGGATCGCCTTCAAGGGCTCCCAGGAGGAGTGGATCGAGGCGCTGGAGGAGGTGCCGGCTGACGTCCCCGAGGTCGTCCTTCCCAGCTACCGCCGACGCCCACCCCGAACCAACAAGTCCGGGCTGGCCGCCGCCGGCTGAAGCCGAGCGCGGGTTACATCCCCCTGAAAGTTATCCCCGCGCAGAACTTCCAGTGGCCCTGCCAGCCAGGCTACGAGACTGGCGATCACGACCGACTGCGGCACTCAGGTCGAGAGCGCTACGGTCAGTGGTGCTCGGTAACGTACCGTGCCGTGAACGAAGTTGGGGTGGGCAAACCGTCGGGCGGAGGGTTGATCCGGTCAGCCGGCTCGCGAGCCTCCAGGCTGGATCGCCCGTGGAACTCAGCCTCCTGGCGACATTTCCCGGTGGCCCGAGGTTGGAGAAACACCTGCACGTCTGCTTCGCCCGTCAGCGGATCCACGGGGAGTGGTTCGACTTTAACGGCGAGGAACCCCTCGCGTTGATCACCAGTGCGGTCGAGGTTTACGAGCCGGATCCGGACCGGCCCGACAGGGCCCGGACTCCCCGCAGCGCTAGCGAGATCTCAACAGCTCTGCTGGACCTTTACACAGCGCGAGTTCCTGGTGGGGATCCGCTGTACATGACGAACCTGGACATGGCCGAGACGCTCGGCACGTCACCGGCCAGTGTGAAGAGGGCCATCGTGGCGCTTGTTGCCGATGGCCGTCTTGTGGTCGCGCGGTCAGTTGGCCGGGTGATGCTGCACGCGCTCGCGGAGCCAGCTCCGCGGAAGCCGGTACCTGCGCCACGTCCGCGCCTTAGGCTCGTGCACTCAGCTGCCGAAGTCCCACGGTCGAAGGGTTGAGAGCGATCTGACCCACCTCGACCGCGCTGGCTGCGAGACCGTAGATCATGACTGACCGTCGACCCCTCGGCTACCCAGCTTCTCCGCCGCCGTTACTGACGCGGCTCTGACCTCTCAAGCCCCGCCGGGACGGGAAGGGGACCTGATGGCGCGGGACCGGGTTTGGGATCAGCCTGCCGCAGAGGGGCGGTTACCGGGGCGGCGGCCGGTCAGTTCCTGCCAGTGGTCGTAGGCGGTGTCCAGCTCGCGTCGGGCCCGGGGGATGCGGGTGTCGTTCTTCAGCTGGGCTGTGACCTGGTGCAGGTTCTGTTCGGCCTGGCGGCGGTTGCCGGTGGCGGCGGTGACGCGCTTCAGTTCGGCTTCGGCCTCGGGGATGAGTGCTCGGAGCCGTTGGAGGGCGGGTCCGGTGTCGGCGATGGCGTTGTGGACGTGGACGACGAAGGCCCGTACGTCCGCCTCGGGGGTCTCCTCCAGCGCGAGGGTGAGCAGCTCGCGAGGGCCGTCGGGCGGCGTCAGGTAGATGTAGGCCTCGGTGGGGGAGTACCGGTCGTCGATCGTTAGGCCGAGGAGCGGGTGGGTGGTGCCGGTGCGCACCCGCAGGGCGTGCTCGTGCAGATCCAGTCGGTCCCCGAGGGAGTGGAGCAGCGCTCCGCGGCCGGGGTCGCGCAGCGCGGCCAGGTGGAGCTCGGCCTTCCTCACCCGGGCCTGGTGCTCGTTTGCGGCGTCGGCTGCGGCCGAGCGGGCGCGTTCCTGCTCGGCGGCCACGTTCTGCTCCGCTCGGCGCAGGCTTTTCCGGGCCGTGCGCAGCTTGTGTCGTTCGTGGCTGTGGCGGGGGTCGAATGCGTGCCGCCAGGTGCCGGGGTAGAGGCTCCTCCACCAGGCCGCGGTGGCTGTGGCGGCCAGGGCTGCCACGATCGACCAGAACAACGTGGTCCACACCGATTCCGCCACGTCTTCTCCTCGACTGGGTCCGGGTGTGCGAGTGCGTCCGGTCGCGCCGGCGGTGCCGCCGTTCGCTGTCGGACGCGGGGTCAGTGGGTGGCGTCGACGGCGACGCCGACGAGCTGGAGGATGGCGTGGCCCCACGCGGTGGCGGCGATCAGCACACCGAACACGACGGCGGTGAAGACGGTGAAGGCCTCGTCGACGCGGCTGCGGGCCTGGGTCGTGCGCCGCAGCCGGGCGATGATGACGATCGCGAGGAACACCGACGCGCTGATCGTGTACTGCACTGCCCACCCCGACCTGGTAACTGACTCTGTGTGAGACCCCGGTGACCCGGTGCCCCTACGCCATCCGGGTGAGCATGCCAGAGCAGCACGGTGGCGGGAGCCGGTTCGGGAAAATCCGGCGGGCGCGAACGGTCCTGTCCGGAGTTCGCTGCCGGCCCTCGCGCGCGAAGCCACCTGTACCAAGCCTTCGGCGTCCGGAAGGGCTCGGCGCGTTCTCTCACTGCTGCCCTTAAGGATGTTCGCCCCATGAGGCCACCCCCGTCGGGCTGGTGCGGCCACCCCGTCCGCGTGGTGCCCACACCCCCTCGTCAATGGGGCCGTTGTGATGGAGCGCCATAGTTTGCGAGTGATCGTTTAGACCTCGCTGGTCATGGCCGTGATGGTGCACCGCAGTTTGCGATGGCGGAGCGCGGCACCTCGCGAGCGCCATAACCGAACGGCCCACAGAGGCGGGGAAAGGCATAGGTCAGACGTGCCGTCCTGGCCGCTCGCAAACCACCGTGCGCGCTGTGGCACTACAACTTGATCGTTTGCCAAATAGCCTTGACTGGTTGTTCGAGTGCCCCGCGCTCGGCGCCGCCTTGCCACCGCGCAGTGCGGCCGTGAAATCTCGCGTCGGATCGCACCCTGCCGCTCCAGCCCGCCAGGGCATCGGGATAATGATCTTGGATGGCTGGCTGATGCGGGGCAAGGAGGCGGACGGAGTGCGGATCAACGTTCTGGGGCCGCTTCAGGTCGTACGGGGTGGGGACGGGTCGGCCTTCGAGGTCGGCGGGGCGCGGCTTCGGCTGCTGCTGGTCCGGCTGGCTCTCGACCCTGGGCGCGTGGTCACCCGTGAGCGTCTGGTGGACGACCTGTGGGCGGACACGCCGCCGGAGGAGCCGGCCGGTGCCCTGCAGTCCCTTGTCTCCCGGCTCCGTCGGGCGCTGGGGGGCGACCGGACGGCGATCGGTTCGCACCCCGCCGGGTATCTGCTGGATCTGCCCCGGTCGAGCGTGGACGCCTGGGACTTCGAGCAGCGGGTGGCCTCGGGGCGGGCGGCGCTGACGGCGGGCCGGTTCGCCGAGGCGGTAGCGCTGCTGGACGGGGCACTGGAACTCTGGCGCGGGGCACCGTTCACGGACGCCAGGGGCGCCGGGTTCACCTCCGCGCCGGCGGCCCGGCTGATCGAACTGCGGCTGGCGGCGGTCGAGGACCGGGCAGATACCCTGCTCGCCCTCGGCGGCACCGAAGCGCTGCCGCGGCTGGTCGCCGAGCTCGCCGGACTCTGTGTCGCCCACCCGCTGCGCGAACGAGCCGCCGTCAGGCTGATGCGCGCGCTTCACGCGGACGGGCAGCAGGCGGCGGCGCTGGAGGTGTTCGAACGTACCCGGCGGGCGCTGGCCGAGGAACTGGGCGCGGACCTGTCTGCCGAACTGCGGGACGCCCACCTGCAGGTGCTGTCCGGCGCGAAGTCGCCGGCGTCCAGGCCGGCCCTGGCTCCCGCCAGCTATCCGGCCGGGCGGGCGACACTGCCCCTTTGGCTCACCGCTCTGGTCGGCCGCGATGAGGCGCTGGCAGCAGTTCAAGAGCGCCTGCGCTGTTCCCGCCTGGTGACGCTGACCGGGCCGGGCGGTGTCGGAAAGACCCGGCTGGCGATTGCGGCCGCGGGTGCCGCCCCGCCCGCGACGGACGTACGGCTGGCCGAGCTCGCGGGCGTCGACGGGGCGCACGCGGTGACCCGGGCCGTGCTGAGCGCTGTATGCCGTCCGGCGGAGGCCGGTGTGCTGGCCGGTGGCCTGCCCGCCGGCGATCAGGCCGGGGATCCCGTCGACCGGATCATCCGGGCCCTGGAGGGCCGTGAGGTCCTACTCGTCCTGGACAACTGCGAGCACCTGATCGAGGACGCCGCCCGGTTGACCCAAGCCCTGCTGGCCGTCGCGCCCCAGCTCACCGTGCTGGCAACCAGCCGCGAACCGCTCGGAATCACCGGCGAGGCGCTCTGGCCGGTGACACCGCTCGCTGTGCCCGAGACTGGCTCCACCGTCCGGGAGGCGCTCGCGCATCCGGCCGTCGCCCTCTTCACGGAAAGGGCTGCCGCTGCCTGCCCCGGCTTCACACTCGACCACGACACCGTCGAGCCGGTCGTCCGGATCTGCCGCGAGCTGGACGGCCTGCCGCTGGCCCTCGAACTGGCGGCGGCCCGGCTGCGGGCCCTGAGCCCCGGACAGGTCGCGGCGCGCCTGCACGACCGGCTCCGGCTGCTGGACCGCGGCCCACGCACCGCTCCCGACCGGCACCGCACCCTGCGCGCCGTCATCGACTGGAGCTGGGAGCTGCTCGACGAGGACGAACGCGTTCTGCTGCGAAGGCTTTCCGTGTTCGCTGGCGGAGCGACCCTCCCCCACGCGCACCTGGTCTGCGCCGACAACTGGCCGGGCGGGCCGACGCCCGACCCGACGGCCATGGAGGACCTGCTGGCGTCCCTGGCCGACAAGTCCCTGGTGGTGGCCGCCGGCCGGGGGACTGGGGCGGTGCGCTACCGGCTGCTGGAGACGGTCCGCGCCTACGCCGCGCAACGGCTCGCCGAGGCCGGCGAGGACGACCGGACCGGCGCCGCCCACCTGCGCTGTTTCGTCGAGCTCGCCGAGAACGCCGAACCCCGGCTGCGGACGGACGGCCAGATCGGCTGGCTGGCCCGGCTGGACGCGGAGCAGGGCAACCTGGACGCGGCCCTGGACCGGGCGGTCGCCGCCGGCCCGCCGGAGCACGCGCTGCGGCTGGCGGCCGCCCGGGCCTGGCCCTGGCTGATGCGCGGTCAGGGCCGCGAGGCCGGTGAGCGGACGGCGGCCGTCCTCGCCGCCCACGGCTACACCCCGCCCCCCGGTCTGGAGCAGACACACGCCATGTGCGTGATCCTGGCCCAGCTCACCGCCCTGCTCCGGAACAGCGGCGAGGCCGCGATCCCGCCGGAGGCGATGGGCGCAGCGCTGGTCACGGCACAGCATGCCGACCACCCGGTCGCCCTGGCCGCCGCGCTGCTGCTCGCCATGGCGGGGCCGCCGGAAGACGTGGGCGCGACGGCTCAGCAGTACGCCGAGCACCCCGACTGGTGGATGCGGGCCGCCGCCCATCTGGTGCTCGGCCGGGTCGAGCTGGGCGCGGGACGGATCGGGCACGCCGAGCACTGCCTGCGGACCGCGGTGGACGGATTCCGCGCCGTGGGCGACCGTTGGGGGCTGGCCATGGCGCTGGTCACGCTCGCCGCGCTGCTGTCCGTCACCGGCGCGGCCGATGAGGCGCTCGCGGCGCTGGCGGAGGCCGGTGAACGGGACGCCGAGATGGGCGGTTCCGGCGAGGCGCCGTTGGCACTGCTGCTGTCGGGCCGGCTGCGGGCGCGCTGCGGCGAGCCGGCCGCGGCCCGGGCCGACTTGGAGCGCGCGCTGGCCGCAGCCGAACGGGCCGGGGACCCGCATCTGCATGCCGCCGTCCGTTACGCGCTCGGCGAACTCGCCCGGCGCGAGGGGGACTTGGAGGAGGCGCTGCACGGCCAGCACGAAGTGCTGCGACGCCTGGAGCAACTGCCCGCGGCCGGCCCCGGCGCCCCCGCACGACTGCACCTGCTCGCCCTGCTGCACACCAGCCTGGCCCGCACCCAGCAGCGGCGCGGCGCACCGGACGCGGCCGGGCCGCTGCACCGCCGGGCCCTGGAACTGGCTGCGGACAGCGGCGACCAACCGGTACGGGCGGACGTGCTGGAGGGATTCGCCGAGTACTGCCTCGACCTCGGGGAGGCGGCACGCGCTGCGGCGGCACTCGGCGCCGCGTACGGCCTGCGCGGGACCCACGACCCGGGCGACCCGGAGCTGCGGGCCGTCCTCGACGGCTGCGCCGAGGCCCTCGGGGAGGTCGGCTTCCGGGCCGCCTGGGAACGCGGCCGGGCGCTGTCGCGACCCGAGTCGCTGGCCCTGGAGACGGGCTGACCGACCCCCGGGGGGCGCGTCGGCCACACCCCCCGGCAGGCGCGGCCGGTTGTGCGATCAGCCGCTGAACGGCGGCTTGTTGGGGGCACAGACCGTACCGGGGGCGGGCAGGACGCCGTCGGTCAGGTAGCGGGTCTCGTGCTCGGCGGCGCAGTCGCTGAGATTGGCCAGCACGGTGTGGCCGTAGCCGTCGACGGTCAGCAGCCGTGCGCGGGCGAGCGAGCGGGCCATCGCGCGGGACCCCTCGTACGGCATGGCTGGGTCGCCGGTGTTGGCGACGACGAGGATCGGCGTGGAGGTGCGGCGGTTCCACGGGCCGTCGTAGCGGTCGCGGTCGCGGTCGGGCCAGTCGGCGCAGCGCTCGTCGGCCCAGGCGAAGTACGGGCCGGTCTCGCCGGAGCGGGCCCGGGCGTGTTCGGCCAGGGCGGGCCAGTCGGCGGCGCCGGGCGGGTTGGCGGAGTCCGAGCAGACTACCGCGAGCGCCTGGTCCGGAGACTGGCGGAAGGCGGGCGTCAGCGGTGCGGTCTGCGTGGCAGACGCCTCGGTGGCGCTCCAGAGCCCCTGGAGCGTGGCCCCGAGCGTGGTCCAGCCGACGGGCAGCTTCGCGACGGGATTGGCGGCGTACAGCCCGATGATCGTCGCCTCCACGGCCGAGCTGGCGGTGACGGTGGCCCCGTTGACCACGATCGGCCGGGTGCGCAGCCGCTGGAGCAGCTCGTCGTACCTGGCCCGGGTCGCGTCGGCTGTCCCGGCGGAGAAGGCGCAGGTTTGGGGGCCGGCCTGGGCGCACTGGTCGAGGAAGGCGTCCAGGACGCGGGCGGTGGCCACGTCGTTGCCGTTGCGCAGCAGGGTGCCCGTGGTGGTGGCCTGGTCTCCGTGGCCGGTCGACCAGGCGACCGGGTCCGGGGCGCTGTCGAGGACCATGGCGCGGACCCGGCCGGGGAACAGGTTGGCGTAGGTGGCGCCGAGGTAGCTGCCGTACGAGGTGCCAAGGTAGCTGAGCTGCCGGTCGCCGACTGCCCGGCGGAGCAGGTCCATGTCCCGGGCCACGTTCGCGGTGGAGACGTGTGCCAGCAGATCGGGGTTGCGGGCCGCACACTGCTGGCCCAGGCGCTGGTAGGCGTCGGCCCAGGCATTCTGCTGGTCGGCGCCCTCGGGGTAGCCGGCGGCCGTGCCCGCCAGCAGGGCCTGCTCATCCGCCGGGTCGTCGAAGCACTGCACCGGAGCGCTGCCGCCGGTGCCGCGCGGATCGAAGCTGACGATGTCGAAGCGCCGGCGCACCTCCTCGGGGAACTGCCCGAGCATCACGGGCAGCGCCACCGTGCCGGCCGCGGCCGGGCCGCCGGGGTTGTAGAACAGTGAGCCGATCCGGTGGGCCCGGTCCTGCGCCGGGTGCCGAATGACGGCGAGGTCGATCCTGGCGCCGTGCGGGTCGTGGTGATCGAGCGGGACGCGGGCGGTCGCGCACTCGAAGCCGTCCGCGCACGCCGCCCACGCGAGTCGCGGCACCGGGACGGTGTCCGGCGCAGCCACCGCGGTCGCCGGGTACACCGCAGCCAGCACCGCGGCCGCGGCGGCACCGGCGACGAGCCTCCAGGAGCCCACCTCCCGTCGGTTCATGGTGCGGAAGGCCCTGGGTGCCGGGCCGGTGGGAGGGGAGGTGCGAGTCACGCGAGAGCCCTTTCGTCAACGGGCCGGGCGGTCGTCCGCGCTCCTCGGTCGTGGTGTACCGCCCGGCATGTCAGACGGTTCCGTACCTCGGTGGCAGACCGCTGTCATCGCGCTGGCAAGGGGTCAGGCAGCCGTCCGGCAACGAACAGTGGGGCACTTGCAATTGCGAGAGGACACACTGAGGGCGCGAAGCCCCTGGCGTTGATGACGATCCCTGAAAAAGGCCACCCCGGACTCGGGCCTTGGTCAGACCTGCTCACCTTGATTCCGCACCTGCGGGCGGTTGACCTGGGGAACGCCAGATCTCTGGGGTCGCCCGGCGGTCAGGCCGATCCAGGGCCGATCTGACCAGTCCAGGGTGGGCGGAGCCGTCGCGGCCCGTGAGGAGGGATTGGAACGGCCGGTAGCGACAGCTCAGCCCTGATCGAGCTTTTTGTGGACGTGGCCTGAGGCTCGCAGCTCGCAAGGGTCTTTTTCAAAGGCGGTTGAGGGCTTGGGGAAGACCCGGCCCAGGTGGTAGCGCAGGATGGCGACCGCTTCCTCGGCCGTGCGCTGGCCGAGCAGCACGCTGAGCCCGAGTCCTGCGGAGACGGCCAGCAGCACGACCGCCTCCTGCCGGGCGTCGACGTGCGGGTCAGCCTGCCCGGCGTCCTGCGCGGCCTGCAACTGCCCAACGAGGAAGCTGTCGATCTGGTTCGGGGCGGCGAGGAACTGCTGTCGGGCGAGCGCAGGATCGGTGATCGACAGGACCGCGTAGGCCGTGTAGACGAGATGGAAGGTCCGGCTCTCCTCGCTGGTCGGAACAGCCTCCAGCAGCACCGCCTCGACGACGTCGCGCGGGGACGTCGAGGCCCCTGCGGCCTTCACCCGGGCGGAGATCCGCTCCCCCATGCGCGCGGCGAGGCGGGTGAGCGCGGCGAGCAGCAGCTGCTCCTTCGTGTCGAAGTAGTACTGCACGAGCCGCAGTGAGACGCCCGCCTCGGCCGCGACGGACCGCATGGTGACGGCGTGCAGCCCGCTCTCCGCCGCCACGCGGAGCAGCGCGTCGATGATGTGGGCGCGCCGTTCCTCGTGGTCGACCAGCTTGGGCATCGGATCCTCCGCGCTCTCTTTATGGTACAAACGTATTATCAAGTCCTGCGGCTTCGTGGACCGGGAGACATCATGACCAGGACCAGTGTCGGACACTTCACCAGCGTGGAGGCCCACGCGAAGTTCCTCGCGGCCTACGACCGCGCGATGGAGCTGTGGCCGGACCCCCGGCGGGAACTGGACGTCGAGACGTCGTACGGGACCGTCCACGTCCATCACTACGGCCCCGAGACCGGGGAGCCGATCGTGCTGCTGCACGGGCACGCCGGCCACGCGTCCAACTGGTACCCGCAGCTCGCCGCCCTCGGCGAGAACCACCCCGTGTACGCGATCGACACCCTGGACGACCCCGGGCGCAGCGTGCAGCGCGCGGTGGCGGCTGGGTGCGAAGAGAACGCGGCGTGGTTGGACGAGACCCTTGCCGGGCTCGGACTGGAGCGCGTCCATCTCGTCGGCCTGTCCTACGGCGGCTGGCTCGCCCTCAACCAGGCGATCCACGCACCCGGGAGGCTCGCGTCGGTCGCGCCGCTCGACCCCGCCGGGATCGAGAAGGTGCCCGCGCGGTTCTACCTGCACGCGGTCGCTGGGCTGTTCGGACTGCTCGCCCCCAAGCGCCTGCGCCCCGCGGTGGCGCGGCTCCTGGCCAATCCCGCTCTCAGCGCGCCGCCCGAGATGGTCGCACCGCTGATGCTCGCGATGCGCTCGTACCGCCCCACACGCCGCCCTCCGGCCAGGCCGTTCACCGATGAGGAACTGGCGTCCATCACGGTGCCCGTGTTCGTCCTGGTGGGGAGCCGCAGCGCGCTTCTGCGGCCGCGCAAGGTGCTGGAGCGGACGACGGCGCTGATCCCGGGAGCGCGGGCCGAGATCCTCAAGGGCGCCGGGCACGGACTCACCCTGGAGCAGCCGAACGTGGTCAACGACCGGCTGCTGGAGTTCGTCTCGTTCAACCGGGAGGCGGTACAGGGCTGAACCGGGTGGAGCCCACCTGCCGCTACCGGCAGGATCCTCCCCACGGACCATCGCGTCAGCGACGCCGAAGGCGCCCTTGAAGGAGCGGTCCAGGCCGAACACTCAACGGACGGGCCGCCCCGCGACCCTCGCTCGCTCAACCTCCCCACTCGCTTCAAAGCTCAACGAGCTGGGGAATCGTGAGCGGGGCCGGGGAATTCCAAAGGTTCTCATCAGCGTGGTGCCCCTGCTGTGCCATCGCTGTGCCTTCCGGGCCAGTGGCATCGTCGGACACCAACGCGGCCAGCTCTACCGCCTGGTAAACGGTCACGATCGCCTGTCGGAGGAGACCGTGTGCCACTCGCAAACTGTGGTGCTGTGATGGAGCACGTTGGTTGAGAGCGCGGGCAGAGGTCGTCACCGCGTGTGATGTTCGGGGTTCTCCGATGTTTGGGCGAGGGTGTCGGCGTGTGCCGCCAGTGCTGTGATGAGTTGCCGGTATCTCCCTGTGGGTCGGACTCCTGCTTGATGGTCTCCCAGTCGGCGGCTCGGAGGTGCCAGGTCGCGAGACGCCTTCGGCGTTCGTGGTAGTCGATCGGGTGAGGGGGCGTTCTCGACGTGCCGGGCGAGGCGTTCGAGCGCCTGGGTGAGGTCCTGACCGTCGCGGAGGCGGGGGAGGCGGCCGAAGGGCAGGATCCGCTGGGCCGGGTCGATGAGCCAGGCCGAGGGGATGCCGAGGAAGCGGGCAGCCTCGCGCGTCGTGCTCGTCTCGGCGGCCTGGACGAGCTGGATGGCGGTCAGCCGCCGTAGCGGCCGGATCATTTGCGCGTAGGCGGCGCGGTCGCGGCGGAGGAGGACGTCGAGCCAGGCCGCGGGGATCTCCTGGGGGATGTTCTCGGCCCCGGTAGCCCCGCCGGCCGAGAGGCAGCAGCGACCTGCTGTTCAGCAGATCGGGCAAGGACGTCCGCGGGAGGCGCCGGTTGAGCGCGCGCGTGGCCTCGGCCCTGACCATCGTCGAGCAGGTCGCCAGCTGGTTCCTCCAGGTCTTGCCCCAACGGGGGTGCCGGCGGTCCGGGATGTGCGCCAGCAGGTTGGCCAGCCGCTCCCGGAAGGCGCCGGGCTCCAGTTGGAGGCAGCGGTCGGCGAGGTGGAGGAGGGCTGCGGTGGCCGGCGGCGGGGTCGGTGCGGCGCCGAAGGAGAAGGCCGCCCGGTTGCTGTAGCCCGTGGCCCGCTCCTCGGGGGTCATGAGCTGTTCCCGCGTGACGAGGAAGTCGTCCAGGGCCGACTCCAGCCCGGGCGGCATGTCCGGCTCGGCGCTGTTCGGCCAGGCGGCGAGCACGACCGCGGCGACCGTCCGCAGGTCGGAGAACGTGCTGACAGCGTCCGAGGGAGCCGCGGCCGGGTCCAGCAGGGCCAGCAGCCTGTTCTGCAGGTCCGCAGTCTCGGCGGTGAGCGCGGGTTGCGCCGGGTAGTGGCCGGGGTGGTCCAGGCGGAGACCGCAGAGCTCGCGCCGGTGGCGGCCCGGGTTGTTGCGGCACTGGGCGGGATGAAGCCCGCTGCTGGCCGCGGGGATCGACGCCTTCGGCGTCACCGGGTCGCCCATGCTCCCAGGACAGCACCGACCCTCGGTCCGCCGTACCAGATCACCGAAGTTGTTCGTAACTCACCGTGATCTGATCACTCCGCACCGGTGCACTCGCAAGGTAGCTTGCTCCACTCGCAACCTAGAACGCTCCATCACACCGCTTTGCGCTGCCCCGATCCGGCAAATGTGCGCCAAAATGTGCGATCCATAAGTGACTTTCACGCTAGAGTGTGTGATGTGGAGGTGAGGTTGTGACTGACGACCTGTTCGCGTCGATCGACGCGCTGCTGGCCCGGCCCCGGCCCGTGGACGACCTGCCGGTCCCGGCCGAGCGGGAGCGGCTGCGCAAGGCCGGCGACTACACCCAGGAGGAGCTGGCCGCGGCGCTGAAGACCCGCCGCGAGACGATCGTCAGGTGGGAAGCCGGGACGACGGAGCCCCGCCCGCCGAAGCGCGAGGTGTACATCCGGTTCCTCGCGACGCTGGCCCTGCAGCACGGCACGGTGGAGCCCACCGAGTGGCTGCACCGCGCGCAGGCCGCCGGCCTCGTGCGCACCGACGGCGACCAGGCGCCCGCTCCCGAGGCCCCCGCGCCCGCTGAAGCGGCGCAGCAGGCTGGCGTCCCTGCGGATCCGGTTCCGGTACCGGAGGCGTTCGCCGCCGATCCGGCCCCGGTGGCGCAGCCGGTGATGCTGGACCAGAATCCGGACGGCTCGCTGCTGATGGCCGTGCCCGCGCCGTGCGTGCAGTGCGGGCAGCCGTCGGTCTACCGTGCCCAGGGGATGCCCATGCATCTGGGCGGGTTCTGCCGCCCCGGCACCGTCCCGGCCGCCGCGCAGCCCGCCCCGGTTGTGGTGTCGCCGGAGCCGGCCTCCTCGGTCGCTCCGGTCGCTGCGCCCCGCCAGGCCGCTCCCGCGGCCGGTCCGGCGGCCGCGCCGCGCCGCGCGTCGTCGCGTCCGGCGACGTCCTCGCGGGCCCGGAAGGCCCCGGCGAAGAAGCCCGCCGCGGCGGAGAGGCCGTCCGACTGGGAGCAGGCCGCGGCTGCGCGCTTCCCGGCAGGTCCCCTCGCGGTGCTGGACGTTACCAAGGACGGCCGGTCCCTGGTCGCCTACCTCGCCGACGGCACCCAGGCGCCGACCGCGCCGTCCGGGCGCACGCTGGTCGACGTCGTCGAGTGGGCGCTGGAGGTGAAGCTCGGTCAGCCCCGGCTGCACCGGCACGGCAAGGACGGCGACGCCCTGGTCGTCCTCACCGACGCCGCCCTCGCCGAGCTCGGCCTGCCCCGGATGGGCCGGGACGAGAAGAAGGACTTCGTCCAGCGCCTGGGCCAGCTGCCGAAGACCCACAAGGCCGTCAAGCAGGTGGAGAAGGCCGGCTGGCTGCTCACCCAGCGCGGCCTGGGCCCGTGGGCGCGGATCTACCGCACCCCGGAAGACGGCAAGCGCCAGTGCGTGCAGCTCTGCATCCCCGCCTGGGGAGCGCTGGCCTCGGGCGGCTGGCAGATCCCCGACGGCCTCGGCGCCGCCAGCCTCGCCCGGCTGCTCGGCACCTACGCGAAGCGCGTCCTCACCCCGCGCGGCTCCACCGCCGTCTCCGGCCTCGAACTCGTCACCGCGCTGCGCCCGCCCACGAAGGCGGTGCGCACCGAAGCCGGCTGGACCTCCGGGCCGGTGGAGGGCTCCCGGCCGAAGGACGCCTTCGACCCGGCGCCGCCGGAGGTGCCGGACGTGCACCCGCTCGCCCAGGACCGGGGGCCGGGCGGCGAGCTGGTGACCGAGGCCTGGGACTGGCACCGCCCGCTCACCGACCAGGAAGCCGCTGCGCCGTTCGCGGTCGGCTTGGACGTCAACATGGCGTTCCTCGCCGCTGCCGGCCGCCTGACCCTGCCGCTGTCCGGCCCGGTCCACGAGCTGAAGCCGGTCTTCGACCCGAAGATCCCCGGGAGCTGGCTGGTCGACCTGTCCGGCGTCGACACGAACCCGCTGCTCCCCAGCCCGTTCACCGCGGACGGCTCCCGGCCAACCGGGCCGGCCTGGTACAGCACGGTGAAGCTGGCGTACGCCGTCGAGCTCGGCGCCCGGGTGCAGCCGCTGGAGGCGTGGCTGCGGTACGAGCACGGCCCCTACCTCGACCCGTGGCACAAGCACCTGCGCCAGGCGTACCTGGACACGATGGCCGCCCTCGGCGTCCCCCAGGACCTGGCCGACCGCGACCCCGTGGCGTTCCTGGACGCCATGGCCGGCCTCAAGACCACCGGCGACCCGGCCGAGCTCGCGGTGCTCACCGCGATCAAGCAGACCGCCAAGGGCACCATCGGCAAGATGCGCGAACGCCCCCGCGGCCACGGCTACAAGCCCGGCGAACGCTGGGCCGCCCTGGAACGGCCGACCTGGGACCCGCTGATGCGCGCCCTGGTCATCGACACCGCCACCGTCAACCTCCACCGCAAACTCCGCCGCGTGGCCGCCGACACCGGCCTGCACGCCTTCGCCGTCCTCTCCGACTGCGCCGTCTTCGCCGCCCCCGGCCCCGGCGCCCTGAACATCCTCACCAAGCCGGACGGCACCCTCACCACCGCGCTGCGCCTCGGGGTGTCGCCGGGGATGGTGAAGTTCGAGGGCTCCCGGCCGATCGCGGAGGTGCTGGAGCTGATCGCCGACGACGCGAACCCGGCCCGGCACATCAAGACCGGCGGACAGGTGTCCGCCGACGAGTAGAACGCCCTGCTCCGTCCGGCCCGTCGCTCGCACCGGCCGGACGGAGCAGTCAGGGCGCGCGCTCTTCGGGCCCGACATCCACGCCGCTCGCGACTGTGAGATTCAGTTGGCAAGTGTCGCTTCTTATTAGCCAAGTAATATCGGAACTTATAGAGTGTTTCCTGTCAGTTGCAACTGAATCTGCTGGGTCGGGAGGGGGTCTGCTCGTGGATCTTGAAGCGTTGAGAGCCGAACTGCACCGGGCGGTCGACGCGATCGTCGACCGCCATCTGAACGGCGAAACGGACAGCGACAGGCCGAAGGAACAGGTCTCCGCGGCCGGAGAGCCCTACACCGAGTGGTACTACCGATGGCCCGGCGGGACCAAGGAGACCTTCCACCAGGCGCAGGAGTACGAGGTCGACGGCGACAGCGGACGCCACCGAGTCGTCGTCGCCTGGGCCCGGCGATACGCGTGGGGACGGGATCGGCTCAGGGCGATCGTCTTCCTGAAGCTGAAGAAGGAAGGCACCTACTACCCGCTCACCGAGTTCGTCGAGACCGACGACGACCGCTTCGCCGCAACCATCCCCCGCCCCGGCAACGCCCGCGCCCAGCTGCGCGCCGACGACCCGACGCCGGAGCGGCTCCGCGGCCACGTCCTGGAGCGCGCCGATGCGCTTTTCACGACGATCGCCAACAGCTCCGCCGTGCGGCTGGTCCTCGAGAAGGACGACGAAGAGGAGATGGTCCGGCACGCCTACTGGGTCGCCTCGGAACGCCACCGCTTCTAAGCGGCCCCGGCCGCCGGCCCAGCCCGGCAGGCCGCCCGCTCCACCATCCCGCGACACGACGCCGTCCCCGCCGGGACGACAGGAAGGACTTGATGCCCCATGAGCCGGGAGATCGACGAGGGCCTGGAGCGCGCCGAGCGCACCCGCCCCATCCCGGTCCACCTCAATACCCGGGTCAAGTTCCTGTGGGAGAAGGTCGCCAAGAACGACACCAAGCGCCTCGCCCAGGTGGCCGGCGTCTCGGTGCGCACCGCCCAGCGCTGGGCTCACGCCCTCCAGGCCGTGGCCGCCGGCGAGCTGACCGGCGACATCCCCATGACCAAGGCCAACGCCGCGAAGATCGAGAAGGCCGTCCGGGCGGCCTGGCAGCCGCGCGTGAAGAAGCGGGTGCGCCGCGACGCCGAACAGCGCGGCTTCATGCTCCACATCCAGGCGACCTTCGGCTACAGCGCCGCCGGCGGCTCCACCGACGACCCCCGCGAACGCATGATCACCCAGAAGATGCCCGGCTCGGTGGCCCAGCGCCTCTACGCCGCCCGCGACGCCGGAGCCGGCCAGGACGAGCAGGAGCGGATCCTCGCCGAAGGCCTGCGCGAGCACTACTTCAAGGACAACGGCCGCCGCGCCGCCGGGCTCGACGTCGAGCTCAACGACATCGCGTGGATGGACGTCGAGCTGTAGAACCATCCCCCAGCGGCCCCGTGTCGCCGAAACAGGGCCAACCCCGGCCGCCGAAAGGCGGCCGGGCTTTTTCATTTGCACGCCCAATTCACCGCCGACGGCGGTCGTGGGCGCTATGGTGTCGGGAGACCGTCCCGGCGGCCTTGCCGTACGGCGTCCAGGGCCGACTCCCCTGGAAGACGCCAGGCAGAAGAAGCCTGCTTCTCCGGCAGAGAACCCGTCCGCGTGCCAGCTCTTCCCGGTGCGCCGGAGTCGGCGGCGTGCCCGAACGGAAGACCGCATGGCCCACGACAAGCAGCAGCGCATGGCGAAGATCCTCGCCTTCTGCACCGGCAAGACCCACCAGCAGGCTCTCACCGCCATCCAGGGCGACGGCACCTGGCGCCCGCTGACGATCAGCGCCGAACTCAACGACGCCAGCGGATGGGACATCCGCATGGGCGGTAACGGCCTGCTGCGCACGTGCCCCGAGTGCGAGCTCGACTCCTTCGTCGACACCCGGCACGAAGTGATGCCCAAGAGCCTCGGTCCCGGCGCCGCCTGGTTCTGCTTCGCCTGCCTGTTCACCGCCGCCGACAACGACCTCGACGACTGCCAGTCGTGCGGCCGCCCCACCACCGATACCGAGCTGTCTGTGTGCGCGGTCTGCGTCAGTGAGTGGGGTTCCTGACCCCCTCGCCTCCAAACATCTGGGGTAAGTGGGTTTTACCCACTTGCCCCGAGTGGGTACGGTGGGTGGTACCGACAACGAACCACCCGGGGATGGCGAAGTCAGCCGCCCCCGCCGCGGAGGAACCCCGACATGACGATCACACAGAGCGAGGAGTTCGAGACAGTCGCTGAGACCGAAGTCGACAGCCGTGGCCGGGTGTCCCTCGGCCGGGCCGGTGCCAAGCCGGGCCGCCGTTACCGGGTGGAGTCCAACCCGGACGGTGTCCTGCTGCTGACTCCCGTCGTCTCCATCCCGGAGCGGGAGATGCAGGTGTGGACCGACCCACTGCTGGCCGAGCGCATCCGCGCCGGCATCGAGCAGGCGCAGCGCGGCGAGACCGTTGATCTCGGCGACTTCTCGGAGTACCTCGACCAGGAAGACGACGAGGACTGACACCACGGTGCACGTTCTGCGATTCACCGAAGACGCCGCCGAGACGCTGCGGCGCCTGGCGGTCGGGCCGAAGGCCGACCCGGTCAAGCTGAGGAAGGTCCGCAAGGCGCTCGCCCTGCTCCAGACCGACCCGCGCTACCCCGGCCTGCACTCCCACCAGTACGAGGCGTTCCCCGGGCACACCACGGAGAAGGTCTGGGACTCCTACGTGGAGAACCACAACCCGTCGGCCTGGCGGATCTACTGGATGTACGGGCCGGACGAGAAGAACGACCGGGGCGAGCCGGTCTCGGTGATCACGGTGCTGGTGATCGGCCCGCACCTGTAGACCCTGAGGCGGTTCCGGCCCCTGAACGGCGGGCCGGAACCGCCGTTCAGTCGGTCAGCTATCAGCTGCTGGAACGACCACACTCAGCCCTCCGCCGGCCGCCGGTCAGCCGCACTGCCGGCAGCGACTACCGCCTCACCGCCGACCACCGCCGGAGCCAATGGCGACCTTCCCGCAGCAGCTCGCCTTCGAGGACATCGTGGAACCAACGTCCTGAGACACCCACAGCTATTCAGTCCTGCCCCTGTCCCTCAGAACCGTCCTCACTCGTACCCCCGACCTTGCCACCAACGAAGACCACGCTCAGTGCGAGGGCGGCCACACCGCCCGCTGCCACCCACTTCATCCCTGTCCCCAGGAACTGCTTGCTCTCGCTGTCCTTCTCGTACACCTGCCGCACGTTCCGGTCGAGGCGGTCGTGGAGGGCCTCCCGCTGCTCCCAACTGAGGTCGTCCCGACCGAGGTCGGCCTGCAGGGCGTCTCGCTGGTCCTGCGAAGCCCGATAGAAGTGGTCCTGGCTGGTCTCATTGGCCGCGAGGGTGGACCTGTGGGCCTCGCTGACCGCATCGATGTTGGCCTTGCCCAGGTCCTTAAAGGCGGAGTACTGCTCGATGAGCTTGAGCTGCGCCTCGGTGGCCATCTCGGGCATCGCAGCCGCGAACTTGAGTACCTTGTTCTTGGAGAGGTTCCGCCAGGTCGATATCCCCAACTTCCGCTTCACTAGTGCTTCGTCCTCGCCGCGCATGCCCACTCCGTCCGCCGTCCAGTGACGCCTCCCGGATCCTAGTGGCGCCCTTCGCCCGGCACACCGCATGCCGGGTAGCCCCTGCGGCCTCCCGGCGTCGACGGTGCGCACCGCAAGGCCGGGCCGCCGGGCTGGCTCGTCCTGGCGGTCCGTAGCCGATCCCCGCCGACGCGAACCCGGCCCGCACATCAAGACCGGCGGCGTCGTCAGACAGCCTCCAGGCCGGGCACCCGCGTTCACGGCAGGCGGGGCTGGCCGGGATCCAGTGCACACGGCTCTGTGACCACGGTCGTTCACAAGCAGCTTCCTACAGTGTCCCGCTCGGCTTGAGGCGGCGGGTGTTTACACACACAGAAAAGAAAGCCACCCACCACCGCTGTCCCCGAGCCGGTCGGCTTCAAGAACTACGAGTCCTTCGTCGGTCTGGCCTTCGGCATCTGGATCGACGACTTCGAGAAGGATCTCGCCACCGCCATCGTCCGCCCCGCCGGCGGCTCCGTGTCGCCGAAACACCCCAGTCCTGGCCGTCTACTCGACGGCCAGGACTTTTTCACGCCCCACCACCGAATTCCCCGCACCGGAGAGTTGTAGGTCCTCCTGCCGGTGCACCCGACCAGCACGGCGCCTTGGTTGTCGCGGCTGGCTACGTCACCGGCCTGGTGCGCGGCATCGCCGCCACCTGGCAGGACTGGGCGGCTGGTGGCGTGCCCGGCATTTCCTGGACCACCACGCCGACTGGCTGGACGTGGTCACGGCGTACCCGCCTCCCGGCCGGAGCCCGACATCTCGAAGCCGTCGACGTAGCGGTTCGCCGATCCCCGGTCGAGCTTGACGCCGTAGGTGAGCAGTTCGGCGAGCAACGCTTCGGTGACAGCGTTGCGGCTACGCGTTTCGCCAGGACGCACTCGCATTCGGTAGAGCAACTCCAGGGCGTCCTTCTTCGTCGCACAGGCCACCAGCTGCTCACCCAGACCCTTCTCCTCGTCGGGCGCCCGAGCGGGCGGGACGGTTGCCGCCGACCCAGGACGAGCCGGCGCTGCCAGACGGCCCAGTTGGGCCTCGATCGCATGGAAGGCGACACCGGCCAGGGCGGCTTGCCCCAGCTGCATGCGTAGTTGGTCCTCCGCCTCAACCACGCTCTCGCAGGCGGCGATGAGGCGGTCCATGCTCATGACCAACTGGGCCTCGGCGTCCTCGGCCGTATTGTCGGAAGCTGTCACGACGGGCGAACGAGCCCGGTTTCGGGAAGTCACTGATTGCGCCCCCCCCGGCGGACGCCGGAGCGTGCGCACGCCGCCGTGGGAGCGTCCGGCACCGGAGAGCTCATGGCCCCGGGTGGCTTCACCGGTGTCGGCAACGGGTGAAACGGGTTCAGGCACGGATTTCGTGAAGCCGATCGCGAGGCCGCTACGGTCTGTTGTCAGTCCGATGGGGGCGTCGTCGGCCAACGACGTGTGTGCCAAGGTGGCGGGCATGGATTGGCAGTCTGAGAGCCCAGGCCTCTGGGCGTTCCTGGAGTCACTGCACCGCGGTGAGATTCTTTCTGGCACCGTCGCAGCGATCGAGCCGCCAACTCCCGGGATGGCATGTTCGCGGCCGAAGAATCGCAGGTCAAACCCCTGGCCCTCGTTGATCAGCAGGTCTAGTGTCTGCGCCACGGCGGCCCCACCACAGCACCACCGGGCCGCCGAGCAGAGCAGCAGCGCCATGCCCCCGGCGCAGCTGGCCTCCCACGGCCGGGCCCCGCGGACCACCCCCTGTCTCCCCGGGACCCGGCCGCTGCGCCGTGCGGCCTGGCTGCCCGACCTGGGACAGAGCGGAGACAACCCGTTGTCGGGCAGCGCTGGCGCCCCGCGGATCGCACCCATACGGATGGCCCTGTTGCGAGAACCCGGTGCGTCGGCGCGCTGGGGCAGCCGTCCCACGCGACAGTTCGGGGTCGTTAGTTGGTCGATCTGACCGCCCGATGCGAACGGGGACGGCGGAGAGGCGGGACATGAGGATCAAGGATCGCTGCTGGGTACTGCTGGCGCTTGCGGTGCCGCTGGTGAGCCCTTCCGGATGCTCTGGTGAGCCCTCGTCCAAGGCGCCGGGCAGTGCGGTGACGACCAGTGGAGTGGGCTCCGTCTCCACCAGTGGCGTCCCCGGCGCTGGTCCGACGATTACTGTGGGCGGCGCCGCCGAGTTCCCCAGTCAGTTCAGTGGGGAGCAGGGCACGACGATGTGGGTGCGGGTGAACGGGGTGACCTATGCCTCCAGCATCGCTGGCGAGAACGGAGCGTCTCCAAGCACGCCCAGCCGCGGCTTGTACTTGCTGGTCAATCTCACGGTGACGAACGTAGGGCCTGCAGCGGGCTACTTCACCGGTGCCAGCTTCCGCTGGACTTCCTCCAGCGGACAGACGATCGCTCAAACTGGCGTGATGATCCTGAACGCTGGTAAGGACTACGGCCAGGCGACCACAACGCTGCAGCCTGGGCAGCACGCCACCGGGACCGAGGCGTACGACGTCCCCTCGCGCGGAGGGCGACTCGACTACGAGATCTACTCGGGGCAGCCTCCGCTGTTGACCATCGCTCTCCCCTCCGGGTGAGCAAGCGGCCGGTACGTACGCCGTCGGCTGGGACACACCCGCTTGCGTCTTCGGTCCGTCGGAGCCGGGCGGCAATCAGACGGGCGAGATCGACTTCGACAAGGAGAACACGTTCCTGTGATTTAGGTCACAGGAACGGGCTTGATCGTGAAACGTTCCGCACGTTTCACGGCATGCTCTGAGCAGCGGATTTAGCGCTCTGACCTGCGCAAATGTGTGCCGCTTCCCGAAGCCCGGCTTTGTCGATCCTCTGTGATATCCCATCCGGCGGCTTTTGTGCCCGGAGCGGTCGATGGGCGGCGGAACTGTCGGAACCGGCGGATAGCCTCCTCGTACCTCGTGGGAGGAGCTCACCGGCCAACGCCCTAGGAAAGCCAGGTCGGCGAGCTCCCCCTCGCGAGGGCGTCCGCATCGATTCAGGAGGCCAACGCTCGTGAACAGTAACTCACCAGGGTCTGACAACCGTGGCCGGTCCGGTCGCCGCCGGACCCTCTGGGCCGCGTTCTACGCCACCGTCACCGGGGCGGTTGTTCTCGGTGTCGTGGATCAGAGCACGGCCTCGCTCGCGCTGGCCACTGCCGCCGGCCCACTCGGGATGACGGCCGCGGCAGCAACCCGCAGGTAGCCGACTTGATGGCGTCGCCCGGGCGACGCCATCAACCTGTCGGCTATGGCCCGCCGGGCGGCTGCCTCCGGCCGGCGTCCGACGGCGAAGCGGAACTACCGTGGGTCGACGCCCGCCTGGGTGGCGGCCTCCATCGTCGCGATGAGGACGGGCAGCTCTCGCGTCGGGTCGTTCAGCACCGTGGCGGGCAGGGCTGCGGCGAGTGCGCAGACCGCGATCAGCGTGACCCATTCGCCGGTCAGAGCGGTACGACCCGGACCACGCGCCGGTGGTGTTGCTCCCGGTGGCCGACGCCGCCGGCCTCGGTGATGCCGGCCGGGATCGCCCTCACCGGTACGGCGAGCGGCGCCGCCCCGCCTGTCCATCTCCTGGATGATCCTGGGCAGCCGACCGGAGCTGGGGGGATGGGTAGTGCCCCGCCCGGGGCTTCCCGGGCGGGGCGAACGCGCCTGGCCTGGACGGAGTCATCCTTCTAAGGCCCTGCGTCATGGGAGCTGGTGCAGTGAACTTTTGCCGAGTCGCACACCCGCTCCGGGTTTCCCTTCGGACAGCCTCTGCCCGCCGTCCCGGTGGCCGGGAGGAGCACAGTGATCGTCCGTGTCCCCGCACTGAAAGGCGCGGTGACATGTGTTCAGACGGGCCAGGCGTTAAGCGGCGTGAAGCCGAAGCGAGCGTGGTGATGTTCACAGCCGCCACTACAGAGTGTCGGCGTGTCGTCACTCGGACGGACGCGATGATGTGGAGCTGACCCCCGTGGCGCTCAGTGTCCATTGCCGAGTCGCGGACGCCCGGCGGGTCGCGCAGTACGCCCTTCCCTTCGTACAGCAGACAGGAACTGACCATGGGTCACACTCCTTCCTCCCGCCCCCGTCCCGGTGCACGGCCCGTCCGTGACCCGCGCGGCTCCCGCGGCCCCGGCCGCCCCGACCGCTGCGCCCACCGCAAGCCCGCCGCGGTGGATCCGCGCCGTCGTCCCGCGACGCGTCGTCCCGTAACGCGCCGCCCGGAGATGTGCCGCCGACCGGTCAACCGGCGCCTGCCGATCGCCCTGCGACCGGCCGGCCGTCCGGTCCCGCCGGCGCACCAGCGGGGGACTGCCGGTCGCCGGGCCATCACCCGGCAGACGGCAGCCGGGCGCCCGTACGAGATGACGCCGGTGCGGGCCGACGTGGCCCGCAGCGGTCCGCAGCCGTCGGTGTGGCCGTTCGTGGGAGCCGGCGGGGCCGTCGTGGTGATCGTGGTGTTCTGCGCCCTGGTCGCCCGCTGGAGCGCCGAGGGCACTATCGGGGTGCTCGGCGGCGCGGCCGCCGTCATGCTGCCGTTCGCGAGCCGCCACGATGCCTGACACCGGCACCCACACGGTCGCCGGCGTCTTCGGCGGGGCCGGGGTCATCCCCGGCCCCGCCGGGGGCACCCGGGCCGACGACATCACGCAGCTGATCCGCGAACAAGTGCCGAAAAGCGTGCGCGCACTGGCACGCGAGGGCATCAGGGGCGCGGACGCCGAGGACATCATCCAAGAAGCGCTCCTGGCGCTGCACAGGCACTGGGAAGAGGTCGAGCCGGAGAAACGGGCGGCGTACCTCGCTCTCACGGTGAAGACCAGGATGATCGACCACTTCCGCAAAGCGGCTCCGGTCCCGGTGGCCGAACTCCCCGACCTTCCCGGGGAGGACGACCCGATCGAGGCGTTCGTCGGACACGAACTCGTGGAGCGCGTCCTTCGCGACGTCGCCATGAACGCCGGACCCAGGCAGGCGCGGGTGATCCGGCTGGTCTACCTGGAACAGCGGTCGCTGCGCGAGATCGCTAAAGAGCTGGGCATCCCCCACGCGACGGCGCGTCGGTCCCTGGCCCGCGCCCAGATCGCTCTGGTCCAGTCGGCCACGAAGTTGGGGCTGCTCCACCAACCGTTGCCCCAGCCCGTGTCCAGGCCGGCACTGCGCCTGGCCCCGAAGCTGGCTGAGGACCCGCGGGTCGGACCGGCCGATGCGGGAGCCGAGCGGATCGCCGCGCTTGAGGCCGAGGTACGCCGACTGCGCGACGAGCTGCACCGCGCGCAAACCGCCGGACCTCGCCCCGGCAGCGGTTCCGCGGGCGGCGGCACTCCGTTCGGCCGAGGCCGGACCGCCCCCGGGGACGATCCCGAACCCGAGGACGCCGGCGCGGCCGCGGTCCGCCGCCACGAGGAGATGCAGCGCGAGTTCCTCGAACGGGAGATCGCCAGGCTGCCGCCCCAGCAGCAGCGCGTCATCCGCCTTACGCAACTGGGCAGCACGCCCGTCCAGATCGCGGAGCTCATGGGCATCACCCCAGGCTGTGCGAGGACGACGCTGTGCCACGCGCGCAAGCGCCTGATGAGCACGCTCAACCTGACGAAGGACCGCCTCACCGCGATCATGAAGCGGCCTTCGCTGAGGAGCGTCCGAGACCAGGACGGCCCCTGGCGCTCCGGCACCGCCGCCTAGATGCCGCTGGTGCCGGAACCGCCTGGCCGGCGGCTCCGGCACCAGCCACCTCTGCTTGCCAGTCTTGCAGCCACCGCTGCCCCAACTCCCCAATCTCCCCGGCCACGGCGGGCACCGGGCCTGCCCGTCGGTCGCCGCCCGAACCCGGCGGCGGCCCGCCGCCCCGCCGCCTGCGGGGGTGCGGCCGGTCAGGTGTGGCTGGTGCGGGTGAGCGCGTCGGTGAGGAGGCGGATGGCGGCTTCGGCGTCGGCGAGTTCGTCTTCGGTGGGCAGGACGGCGCCGAAGGATCTGCCGCCGGGGGCGTCGAGGGCGCGCCAGTGGAGGGCGGGGGAGAGGTGGCTGGTGGCGTCGGCGAGGAACCAGGCGAGGTGGCCGTGGGTGCGGGCGATGGCCAGGGCGAGGGCGGCGAGGGCCTCGCGCAGCGCGGCGATCCGCTCGATCCTGGCCAGCGTCTCGTGCGCCTTGGCGGGGCCGACGGCGTCCGCACCGGGAGCACCAGGCCGGTGTCCCACGCGTGGGACAACTGCGTCCCGGCTTCCCGGCCGACGGCGTCCTCGATCGCCTCGGCGGCCGCCGCCAGGTCCAGCAGCCGGTACGCCGTCGACCGGGACACCCCCGGTTCCCCGGCCGCGTACGCAGCCCACGACGGGTAGCCCAGCGCGGTCCACACCCGGCCGCGGTGCGCCGCGCGCACCCGCTCGGCCAGCACCAGGACGGCGGTGCGCACCTGCTCGACCGACTCGCGCAGCGCACCGGTCGAGCAGGTGCGCCTCGGCCTCGCCGACCGGGACGGCCGGCTCCTGGTGCCGCCGCTCGCCCACACCCTCCTCCTGCCCGCGGGCCGCCGCCCGAACCCGGCGCCGCTCCGCCGCTCCGCCGCTGAGGGCTGTCGAAGCAATGCCCGCCGACCTTGCGCAGTGGTGCTCGGCCCCTTGTGTCCGTCCGCCTCTTGCCCGACGATGCAGGACGAGTCCGCGTCCTGGTCCTAGTAGGCGGCTGACATGACCCCGCTCGATGACGCGCACGCGGTGGTGCGCGAGTACAGCACGACCTGGTACCGGCCGGTGACGAGCATGCCGCCGGGATTGGGCGAGGCGGTCTCCTGCGCCTACCTGCTCATGCGGGGGATCGACGAGATCGAGGACCACCCGTCGCTGGGCGCCGCAGACAAGTCCCTGTTGCTGCGCGGTGTCGGCCGGCTGCTGCAGACCCGGTTCACCGCGGACGACTTCGACGATCTCTTCCGGAACCATAGGGCTGTCCTTCCGGGGGTGACCCTGCGGATCGCGGAGTGGACGGCACTTCCTTCACCGGACATCGGGCCCCGCGTGTACGAGACGTTCGCCACCATGGCGGAACGGATGGCTCAGTGGGCCGAAGCCGGCTTCGAGGTCAGGACCGCCACCGAGCTCGACCGGTACACCTACGCGGTGTCCGGCACGCTCGTCCTGATGCTGTCCGACCTGTGGGCGTGGCACGACGGCACTCGCGCGCACCGGACCCTGGGCATCGCCTACGGACGAGCACTCCAGTGCGTCAACATCCTGGTCGACCGGGACGAGGACACCGACCGTGGCGTGGACTTCTGGCCCGACGGCTGGCGCACCGCTGACATGGTCGCCTACGCGCGCCGTGAACTGGCCGGCGCCGATGCCTACCTTGCCGCCCTGCCGCCAGGACCGGCCCGGACGTTCTGCTCCGAGCCACTCGAACGCGCGCACCAGGCCGTCCGGCGCACGGCCGGGCTTCGCGATGGAACGAACGACGCAGAAGGAGCCGGTGCATGACCTCCGGACAGCCAGGCATGGCACAGGGCAGTAGCGCGGCTGCAAGCGCGATCGCCGCCCAGCTGGTGATCCCCCGGATTACATTCACGGTGGCCGCCCGGCTTCACCCGGACGTCGCCGAGCTGGAGGAGCGCACGCTCGCGTGGCTGCGCGACTTCGGCATCATCGGCACTGACGCGGACGAGGAGTACCTGCGCCACTCCACGCTCGGCCGCACCTACGCGTGGATGATCCCCGAGGGCGACACGGAACGGGTGCTGATCGCGACCCAGTTCTGCATCTGGGCCACCATCCAGGACGACCGCTACACCGAGGGGCTCGGCCTCGCAGGCCGCACCACCGATCTCTCGGCACATCTGCTGGCCTGCGAGAGCATCGCCGAGGACCCGTCCGCGCCGGTGCCGCACAACACACCCATCGAGTGGGCTTACCGCGATCTGTTCCAGCGGATCGAACACGCAGCGACGCCTCAGCAGGTCCTGCGCATCCGCAAGGGCATGCTCCACTACAGCGTCGGAGCCGCCGCCGACGCCGTCTACGCCGAGCACCAGGCCGTCCCGCCAGTGGCCGAGTACCGGCGTATCCGGCACCTGATCGCCCACCTGCACCACCACTTCGTCCTCACGGAGGTCGCCCAGGGCTTCGAGATGCCAACGGCCCTCCTGCTCGACCCGGAGGTCCGGGAGGCAACCGATCTGGCGATCCGCATCATCGGCCTGACCAACGATGTCTACGGCTGCCCCCGCGACGTCGCCCGCAATCACATCGCCAACCTGCCCATGGTCCTCGCCCACCATCATGGCCACACCGTCCAGGAGGGCATCGACATCACCGCCGTCGAAGTCGAACGTGACACGGCCCGGTTCACCCAACTCGCCGCAGGCCTGCGCCGGCGCGGCTGCGATGTGATCGCCCGCTACCTGCGCGGGCTGGAGGACCAGATCGCCGGACACCTGGCTTGGCTCCACGAGACCGGACGATACGACATCGGCCTCTAACTTCATCTTTAACCTGTGCGGCGAGGTCGAGGGCTGCTGGCCTGCGGGTTCTTATTCGCTGATGACGTCTTGGTGTCCGGGTTTCCCGTCCCGGCCGCCCCGCCGCCGGCCGCCTGTCCCGCGGGCGGTCGGCGGCGGGCGCTGGGAGAAGGCGGCCTGGCCTACACCTCCGGACCGGCCGGGGACTGACCGGCCCCCGGCCGGGCGAAGGACGGCCCCATGGCTGCCGAGCCCCGCACCGCCGCCGTCCGGCGCCGCAGGTCGGCCTGGGCCGAATGAACTCCGCCGAGGGCAGCCAGCGAGCGCCCGGCGGCGAGACCGTCGAAGGCATCGGTGTGAGCGTGGCGAGCCGCAGCCTCGGCGGCTGTCACGGCGATGGTGTCGTCCGGATCGTTCACCGCCCAGGCGATCAGCGACTTCGCGTTCTCGTCCGTGTCGTGTGACGTGGCCTCGACGACGAGTGCCAGCCTGCACCCGGTGCAGGGCCGTGATCCCGACAGAGGTCTTGGGATGGGCCTCGATGGCTGGTGGGCGCAGAGTGGCACACGGAGTCTGGCGGGGAAGTGCGGGTGATGACCGGTGCGTACCGGCGGCTGGATCAGCAGCAAGGCACCGGCTGGAGGGAACTGGAAGGCTAACTCGTGCCCAGGCCGTGCCCGTCGCCGCGTCCGTCGTTCTGCCGCAGTCGGGCGCCGTCGCCGTGCTGTCGTAGTCGGCTGCGCGTGATGACCTGGGGGCGCCGCAGTTGACCCTGGGGTGTGGCGCATAGCCAATGTGATACAGGTCACGTTGGGATTCCCAAGATTCTTTGCCGGTCGCACCTGCCCCCAGGCCATGGAGGTGAAGGCTTGATTCGCAGTCACCGGCAAGGAGCCACAGGAGATGTCCCTCCTTCTCATCACCAACTTCAAGAACGACGAGGCGAGCGCACAGACTCTCGATGCTCTGGAAGCGGTCATCATCGAAAAACTGAACGGGGCCGCGGACTGGAGTGAGGGTCGGGCCCGCCTCGTCGTCTTCCCCCCGCCGGAGAACAGCACCGCACCGGACACCGCGCTGCGGACGATCACCATGCTCCGCGACACCCAGGACCAGTTGGCGGAGCACAACATCTACATGTTCCACTTCTGCACCCTCTGCAAGCTCTCCGGCGGCTGCAACAGCGAGGAGAAGCCATACAGCCAGGACAGTACGCGGCACTCCCCGGTGAACTTCATCGCCATGGTGCTGCTCAGACTGGCCGAGGCCATCCGTCTTGTTGAAACGATGCCGGCCACCCGCGAAGCCTTGACAGCTGCCCTGGTGGCCCGGAACGCGGCGATCGAGGGCGACGCCGCGGGCGTCGACGAATTCACCCGCAGTACGCTCGGCATCGCCCACCCCGAGCGGTGGCGCGAGGCGGTGACCGACGCTCTGCTCGGGGACTGGGTCGACCGACTGGGCACCTTCCTCACCGACCCGGAGCTGCTAGCCATCCTGCGCGCATATACCCATGCCGAACACCGACGGTGGCAGCCGCTGTGGGAGCGCAAGGCCTGTGGAGCCCGGGTCAGGATGGCCGGTGTGACGGTCGCGGACGGCATCACGCTCCAGGAGGCCCTGGCCGACCACCGCTCAGCCGAAGACCTCGCACTGTCCAGGGAAATCGGCGATGAGCGCATCCGCGCGGTGCTGCGCAGCCTTGACACGGTCGAGGCTGCGGTCGCGGGGGTGTACGCCGAGGGCATCGGCGCGTGGCCGGACGCTGCCAGGGCCACCGGGAACACCGAGCAGTTCGGTGATCGGGTCCGCCGCAAGCTCCGCCGACTCGGCGACCGCCACACCCAGCGCGCGATGGCGGCGGCTCGATGAACGAGATCCTGTACGCGGCCCTGCCCAGCTTCCTCGGCGGACTCGCCACCGCGCTCGTCGTTACGGCGTCCGCAGCCGCGAACCGCTCCGTCCGATCCCGGCTCAAGCAGTACGGGGCCGCGTACCGCTCCGTCCGATCCCGGCTCAAGCTGTAGATGCCTGACGCCCCGCCGCCTCGGATACCCCGGTGATCTCCGAGGCGCTAACCCATCCAGGCCGGTCAGCCGGAGCGGCCGGGGCAGGGAGAGAAGACGTAACTCACCCCCAATTTGTCCGTCAGTGCTGCATCCGGTGCCCGCGCGGGCCAGCACCGCGAGCACGCGCACCTGCTCGGCTCCTGCCGTTCGCGGGCCACCTCCTCCATCTGCCGCTGCCAGGGCTTGTTCGGTGTGGGTAGCGTGGCCGGCGGCGGCGCGGCGGGTCAGGTCGTTGAGGGCCTGGGCGAGGTCGGCTTCGTGGTCGTGGTCTCCGCGGCGGTGGGGGTTCTCCTCGGCGGCCAGCTGCAGGTTCGCCTGGCCGCCTTCGGCCGTTGTGCCGCCTGTCGCCTGCCCGCTGGATTGCCTGCCCCGGTCGTGGTTCGGCCGTTGTGTCGCCGGCGCGCCGTCGTCCGGCCGCCCGCCGCCGCTGGGTCGCCGTCGCTGCCGGCCCAGGGCCTTCGTTGTGCCGCTGCCGTGCCGCGGTCCACGGCCTGCCTGTGCCCGGCCGGCTGGCCGTTCGCCGTCGTGCGGGTCGCTTGGGTCACTGCTGGGCAAGGTCCCGCCCGAGTTCCTGATCGACGGGCGCCCGAGGGCGATGGCCGTCTGTGGCCTGCCGCTGGCCGTTGTGCCGCCGTCCGTTTGCCGTCGTGGCTGCTGCCGGGTCGCTGCGTCCGGCCAGGTCCTGGCAGCGGCTGGTCTTCCGGTCCCGGCGTCTTCGCGGCCGCTGCTCTGCCTGCGGCCGGGCGCCGGGGGCATCGTGCGGCTGCTGCTCGTAGCTGCGCAGCCAGGCAGGGTACTGGGGGCCGTCCGAGCGATAGAGCGACCGGCCACGGTGTGGTGACGGGCCGCGTAGCGATCCTGTGAAAGCCGTCGCCGGCAAGGAGAGCGTCCCTACCCTGTTTCCCACCGCACCGCGATGATCCGCGGCGAGGGACCGGAGTTGGGGGAACAATGGCAGCGCAGGCACGGCCCGGCACGGTGATCGGCGGACGCTACACCCTGGCCCGTCCGCTCGGTGCCGGCGGCTTCGGCCAGGTCTGGCAGGCGCACGATCCGGTGCTCGGGGTGGACGTCGCGGTCAAACAGGTACGCCTCGACGGGGCGCTGCCCGACGAGGCCCGCGCGGAACTGCTGGCCCGCGCCGCCCGCGAGGCCCGGAACGCCGCCCGGCTGCGCGACCACCCGCACATCGTCACCGTGTACGACGTCGTCGAGGTCGACGAAGGCCGGTGGCGCGTCCCCTGGATCGTCATGCAGTGGGTCGACGGGCACTCCCTCGCCGAGGAGTTGAAGCGCGACGGGCCGCTGGACCCGGAGCGGGCGGTCCGGGTCGCCGAGGCGCTGCTCGGCGCACTGGACGCCGCGCACCGGGCCGGCGTCGTGCACCGCGACTTCAAGCCGGCCAACGTGCTGCTCGCCGCGGACGGTTCGGTCCTGCTCGCCGACTTCGGTATCGCCGTCGCGCAGACCGACCCCCGGCTCACCCGCACCACCCTCGTCATCGGCTCGCCCGGCTACATGGCACCGGAACGCTGGCAGGGAGCCGAGAGCGACGGCCGCGCCGACCTCTTCTCGCTGGGCGTGACGCTGTACGAGGCGCTGGAGGGAGTCCTGCCGTTCCGCCCGGAGAACCGACCGCCGCGCTGACGGAGGAGCCGAGGCCTATGGAGCGGGCGGCTTGGCTGGCCCCGCTGCTCCTCGCCCTCCTGGAGAAGGATCCGGCCCGGCGCCCTACCGTGGACGCGGCACGGAAGCTGCTGGCGCCACCCTCCCGCGCTCCCGAGCGGAAGACGACGCCCTGGGAGCAAGTCCCGCCGGGGGATTCCGCGACGGTCACGAACAAGCAGTTCGAGATCGCGTGGTACTACTCCATCTCTGCGGGGAAGATCGGAGGGTACGCGGGCCTCGCGATCGGCGGGCTCCTCGCCGCCCTCACCTACCCGCTCCCGTCCTGAGCCTGGGGTCGCTGGAGCTCGTCGGCGACAACCGACTGAGGAACGCCATGCTGGGGGCCGCGATGCTCGGCGGCCTTCTCGGCTTCGTCCTCTGGCTGGTGGGCCTGATCGTCGGAGCCAAGTCCAAGTCGGACGTGGTCACCCTCGACGCGCACGGCCTCACCGTCAGCACCTGGCGGGGAGACCAGCAGCACCGCCTCACGGAGGACGGCGCCCTCGAACCGCACGGAGCGAAGACCTTCACCCTCCGGTGGGGCGCGCTGGAGCGCATTGCCGTCGAGCACCCGAAGGGGACGGGACTCGCCGCCATCGCTGTGTGGTTCCGTCCGGCCAACGAGCCCTCCGAGGCCTGGTGCACCAAGCATGGCGCCGAAGGACGGGAGGGCGGCGGCCTGTGGGTCTACCGGGACGACGCCATCAGCCCGCGCACTGTCGACCCCGAGCGGCTCCGCGACGCCCTGAAGCGTTACGCGAACGGGTTGTACGACGACCCGCACGACATCCCCGACCCTTGACCCCCGGCGCGGCCGGATTCGAGGCGAACCCCGCCCACCAGCGCGAGGACGCACAGCGAGTGCCGCGACGAGTTCCTTCCGGGCCCGGCGGTCTGCACGAAGCACGGTGTCCCGGTCGGGGACCGGCCCGATGACGTGCTTGCGCTCGGGTGCCGCGGATTCGACACGCCCGGGTCATGCTGGTGATGTATATCACGGACCGGCTGTCGGCTCGTCGCCGGGGCGAACACGCTGCCGGGGCAAGTGCCCGCCGCGATGGTGCTGGCACTGGCGCCGTCGGGGTTGTTCTGGGGTTGTTGCGCCCGGTAAACATTCCACCCGATCCCGGAGCGGTGCTCGACGGGCGGGTGATGTCGCTCCTGTGGAGCGGAAGTCTTGGCCTCCCGGTGGTGCGGGAGGCCGCCAAGGTGCGCTCAGGCAAGCGAGATCGACGCCTTGGACGGGAGCGGCGTGAAGCCGCCAACACCCATAGTGCACCACACGGCGGTGGGAACCAGCGGCTTCTGGCAGCCCGTAAGCCCGATCTCGTCTTGTTTTTTCTCGGAGAAACAACGCAAAGCCGACCTCGCTAAGCTGCAGGTTTCCGACGCGCTGTTGTTTCCGATCCCTACCGGGACAGGGCGGCGTGAAACATCAGATCAGCCCTGCGGCGGTTGTATCGCCCATATGCCTTGAATCGGACACATGTGTGACGCGGAGGCCGGCGACCTCCTCGCAGCGAACGCGACAGTCGGCGCATTGTGAGCCATCTCGGCCCAGTGCACAAGGGATTCGCCTCGATGCGCCTGCCGTAGCTCTTCAAGCGCTCCCGATCAGCCGATACCGATCAACTCAGCTGTAAATCAACGGATATGACGACAGCTCGGCATGCGGCACACTTAGGGAACGGCAGTGCCACGGCGCTGTCGCGCAGGCGCGCGAGAGGTGGTGCTCTCGCTCGGCCAGCACATCCAGCCGCTGAGGAAGTCGCCAGGCAAGCGAGATCGGAGGACGCCCACCCACACAGCCGTCGTGGCCGAGCGCGCCCGTGCTCGGCCACCTCCGGCCCCTGACCGCGGACACCTCCGCTCGCGGTCATCACCGCCTCCGCGCGCCCCCGCGCGCGGACCGCCCGGACGGGACACCACACGTTGAAGCTCAAGTTCCTGCACACACCGCAGGGCAGCGCCATCGGCGCAGCCATCTCCGGCTCCGTGGTCGGCTACATCGCCAACCACTACGGCATCGACGTCGAAGGAGCGTCGGCCATCGGCCTGGGATGGGGGGAGGCGCAGTTCCGCTACTACATGACCAAGTACGGGCACATCGCCTCGCCCACGACCAGCGACACCCCGGAGCGCACCGAAACCGTTACCGTGGCTGCCGAGCTGCCCGACGCCTCCCCGGCGCCCGAGATCCGCAGCCTGATCGCCGACCCCGACACCCTGGCCGCTCTGATGCGCCTGGAGCCGGGTGAGAGCATCACCATCACCCACACCACCCAGTACGTCAGGTCCAGGGTGAACCCGAACGCCGTCGTCCCCCTGCAGTCACCGCAACCGGTACCGTCTGCTGGCCTGCCGACCATCGAGAAGCTGGTTGATGGCCAGGCCTGAGAAACAGATCCCTGCGGGGTCACCCCCGGGGCTCGCCGCGCTCGCCGGCGAGCTCCGGGCTCTGCGTCACCAGAGTGGAAAGACCTTCGCCGAACTCTCCAAGGAATGCCACTTCTCGACCACCTCGCTCTCCCGCGCGGCTTCCGGCACAAGCCTGCCCAAGTGGGAAACTGTCGCAGCCTTCGTTCAGGCCTGCGACGCCGGTAGCGACCTCACCCAGTGGTTTGACATGTGGGACACCGCCCGTGGGTCAGTCGCCAGCTCCACAGTCGCCAAAGCCACCGATGACGCTGCCGACTCCGCCGTCCCCGGACAGCGCCCGCACCGCCGACAGACAGCACGCCCCGAAACCACCCCGCCCGCGCCCGCCGTCACCGACCTCGGCCTGCTCACGCTCGTCCGCCAGTTCGTCGACCACGACCGCACAGGACCCAGCGGCCCCATCCCCACCGCGCTGTCGCTCTGCACCACCCCCGAGGACTTCATCGGTGTCATGAAGGAACTCATGGACAGCCACAAACTCACCATCCGACAACTCCAGCAGCGAACCCGCGACACCTACGAGATCTCCGGAGAGACCTTCCAGCAACTCCTCGCCGGCCACCAACTACCCACCACCGAACTCCTTCACATCTTCCTGCGCGGCTGCGGTGTCAGCGACGCAGACACCATCGTGTGGCACGACACGGTCACCAGACTCAAGATCGCCCAACTGCGCCACCCACCCCGAACACCAAACGCCTCCAGCACCTTGCAGCTGCAATGGAACCGCCGACCGCGAATCGTCCCGGCGTTACCCGGGGCCAGGCCCTTCCGCGGCCTGGCACCGCGATACATAGCCGTCGCCGGAACGATCTGGGCAACCATCGGCATCGCCGCCGCCAACAGCCTGATGAGCTGGACCGACGCCATCACAATGGCGGTCGCCGGCACCATAGCGCTCGACTCGGTCTCCGGCCGTCGCTAACCGACCCACACCCCCGCCCACACCACCAAAGGGCGCCTCTGCCCAGCAGAGGCGCCCTTCCCCACGTCCGCGCAAACATCCTGCCCCCGAGGACCTACCAGGCCACCCCGAGCGCTTCCAGCTGCCCGAGCTGCTCGGCGGACAGCTTGTCCCGGCGGGCCTTGGTGTTGTTGACCCAGGCGCCCAGCGACAGCCCTTCGCTCGTCTTGTACGGGCGCGGAACCCGGGCGTGGCCCTCCCGCTCGACGAACTCCGCGAGGGCCGCCAGGTGGAGCTGGAACCGGTCCGCACGGGACAGCTTCGGCTTCGCCTCCACGGCCCGCTTCGCGGCGACCAGCTCCGGGTCCTCCTCGATGCCGATCGCCGCCAGCAGGTCCCGCTGGTCCTCCACCAGGTCCGGCCAGCCGGCCCGCTGTGCCTTCACCCAGCGGCCGAGCTGCTCGCCCTCGAACACGGTGTCCTCGGGCAGCGCGGCCCAGTCGACCTTGCCGTCGGCCTCCAGCCACCACTGCCGGGCGGTGGCGTAGACACGCTGCCAGGTGATCGCCCAGGCCGGGCACCACCAGGGGTCGATCTCCTCCAACGCGGCCCGCCGCTGCGGCGCGAGGGCGCCCGGCTGGTCAGCCGGCACCTGCGCGGCGGCCCGCAGCTCCGCCAGCCATGTCCCGATCGCGTACCCGCCGATCGAGGCCCGCGCCGGCGCCGCCAAAGAGCCCCCGTGGCCCTTCGCCCACACCCGCGCCCAGTCCAGCCCGGCCTCGAACCGCGCGTCGCTCACGGACCAGACCATCCCGAGCGCATCCAGCATCTCCACCCGGTGGCGCGCCAATTCACCCGCCGCGTGCTCGCTACGCCGGTCGGAGAGCCATTTCCCGAGCGGGAAACTCCCCTCTTCCCCGACCATCGCGGAATACGGGACATCGAGCCCGCCGGTCTCCTCGAACCACCGGCGGGCGTGGCTGATCCCCTCCCGCCAGAACTGGTTCTCACCCGTCAGCACCCGCGACGCGATGAACAGCGCCAGCACGTTCTCGTCCACCGGCACCTGGAACCGCACCGGCAGCGTGAACGCCCCCGACCCACCCGCGGCATCCTCAAAACCGCTCTCACCAGGCCCGACAGCCGCCTCGGCGCTGCGCCCCTTCGTCCGCTTGCCCGACTTCTGCGGCACCGCCAGGGCCTCGACCACCTTCGCGTCGTGGCTGCGCAGCGCAGTGAGGATCTTGACCAGCGGGCCGTAGGAGTCCGACTCCAGAATGTCACCCGGCTCCTCTCCAGGCTTGAGGAAGACCGGCACGATCAGGCTGGCGGTCTTTCCCTCGCCGGGCTGCATGCGCAGGGCCCTTCCGATGGCCTGGACGATATCCACCATGCTGCCCCGGCCCTGAAGGAGAACCGAATCCGCATTCGGCATGTCGACTCCCTCGCCCAGCACCCGGCAGTTGCTGAAAATCCGATGCTTGAGCCCGTCGTCCTCATTGCCCTTCCCGAAGTCACTGATGAGCTCCTTGCGGTAGTCGATCCCATGTTCACCGGAGAGCCACTGCGCCCAGAACTCCGCCGGGTACTTCGCGGGATTTTCGAAGTGCAGCTTCTCGACCGTCTGGTTCAGCGTCTCCGAGAAATAGCGAGCCTCGATCGTGCGGTTATGGAACGTGATGCAGCGCTCCAACCCCCGCTCCACCACCGTCTTGACCAGCCCGGCCTGGATGGCCGCGATGCGCGCGGCCGGCACCTCGTCCTCACTGCCGTCCTCGGCTTCCCCGACCCCCGGGCCCCACGGCACGCCCTGCCGCTCGGCGCCCTTCCGGTCGCCGAGCGGGTCGCGCAGTTCCAGGACCACGATCTCGAACGGGGCGAGCAGCTTGCGGTCGATCGCCTCGGCCAGACCCAGGGAGTACACGTGCGGGCCGTAGATCCGCTGGTCGTCCATGGACACCGCCAGCTCCTCCGGCAGCGGCTGAAGGGCGTCCTCACGCCGCCGCATGGCACTGCTGGGCGGCGCCCAGATCCGGGGGTGGCGGTCATGTAGAGCCGGCGGTCGGCGGGGATGGCGCCCTGGTCGTGCACCACCGTCCAGGTCTTCTCGACACTGCCGGAGGAACGGTGCGCCTCGTCACAGACCATCAGTCCGAGAGGGGGCAGCAGCTCGCCCTCGCGGGCGGCCCAGTGCCCGTAGGCGTCCGCCACGGCACCGACCGAGGTATAGGTCGCGAACAGCGTGGCCGGCCGGCGGTGCTTGGCCGCGTGGGAAAGCCACATGCCGATCATCAGCGGGCTGGTGGTAGCCCTTACCCCGTACGGCAGCTCGGAGTCGACCAGAGAACAGACGGCGTGCATGTCCCCGGCGCGGCCGGCTGCCCGCCACGAGCCAATCATCTGCACCAGCAGGTCCAGCGTCGGCACCACGACCAGGACCACGCCGCGGGGCACGAGCTTCTGCCCGGCCGCCGCGCCGACGTACGACTTGCCGGACCCGGTGGCCATCTGCACAGTCACCCGCAGCCCGTTGGACGGCACCGGGTGTCCCGGACGGGGCGTCAGGCCCCGCACGATGGCCTCCAGGGCCTCCTCCTGGTGCCCGCGCAGCGAGATTCCGGCGGCAGACTGAGCGGTCGTCAGGCCCGGCTTTACGACGTTCACGAAGACTTGTCTCCCTCATCCATTCCCGAGCCCACACCAGGGACCGCGCGGGAAATTCTGACAGTGCCTTACTGATACATTCGACGGACCGGCGAAGAAATCCAGCAGCCCGGAACACGAGCCCGATTGAAGCGGCTATCCGGCAGGATATCAGCACCGGTCACGATTTCCGGCGAATGCGGAAAATGCAGGGCGGGCACCTCGGTTCCGGCGGGTTCGCCTGGCAGGCCAAGACTGATACACGGAGACCGTTGCCCACCCTGCCAGGGTAGCGCACCCCCACGCGCCGAGGCGCCCGAATCGCGGTCTAGGCCGTGGACTAGACCAATATGGAGGGGAGTGAAGCCGACCCGCACGCGCCCCCAGTGCGAACCCCTCTCCTAGTCAGCCTGCGGTGAGCTCAACCAAAGTTCCAGTTCCACCGCTTGATCGGGCATCAGCCCACCGGCACCATGGAGCGAAGCGGAGTGGTGCCGGCCCGAGCGCGAAGCGCCGGGCCCACCCGGGCGAAGCCCGGGTGCGGACACGCGGAGCGGGTCCGCCCACCGCCCGAAGGGCGGTGGCGAACGGAGGGCCGAAGGCCCGTAGGGACCCGCTCCGCGGGG
>NZ_JBVJJY010000021.1:0-116188 GCF_055585785.1 Kitasatospora sp. NPDC053308 | reverse complement strand
CAACCGCGACCGTCGTGACGACCGTCCGGCGGGTGGCGGTTTCCGTCGGGATGACCGTCCGGGTGGCTTCCGTCGCGACGACCGTGACGACCGTCTGCGTCGTGATGACCGTCCCTCGGGTGGCTACGGCCGTGACCGGGACGACCGTGGTGGAGACCGTGGTGGCTTCCGCCGCGACGACCGCCCCGCCGGCGGCGGCTTCAACCGCGACCGCGGTGACCGGGGCGGTGACCGTGGTGGCTTCCGTCGTGACGACCGCGGCAGTGACCGTGGTGGCTACCGCCGCGACGACCGGCAGGGCGGCGGTTTCCGTCGCGATGACCGCCGGGACGACCGCCGCGACTACGACGACCGCCGGGGCAACTACGAGCCCGTCAAGCGTCTGCCGGTCCCGGAGGACGTCACCGGCTTCGAGCTGGACGCGGACGTGCGTCAGGAGCTCAAGAGCCTGCCCAAGACCCTCGCGGACGACGTCGCCCGCAACCTGGTGATGGTCGCCCGCCTGCTCGACAGCGAGCCGGAGGAGGCCTACCAGTACTCGCGGGTTGCGCTCCGGCTGGCCTCCCGCGTGGCTGCCGTCCGTGAGGCGGCGGGCTTCGCCTCCTACATGACCCAGCGTTACTCGGAGGCGCTGACCGAGTTCCGCGCCGCCCGTCGGATGACCGGTCGGGCGGACCTGTGGCCCGTGATGGCCGACTGCGAGCGTGGTCTGGGCCGTCCGGAGCGGGCGCTGGCGATGGCCGGCGAGCCCGAGGTGAAGCAGCTGGACAAGGCCGGCCAGGTGGAGATGCGCCTGGTCGCGGCCGGTGCCCGCAGCGACATGGAGCAGTACGACGCCGCCGTGGTGACCCTGCAGAGCCCGGAGCTGGCCTCCAGCGCCGTGCACCCGTGGACCGCGCGCCTGCGGTACGCCTACGCCGAGGCGCTGATCGCGGCCGGTCGTGCCGACGAGTCCCGTGAGTGGTTCGCCAAGGCTGCCGAGGCGGACACCGACGGCGCGACCAATGCCTCGGAGCGGCTCGCCGAGATCGACGGCGTGGGCGAGTTCACCGACGCGCTCGACCCGGAGCTGGCCGAGGACGACACCGAGTCGGCCGAGTCGGCCCCGGCGAAGAAGCGCGGCGGCGACATCGCCGACGACCGCGTGATCTTCGAGGACGAGGAGGACGTCGAGGAGTACTACGACGAGGACGACCTCGAGATCGACGAGGACTTCGACGGCGTGGTGCCCGAGCGCGCCCGCGACGCCGAGGCGGAGACGGTGTCCGCGGACGCCGGGACCGACGAGGCCGAGGACGACGCCAAGAGCGAGGCCAAGAACGAGGACAAGAACGAGGCCAAGGGCTGATCGAGCCCCCTCGGAAAGCACCGTGAGGCCCTGCCGTTCCCCGGGATCCACCGGGAACGGCAGGGCCTCACGCCGTCCGGGCCCCCCGTTGGGGCCCGGCGCGGGGTCAGCCCAGGGCGAGACTGCGCAGCACCAGTCCGGTGGCCGGCTTCGGCCCGAAGGAGGTGGACTTGCGCGGCATGGTGACGCCCTGTTCGGCCAGCCGCCGCACCACGCTCTCCCGGACGGGGTGCAGCAGGACCGCGGTGCCGCCGGTGCGGGCCGCCTCCCGTTCGGCGGCCGCGGCGGTGTGCAGGTAGCCGATGTCGTCCGGGCCGTCCGGGACGTGCCAGGTGTGGTCGAGCAGGGTGGCGTGAAGGACGGTGGCGTCCAGCCGGCGCCACTCCTCGGGCCGGTCGTGCGGCACGGTGGCGTCCAGCAGGGCTTCCTCGGGCTCGCTGAGGATCCAGTAGACGCCGTCGCCGCCGGTCAGCACGAATCCGTTGCCGCCGTGTCGTTTCTGCTCGGCGAGCGCCTGGAGCGCGGCGGGCAGCGGGCCGGGGACCTCCTTGACCTTCCAGTGGTCGCCGAGCCGCTCCAGCGCCTCGGCCACCGGCAGCCGGTAGAGGACGCGGTGGATGGCGCGTACCCGCAGCGGGTAGCGGGCGGTGTCCACCAGGAGCACCAGGCCGCGGTCCCACGGGCTGCGGGGCAGGTGGCGGTGTTCGCGCTGGAGGCGCAGGTACATCTCCCAGCGGTGGTGGCCGTCGGCGATCAGCGCCCGGCAGGTGGCCAGGTCGCGGCCGATCTCGGCGATGTCGGCCTGGTCGGTGACGGCCCACAGGCGGTGGTGGGTGCCGTCGCTGGTGGCGGTGGAGAGCAGCGGCTCGCCCTCGATCGTCCGTTCGATCACGTCGGAGGCGCCGCCGTCGCCGCGGTAGGTGAGCAGCAGGGGTTCCAGGTTGGCCCGGGTGGTGCGCATCAGGCCGACCCGGTCGGCGACCGGCCGCGGCATCACGTCCTCGTGGGGAAGCACGACGCCGACCTCGCGGCCGCTCACCGCGAGCGCGCCGATCAGGCCGCGCTGCAGCAGTTCGGGGGACTCTGCGGTGGCGGGCACCCGCTGCTCGTAGACGTAGATCGCCGGGTCCGGGTCGGCGGCGAGGATCCCCTCGCGCTGCCAGGCGGCGAGCAGTCGCGCGGCGTGCCGGTACCGGGTGTCGCGGTCCGGGCGGTCACCGGCGTCCTCGGGCTCGGGCCGGGGCAGGATCAGCCGGACCACGTTGTGCGGGTCGGCGGTCTCCAGGTCGAGCCGGCGGCCCGGGTCGACGACGTCGTACGGCGGGGACATCACCGCGGCCAGGGCGCCGACCCGGTCGGGGACGTAGCGCAGACCGCGGAAGGGGGACAGGGACAGGCCGGCGGTGGCGACGTGCCCGGGATCGCCGGGGCCGCCCTCGGGAGTCTCGACTCCGTCTTCTGCACTGGGTGTGCTCATTCTGGGCATCGTAACCGGGTACGCGTTGTTGAGAGATCGGAACACCCGTGCCGACCTGTGGGGCGGGTGTGCGACCGAGGGCGAGGTACGGCATGGACGACGGGCGGGAATGCGTGGACGGCGGCGGATCGGCCGGGTCGGGCGGGCCGGTCGACGCCACCGGCGGGGGCACTCCGGCCCAGGACGGCGGATCGGCCGGTGGAGTGCCGCCGCAGAGCCGGTCCGGGGAGCCCGTCGGCGACGTGTACGACTGGTTCCGCCGGGGCGCGCAACTGCTGGCACAGGGCCATCCGGCGGCGGCCGAGCAACTGCTGGCCCGCGCGGCGGAGGCCGAGCCGCACTCGCGCAGCATTCGGGAGGCGCTGGCCAGGGCCCAGTTCGACGCGGGTTCGTACGCGGCGGCGCTGGAGAACTTCCGGGCGGTGGCACTGGCCGATCCGGCGGACGACTACGCTCAGTTCGGGTGGGGGGTCGCGGCGGCCAGACTGGGCGACTTCGAGACCTCCGCCGAACACCTGGCGCTCGCTGTGGCGATGCGGCCGGAGGCCGACCACTACCGGGCGGCCCTGCGGCAGACCCGGGCGACACTGGCGGCGCGCGCCGGGGCGTACGGTCCGCTGCTGCCCGGGGCACCCGGGTACCTGGCGCCGCCGCCCGCCGCGGCGGACCCGGCCGGGGGAGAGCCGGAGGGCGTCGAGGGCGACGCCTGACGGCCGGTGGCGCGGTGCACGACGGAGCACTGCTCCGGCGGAGAGCGGTGCCCGACGGAGCGGTGCCCGACGGAGCAGTGCGACGGAGCAGTGCACCACGGAGCAGTGCACCACGGAGCAGTGAACGAAGCAGTCGATGACGACGCAGCGAACGACGCAGCGATCGACGCAGCGAACGACGCAGTGAATGAGGTAGCGCAGCCATGACCGAGACGGCCACCCCCGTGCGACGGACCGCCCCCGGCGGCAGCGGGCGACCGCTGACCGAGGCCTACGACACGGCACTGCTGGACCTGGACGGCGTGGTCTACGAGGGCGCGCACGCGATCCGCCACGCGGTGGCCGCGCTGGACGACGCCCGGGCGTCCGGGATGCGGCTCGCGTACGTGACCAACAACGCGTCCCGCCCGCCGCGGGTGGTGGCCGAGCACCTGACCGAGCTGGGCGTGCCGACCGAGCCGGCGGACGTGATCAACTCGGCCCAGGCGGCCGCCCGGGTGGTCGCCGAGAAGGTGCCGGCCGGGGCGAAGGTGCTGGTCGTGGGCGGCCTCGGGCTGGAGGAGGCGCTGGCCGAGCGGGGGCTGGTCCCGGTCCGCTCGCTGGCCGAGGAGCCGCTCGCGGTGGTCCAGGGCTTCGACCCCTCGGTGGGCTGGGAGCACCTGGCGGAGGCCTCGTACGCGGTGCAGAGCGGCCTGCCGTGGGTGGCGTCCAACCTGGACCTGACGGTGCCGCGGGCGCGCGGCATCGCGCCGGGCAACGGCACGCTGGTGGCCGCGGTCCGGGCGGCGACCGGGGTCGAGCCGGAGGTGGCGGGCAAGCCGCTGCCGCCGATGCACCGGGAGACCGTGCTGCGCACCGGGGCGAAGCGTCCGCTGGTGGTCGGGGACCGGCTGGACACCGACATCGAGGGTGCGTTCAACGGCGGGGTGGACAGCCTGCTGGTCTTCACCGGGGTGACTACCCCCGAGCTGCTACTGGGGGCCCGGGTCGAGCACCGGCCGACCTACCTGGCGGCCGACCTGCGCGGACTGCTCGTCCCGCACGCCGCGGTGACGCCCGAGACGGGCGGCTTCCGGTGCGGCGGCTGGGTCGCGGTCGCCGAGGGCGGCGCGCTGCGGCTGACCGGCTCCGGCGACCGCTGGGACGGCCTGCGGGCGCTGTGCGCGGCGTCGTGGACGGCGCTGGACGCGAGCGAGGGGCGGCCGGTGGACGGGCGGAAGGCGCTCGCCGAGCTGGGCCTCTGAACGCTTCCGCCGGCCTGTTCCGGGGCCGGGCCGTCACCTCGGTGACCCGTTGCAGTGGGTCACCGAGGTGACGGCCGACCGGGTTCAGAGCAGGGTGCGCAGCCGCAGCAGGTCGCGGAAGCCCGCCTCCAGGCGGACCCGGCCGCTCGCCCAGGCGGAGGCGAAGTTGAGCCGGCCGTCGACCATCGCGACCAGGTCGTCGCTGCTCATGGTGAGCCGGATCTCGGCCTTCCCGACGGGTGCCCCGGGCGCGGCGACCACGTCCTGGATCCGGCCGTCGCGCAGCTGCCCGGTGAAGGTCAGGTCGAGGTCGGTGATCCGGCAGCTGAGCGAGCGGTCGAGGGCCGCGGCCTTGCGCACGTCGCCGGTGGACTCGGCCATGTTCCGGCTGAGCTGCTCCAGCGCCTCCCGGCACTCCTCCGCGTTCGCCATGGCGGTGCCTCCCTCCCCCCGGTCGCTACGGTGCGGACTGCGGGCCACGGTACCTCAGCGGGGTTTTGGCGGTAGCGTCGTCAGTGGGGTGCCCGGAAACGGCCCGGGTACTGAGGGCGACGGAGCGACGCGCGTAGGCGATTGGGAGGCACCCGGATGCTGCCGAGGACGGTTCGGGGAGTGGTGGAGACCGCCGCCGGGGTGGTCGAGGAGGTGGGCAAGCGGGTCGCCGTGACGGCGGCCTCGATCTTGGAGAAGGCCGGGGTCGACGTCACCGAGGTGGAGCGCCGCCTGGGCGGGCAGTTCCCGTCGTCGGCGAAGGCGCTGCAGACGTTGGCGGGGGAGGCGGTCACCGCCGGTCTGGCCGGGGTGGACCTGGCGGTCGGGGTGGCGCGCAACGAGGCGGAGAAGGTCTTCGAGAAGGTCGGCGACCAGGTCACCAAGGTGGGCGTGGTGCTGGCGTACCTGGAGACCAAGCTGCGCGAGGTCGAGGAGGAGGCTCCGGCGGCGGCACCTGCTGAGGAGCCGTACGGTGCGCGGGAGCCGGTGCCGGCGCCGCGGGCGGACGACTTGTTCGGGCGCGGCTGGGAGGACGAGGGCGAGCGGCCGGCCGCTTCGTCGGCGGGGGAGCCGATAGTGACCGAGCGGGTGGAGGTGGACGAACCGGTCGAGGTCGATCCGCCGGTCCCCCCGGTCTCGCTGCTTGCCCCGGCTCCGCAGGGGGAGCCGGAGGCCGGACCGCGGAAGGCTCCGGCGCGCAAGACCGCGGCGGAGAAGAGGACGGCGGAGAGGACGGGGGAGAGGACGGCTGCTCCGGCGGAGAAGAAGACCGCCGCGAAGAAGGCCGCCGCGAAGAAGACGGCGGCCAAGAAGGCCGCCGCGAAGAAGACGGCGGCGAAGAAGACGACGACCGTCAAGAAGACCGCCACCGCCCAGCAGGGCGACGCCGCCGAGCAGGCCCCCGCGCAGCCCAGGACCCCCGCGAAGCGCACGGCGACCAAGCGGACCACCGTCCGCAAGGCCACCAGCACGAGGAAGCCCGATGTCCGAGACGAGTGAACCGACCGCGACCGTCCACGCGGCCACGGTCCTCGACGCCGCCGCGGAGCCGGTCGAGCCGCTCGGCGTCGATCTGCTGCCCACCGGCCACCCCGCGGTGGACGCCGGGCTGGCCCGGCTGGAGGCCCTGGACGGGGTCCCCGCCGAGGCGCACGTCGCGGTGTACGAAGATGTTCACCAGCGGCTAGCCGACACGCTGGCCGCGCTCGACCAGGAATGATCCGTAGGACCCGTAGGAGCTGAAACACCAGTGGCAGTGGCACGACGCCGACTCGACGCGGAGCTGGTCCGCCGCAAGCTGGCCCGGTCGCGTGAGCACGCGTCCGAGCTGATCGCGGCCGGACGGGTGACCGTCGGCGGCACCACCGCGACCAAGCCGGCCACCCAGGTGGAGACCTCGGCGGCGGTCGTGGTGGCCAAGGACGAGAACGACCCCGACTACGTCTCGCGCGGCGGCCACAAGCTGGCCGGGGCGTTCGCCGCCTTCGTTCCGCAGGGCCTGGTGGTCGAGGGCCGCCTGGCCCTGGACGCGGGCGCGTCCACCGGCGGATTCACCGACGTGCTGCTGCGGGCCGGGGCGGCCCGGGTGCTGGCGGTGGACGTCGGGTACGGGCAGCTCGCCTGGTCGCTGCAGAGCGACGAGCGGGTCACCGTGATGGACCGCACCAATGTGCGCGAGCTGACCCCGGAGCTCATCGGCGGCACCTTGGTGGACCTGGTGGTGGGCGACCTGTCGTTCATCTCGCTGGGCCTGGTGCTGCCCGCCCTCGCCTCCTGCGCGGCCGAGGACGCGGACCTGGTGCTGATGGTCAAGCCGCAGTTCGAGATCGGCAAGGAGCGCCTGGGCAGCGGCGGGGTGGTGCGCAGCCCGCAGCTGCGCGCCGAGATGGTGCGCCAGGTGGCCGGGCAGGCGTGGGAGCTCGGGCTGGGCGTGCGCGCCGTCACCGCAAGCCCCCTGCCGGGGCCGTCCGGCAACGTGGAGTACTTCCTGTGGCTGCGGCGGGACGCCCCGCCGCTGGACCCCGCGGAGGCGGACCGGGCCGTGGCGGAGGGGCCCCGATAGGGTGCTCAGCGGACGTCCGGCCCGTCATGCTGTATGGCGGCCGCACCGGGGCCGAGGGGGCCCGGCAGGCGTGAGGGAGAGGGCAGCGGCATGAGCGATGAAGAACGTACGGTCTTCCTGATCGCGCACACCGGCCGGGAGGCGGCGCTGCGCAGCGTCGAGTCGTTGGTGCACGGGCTGCTGAAGGCGGGACTCCGGATCAGACTGCTGGAGGCCGAGGCGGTCGACCTGGACCTGCCCGACGGTGTCGAGAAGGTGGCCGAGGGCCCGGGTGCGGCGGACGGCTGCGAGTTGATCCTGGTGGCCGGCGGGGACGGGACGCTGCTGCGCGGGGCGGAGCTGGCGCGCTCGCACGGCCTGCCGATGCTGGGGATCAACCTGGGGCGGGTGGGCTTCCTCGCCGAGGCGGAGCGGGACGACCTGGCCGTGGTGGTCGAGCGGGTGGTCGACGCGGACTACGAGGTCGAGGAGCGGATGACGATCGACGTCATCGTCCGCACCAACGGCGATGTGGTGCACGAGGACTGGGCGTTGAACGAGGCCTCGATCGAGAAGGCGTCCCGGGAGCGGATGCTGGAGGTGGTGACCGAGGTGGACGGCCGTCCGGTCTCCAACTTCGGCTGCGACGGCGTGGTCTGCGCGACGCCGACCGGCTCCACCGCGTACGCGTTCTCCGGCGGCGGGCCGGTGGTGTGGCCGGAGGTGGAGGCACTGCTGATGGTGCCGATCTCGGCGCACGCGCTGTTCGCCCGGCCGCTGGTGACCTCGCCCGAGTCGGTGCTGGCCGTCGAGGTGCAGCCCAAGACTCCGCACGGCGTGCTCTGGTGCGACGGGCGGCGCTCGGTCGAACTGCCCGCCGGGGCACGGGTGGAGGTCCGCCGCGGGCGGACGCCGGTGCGGCTGGCCAGACTGCACCGGGCGCCGTTCACCGACCGGCTGGTGGCCAAGTTCGCGCTGCCGGTGACGGGTTGGCGCGGCCGGGCGGACCACCACTAGGACGTCTGCCGCCGGAACCGCCCGAACGCGCCGCCGCGGCCGGGCTGTTGGCTGGTCGTCAGACCGCCAGCGGCTGGGCCTCGTCGGGTGTGTCGAGCCGGCCGCCGGTCGCGGTTCGGGCGGCGACCGCGGCGAGGCGTTCGACGGCGGCCGGGACGGTCGCGGCGGGCACGGTGAGCGGGATCCGGATGTGGTGCTCGAACGCGCCGTCGGAGCCGAAGCGGTTGCCCGAGGCGATCCGCACTCCGTCGCGCTCGCCGGTGCGCGCCAGCGCCGCGCCGGACAGGCCGTCGGTGGAGACCCACAGGGCGAGTCCGCCGGTCGGCATCGGGAAGCTCCAGCCGGGCAGGTGCTCGGGGAGGGCCTTGGCGAAGGCGTGCGCGGTGGCCCGCAGTTTGTCGAGCTGGTGGGCCCGTACGGCGGTCAGCGGCTCGCCCAGCAGTTCGGCGGTGATCAGCTGGTCCAGTACCGGGGTGCCGACGTCGCTGTAGACCCGCTCGCCGGCCAGTCGGCGCACCAGCGCGGGCGCGGCCCGCACCCAGCCGATCCGCAGGCCGCCCCAGAACAGCTTCCCGGCCGAGCCGACGGTGACCACCTGGGCGGCCCGGTCCAGTGCCGCCATCGGGCGGGGCAGCGGCGCGGTCTCCGGGACGCCCCAGCCGAGTTCCGCGGTGGTCTCGTCCACCAGCACGATGCTTCCGGCGGCCCGCGCGGCGGCCAGCAGTTCGCGGCGCTGGTCCTCGCCGATCAGTGCGCCGGTCGGGTTGTGGAAGTCGGGGATGAGGTAGGCGAGCCTGGGCGCGGCGCCGCGCAGCACCCGGTGCCACTCGTCCTGGTCCCACCGCGCCGTGGGGTGGTGCGTGTACGGCACGGGGACCAGCCGGGCGCCGGAGAGCCGCAGCGCCTGCAGGGTGTGCGCGTAGCTGGGCGCCTCGACGGCGACCCGGTCGCCGCGGCCGACCAGCACCCGCTGGACCAGGTGCAGTGCGCCCATCGCGCCGGTGGTGATCAGGATCTGGTCGGGCGTGGTCGGCAGCCCGCGCTCGGTGTAGCGGCGGGCGACGGCCTCGCGCAGCACTGGGACGCCGGTGGGGTAGTGGCCGTGGCCGGCGGCGTAGTACGGCAGCTGCTCGACGGCCCGGGCGGCCGCGACGCCGATCCAGGGCTGCGGGGCGGGCAGGGCGGCCACGCCGAGGTCCAGGGTGCGGCCCAGTTCGTCCGGCGGGACGGGGTGCAGGGCGTCGCCGGGTGGCGGGGCGCCCTCGGGCAGGGCGGTCCAGCTGCCGGCGCCGCGACGGCTGCGCAGGTAGCCGTCGCCGCGCAGCGTCTCGTACGCGGTGGCGACGGTGGTGCGGCTCAGCTCCAGGGCGGTGGCCAGTTCGCGTTCGGCGGGCAGCCGGGCGCCGACGGGCAGCCGGCCCTCGGTGACCAGCAGCCGGATCTGCCCGGCCAGGGTGCGGTAGGCGGGGCGCCGGGCGGCGGGCGGTTCCGGGAGCCGGGCGGTGGTGAGCAGCCGGGCCAGCGCGGCAGGGGTGACGGTGGTGTGCCAGTCGGCCATGGCGATCAGTCCAATTGCTCTGGATTGGCCCTGGAGGGGGCTGCTTTGGCCTGGCCATCATGGCAGGGCGGCCATACCGGCCGCCACCCCTCGGGCCACCGGGGGTGCAGCACCACCGCAGGAGCACACTTTGGCCACCACGACCACACCCGCAGTCCGCGTCCTCGGCGACACCCACGGCCTGGGGCGCCGGATCCCGCAGCTGTTCGCCGGTCTCGCCCTGTACGGCGCGAGCATGGCGCTGATGCTCCGCTCCGGCCTCGGCCTCGACCCCTGGGACGTCCTGCACCAGGGCCTGCAGCGCAGCGTCGGCCTGTCGGTCGGTGCCTGGGTGACGATCTGCGGCGCCCTGGTGCTGCTGCTGTGGATACCGCTGCGCCAGCGCCCTGGCCTGGGCACCGTCGCCAACGTGCTGGTGATCGGCGCGGCCATGGACCTCACCCTGCGGTACGTCGGCGGCCCCGGCGCGCTGCCCGCCCGGATCGCCGTGATGGCCGCCGCGATCCTGCTGAACGGCCTGGCCAGCGGCCTCTACATCGGCGCCCGGCTCGGCCCCGGCCCGCGCGACGGCCTGATGACCGGCCTGCACCGGCGCACGGGCCGTTCGCTGCGGCTGATCCGCACCGGAATCGAACTGACCGTGCTGGCCGCCGGCCTGCTGCTCGGGGGCACCGCCGGGGTCGGCACCGTCGCGTACGCGCTGGCCATCGGCCCCCTGGTGCAGTTCTTCCTGCCCTGGTGCACCGCGCCCGAACCCGCGCGAAACGCCCGGAAGGGATGAACTTCGGGGTACGGAGTTGCCGCGCACCGTTGCCGCTCGTCGCGCGCCGGGGGTGGAACCTCGTATGGTCGTCTCCGTGTTGGACGAGATGCGGATACGGGATCTTGGGGTCATCGACGACGCGGTGGTCGAGCTGGCCCCCGGCTTCACCGCCGTGACCGGTGAGACCGGCGCCGGCAAGACCATGGTCGTCACCAGCCTCGGCCTGCTGCTCGGCGGGCGCGCCGACCCGGGCCTGGTGCGCAACGGCACCGGACGCGCCGTCGTCGAGGGCCGACTGGAACTGCCCGCCGACTCCCCGGCGGCCGCGCGCGCCGTCGAGGCCGGGGCCGAACTGGACGACGGCGCGCTGCTGATCAGCCGGACCGTCTCCGCCGAGGGCCGCTCCCGGGCGCACGTCGGCGGGCGGGCGGTCCCGGTCGGGCTGCTCGCCGAACTCGGCGAGGACCTGATCGCGGTGCACGGCCAGACCGACCAGCAGCGCCTGCTGCGCCCGGCCCGCCAGCGCGGCGCGCTGGACCGGTACGCGGGCGAGGCGGTGGCCGAGCCGCTGGCCCGCTACCGGGAGACCTACCGCGCCCTGCGCGAGGTCTCGGCGACCCTGGAGGAACTGACCACCCGGGCCCGCGAGCGCGCCCAGGAAGCCGACCTGCTGCGCTTCGGCCTGGACGAGATCGCCGCCGCGGAGCCGGTGGCCGGCGAGGACGCCGAGCTCGCCGCCGAGGCCGAACGGCTCGGCCACGCCGACGCGCTGTCCTCCGCCGCGACCCTGGCCCACGCCGCCCTGGCCGGCGACCCGGCCGACCCGGAGGCGCTGGACGCCGGCACCCTGCTCGCGCAGTCCCGCCGCGCCCTGGAGGCCGTGCGCCACCACGACGAGCGGCTGGCCGCCCTCGCCGACCGGCTCAACGAGGTCGGCTACCTGCTCGCAGACGTGGCCGGTGACCTGGCCGGCTACGCGGACGACCTGGACGCCGACCCGGTGCGCCTGGCCGCCGTCGAGGACCGCCGGGCCGTGCTGGCCCAACTGCTGCGCAAGTACGGCGGCGAGGACAACACCCTCGCCGAGGTGATCGCCTGGGCCGAGGCGGGCGCCGTCCGGCTCGCCGAACTCGACGGCGACGACGACCGGATCGACGAACTCGGCGCCCGGGAGACCGAGCTGCGCGCCGAGCTGGCCGAACTCGCGGCCGAGGTGTCGGCCGCCCGGCGGGCCGCGGCCGGGCGCTTCGCCGAGGCCGTCTCCGCCGAGCTCGCCGAACTGGCCATGCCGCACGCCCGGGTGACCTTCGCGATCAGCCAGGTCGACGACCTGGGCGGGATCGAGGTCGACGGACGCACCGTCGCCTACGGCCCGCACGGCGTGGACGAGGTCGAGGTGCTGCTCGCCCCGCACCCGGGCGCCCAGCCCCGCCCGATCGCCAAGGGCGCCTCCGGCGGTGAGCTGTCCCGCGTGATGCTCGCCGTCGAGGTGGTCTTCGCCGGCGCGGACCCCGTCCCGACCTACCTGTTCGACGAGGTGGACGCGGGCGTCGGCGGCAAGGCCGCGGTCGAGATCGGCCGCCGGCTGGCCAAACTGGCCGAGTCCGCCCAGGTCGTGGTGGTCACCCACCTCCCGCAGGTCGCCGCGTTCGCGGACCGGCACCTGGTGGTGGAGAAGACCAACGACGGCACCGTGACCCGCAGCGGCGTCAAGGTGCTGAACGACGAGGAGCGGGTGCGCGAACTCTCCCGGATGCTGGCCGGCCTGGAGGACTCGGAGCTGGGCCGCGCCCACGCCGAGGAACTGCTGGCCGCCGCCCGGGCCCCGCGCCACCGCTAGCCGCGGACGGCGGCCCCGAGGACCGTCGGCGACGCGCCCCGGGTGCCGCCGACTGTCCAAGAGGGCCGCCGACCTGGCATGGTGGCCGCTGGACACTGGCTTCCCAGCCCCGAGCGCCGCCGGGCGGGCAATCCCCGCGAAGGCGGCGCGCGAAACTGATCGAGTCGGATGCGAGACGACGTGGACCATTCCGCTGCCCGGGCCACCGCGGCCGCCCCGGAACCGGGGCAGCTGCACGTGGTACTCGTCCTGGCCGCCAGCACCGGCGGCATCGGTGCGCACGTGCGCTCCCTGGCCCACGGCCTGGTCGCGCACGGGGTGATCGTGACGGTCTGCGCCCCGGCCGGCACGGACGCCCTGTTCGGCTTCTCCCGCACGGGCGCCCGGTTCCACACCGTCGACATCACCCCCACCGCGGGCGCCCGCAGTGATGCCACCGCGATCGGTGAGCTGCGCCGCGCCTTCACCGGCGCCGACGTGGTGCACGCCCACGGGCTGCGTGCCGGGCTGCTCTCCGACCTCGCGCTGCGCACCGCCGGCCGCTTCCCGGGCCTGCGCCCGGAGACCCCGCTGGTGGTCACCTCGCACCACGCGCTGCTGGCCACCGGCATGGAGCGCCGGCTGCAGCGGCTGATGGAGCGCCGGGTCGCGCGCGCCGCGGACCTGGTCCTCGGGGCCTCCTCCGACCTGGTCGCCCGGGCCCGTGAGCTGGGTGCCACCGACGCCCGGCTGGGCCCGGTGGCTGCCCCGCCGATGCCCGAGGGCCGGCTCGACCGGGCCGGGGCGCGGGCCGAGCTGCTCGGCGGCGGACCGGACCGCCCGCTGGTGCTGGCGGTCGGCCGGCTCGTTCCGCAGAAGGCCTTCGGGCTACTGCTGGACGCCACCCGCGAGTTCGCCGCGCTGGACCCGGAGCCGCTGGTGCTGCTCGCCGGGGACGGCCCGGAGGCGGGCGCGCTGCGCGAGCGGGTGACCGCCGAGAAGCTGCCGGTGCGGCTGCTCGGCTACCGCACCGACGTGCCGGACCTGCTGGCCGCCGCCGACGTGGTCGTCGTCCCCAGCCGCTGGGAGGCCCGTTCGCTGGTGGTGCAGGAGGCGATGCGGGCCGGCGTGCCGGTGGTCGCCACCGCCGTCGGCGGCATCCCCGAACTCGTCGGGGACGCCGCCGTCCTGGTGCCGTCGGGGGATCCGGCGGCGATCGGCGCCGCGGTGCGCGCGCTGCTGGCCGACCCGGACCGGCGCGAACGGCTGGTGGCGGCGGGCCGGCAGCAGGCCGAGACCTGGCCGGACGAGGCCGCCACCGTCGCCCAGGTGCTCAGCACCTACGACGAGCTGGTCCAGCGGGCGTAGGGCCCGTCCGGTCGGCCCGTCAGACGGTCGCCTGCTCGACCCGGTCGCCGGCCAGGCCGTCCGGCTGGGCCGACAGGTAGGCGGCGCCGCAGGCGGTCAGCCGCAGGGCGGTGTCGATCAGCGGCACGTGGCTGAAGGCCTGCGGGAAGTTGCCGACCTGGCGCTTGAGCCGCGGGTCCCACTCCTCGGCGAGCAGCCCGAGGTCGTTGCGCAGCGAGAGCAGCCGGTCGAACAGGTCGCGGGCCTCCTGCACCCGGCCGATCATGGCGAGGTCGTCGGCCAGCCAGAACGAGCAGGCCAGGAAGGCGCCCTCGTGGCCGGAGAGGCCGTCGACGTTGTTGCCGGACTCGTCGTGGGTGGGGTAGCGCAGCACGAAGCCGTCCTCGGTGGACAGTTCGCGCTGGATGGCCTCGATGGTGCCGATGACGCGCTTGTCGTCCGGCGGCAGGAAGCCGACCTGGGGGATGAGCAGCAGCGAGGCGTCCAGCTCGGTGCCGCCGTAGTACTGGGTGAAGGTGTTGCGCTCCGGGTCGTAGCCCTTCTCGCAGACGTCCCGGTGGATGGTGTCGCGCAGTTCGCGCCAGCGCTCCAGGTGGCCGTCGGCGGGCGCGTCCTCGGGGGTCTGCTCCAGCAGCTTGATGGTGCGGTCGACGGCGACCCAGGCCATCACCTTGGAGTGGACGAAGTGCCGGCGCGGGCCGCGGACCTCCCAGATGCCCTCGTCCGGGTTCTGCCAGTGGTCCTCCAGGTACTCGATCAGGCGCAGCTGGAGGTGGTGGGCGTGGTCGTTGCGGACCAGGCCGGTCATGTGGGCCAGGTGCAGGGCCTCCACCACCTCGCCGTAGACGTCGAGTTGGAGCTGCCCGGCGGCGCCGTTGCCGATCCGGACGGGCTGCGAGCCCTCGTAGCCGGGCAGCCAGTCCAGCGAGGACTCGGTGAGCTCGCGCTCGCCGGCGATGCCGTACATGATCTGCAGGTTCTCCGGGTCGCCGGCGACGGCCCGCAGCAGCCACTCGCGCCAGGCGCGGGCCTCCTCGCGGTAGCCGGTGCGCAGCAGGGAGGAGAGGGTGATCGCGGCGTCGCGCAGCCAGGTGTAGCGGTAGTCCCAGTTGCGCTCGCCGCCGATGTCCTCGGGCAGTGAGGTGGTGGGGGCGGCGACGATGCCGCCGGTGGGGGCGTAGGTGAGGCCCTTGAGGGTGATCAGGGAGCGGATCACGGCCTCGCGGTAGGGGCCCTGGTAGGTGCACTGGTCGGCCCACTCGTGCCAGAAGTCGGCGGTGGCGTCGAGCATCTCCTCGGCGTCCGGGGCCTTCGGCGGGTCGAGGTGGGAGGCCTGCCAGGTGAGCGCGAAGGCGATCCGCTCGCCGGCGGTGACGGTGAAGTCGGCGTAGGTGGTGAGGTTGCGGCCGTAGGTCTCCGAGACGCCGTCCAGCCAGACCGAGTCAGGCCCGGCCATGGCGACGGTGCGGTGGGTGCCGTCGGCCTGCTCGACGCGGTGCACCCAGGGCACCACCCGGCCGTACGAGAAGCGCATCCGCACGGCCGAGCGCATCCGGACGGTGCCGGACACGCCCTCGACGATCCGGATCACCTGGGGGACGGCGTCCTTGCCGGCCAGCGGGCGCGGCGGCATGAAGTCGATCACCCGGACGGTGCCGCCCTGGGTGTCCCACTCCTGCTCCAGGATCAGCGAGTCGCCCCGGTAGCGGCGGCGGTCGGCGGGCAGGGCGGGTGCGGCGGCGGTGGGCGGGGGCACCCGCAGGTCGGCGGTGTCGGCGATCCGGATCCGGCCCGGGGCGGGGGTGGGAGCGGGAGTGGGGGCGGTGACGGCGGCGGCGGGGGCGGGGACCTCGGTCAGGACGGCTTCGGCCGGGCCGATCCGCCAGAAGCCGTGTTCATCGGTGCCGAGCAGGCCGGCGAACACGGCCGGCGAGTCGAAGCGGGGCAGGCAGAGCCAGTCCACCGCCCCGTCCCTGCTGACCAGGGCAGCGGTCTGCATGTCCCCGATGAGTGCGTAGTCCTCGATACGGCCGGCCACGTGGATCTCCAGTTCGCAATGTGGTCAGGGCATCGGCGAGCGGAGGGAGCGAGCGGTCTGCGGGGCCGGGGGTCCACCCCGGGACGTCCGGTCTGCCGGGGGGTGGTGGCAGTCCTTGCTGGAGTGTCCGCGCGGGGCTCGGTCGAGCCCCTGGAGTGGGTGGGGAGGAGCTGGAATACGGGGAGGTCCGGTCGCGCATCGGGGACCGGGAGTGTCCTGACCCTCCCACGCCCTCCGCGTGCTCGTGCTGTCGGCGATGCGTCCGAGCAGCTTACGACGGACGAAAGGGGCGAAGCACGCGGGCGCAGCCCGGTGTGGCGCCGCAATTCGGCGGAAATGCCGTGCATCGCGGGTGCGCGACGAAGGATGGTCCGGAAGGATCACCTCCGGGTGGCCTGTCCGGAGGGGGCGGAGTGACCCGGACGGAAACCGCCGGCTGGCCCGGTCCGGTGGGTCGTGCGACCGGTGTGACGCGTGCGGCGGATGGTGCGCCGGTGGTGCGCCGGGCGCGCGCTCCCGGTGTGGCGCGCGCGGCCCGAACGGCGTCCCGGTCGGGGCACTGTTACCCTGGTATCCCGTGGACCGGCGGGATCAAACGCCCCGGACCAGCCGAACCGGCGACCCTTCGAGCACGGTGCCCCGCACCCGACTCCGTCGCCCGGCGAACCCCGAGCCTCCCGCCCACGTCACCTCCGACACGCGACCCACGGGAGCCCCCTCTTGGCACAGCCCCATTCCGGCAAGGCAGCGAACGGCCGCGCCGTGACGACCAAGCACCTCTTCGTCACCGGGGGTGTCGCCTCGTCGCTCGGCAAGGGGCTCACCGCCTCCAGCCTCGGTGCCCTGCTCAAGGCCCGCGGCCTGCGCGTCACCATGCAGAAGCTCGACCCGTACCTCAACGTGGACCCGGGCACCATGAACCCGTTCCAGCACGGTGAGGTCTTCGTCACGGACGACGGCGCCGAGACCGACCTGGACATCGGCCACTACGAGCGGTTCCTGGACACCAACCTGCACGGCTCGGCGAACGTCACCACCGGCCAGGTGTACTCGACCGTCATCGCCAAGGAGCGCCGCGGCGAGTACCTGGGCGACACCGTCCAGGTCATCCCGCACATCACCAACGAGATCAAGTCCCGGATCCGCCGGATGGCGACCGAGGACGTCGACGTGGTGATCACCGAGGTCGGCGGCACCGTCGGCGACATCGAGTCGCTGCCGTTCCTGGAGGCCGTCCGCCAGGTCCGCCACGAGGTCGGCCGGGACAACGTCTTCTTCGTGCACGTCTCCCTGCTGCCGTACATCGGCCCCTCGGGCGAGCTGAAGACCAAGCCCACCCAGCACTCCGTCGCCGCGCTGCGCAACATCGGCATCCAGCCGGACGCGATCGTGCTGCGCGCCGACCGTGAGGTCCCGCAGGCGATCAAGCGCAAGATCTCGCTGATGTGCGACGTGGACGAGGAGGCCGTGGTCGCGGCCATCGACGCCAAGTCGATCTACGACATCCCGAAGGTGCTGCACGGCGAGGGCCTGGACGCCTACGTGGTACGCCGGCTCGACCTGCCGTTCCGCGACGTCGACTGGACCACCTGGGACGACCTGCTGCGCCGCGTGCACGAGCCGCAGCACATCGTCAAGGTCGCCCTGGTCGGCAAGTACATCGACCTGCCGGACGCCTACCTGTCGGTGACCGAGGCGCTGCGCGCCGGCGGCTTCGCCAACAACGCCCGGGTCGAGATCAAGTGGGTCACCTCGGACGACTGCGAGACCCCCGAGGGCGCCCGCGAGCAGCTCGGCGACGTGGACGCGATCTGCATCCCCGGCGGCTTCGGCGACCGCGGCGTCAACGGCAAGGTCGGCGCCATCACCTTCGCCCGTGAGAACAAGGTCCCGCTGCTGGGCCTGTGCCTGGGTCTGCAGTGCGTGGTCATCGAGGCCGCCCGCAACCTGGCCGGCCTGCCGGAGGCCAACTCCACCGAGTTCGACTCCGCCGCCAAGCACCCGGTCATCTCCACCATGGCCGAGCAGCTGGCCATCGTCGACGGCAAGGGCGACCTGGGCGGCACCATGCGCCTGGGCCTGTACCCGGCCAAGCTCGCCGAGGGCTCGATCGTCCGCGAGGTCTACGGCGGCGAGCAGTACGTCGAGGAGCGCCACCGCCACCGCTACGAGGTCAACAACGCCTACCGCGCGGACCTGGAGAAGACCGGCCTGCAGTTCTCCGGCCTCTCGCCCAAGGGCGACCTGGTCGAGTACGTCGAGTACCCGCGCGAGGTGCACCCCTACCTGGTGGCCACCCAGGCCCACCCGGAGCTGAAGTCCCGCCCGACCCGCCCGCACCCGCTGTTCGCGGGCCTGGTCAAGGCCGCCATCGAGATCAAGACCGCGGCCTCCGCGTAGTCTTCGGCTCCTCGGCCTCGGTCGTTCACCTGACGGCGGCCCCGCGATTCCCGCGGGGCCGCCGTCCGGCGTTAGATTGTGTCGTACTGACGAAAAGGGGAGACCGATGGACGAGCAGAGCGACCTGGTGATCGCCGACGTGGCCGAGGAGTGGGAGGTCAGGGCCGGCCGGACGCCGTTCCAGGGCAAGGTCACGGGCGTGCGCAGCGAAGAGGTCCGGATGCCCGACGGCAGCTGGGCCCGCCGCGACTACCAGACCCACCCCGGCTCGGTCTCGGTCCTCGCCCTGGACGACCGGCAGCGCGTGCTGATCCTGCGCCAGTACCGCCACCCCGTGCGCCAGCGGCTCTGGGAGCTGCCGGCCGGCCTGCTCGACGTCCCCGGCGAGAACCCGTGGCACGCCGCCCAGCGCGAGCTGTACGAGGAGGCGCACTGCAAGGCCGACACCTGGCGGATCCTCGTCGACTACTACACCTCCCCGGGCGGCACCGACGAGGCGCTGCGGATGTTCCTCGCCACCGACCTGTCGGCGGCCGAGGGCGAGCGCTACGCGGCCTCCGGCGAGGAGCAGGAGATCGAGGTCGCCTGGGTGCCGGTGCCGGAACTGATCCGGCTGATCCAGGCGGGACGGCTGCACAACCCCACCCTGGTGACCGGCGCCCTCGCCGTGCACGCCGCGCTCACCGGCCCGGACGGACTGGACGCCCTGCGCCCGGCGGACGCGCCCTGGCCGGCCCGGCCCTTCGAGGCCTGATCAGCGGGGGCGCGCCGGTATCCGGGCGCGCGCCGGCTCCCGGAGGGGTGGCCCGGCATCCGGTGGAGGTGTCGGCGCGGCGGTGCGTGAACGGCCGTTCCGGTTGATTCGACCGGGTGATTCGCCGGTTCGTACGACCGGATGTCACCTCGGCTCGGCCGGACGGTCGAACTACGCTTCGCAGACAGGGCGCCCGTCCGGGGCGGCCCCCGCTGAGCACCGGACGGCGAGTCCGGATGCCGAGCGTCGGATGCCGAGCGCGGGATGACGTCGGGAGTGGCACGGGTGGCGAGGAAGACGGCGACGATGGACCCCGGCCCCGACGCGCCCGCCGGCGCCGTGCCGGGACTGGAACGGCTGCCGGCCGGGCCCTCGCTGTTCGTCGGGCGGCGCGCCGAACTCGCCGCGCTGCGGGCCGCCGCCGCCCGCCCGGCGAGCGGCCGCTGCCCGGTCCTGGTGCTGGCCGGACGCCCCGGCTCCGGGCGGACCGCGCTCGCCGCGCGCTTCGCCCGCACCGTCGCCGCCGACTATCCGGACGGTGTGCTGTTCGCCCGGTTGTCCGCTCCGGACGGCGGCCGGGTGCCGCCCGCCCGGGCCGCCCGGCTGCTGCTGGAACAGCTCGACCCGCAGAGCGCCGTGCCGCTGCCCGGGGTGGTCGAGGACGGCCGGGACGAACCGGGCTGCGTGGCGCTGCGCGAGGCGCTGGCCGGCCTGCGGGTGCTGCTCGTCCTGGACGACGTGCGCGACGCCGGGCAGGTGTGGCCGCTGCTCGCCGACGAACCCGGCTGCCTGGTGCTCGCCACCACCGCCGGGCCGCTCACCGGGATCGAGGACATCGACCCGGTCATCCTCGGCGGACTGGACCGCACCGCCTCCGGTGAGCTGCTGGCCGACCTGGTCGGCGGCACCCGGATCTCCTGCGACCCGGTCGGCGCGGCCGACCTCGCCGAAGCCTGCGCCGCCCGGCCGGCCACGCTGCGGCTGATGGCGGCGTGGCTGCGCGGCAACGCGAAGAGCGCGGTCACCGACGCGGCGCGCGAGCTCAACGGGGTGGTGGGGGAGGAGCCGGCGCTCACCGCCGCCGGCCCTGCCCCGGGGGGCGAGGGCGGCGTGGACGCGAAGAAGAAGGGGACGGGGAAGGGCGCGGCAGGGGGTGCGGGCGCGGTCCGGGCCGGGGCTGGGGCCGGGGCACCGGGCGGGAGCGGGGCGAAGGGCGCTCCGGCGAACGGGCCCGGTGCGGCGGAGCCCGCCGCACCGAAGGGCGCTGCCAGGAAGAAGGGGGAGGAGGGCGCGGCCGCTCCCGGGGTCGAGACGGCGGGCGATCCCGCGGCCTGGGTCAAGCCCGGTCCGGAGCCGGCCGAGCCGGTGCCCGTCCCCGACAACGACCCGCTGCTCGGCGCGTTCACCCTGCTGTACCGGGGGCTGCCGGCCACCCAGGCGCGGATGCTGCGCACCCTGACGCTGGCGCCCGCGCAGACCGCCGACCCGCGCACCGCCTCCGCCCTGGTCGGCTGCCCGGTGCCGGAGGCGGCGGCGACCCTGGCCGCCCTCGCCGAACGGGAGCTGCTGGGCGAGGAGGCACCGGCCGCCGACGGCACTCCGCGCTTCCGGGTGCCGGGGCGGCTCTACCCTCTGCTGGTGCGGCTGCGCGAGCAGGAGGACCGGCCCGCCGAGATCGAGCTCGCCCGGGCCCGGCTGCTGGAGCGGCTGGTGCGGCTGACCGAGTCCGCCCGCGCGCTGCTCGACCCAGAGGGCGCCCCCGCCCCCGAAGCGCTGCCGGCCGCGCTGCGGCTGCGGTCGGCCGGGCACGCCCGGGAGTGGCTGCTCGGCGAGCGGGAGGTGCTGCTCGGCGCGGTGGCCGACGCGATCGGCCAGGGGGACCTGGACGGCTCGGCCGGGCGGCTGGTCACCGCGCTGCTGCGGACGATGCCGCTGACCGGCGCCGCCGCCCCCGCCGACCTCTACCGGCTGCACGAGCTGGTGCTGACCGTCGCCGAGCGCAACGGCCGCCCCCGCCGGGCCGCGGCCGCGCTGCTCAACCTGGGCGACCTGCAGGTCTCGGCCGGTCGCTGGGAGCAGGCCGCCGCCCACTACCGGGCCGCCCTTGAGCACGCCCGGGCCGCCGACGACGAACCGCTCTGCGCCCGTGCCCTGGAGGGCGCGGCCGGTTGCCACCGGGCGCTCGGCGACGCGGTGCGCGCCGCCGACTGGTACGGACGGGCGCTCGGGCTGCGGCAGTCGCTCGGGGACCACGCCGCCGAGGCCCGGCTGCTGGCCCGGATCGCCGAGGCGCACACCGCGCAGCGCCGCTTCGAGGAGGCGGACCGCGAGTACCGGGCGGCCCTCGCGGTGCTGCGCAGGCTCGGTGACGAACGCGGCCGGGAGGCCGTCGGGGCGGCCCTCGCGGACCTGCGGGAACGCGTGGACGCCGGGTGGTGAGGGGCGTTTCAGAGGTATTGTCGAAGATGCCTGGTTGAGGCGTCTTTGGTGGGTAAGTCGCAGGGGAAGCCTACGAACCTGCCAATGCGTGCGGGAAAATTATTCACTTTGGAAGGCTGACACGCCGACTGGGCTTCATTACACTCGAACCTAGTCGCGCAGCGATCCCCGCCCCGGCGTGCCCGGAGGCTTCCCCACGTGCGCGTCACCCACCGGTCTTCTCCGGTCGGGACCCCCATGGCAAGAGGACGTGTTCAGTCGTGAAGGTCGGCATCCCCCGCGAGGTCAAGAACCACGAGTACCGCGTGGCCATCACGCCCGCCGGCGTGCATGAGCTGGTCCGCAACGGACACGAGGTGTACATCGAGGACAACGCCGGTCTCGGCTCCTCGATCCCCAACGAGGAGTACGTGGCCGCCGGCGCCACCATCCTCCCCACCGCCGACGAGGTGTGGGCCACCGCCGACCTGCTGCTGAAGGTCAAGGAGCCGATCGCGTCGGAGTACCACCGGCTGCGCAAGGGCCAGACCGTCTTCACGTACCTGCACCTGGCGGCCGACCGGGCCGGCACCGACGCGCTGATCGCCTCGGGCACCACCGCCATCGCGTACGAGACCGTGCAGCTGGCCAACGGCGCGCTGCCGCTGCTCGCCCCGATGTCCGAGGTCGCGGGCCGCCTGGCCCCGCAGGTCGGCTCGTACCACTTGATGCGTCCGGCCGGCGGCCGCGGCGTGCTGCCCGGCGGCGTGCCCGGCACCCACCCGGCCAAGTGCGTCGTCATCGGCGGCGGCGTCTCCGGCTGGCACGCGGCCACCATCGCCATCGGCATGGGCTACGACGTGACCCTGCTCGACCGCGACATCAACAAGCTGCGCGAGGCCGACCGCATCTTCGGCACGAAGATCAAGGCCATCATGTCCAACTCCTTCGAGCTGGAGAAGGCCGTCATCGAGGCCGACCTGGTCATCGGCGCCGTGCTGATCCCGGGCGCCAAGGCCCCGAAGCTGGTCACCAACGAGCTGGTCTCCCGCATGAAGCCGGGCTCCGTGCTCGTCGACATCGCCATCGACCAGGGCGGCTGCTTCGAGGACTCGCACCCGACCACGCACGCCGAGCCGACCTTCGAGGTCCACAACTCGGTCTTCTACTGCGTGGCCAACATGCCGGGCGCCGTCCCGAACACCTCCACCTACGCGCTGACCAACGCCACCCTGCCGTACGTGGTCGAGCTGGCCAACCGCGGTTGGAAGGAGGCGCTGCGCCGCGACCCGGCGCTCGCCAAGGGCCTGAACGTGCACGAGGGCCAGATCACCTTCCCGGCCGTGGCCGAGGCCTTCGGCCTGGAGTCGGTCTCCCTGGAGAGCGTGCTCGCCTGAACCCCCTGACCGCGCGGCGGTCGTTCGCCCCCGACCCGATCACTCCGGGTCGGGGGCTTCGCCGTGCCCGTGCCCGACGGGGTCGCGGGCAGGTCGCTCTGTCGTCAATTTCCGTCGGTCGTGTCACCCGACCGTCGTCCGGCCGTCGGCCGCCCGCAGAAACGATGGGGTCAGTGACCCACTCATCCCTTGACAGCGGCCCGCCCGATAGTCGACACATCCTGCCCACTACCGTGGATTGTGTTGCTGCGAACGCCTTGAACGGCCTAGAGTCGCAAACCGTCGGCATGCTGCCACGCTGACGAATCGACATAGAGTCCTGGATGCCCAAGGAGGTAAGACGACTTGTGAATGAGTCGACAATTGCTCCCGGGGGTGGTCAGCCAGGACTGGCGGAGCACACCGCCGGCCAGCCGAGTGTGGAGCCCGGGGCCCGGCAGCCCTCCGTGGGTTCGGCCGAGGTCGGCTCGGTCGCACTCCGCACCTTCGAAGCACGCCAGAACACAGCACAGGTGACCACGGTGACCGATCACGACGCCGAATTGGCGGCCTACGGCCTGGCCTACGGCGAGTTCGCCTACGGCGCCTACGACGACCCGGACGCCGAGTACGAGCCGGACCCGGAGTACGCCGCCACGCTGGCCCCCGACGCCGCGCGTCAGCGCCGCGAGCGGGTCGGCCCGACCGGCCGTCCGCTGCCGTACTTCCCCATCCCCGCGCCGGTCGCCGAGCACGGCCCCGCCCAGATCATCGCCATGTGCAACCAGAAGGGCGGCGTCGGCAAGACCACGTCGACCATCAACCTGGGCGCGGCACTGGCCGAGTACGGCCGCCGGGTGCTGCTCGTCGACTTCGACCCGCAGGGCGCGCTCTCGGTCGGCCTCGGCGTCAACCCGATGGAACTGGACGTCACCGTCTACAACCTGCTCATGGAGCGGGGCCTGACGGCCGATGAGGTGCTGCTGAAGACGGCCGTCCCGGGCATGGACCTGCTGCCGTCCAACATCGACCTCTCCGCCGCCGAGGTGCAGCTGGTCAGCGAGGTGGCCCGGGAGTCCGCGCTGGCGCGCGCCCTGAAGCCGCTGCTGCCCGACTACGACTACGTCATCATCGACTGCCAGCCCTCGCTGGGCCTGCTGACGGTCAATGCGCTGACGGCCGCTCACAGCGTGATCGTGCCGCTGGAGTGCGAGTTCTTCGCGCTGCGCGGTGTCGCGCTGCTGACCGAGACCATCGAGAAGGTGTGCGAGCGGCTCAACCCCGAGCTGCGCCTGGACGGCATCCTCGCGACCATGTACGACTCGCGCACCGTGCACAGCCGCGAGGTGCTGGCGCGGGTCGTCGAGGCGTTCGGCGAGCACGTCTTCCACACCGTGATCGGGCGGACCGTGCGCTTCCCGGAGACCACCGTCGCCGGCGAGCCCATCACCACGTACGCGACCAACTCGGTCGGTGCCGCCGCCTACCGTCAGCTCGCCAGGGAGGTGCTCGACCGGTGCCGCCCCGCCGAGTGAGTCTCCCGGGTGCCGACGAGCTGTTCCGGACCACCGGCGGGATGGCGCTGTCGCCGTCCCTCGCGCCGCGTCCGGCCGCCGAGGCATCCAGACCGGAGACCGCGCGGACCGTCAACGGATCGGACGGTGCCGAGGGCGCCCAGGGCGCCGGGTCCGGGCAGGGTGCCGAGGGCGCCCAGGACGCCCGGGACGACCGGCAGCTGACGCGGGGGCAGCAGCCCGCCGGCGCCGTGCCGGCGCCCGCGCAGCCGCCCGTCCAGCGGCCGGGCGGGGTACAGGCCGCGCCCGGTGGGTCGGCGGCCGGGAACACCGTCCCCGGCGGCCGAGGCGCCGCCGCCGCTCCGGCGGCCCGGACGCACGCCGGCGCCGCCGAGGAGCAGGCAGGTGCCGCCGGGCGCGCCCGGCCGCGCGGCCGCGCGCCGCGCCGGCCCAGTGGGCGCGAGCGGCACGACGAGAAGATCACCGTGTACGTGTCCGCCGAGGAGCTCATGGACCTGGAGCACACCCGGTTGGTACTGCGCGGTGAGCACGGCCTGGCCGTGGACCGCGGCCGGATCGTCCGGGAGGCCATCGCCGTCGTCCTGGCGGACCTGGAGCAGCGCGGTGAGGCCTCGATCCTGGTCCGGCGGCTGCGCGGGCGGTAGAGCTCGGGGCCGGACGGCCGGGTCGGCCGGGTCGGCCGGACGGGTTCGATGGGCCTGTTCGCAGGGTTCGATGGGCCTGGCGGGGCGCCGTGGGGCGCCGTGGGGCCGTGGGCCCGGCGCCTGGAGGGCCGCTGCCGGGCGGGGGCCACGGGCAGGAGATGAGCTCATCCGAGCTCCCCATGGGGTGAGCTCATGAGGCCGTCGCCCGGGTGAGCGCCGTTGGCTGGGCAGCGGGGGGCATGAGGCCGGCTCATGAGGTGATGGCCTCGGGCGTGAGGACCGTGGGCTGCGGGGCGACGGCCGTGAGGCGGGCTCATGTGGCTGCCGTCCAGGGTTGAGCGCTCCCGGTCGTGGCTGCGGGGCATGAGGCGAGCTCATGGGGGGCGGTGCCTCGGAGTCGAGCGCCGGTGGTCGCGGACCGAGGGTCATGAGTTGCGCTCATGCGGCGGCCGACGTCGGGACGAGGCTCTGGCGGGTGCTGGCGGGCCGTCCGTCGCTCGGGTGGCGGCTGGGGGCCGGGCCGCGTTTCCGCGGGCCGGGGCGGGCGCCGGAGGGCCGTTCCGGGGGCGCCGGCGCGTTCGCCCGGGGCCCGGTGGACGGCGTGTCGGGGGACCCGGGGCGAAGTGGGCGGCGGCGACGGGTGAAGATGGACCGTCATGCCGAGCACCGCCGCATCAGCCGAAACCGCCGCCCACGCGACCGAGGAGGGGGCGCGGGGCGGCTTCCGGGTGCGGCTGGACAACTTCGAGGGCCCCTTCGACCTGCTGCTCAGCCTGATCGCCAAGCACCGGATGGACGTCACCGAGGTGGCGCTGGCCACCGTCACGGACGAGTTCATGGCGCACATCCGGGCGATGGGCCCGGACTGGGACCTGGACGCGGCCACCGAGTTCCTGGTGGTGGCCGCCACCCTGCTCGACCTCAAGGCCGCCCGGCTGCTGCCGGCGGCGGAGGTCGAGGACGAGGAGGACCTGGCCCTGCTGGAGGCCCGTGACCTGCTGTTCGCGCGGCTGCTGCAGTACCGGGCGTACAAGCGGGCGGCGGCGCTGTTCGGCGAGCGCTGGGCCGCGGAACTGCTGCGGCGCCCCCGGACCGTCGGGTTGGAGCCGCGGCACGCGGAACTGCTGCCGGAGGTGGTCATCACCATCGGCGCGCAGCGGCTGGCCGAGCTGGCGGCCAAGGCGATGGAGCCCAAGCCGAAGCCCCTGGTGTACGTGGACCACATCCACACCCCGCCGGTCAGCGTGCGGGAGCAGGCCGGCCTGGTGGTCGGGCTGCTCGGCGAGCTGGGTGAGGCGTCGTTCCAGCAGCTGGTGGCGGACGCGCCGGACACCCTCGTGGTGGTGGCCCGCTTCCTGGCGCTGCTGGAGTTGTACCGGGAACGGGTGCTCGCCTTCGAGCAGCCGGAGGCGCTGGGCGAGCTGCGCGTGCGCTGGGTGGCCGAGGAGGGCCGGGGCGCGGTCGAGGTGACGGACGAGTTCGACCGGCCGGCGGGCGCGGCGGAGGAGGAACGGCGATGAGTGTCGGGAGCGAGGGCGGGCGGCCGGTGCGGCGCCCGCTGGGGGTGCCGGGGCAGCCGCGGCCCGAGGAGTGGCTGGAGCCGGCCTTCGAGCTGCTGCCGGACCCGGTGGTGTCCGTGGAGGAGCCGACGGAGCCGGCGAAGGCCGCGGAGTCGGCGAAGGCCGCGGAGTCGGTGGCGTCGACGGCTCCCGTGACACCGGGCGAGGCGGAGGCCCGGGTGGTGCACCAGAAGTCCGCGCCGTCGGCATCCCCTGCCGCCGGCCTCGCCGACCCCGTGCTGCGGGCCGAGCTGGAGGCGGTCCTGATGGTCGTCGACGAGCCGGTGCCCGAGGACCGGCTGGCCGGGGTGCTGGAGCGGACCCGGGGCGAGGTGGCTGCGGCACTGCGCGAGCTGTCCCAGGAGTACACGGCGCAGGGCCGCGGGTTCGACCTGCGGCTGGTGGCCGGCGGGTGGCGGTTCTACAGCCGGGACAGCTGCTCCGCGGCCGTCGACCGCTTCCTCCTGGACGGTCAGCAGGCCCGGCTCACCCAGGCCGCGTTGGAGACCCTGGCGGTGGTCGCCTACCGGCAGCCGGTGTCCAGATCGCGGGTTTCCGCCGTCCGCGGTGTGAACTGTGACGGCGTGATGCGTACCCTGGTACAGCGAGGACTGGTGGAAGAGGCCGGATCCGAGCCCGAAACAGGTGCGATCCTGTATCGGACGACGAACTACTTCCTGGAACGGATGGGGCTCCGCGGCCTGGACGAGCTGCCGGAACTCGCTCCCTTCCTGCCCGAGGTCGACGACGTGGAAGCGGAGTCCCTGGAGGGCACGATGATCGCGGAGGCGGTCGCCGCCGCTGCCGCGCAGGCCGCGGACGGCAGTGGCGAGGCCGGTCGGGCCGGGCCCGATCGGTAGGGGGGCGGTGAGGTCGGCCGAAACGACCGCACATCCCAGACGGAACGACGTACGGACACTTTGATGCGTAGCAGTGGCAACGGCAGGAACAGCAGCGGCGGCGGGAGCGGTCGCGGCGGACAGGGCGGGGGCCGGGGCGGCGGCTCCTACGGAGGCGGCGGCGGCCGCGGCGGCTCGGGTGCGCGCGGAGGTTCGTACGGCGGCGGCTCCTACGGGGGTGGCGGCGGCCGTGGCGGCTCGGGTGCGGGCTCGCGCGGCGGCTCCGGCTCGTACGGGCGGGACGGCGGCCGCCGTGACGACCGGCGTGACGACCGTCGGGACGACCGGCGCTACCCGGACCGCCCGCTGCGGCCCGAGGAGCGCAAGTACGACCGCCCCGAGTACGGCGGCGGCCCCAACGCCACCCCCGCCCGCGGCGGCTTCGCCGGGCGGCGCCCCGGTCCGGCACCGCGTCCGCGCCGTGAGGGCCAGGGCGCCCCGGGCGACCCGCGCCGCCAGCCGCAGCGCTCGCGCGAACTGCAGGCCAAGATCGAGGACGCCGTCCTCGCCCGGCACGACAAGCCGGCCGTCAAGCTGCCCAAGACCTTCGGCGAGCCCGAGGGCGAGCGCCTGCAGAAGGTGCTGGCGCGGGCCGGGGTCGGCAGCCGCCGGGCCTGCGAGGAGCTGATCGACCAGGGCCGGGTCGAGGTCAACGGCAAGCGGGTCACCGAGCAGGGCAAGCGGGTCGACCCGCAGAAGGACGAGATCAAGGTGGACGGCCTGACCGTCGCCACCCAGTCCTACCTGTTCTTCGCGCTGAACAAGCCGGCCGGCGTGGTCTCCACCATGGAGGACCCGGACGGGCGCCAGTGCCTGGGCGACTACGTGACCAACCGGGAGACCCGGCTGTTCCACGTCGGCCGCCTGGACACCGAGACCGAGGGCATCATCCTGCTCACCAACCACGGCGAGCTGGCCCACCGCCTCACCCACCCGAAGTACGGCGTGACCAAGACCTACCTGGCCGCCATCCAGGGCCCGATCCCGCGGGACCTGGGCAAGCAGCTGGCCCAGGGCGTGGAGCTGGAGGACGGCTACGCCCGAGCCGACAGCTTCAAGGTCGTCTCCAACGTGGGCAAGAACTACCTGGTCGAGGTGACGCTGCACGAGGGCCGCAAGCACATCGTCCGCCGGATGCTGGCCGAGGTCGGCTTCCCCGTCGAGAAGCTGGTGCGCACCCACTTCGGCCCGATCGCCCTGGGTGACCAGAAGTCGGGCTGGCTGCGCCGCCTGACCAACCCGGAGGTCGGCCAGCTGATGCGCGAGGTCGGCCTGTAGGCCGTCCGTCCGCGCCCGTCGGCGCGGACGTCGTGAAGGGCCCTCGGTCGCCGTGGTGCGGCCGGGGGCCCTTGCGCGTGCCCGGGCCGGACGACCGGGCGGGGAGACGGCGGGTGCGGCTCCGGCGGGTGCGGGGCCGACGGGTGCGGGGCGGGGGCGTCGTCGGGGCGGGTGTGGCGTGTGAGCCGGGACGCACCCGCTGGTCACGGCCTTGTCAGCGTCATGATCCGTGGCAGAGGATGGCCACCGGGCCACCACCCCGCCGTGTGGCGGGACCGCGCCAGTGCGGGCGCCGGTGGGACGGATCAGGGGCGAACAGGGGGAGACGGCGTCGTGTCCGATGCACCACTGGGGCGGGCCAGCGGACGGGCCCTCGGCACGCTGGGGCTGGCCGAGCCGGACGGGCAGGTGTACGCGGCGCTGGTGGCCAATCCGCAGTCCACCGCGGAGGAGCTGGCGGAGAGCTGCGGCCTGACGCTCCAGCAGGGCGTGCGCGCCCTGGACCGGCTGGCGCAGCAGGGGATGGCCACCCGGGCGCCGGTGGACCGCCAGCGCTTCCTGCCGGTGGCGCCGGACGTGGCGATCGGCACCCTGATCGGCCACCGGGAGTCCGAGCTGCGGCAGGCCCGGGCCGAGATGCACCGGCTGATGGACGCCTTCCGGGAGGCCTCGCGCTACACCGACCCGGCGCACTCGGTGGAGGTGCTGACCGGCGGCGAAGCGATCGCCCAGCGGCTGGAGCACATCACCGAGACCAGCCAGTACCAGGTGCGCGGTTTCGACCGGCCGCCGTACATCCAGGACCCGGTGGCGGCGATGCCGCTGCAGCGCCGGCGGCTGCGCGAGGGCCTGAAGTTCCGGACGGTCTACGACCGGGAGGCGGTGGCCTGGCCCGGGCGGTTGGAGCGGAACATCCTGGTCGGGGTCGCGGACGGCGAGGAGGCACGGGTCCGGCCCACCCTGCCGATGAAGATGATCATCTCGGACGACCGGATGGCGATCATCCCGATCAGCGTCGGCGACAGCGTGCTGGACGCCGCCTACGTGATCCACCCCTCGGCGCTGCTCCAGGCGCTGGACACGCTGTTCGAGGCGGAGTGGGAGCGGGCCGTGCAGCTGCAGGCGGCGATCGGCACCGGGGACGCGTCCCCGGAACCGGAGGCCGACCACCGCAAGCTGCTGGGCCTGCTGGCGGCCGGGCTCACCGACGAGTCGATCGCCCGCTCGCTCGGCTGGAGCGCCCGGACCACCCAGCGGCGGTTGCAGAGCCTGATGCGCTCGCTGGGCGCCACCACCCGCTTCCAGGCCGGTATGGCGGCCCGGGAGCGGGGGTGGCTGTAGACCCGGGAGAGGGACGGAGACGGGGCCGGGGCTCGGCTCGCCTCGCGGGGACGGGGCTCGGGGCTTGAGGAGCGGGGCCTGAGGGCCGGGGCCCGAGGGGGTCGGGGTTCGGCCCCGACGGGGCGGGGTCAGCTCCAGGGGGTGAGGGCGGCCCAGCGGCCGTCCGGTCCCCGTTCGACCTTCTGCAGGCCGACCACGGCGGAGCGGTTCAGCCGGCCGTAGATGTGCGGGAACAGCACGTCGGGGGTGGCCCCGGGCGGCGGAGCGCCGTGCGGGGCCTCCCACTTGACCATCGGCTCCACCAGCGACTCCTCGATCAGCAGCACCATCAGCGGGTCGGGGGCGTCGGCGAAGAAGGTGTTGGCCACCGCGAGCGCGGTTTGCTCGTCCGCCGAGCAGTGGATGAACCCGTCGGTGAGCAGCGAGGCGGTGGCGTACGGGCGGCCGGGGTCGGCCAGCCAGTCGTCCAGGGGGGCGAGATGGAGGATCATGGTTCCTTTTCTACCCGTTGTCGCAGGGTTTGCTCCTGAGGGGCCGTCACCCGAGGGGTCGTAGCCCTGGCCGTAGCCGGCGTTGCGGTGGGGGGCCGGTGTCGGGCTGGGAGGTCGGTGGCGGTCGGTGGTGTGGCGGGCGGCCGGGGGGTGGTCAGAGTCCGGCCACCTTGGCGGAGGCGGAGATCTCGTACACCAGGGTGAGGGTGCGGCGGGCGCCCGGGCCGAGCGGGACGTCCCAGCGGACGATGCCCTCGGCGTCGAAGGCGTCCGGGGCAGGGGAGCACTCCTCCTTACGCAGCCGGACCTCGACCGCCGACACCTCGGAGACCGGCACCCGTTCGCGCACCGTGACGATCCGCTCGTCGTGCTCCTCCGGGCCGGAGAAGCGGGACAGGTGCAGCCGTACCGTACGGGTGGTGGTCTGGCGGCCGGTGAGGCCTCCGGTGGCCTGGCGCTCCTCGGTCTCGCGGACCACCCGGTAGCCGTCCGAACTGCCGAAGGAGAGCTCGGCGTCGGCCCCGGCGGCCGTGAAGCGCAGCTGCCCGCGGCCGGTGAAGCCACTGCCGCGGACCAGTTCGACCGGGCCGGCCAGCAGCGGGTGCCCGGCCGCGTTGCGGAACCGGACCACCTGGGCGACCAGCGGGGACAACTCCGGGGCGCAGGCGTACTCGCTGCTCGCCGGGGCGGTGAAGGCGCCGAGCGGCACCCGGTGCGCCCGGCCGTCCGAGGGCACCGTGGCCGGGGCCGGGGCGGGCAGGACCCGGACCTCGCCGCCGTCGTCCACGCCCGGGACACCGGAGGCCGGACCGAGCTCGCTGATCGCCTCCTCGCGCAGCTCGACCTCGACCTTGCGGCGCTCCTCGTCGGTGCGCTCGCGCAGGACCAGGACGTCCTCGGTGACGGTCGGCGGGTCGGTGGCCAGGGCGGAGCGGGCGGTGGAGAAGGTGAGCCGGGCGTCGGTCCAGTCCTCGCCGGTGCGCTGCCAGACCACCGCCTCCGACTCCAGCCGCAGACCGCCGTCGTCCAGGACCGCGCGGTAGGACGGGCGCCAGAGCGCGCAGGGGACCAGGTGGGAGACGGTCAGTTCGGCCGGTCCGCTCGCCGCCGCCTCGACGGTCAGGTCCAGGTGGGCGGTCAGCTCGGCCGGCTCCTCCTCGACCTCGTCCAGGGCGATCATGGCTTGCGAGCGTTCCTGTTCCAGTCGGCGCAGCCGGGAGTGGGTGGCGCGCAGCTCCTCGCCGTAGCGCTCGCGTTCGGCGTCCACCCGGTCCAGTTCGCGTGCCCAGCGGGTGCGTTCCAGCTCGCCGACGCCGGCGCCCTCGCCGATTTCGCGCAGCAGGTCGGCGGAGAGCTGGGCGAGCAGGGCCAGCCGGGCTTCCAGGCGGGCGCGGGTCTGTTCGGCCAGACGGCTGTCGGCGTCCAGTCGGTGCAGCCGGTGGCGCAGCTCCGAGTCGTCCGGGCCGGGCGGCAGCGGGGCGCGCGGGGCCCAGCCGCGCACCAGCCGGGCGTCCAGCACGCGGACTCCGGGGGTGGCGGACTCGGCGCGCAGGGTGCGGTCGACGGCGAGGGCGGTGAGTGGTCCGAGGCGCAGCCGCTGGACGCCGGCGGTGAGGGCGACCGTCGTGGTGCGGTCGACCTGGCTGCGGTCCTCGAGGCAGGTGACGGCGGTGACGGGGAGGGGGCCGGTGGTGATGGGCGCTCCGGGAGGTGCGGGGGGTGCGGGGGTGAAGGGGAGGGGCCCGGGCGCTGCGGTGGTGTCTCCGGTCATGGTCAGTTCCTCCGGTTTCCGCCGACGATGGCCTTTCCGGCCGGGATCTTGATCAGGTAGCCGCCCTCCAGCTCGGTGTGACCGCCCGGCGGCAGGTCGACCCGCCAGAGCCGGGTGCTGGGCGGGCAGTCCGGTGTGGAGACGGTCGGGGCGTGCCAGTCGCCCCGCTCCTCGATCCGGATCTCGGCGTCGGAGGTGACCGGTACGCGCTCGCGGACCTCCACCGTGACGGCGCGGCCGAGCCGGTTCGCCAGCCGGACGTGAACCCGGTGGTCGAGCACGGTGCTGTTGCCCTTCAGCATGCCGGTCGTGGACTCGAGCAGCTCGGTGCGGCGCGCCACCTCGATGCTCTCGGTGACGCCGATGCCCAGGCGCCGCGTGCCGCCGGGCGCCAGGGTGGGCAGGGCGGCGGTGAGCAGGAACTCGTCGTCCACGGTGACCTCGACCGGACCGGCCAGGACGGCGCGGTCGGTGCGGTTGGCCAGCACCAGCGTCGCGTACACCTTCTCCTCGACGGCGGGCACGGTGACGTACTCGGGGCGGACGGTGAGCGGGATCTCGTCCACGGTGACGGTGTGCCAGGTGCCGTCGGACGGGATGTCGGCGGGGGCGGCGGCGTCGAAGCGGTGGTCGAAGGAGCCGGCCGACTCGCGGGGCGGGACGGCGTGGCGGGGGAGGGGGAGGCGGCGGATCTGCTCGCCCGGGTTGCCGCCGGGCAGGGTCCGGTCCAGCTCCTCGCGTTCGATCCGCTCGGGGCGGGGGTGCAGGGTGCCGCGTCGGGTGGTGGGCTCGTCCGGGCCGGCCAGGACGAGGTCGGGGTAGTCGAGCAGGGTGGCGCTGGGGGTGCCCGGGGCGGCGGGGGTGCCGGGGAGGCCGGGGGCGCCGGCGAGGGCGAAGGCGGGGGCCGGGGGCGGGGCGGCGGGACCGCTGCGGCGCGAGCGCATGGCGTCCGGCTGCGGACCGCCCGGGGCCTGCGGCAAGGGGGCGGGAGCGGCGAGCGCGGCGGGCGGGGGGCCGCCGTAGCCGGCGAAGCCGCCCGGGACGGGCGGGGGCGCAGGCGTCGCCCCGTCTGCGCTCAGCAGTCCGCCGCCGCCGTACGGGCCGAAGGGAGCGGGCGGGGCGTCCTCCGTGGGGCTGAGGGCCTCGGGCCGGGGGCCGGAGGGGCGGGCGGCGAGGGGCGCGGCCGGGGCGTCGCGGCGGGCCTGTCGGCGGGCCTCCCAGCGGGCCTGTCGGCGGGCTCGTCGGCGGTCCTGGCTGGGTGGGGTCGGGGCGTCGGCACCGGCCGCGTCGTACCCGGTGAAGAGGTCGGACAGGCCGGCCGGGGGTTCGCGCCAGCCGGACGGCGGCGGGGCGGGCTGGCTGCGGCCGATCCGCAGCGAGGCGAGCTTGGGCAGGTCGGTGCGGCGGTCGAGGTCGGCGGTGGACAGCGCGAGGCGCACGCCCGTCCAGTCCTCACCGGTGCGCTGGGCGACGCTCGCCCGCAGGACGAGCTGGCCGCCGTCGGAGCCGGTGCGGTAGGAGAGGCGGTAGGCGGGCACCCAGCGGGCGGCGGGGACGCCGTACTCCAGTTCCAGCTCCAGCTCGGGGACGGGGGTGGAGGCGGGGTCGGGGGTGGAGGCGGGGTCGGGGGTGGGGTCGGGGATGGAGGCGGAGGCGGGGTCGGTGGTGGGGCCGGGGGTGGAGGCGGGCTCGGGGGTTTCGCGGCCGGGATTGGGGCCGGCGGGGGCAGGGACGGTGGGGGGCGCGGTCTCGTGCGTGGTGAGGGTGAGCAGGACGGTGGCGGAGGTCGCGACCGGCTCGGTGCGCTCGGCGGTGGACGCCCGCTCCAGCCGGTCGGCCGCCAAGGCGCGCTCATGGTCGGCGAGTTCGATCTCCCGGTTGAGCTCCTCCGCGCGCTGCTGGAGACGGCTCAGCCGCTCGTCGACGAACTCGGCGAGCTCCAGCCAGGCGTCGGCGGGCGTGCGGCGCAGCGGCTCCTCCGGTCGCGGCGGGGGCGGTACGGCGCGCAGGGCGGCGGTGTCGGCGATCGCGGCGAGGACCAGTCGGCGGCGCTCGTTGAGCGCGCCGAGGTGTTCCGCCGCTTCGTCCAACGTCCGTCGCAGTTCCGGGACCTCCTGCGGGTCACGGAGTTCGGCGAGCTGCTCCAGCCGGGCCTCGGTGACCGCGCTGCCGGCCGGTCCGGCGAGCACCCGGGCGCGCAGCGAGCGGCCGTCCAGGGCGGTGGGCAGACCGGTCAGCCGCAGCCGCCCGCCGGGCGGGACCGGGACGGTGGCCCGGCGGCGGCACACCGCGCCCTCCGCGTACACCACCACGGAGTCCAGGACCGACGGGTGGGCCGGTACGGTCGGCGGTTCGGTCCGCCCCGTCCGGCCGCTGTGCTGTTCGTCCATGCGCAACCCCTTCGTTCGCGTGTTGCCTGCCGCGTGCCGTTCGTCGTGCGCGCGGGTCGACCCCTTGCCGTGCGTGCGCGGACGTACGGCGGTGTCGGCGGAGTGCTGCCGTGCGCGGCGGAGCGCGGTGGGCCTCCGGTGCCGGTGGCCTCCGTGCGGGCCGTCGGCCTGCGCGGTCTGTATGGCCTGCACGGCCTTGTGTGGTCTGTGCGGTTCTGTGTGGTCTGTGCGGTTCTGTGTGGTCCGTGCGGTCCGTACGGGTTGTACGTCCGGGCGTCGGCCTGTCCGTGCCTCCCCGGGCGGTCAGTCTGCCCGGCTCCGGTGCGGGCGTCCCCGGATTTCCCGGGTACGGCGTGTGCACGGGGAACCGCCCTCGCCGTGTCCACTGGAGGGGACGGAGCCGGGGGCGTCGCGGTTGCCGGTGACGGGAGCTGCCGGGAACCGTCCTCCTGGCTGCCGGGTGGCAGGTGGGGACTTCGGCGTGGCCGATGAGGGAGGATGGGGCGCGGGTGCTCCCGGACGGTCCCGGCACCTGTCGAGATTCGTCATGAGGAGAGCGACCCGCCATGCGCACTGCCGTCGTCGTCGGCACCGGACTGATCGGCACCTCCGCCGCGCTCGCCCTGTCCGCCCGGGGCCTGACCGTCCACCTCGAGGACACCGACCCGGATGCCGCGCGCACCGCCGAGTCCCTCGGCGCGGGAACGACCGACCCGGCCGAGGGCCCGGTGGACCTGGCGATCATCGCCGTCCCGCCGGCGCTGGTCGGCAAGGTGCTCGCCGACTGCCAGCGGCGCAACCTGGCGCACTGGTACACCGACGTCGCCAGTGTGAAGGCCGGCCCCGGCAGCGAGATCGCCGCGCTCGGCTGCGACACCGTCCACTACATCGGCAGCCACCCGATGGCCGGCCGCGAGCGCTCCGGCCCGCTGGCCGCCCGCGCCGACATCTTCGAGGGCCGCCCCTGGGTGCTCACCCCGACCGCCGACACCGACACCGACACGCTCAACGCCGGGCTGGAGCTGGTCGCGCTCTGCGGTGCGATGCCGATCGTGATGGACGCCGCCGAGCACGACCGGGCCGTCGCCCTGGTCTCGCACGCCCCGCAGCTGCTGTCTTCACTGGTCGCGGCCCGGTTGGAGAACGCCGACGAGACGGCCATAAGGCTCTCCGGCCAGGGTGTGCGCGATGTCACCAGGATCGCCGCGTCCAACCCCGGCATGTGGGTCGACATCCTCTCCGCCAACGCGGGCCCGGTCGCCGACATCCTGGAGGAGGTCGCCCTCGACCTCGGCCGGACCGTCACCGCGCTGCGGGCCATGCAGGCGGCCGAGGAGGGCGAGCGGCGGGTCGGCGCGATCGGGATCGAGGAGGTCATGCGCCGCGGCAACACCGGCCAGGCCCGGATCCCCGGCAAGCACGGGGCGCCGCCCACCCGGTACGAGACGGTGTCGGTCGTCCTCGGCGATCAGCCCGGCGAGCTGGGCCGCCTCTTCGGCGAGGTCGGCGACGCCGGGGTCAACATCGAGGACGTCGCCATCGAGCACTCGACCGGGCAGCAGGTCGGTTTCGTCCAGCTGTCGGTGGCACCGACGGCGGTGAAGCGGCTGGTGAAGGCGTTGCGGGCGAGCGGGTGGAGCGTTCGGGACTGAGGGGCCGGGACTGAGGGGCCGGGACTGAGGGGCGCCCGGCCTCGGCCATGGCTACGGTAGGGACTGCGGGATCGGGACTGAGCGTTCGGGACTGCGATCGGGGCTGCGGGATCGGGGCCGGCGCGGGCCTGCCGGCTCGCAGGCGGGGTGCGGGGCCCGGAGGGGTGGGGGTGGGCCCCGCTGGGCGGCGGAGTCCGTGACCGCGGCGGTCCATTAACCTTGAGGGAGACAATCCCCGGCCGTCCGCCTGCGCAGGCTTCGGCTCCCATGCTCAGAGAGAGGTTCGCCCCGTGGACACTGCCGACCGAGCGCACGCCCCGGTCGTCGTCGCCATCGACGGACCCTCCGGCTCCGGGAAGTCGACCGTCTCGCGGGCGGTCGCGGCCCGGCTGGGCCTGAGCTTCCTGGACACCGGCGCCATGTACCGGGCGATGACCTGGTGGATGCTGGCCAACGAGGTCGATGTCGACGACCCGGAGGCGGTCGCCGTCGCGTGCGGCAAGCCGGTGATCGTGTCGGGTACGGACGCCGACGGCCCCACCATCACGGTGGACGGCCGGGACGTCTCCGGTCCGATCCGCGGCCCCGAGGTGACGGCGCAGGTCAGCGCCGTGGCCGCGGTGCCGGCCGTGCGGGCCCGACTGGTGGAGCTGCAGCGCGGCTGCGCCGAGGTCGCCGAGCGCGGCATCGTCGCCGAGGGCCGGGACATGGGGACCGTGGTGTTCCCGAAGGCCACCGTCAAGGTCTTCCTGACCGCCTCCGAGGGGGCCAGGGCCGCGCGCCGGGCCGCCGAGCTGCGCGCCAAGGGCGTGGACGAGGCGACCATCTCCGCGATGGCCGCCGACCTCGCCCGCCGGGACGCCGCCGACTCCTCCCGGGAGACGGCCCCGCTGACCCAGGCCGCGGACGCGGTCCTGGTGGACACCAGCGACCTCACGCTGGAGCAGGTGATCGACCGGATCGCCGCGCTGGTGGAGGAGCGGGCCGGGCTGTCGTCGGTCTGACCGGGGCCTGGTCCGGCCCGGCTCGGCCTGGCCGACCGGCTTGGTTCGGTCGGACCCGCTCGGTTTGGCCGGACGGGTTCGGTTCGGTCGGACCTGTTCTGGTTCGGCCGGACCGGCAGGTGAGGCTGACCCGTGTGGTCGGGAACGACCACCACTGAGTGAACCGTGGGCCGTCGCGGCGCCACGGAGACAACCATCGCGCTGCCCCGAGCGGGGCAGGTACGCACGGCACGCCCCTGGGAAGGGCCGGGCCGGGAAACGGAACAGACGAACATGACCGCAGAGCACTCCGCCGCCGATCACGGCGGGCTGGACGCCGCCGACTACGCAGAGTTCATGGCCTTCGCCGCAGAGGAGGGCTTCGACCTCGACGGCTTCGACGCCGTCGACGGTGCCGAGCACGTCCGCCTGCCGGTCCTGGCCGTGGTCGGCCGCCCGAACGTCGGCAAGTCGACCCTGGTGAACCGCATCATCGGCCGCCGCGAGGCCGTCGTCGAGGACAAGCCGGGCGTCACCCGTGACCGGGTCACCTACGAGGCCAGCTGGAACGGCCGGCGCTTCAAGGTCGTCGACACCGGCGGCTGGGAGATCGACGTCCTCGGCATCGACGCCATGGTGGCCGCTCAGGCCGAGCTGGGCATCGAGCAGGCCGACGCGGTGCTGTTCGTCGTGGACGCCACGGTCGGCGCCACCGACACCGACGAGGCCCTGATCAAGATCATCCGCCGGGCGGGCAAGCCGACCGTCCTGTGCGCCAACAAGGTCGACGGCCCCTCCACCGAGGCCGAGGCCGCCTACCTGTGGTCGCTGGGCCTGGGCGAGCCGTACCCGGTCTCCGCCCTGCACGGCCGCGGCTCCGGTGACCTGCTGGACGCCGTCATGGCCGCGCTGCCCGAGGCCCCGCCGCAGACCTTCGGCGACGCCGCCCCCGGCGGCCCGCGCCGCGTCGCGCTGATCGGCCGGCCCAACGTCGGCAAGTCCAGCCTGCTGAACAAGGTCGCGGGCGAGGAGCGGGTGGTCGTCAACGAGCTGGCCGGCACCACCCGTGACCCGGTCGACGAGATGATCGAACTCGGTGGCAAGACCTGGAAGTTCGTGGACACCGCCGGTATCCGCCGCCGCGTCCACCTGACCGCCGGCGCCGACTTCTACGCCTCGCTGCGCACCGCCTCCGCGCTGGAGAAGGCCGAGGTCGCGGTCGTCCTGATCGACGCCAGCGAGACCCTCGCCGAGCAGGACACCCGGATCATCTCGATGGCCGTCGAGGCCGGCCGCGCCGTGGTCGTCGCCTACAACAAGTGGGACCAGCTGGACGAGGAGCGCCGCTACTACCTGGAGCGCGAGATCGAGCGCGACCTCGTCCAGGTGCAGTGGGCCCCGCGCGTCAACGTCTCGGCCAAGACCGGGCGGCACATGGAGAAGCTCGTCCCGGCGATCGAGACCGCGCTGGAGGGCTGGGAGACCCGCATCCCCACCGCGCGCCTGAACGCCTTCCTCGGCGAGCTGGTGGCCGCGCACCCGCACCCGATCCGTGGTGGCAAGCAGCCGCGCATCCTGTTCGGCACCCAGGCGGGCATCCGTCCGCCGCGGTTCGTGCTGTTCGCCTCGGGCTTCCTGGAGGCCGGCTACCGGCGATTCATCGAGCGCCGGCTGCGTGAGGAGTTCGGCTTCGTGGGGACGCCGATCTCGATCTCGGTGCGTGTCCGGGAGAAGCGCAAGAAGAAGTAGTAATCGTCGGTAGGCAGGTGGATGGGCGGAGCGGGTAGGCGGCCGGCGGAACCGGGCCGGCCGACCGGCTCACGACCGGAGGGTCTCGTCACGTCGTGTGGCGGGGCCCTTCGGCGTTTCCTCGGCCGTTCCGTGCGGTGCGGTCGTGCGGTCGTCAGTGGTGGTCGCCGTTGCGCCCCGGGGGGAGGGAGAGCATCTGACGGTGGCGGCCGCCGGCGGGCGGGGCGGAGGCGAGCCCCGTGGCCGTACCCATCACCGGGGACGGGGCGGGCGGCGCCGGTGGCTGGGGCGCCGGGACGGACATCGTGTGCGGGACCGCGCCGAGATAGCCCGCGGCGACCCAGCCCTGGCCGTTCGCGAACTGGGCTCCGACGCCGGCGGGCTGCGCCGGGGACGGGATCGCGGCGGGGGCCGGGGCGGCGTGACCGAGGCCGTCGCTGGTGGGGGCGGTGGCCTCGGGGCGGTGGCCCGTGTGCGCGGTGTGGGCCGGAGGGGATGCCTGCGGCGAGTGGCTCGCGTGGGTCGGCTGGGTCGTATGGGGCGAGTGGTTCATGGGGTGGTGGTGGCTGCCGGTGTGGCTGTGGACGCCGGGTTGGTGGCCGATGTGACCGGTATGGCCGGTGTGACCGGCGTGACTGGCATGGCCGGAGTGGCCGGGGTGGTGGCCGGAGGCGGGGCCGGTGCCGTGCGGCTGGGACGCCATGAACTGGGGGAGGCCGGGCGTCTGGCCCGCGAGGGTGTGGAAGGCCTGGTGCTGGGGCGGGTACGGGCGCTGCTCACCGAGCAGCGGGTAGTTGTCGCGGACCGCGAAGCCGGTGAACGCCAGGTCCTCCTCGCCCGAGCGGTCGCCGGGCAGGGCACGGAACAGGCGCCGGTACTCGGAGTACAGCTCGTCATAGATCGGCGTGGTGGAGTGCGGGTGCTCGGCGTCGTACGACGGGCGCATGCCCGGGATCGAGCGGGGAGCGGTGGTGGAGCGGCCGGGGGACGCGGAGACGTCGTAGCTGTACACGTAGGGGCCAACGAGCGAGAGGGGCGGGGGATGCGGGGCGCTCATGCGGGCGCGCGCTCATGAGTGACGCTCATGAGTGGTGCTTCCCGGCGGAGCCCGGAGAGGGGTACGGGCGGGGTCATGAGAGAAGCTCATGGTGCTGCTCATGAGCAGAGCTCATGAGAGGTGGTGTTCATGAGCTTCGCTCACGAGCGGTGCTCATGAGAGGAGCTCATGGCTGCGGGTATGAGAGGAGTTCATGGCGGTGGTCATGAGCGAAGCTCATGCGCGTGGGGTTGGCGGCACCCGCACGGCCGGCGGGGTGCGAGCCCGCGCCGGAGGCGGCCCGAGGGGGAGGGGTGGCCGCCGTCCGACGCGTCGGGGTGCGGGAGGGGGCGGATCAGGTGCCGGCGAGCGGGAGCGAGGCGGCGACGACCTGGCCGAGCGCCACCGCCCGTTCGAGAGCCTGGCGCAGCAGGTCCTCGCGGGGCTGGCGACCGACCATCCCGGCCGGGACGGCGTACATGGTCACCTCGGAGAGCTGGCTCGCCGCCATCCGCCAGGCCTCGGTGACCTGGAGCGGCTGGTGCGCCTGCCACCACCCCGTGCTGCCGCCGGCCGCGGCGGGCTGCAGGATCGCGTGCAGCTTGCCCATCGCCACCAGGACCGACCAGCCGGGCAGCTGTTCCGGCGTCTCGTCCAGGTCGGTGACGGGCTGGAAACCGGCGTCCTGGAGGAGGTCGAGGAACTCGTCCTCGCCCGACGTGCTGCCCGGGCGGCCGACCGGCCCGGTGGGCTCGACGACCAGCGAGGCGTGGCCGACCTTGCCGTGCAGGACCAGCCCGCAGGTGATGCCGAGGATGGCGGCCTGCCCGGGGGCGGTCGGCTGGGGAGCGGAGCCCGCGGGGGCGGTCGCGGAGGGAGCGGCGCCGGTGAGGTCCGGGGTGCTGGTCTGGGCCTGGCTGATGCTGCGGACGGCGCCGGCCAGTTGCTCCTCGGAGACCGGGACGACCTGGGACGGAATGCAGCGGGCGTGGGCGAAGGCGAGCACGGCGGTCTCGTTGCCGACGAACAGCACGGTGCTGGTGGGCTCCACGTGGGTGTCGCCGGGGGTGCGGCAGGAGGTGCACTCGTAGCTGTCGGGGGCGCGGTCGCCGCCGAGTAGGCGGTCGGCCTCGTCGTCGCCGATCTCGGACCGGACCTCGTCGCTGACGTCGAGCATGCGCGGCACAGGGTCTCCTCGGATGGGTGTGCGGTTGGGTCTTCGGGCGGACACGGAGAGGGCGACATGCCCAACGGGCCCTTGTGTCAGGCGTCACGGGTGCCCGCCGAGGCTGACGGGAATTGCTCCGGATCCGACCGCAGCGCGTGTTCTCGTGGTCGCAATCTGTCGATGTCGGTGACGGGACTGCCGAAGTAGGGCGGTGAGGTGGGTCACGCTGCACCGATGTTTGATCTAGGAATCAACGGTTAAATCCGACATTTCGGACAGGATTGTGCGGCCCTTACCGCCGGTAACCCTTCGCTGAGCTGGGCAGACCGTTCAAGTTTTGAATTCCTTGCCGACCGGCTCGTAGCTTCTTGGTCGGCGCAACGAGCGCCACCCGGGTTCACCCCCGACGCACCGCCCCCCGGTCCGCCGGACGCGGCAGGTGCCCGCCGACGCGATCGCTCGAACAGGGCGTCGGCGAGCGGTTGGTGGCCGGGGCGGCAGCGGCACGTCCGACACGTGCACGGCCGTCCGACGGACGCGGCAAGCGAACGCGACCCTTCACGGGGTCTGGTTCCGCATGCCCGCCCGGGGCTGTCGAGAGGAACCTCATGACTTTCCGTAACGAGACCGCCGCTGCCACCACCTCCACCGCCACCAAGCGCAACCGCGTCCGGATGGCTGTCGTGGCGGGCGCCGCTGTCGCGGCCCTGCCGGTGGCCGGCCTCGTCACGGCCACCTCGGCCTCCGCCGCCTCCGTCTCCACCTGGGACGCCGTCGCCCAGTGCGAGAGCGGTGGCAACTGGGCCATCAACACCGGCAACGGTTTCTACGGCGGTCTGCAGTTCACCTCCAGCACCTGGGCCGCCTTCGGTGGCACCGCCTACGCCTCGCAGGCCAACCTGGCCACCAAGGCGCAGCAGATCGCCGTCGCCGAGAAGGTCCTCGCCTCGCAGGGCCCGGGCGCCTGGCCCGTCTGCTCCGTCAAGGCCGGCCTGACCAAGGGCGGCGCCCCGGCCGCCGTCGACACCTCGGCCGGTTCGACCGCCGCCAAGCCGGCCGCCCCGGCCGCGAAGCCGGCGCAGGCCCCGAAGGCCGCCGCGGCTCCCAAGGCTGACGTCGCCCCGAAGGCCGCTGCCCCGAAGGCTGCCGCTCCGAAGGCCGACAACGGTGCCAAGGCCTGGACCGGCTCGAACGACGCCAAGCCGGCCAAGGGCAACTACACCGTCAAGTCCGGTGACACCCTGAGCTCCATCGCGGCCGCGCAGGGCCTGGACTGGCACGACGTGTACAAGAACAACGCCAAGGTCATCGGTGGTAACCCCGACCTGATCTTCCCGGGCCAGACCCTCAGCATCTGAGCCCCCGGGCACCTGACCAGTCGGGCATCTGAGCAGCCGGGCATCTGGTTCATCTGGCGTCCGGGCGTCCGGGCGTCTGACCTGCCGGGCTTCCTGGGCGACTGACACGGGCTGCTCGTGCTGCCCACGGCGGCAGCTCCCACGGCCGCTCCTCCCTCACGCGGGTACTCCGCCGAGTGGAGGAGCGGCCGTCGGCGTTCCGTGGCGGGCGGCGCGCTTCGTGCCTAGGGTCGGCTGCCGTGCCGCATGCGCGTGAGGAAGGCAGCGGCCGGGCCGTGGTGCGGTCCGGCCTCGTCGTGGTTCTGGTGCTGGCCGTCGCCGCGGGCGGCGTGCGGGCCGGCGCGGCCGTTCGGGTCGCGGACCTGGTGTGGGACGAACTCGCCGACTGCGAAAGCGGTGGCGACTGGCGGGCCGACACCGGGAACGGCTACTACGGCGGGCTGCAGATTCGGCCGTCCACCTGGGAGGAGTCCGACGGCCTGCGCTTCGCCGACCGGCCCGACCGGGCCAGCCGACGGGAGCAGACGACCGTCGGCGAGGTGATCGTGCGGCGGCAGGGGTGGCAGGCATGGCCTTCCTGCGCACGGGAGTTGGGGCTGAGCGGGGGCGGAGGCGGGGGCGAGGCTGCGCGGGAGTAGCGGAGGGCTGAGTCCGGGTGCTCTCGGGCGGGCCCCGGGAGGGGGTGCTGCGGGAGGATGGTGGGGTGATCCAGGGCGAGTTGTTCGGCGATCTGCCCGGGGCCTCCGGGCCTTCCGGAGCGGAAAGGTCCTCCGGAGCCTCCGGCATGTCCGGCGTGTCCGGAGTCTCCGGTGCTTCCGGGGAGCGGGCGGGTGGGCGGTACGAGCCCGCCCCCGGCGCCGTCGTGCTCCCCGGTTGGCTGGACCTCGACGCGCAGCTGCGCCTGATCGCGGCCTGCCGGGAGTGGGCCCGCCCGCCGGCCGGCCTGCACGAGGTGCGGATGCCCACCGGCGGAATGATGTCCGTCCGGATGGTGAGCCTCGGATGGCACTGGTACCCGTACGGGTACCGGCGGGTCGCCGAGGACGGCGCGCCCGTCAAGCCGTTCCCGCCCGAGCTGGGCCTCCTCGCCCGCCGGGCCGTCGCGGACGCCTACGGGGAGGATCTGCCGGAGATCGCGGGTGCCGCGTCGTACGCGCCGGACACCGCGATCGTCAACCACTACGCGTACGGCGCCAAGATGGGCCTCCACCAGGACCGCGACGAGCGGACGGACGCGCCCGTGGTCTCGCTCTCGCTCGGCGACCGCTGCGTCTTCCGGCTCGGAAACACCGAGACCAGGACCCGGCCGTGGACGGACCTGGAACTGCGCAGCGGGGACCTGCTGGTCTTCGGCGGCCCGGCCCGGTTCGCGTACCACGGGGTGGTGCGCACCCTGCCGGGGACGGCGGAGCCGGAGCTGGGGCTGGTGGGGCGGCTGAACATCACGGTGCGGGAGTCGGGGCTGGGGGCGTAGGGCGTCCGGCCGGGTCGCTCCTCGGCCTCTTCGCGCCTCTTACGTCGTCGGCCGCCTGCCGCCTGCCGTCTGGCGCCCGCCGTCTTCCGTCGACTGTTCGTTCACTCGTTTACTCGTTCGAGTGAACCGGGGGCTCGGGCGCGCAGAGCGGGAATGACCCGGGTCGTCGGAGAATTCGAGTGAGCTGGAGAATTCGATCGAGAGTCCGCATCCGGAGGGATCGGAGCTCGAAGCTCGGAGAGGGAGCGTGTGCTCATGGGAACCCCCGTCGACGACCTGGTGGATCTGCTCGACCTGGAGCAGATCGAACTGAACATCTTCCGCGGGCGCAGCCCCGAGGAGGCGCTGCAGCGGACGTTCGGCGGACAGGTCGCCGGGCAGGCGCTGGTCGCGGCGGGCCGCACCGTGGAGGACCAGCGCCCCGTGCACTCGCTGCACGCCTACTTCCTGCGTCCCGGTGTGCCCGGCGTGCCGATCGTCTACCAGGTCGACCGGATCCGGGACGGCCGCTCCTTCACCACCCGCCGGGTGCTCGCCATCCAGGGCGGCCGGTCGATCTTCGCGCTCACCGCCGACTTCCACAGACCCGAGGAGGGCGGCATCGAGCACCAGTACCCGATGCCGGAGGTCGCCGCCCCGGAGAAGTTGCCCAGCGCGCTGGAGGAGGTCGGCTCCCGGCTGGGCGAACTGCCCCCGTTCATCAGCCGCCGCCAGCCCTTCGACGTCCGGTACGTCGACCGGCTGCGCTGGACGAAGGAGGAGCTGGCCGGCGTCGAGGCGCGCAGCGGCGTCTGGCTGCGCACCAACGGCCCGCTGCCGGACGACCCGCTGATCCACGTCTGCGCCCTCACCTACGCCAGCGACATGACGCTGCTGGATGCCGTCCGGGCCCCGGTCGAGCCGCTGTGGGGCGAACGGCACTTCGACATGGCCTCGCTGGACCACGCGATGTGGTTCCACCGGCCGTTCCGCACCGACGACTGGCTGCTGTACCAGCAGGAGTCCCCGATCGCGCACGGAGCGCGCGGCCTGGCCCGCGGGCAGATCTTCGACCGTACCGGGCAGCTCGTGGTGTCCGTGGTGCAGGAGGGTCTGTTCCGGCCGCTGAAGAGCCGGGAAGGGTAGGCGGCGGGTGAGCCGCGGCGCCGACGACGGGCTCGGCCACCGGGCGGGTCACCGGTCGGACCGCGGGTGTCGGCCGCAGGTGCCGGCCGCGGGTGCCGGCCGCGGGTGTCGGCCGCCATGTGTATGCGGCGTGTGTGCGGCGCGTCGAGCGGTGTGTCGGTGCGTTGCCGCCCGATTGCGGTTCGGACGGCTCCGGACCGGCGGGAATGATCCGCCCGACCGGGCGGCGTTGTGGATGACCGAGACGGGCGGCCCGAACGGCGGGCCGTCCGCGGACCGACCGGGAGGGTGGACCGATGACGGCGACGGCCGCGGAGGACTGGAAGCACTGGAGCGACAGCCGGGCGGCGTCCGTGAGCGCGCCGCACGGCCAGGCCGCACTCACCGGCACGCACTGGCTGGAGTCCGAGCCCGCCGAGATCCCCGGCCTCCCCGGGCGCTGGTGGGCCGACGGCGAGGGAGTCCGGCTCCTGGCGTCGGCGGCTGACGGCATCACCGTGGCCGGCGCGGACGGGCCGGTGGACGGCGAGGTGCTGCTGCGCCCCGACAGCGACCCGGCCGCCGACACCGCCACCCTGGGCGACCTGCTGCTCGTCCCGATCGAACGCGAGGGTGAACTGGCCCTGCGGGTCTTCGACCCGGCCTCGCCCCGCCGCACCGCCTTCGCGGGCATCTCCGCCTACCCCTACGCGCCCGAGTGGGCCGTACCCGCCGTCTTCACGCCGTTCGAGGACGAAGCCCGGTCGGTCGTGGTCCCGAACGCCGACGGCAAGGAGCGACCGCTCGCCGTCACCGGGCAGATCGCCTTCACCGTGGCCGGTGAGCACCGCACGCTGACCGTCAGCCGGTCGGGCAACCGCCTCAGCGGCGTGATCGCGGACGCGGGCAGCGGCATCGACACCTACCGCTTCCGCTTCATCACCCTGCCGGCGCCGGACGCCGACGGCCGTACCGTCCTCGACTTCAACCGGGCCTACCTGCCGCCGTGCGCCTTCTCGGACCACTTCATCTGCCCCTTCCCGCCGCCGGGCAACCGGCTGGACTTCGCGGTGGAGGCGGGGGAGAAGCAGGTGCTGACGCGGTAGGACGGCTGCTCGGCCGGGTCGGCTGGCCGGTGGCCCGCCAGGCGGCGGTGGCGGGCCGAGGGGGCCCCGGTGCCGGAGCGGCCGGGGGCGGGGCGGAGCATGGGGAACCATGTCGAACGATCAACATTCCGGCTCCGCCGCGTCGGCGGACACGGCTCCCGGCGCCCCGGCCTGGCCGGATCCGGTGGACGGGCTCGATCCGGCGGTCGGGCCCGTGACCGCCGACACCGCGCTGACCGAGGCCGTCCCGCCCACCGCCGGAGCCCTGCCGGACGATCCGGTGGCCACCTCCGCCGCGCCCTGGTACCGCCGGGCCTTCGCCGACCTCAGCCCGCTGCGCGACCACGCCGACTACCGGCGGGTGTGGCTCGGCCAGGCCGTCTACTCGATAGGCCAGCAGATGACGGCCGTCGCCGTCTCCGTCCAGGTCTACGACCTGACCGGGTCCGCCTTCGCGACCGGCTTGGTCGGCATCTTCTCGCTCGTCCCGCTGGTCGTCCTCGGCCTCTACGGCGGAGCGATCGCCGACACCGTCGACCGGCGCCGCCTGGGCCTCATCGGCTCGGGCGGCCTGGCGGCCGTCTCCGCCGTCCTGGCCGCACAGGCCTTCGCCGGACTCGGCCTGGTCGCCGTCCTGTACGCCGCCGTCGCCGCCCAAGCCGGGTTCTTCGCCCTCAGCTCGCCCGCCCGCTCCGCGATGATCCCTCGACTGGTGCCCTCCCACCAGCTCCCGGCCGCGAACGCCCTGAGCACCGTCAGCATGAACCTCGGCCTGACCGTCGGCCCCATGCTCGGCGGGGTCCTCATCGGCGCCTACGGTGCCCAGGCCGCCTACCTGCTGGACACCTTCGCCTTCACCGGCACCCTCTACGCGATGTGGCGCCTGCCCGCCATGCGCCCGCTCGGCGAACGCAAGGGCCGTGCCTCCGTCCTCGACGGCCTCCGCTTCCTGCGGGAGCAGCCCAACCTGCGCACCAGCTTCCTCGCCGACCTGGCCGCGATGGTCTTCGGCATGCCGCGCGCCCTCTTCCCCGCCATCGCCGTCACCTTCTACGGCGGCGACGCCGGCACCGTCGGCCTGCTGGTCTCCGCTCCCGCCGTGGGCGCCCTGATCGGCGCACTCTTCTCCGGCTGGGTCGGCCGCGTGCAGCGCCAGGGCATCGCCGTCCTCGCCGCCGTCGCCGCCTGGGGCCTGGCCATCGCCGCCTTCGGCACTCTTCACAACCTCTGGCTCGGACTCCTGTTCCTCGCCGTCGCGGGCTGCGCCGACACCGTCAGCATGATCTTCCGCAACACGATGATGCAGGTCGCCGCCCCCGACGAGATGCGCGGCCGACTCCAAGGGATCTTCATCGTCGTCGTGGCCGGCGGCCCCCGCCTCGGCGACTTCGAGTCCGGCACCGTCGCCGCCCTCACCAACCCCGCCACCTCCGTGATCAGCGGCGGCCTCGCCTGCGTCGCCGCCGTCCTCCTCCTCGCCGCCCGCCGCCCCGCCTTCCTCACCTACGACGCCCGCCACCCGACCCCCTGACTCGCGCGCTCCCCCGAAACCTGGCAGCGAGCACCCCCCGACGTGCTGTATTGTTTTCCACGTCGCCGGGACAACCGGGGACAAGGTCGAGAAGCCCACAGCAGAGCCCCCCAGGCCCTGGCTGCGGGCGCCGAGACCACGGGACGTGGCGCAGCTTGGTAGCGCACTTGACTGGGGGTCAAGGGGTCGCAGGTTCAAATCCTGTCGTCCCGACAGTGATGTCGGAGCCCCGCTGACTGGACGAAGGTCCAGGCCAGCGGGGCTTTTGCCGTTTCCGAGGCTGGGTCAGCGGACGAGCCGCAGGTGGCGGCCGGGGGACTCCGGCGGGACCACTTCGGGACCAGGGGCCTCGCGGGGCCCGCTCAGGTGCGCGCTCAGCGCGTCGCCGGCCAGCTCGATCGAGCGCCGGTCCGGGTGCAGGTACCGCTGCGTGGTCGTGAGCGACCCGTGTCCGGCGATCTTCCGCAGGACGTGCAGCGGCACCCCGGCGTCGGCCATCCACGTCAGCCCGGTGTGCCGGAGGTCGTGGCGCCGCAGGTGCTCGAATCCGAGCGCGACCACCACCTCGTCCCAGTGCGTCGCGTCCCGCAGGACGGCGGTGGTGATCCGCCCGCCCCGCGGCCCGGTGAACAGCCGCGCCATCGGGTCCTGGTCGATCACGTCCAGGCGCCAGGCAACCAGCTCGCGGATCTCCGGGATCAGCGGCACCGTCCGGCGCCGCTTGCCCTTGGTCCCCTTGTCCGTCAGGCCGCCGGGGGCGGTCGTGGTCTGCCGGCACAGGTCCCACGTCCACCGCTTGCGGTCGATGTCCTTGCGGCGCACGCCGGAGACCTCGCCGATCCGGGCCGCCGTGCACGCCGCGAAGCGCACCACGTCGCCCCAGCCGCGGAACTCCCCGTGCGAGCGCAGGACCAGGGCGGTCGCGAGCTTGTCGAGGGTCTCCCAGTCCGGCAGCGCGAGGGCGCGGGGGTCGTCGAGTTCGTCCTCGGCGCGCTGGTACTCCCGCTGCCAGCCGCTCACCTTGGCCGGGTTGGCGTCGATGACACCGTCCCGGACGGCCTGCTCCATCACGCGCACCAGCACGGCGAGGGTGTTCTTCACGGTGGAGCGGCCGGCCTCGTCGGCGATCCAGCCGTACACGGCGCGGTCGATCACGCCGTTCGTGACGGTGCGCAGAGGCAGGTGGCCGATCGTCGGGACGATCCGCAGCCGCCAGCCGGCGCGATACGGGTCGAGGGTCTTGGACTCCAGCCCGCGCAGCGCCAGTTCCATCACCGACTCGCCGTACTCGGCGAGCGGCATGGTCGCGGTCGCCGGGGTCACGCCGCGGCTGGCCAGCCGCTCCATCCCGGCGATCCAGGCCTCGGCCTCCTCGATCGTCTCGGACATTTCCGAGCGCGACCGCCGGTCGCCCGACACGGGGTCGAACCACCGGACCCGGCCCCGGTAGGGCTTCGGGTACTCGGGGCGGTGCTCGATGTCGGTCGACAACTTCACGCCGATCGGCGGGTTCTGCTGGGGCATCAGGCCGCCTCTCCGGGGACGATGCGGCGGGACTTCAGCCAGGCCTCGACGTCGGGAACGCTGTAGACGGTGATGCGGGAGCTCAAGCGGACGAACGGCGGACCCTGCATGGGCTTCGAGGTGCGCCAGCGGCGGAGCGTCGAGTCGTCGACTCCGATGAGCGCGGCAACCTCCTCGGTCGAGTACCACCCGGCACCGAGAAGGCCACTGGGCCCGGCGGACGAGGGGTCGGGCCGGTTGAGGGAGCCCAGCAGCTCGGCCACCTGCGCGAGAGTAAGCATGGGTTCGGGCATGACTGCCTTCCGAATGACGAGTGCGGACGCTGGTTGCGGACAATGACGAGCCCTCCTGTGATCAGCACGCAGGGCGGTGGTTCGAGCGAGCCGGGGCTTCTCGCAGTCCGCGATTGTCCTAGGTGGGGATTTCTGCGTCACTGCGTCATGTGCGTCACCCGGGCCTCTGACCTGGTGTTTTGCGTGACGCAGCGGTCTGGCGTGCGTCACGGGCTGCGTCACCGCATGACGCAGCCCGTGACGCGGTGACGCAGCGGTGACGCAGCGGCCGTCGTCTGCGTCACGCCCGTAGTCGCTGGTCAGGGGCCGTTTTTCGGCTCGCGTGACGCAGGTGACGCAGCGTCTTCCTACTTAGGAAAAAAAGGAGGAGCTGTTTGCTTGTAGTCGGGTGCGCCTCAGAGCGAAAGAAGGAGCCGCTTCGCGGCGCGTCCTTTGAGCGGCTTCGCCGAACAGCAAGAAGAGCACCCGGCGCCGGTGCTCTTCTTGCTTGTCCGGTCGGTGAGGCGCGGGTCAGACCAGCCGGGGCTGTTCGTGCGGGGGCGGGACGGCCGGGTGGGCCATTTCGAGGTAGCGGCCCTCATGGGCGCGGCCCGTGTCGATCAGGACACCCCGGGCCGCGAGCGTCGGCTGGAGGCGCTTGAGCCGGTCGGAGAGCACCTTCCCGGTCGTCGGCCAGCCTTTGGGCAACGGGCGGAGGTCGTCGCCGCTGTAGACGCGGCCGAGCACCTGCAGCCACTCCGTGGACGTCATGCGCTGCGCGGTGCCCATCTCGATGGTCTCGGCGTGCTTGAGGACGGTCTGCGCGAGGAGGTCGCCCTCGATCACGTCGTCGTTCAGGTCGTCCAGGCTGGCCCGGTAGGCGGCCAGCGCCCCGAACCCGGTCGCGGCGTCGAGCTGCGCACACAGGTGGGCGAAGTCCGCCATGCGCAGGTCGGTGGGCGTCTCCGCTTCGGCCGCGCGGACCTTGACCGTGAGGTCGAGCAGCGACCCGAGCACGACGGGCAGCACCTCCGCGTACTCGGCCCACAGCTCCGCCTCGGTGCGCCGGACGCGGGGCCGCTCCAGCCGCAGCGGCAGGAGGCGTTCGGCGAGGTCGGGGCGGATGACGCCGACGTCGATGCCGGTCAGCAGCAGCGGCCGGCGATAGGCGGAGCGGTGGACGTCCCCGTCCGTGAACAGCGCCCTCTTGACGCTCTCGGCGCCGGTCACGATGCAGCACATGGCGTCGGACAGGTCGGGGCCCATGTGGGAGAGGTTGTCCAGGGCGGTGACCCATCCGGCGGCGACGGCGGCGATCAGATTCTCTTCGTCTTTCGGGGCCCGGCGCAGGTCACCGCTCATGCCTTCGATGATCCGCACGAGCATCCGACCGCCGGTGGACTTGCCCGCGCCCTGGGGGCCGGTGAGGAACGGTGCGGGGACGGGCACGCCCGGCGAGAGGCAGCCGATGAGCCAGGCGAGGGCCAGGCATTCGGTCTGGGCGTTGGCGAAGTTCGTGAGCCTAAGCATGAGGTCGATGCCCTTGCCGTCGGTGTCCTTGGCCGGCAGCGGGAGTTCGCCGGTGAGCTGGGTGCGCTTCCAGCAGACCTCTCGCGGGTCCGGGGTGGTGATGTTCCAGCCGGTGGGGTGGATGCGGACGGACAGGCCGTCTGCGCGCCCGAGGTCGAGCCAGGTGGCCCCGTCGAATCCGGGGGCGACGCGGATGTGGACGGGCTGCACGTCCTCGGACAGCGCGAGTGCCTCGATCAAGTCCAGAGCCTCCTTGAGTGCGGTTCCGTTGAACACGCCGACCCCGTCCCGGTAGAGGCCGACCATGAGTTCCTGGCGGTGGCTGCCGGTGGTGCCCTGGGAGCGGATCGGCCGGGCCACCGGGTGGCCCACCTTCTGGGCGTAGACGGTGCCATCGGCGGTGCGGAAGTACCGGAAGTGCCGCTGGGCGTAGTCGGCGATGATCTCGCGGGCCGGGGTCTTCTCGTCCTCGGCCACGGCTACATCCCCAGCCTGTGGACGGCGTTGGCCCACGCGTCGGCACAGTGCCGCGGGGACTCGCCTCGGGCCTGCGCGGCGGCGAACAACCGGGCGGTGTGCGCCTCGGTCAGGCAGCCGCACCGGCCGTGCGTGGACAGCACGGCGAGGAACGTCGCGAACACCGTGCTGTGCACGGCGGCCGCGGCTTCGGTGATGCGCTGCTCGGCCATGGCGATGCCGCGCTCCAGGAAGGCCGGCCTGCGGTGGGGGCACAGCCCGCCCCGGGCCGGGGCCGGCACCGCGACGACGGCCGGCCGGGCAGCCGCGGGCGCCTTCACGACCAGGGCGCGGACGACGTCCGGCAGCGCGGTCAGCGGGCCGGTGCCGGGGCCGAGCCACCGGGCGTAGGCCATGGACGACTTGATGTCCACGCCGGACCGCACGGCGTTGGCGGAGGACATGGCGCCCCGGTAGAGCCAGTGCTCGCCCCGGGTGGTGGCGACGGTCCGGGTCGCGGGCAGAGCCTCCCGCGCCCATGCGATGGCGTCCCTGTTGTCGAGGTCGACGACGGTCCACCCGGCGCCGCCGGGGTGGTAGGCCACCGCCTCCGCCTGGCCCCACGCCCGCGTCCACGCGGGGGAGTTGATGACGTCGGGGTCGGTCGTGGCGGCGGCCCAGCCGTGGCACGGCGCCGGGCACTCGCATGGGCCCGGCGTCTTCATGTTCGGCCGGCCGCCGCACGCGTTGCCGACGCAGGCCGGGCAGTTGCCGAACGGCACCTTCCCGGCTCGCAACGGCAGCACGGGCACGCCGTCGGCGGCCAGGGAGAGCGCGACGGGCAGGTGCTCTCCCCGGATGCGGGTGGGTTGGGTCATGCTGGAGGTCTCCAGTTCTCTAAGACGGTGCTGGATTGGCGGCGGCCCCGTTCTTGGCGGGAGGGGGCCGCCGCTGCCGTTCGCTTCAGGCGGCTTGCGCGGCGATGGCGTTGAGCTGCCGGGCGGCCTGCTGGCCGATGAAGCGGCTGTAGGCCGGGGGGATGCACTCGCGGATGCCGTCGCGGTTCATCCACGGGACGGTGAGGGCGCTGCGGGCGTGGGGGACGCCGGAGAAGTTGCCGACGAAGTGGCCGAAGTGCCCGGGCGGGATGGGGCGGCCCATCTTGGCCTGCGGGGCGGTGTGCTCGGGGTCGTCGGGGGCGGTGAGGGTGAGGCCTCCGCCGGGCTCGAACCACCGGTGGCGGTAGGTCGGCAGGGCGAACATGGCGCCGCACAGCATCACCGGGTCGTGGAGTTTGGGCAGGGCGCCGCCGACGTTCTCGATCACCCACGGCCGACCGGTCCTGGCGAGGGCTTCGCGGGTGGGGCCGATCAGGTCGGGGTGCTGGTTGCGCTGGATACGCTGTGTCTCGCTGTCGTGCTGGCACGGCGGGGAGGCGTGCAGGAAGTCGAAGCGGTGCCCGTAGCGGGCGGTGAAGTCGACCGCGTCGGCCTGCACGAAGCGGAAGGGGTAGCGGGGCTGCGGGTCCTTGTCGATGCCGAGGACGTCGAATCCGGCGAGGTAGTAGCCCATGCCGGCGCCGCCCTGGCAGCAGTACGTGTCCAGGAGGGTGAGGCCGTTCCAGGGCCGGGCGGGCAGCCAGTCGGCGGCCGGACGGATCGGAGTGTCCACAGGCGGCCCTCTCAGGCGGCCCGGCGCGCACCGGCGCCGGTGAACGGCAGGACGGTGGCGAGCCGGGCCGCCGGGGCGGTGACGGCCGGGGCGGGGGCGCCCTCGCCGCCGTCGGGCGGTGCGGTCTCGGTGGTGGCGGCGCGTTCGGCGGCGGAGGCGGCGAGCGCCTGCCGCACGGTGGCGCTGTCGGCGCGGGAGCCGCGCTGGGAGAGGACGACGGGGATGCTGAGGATGGTGCCGGGTGCGATGAGGACGGCGGTGGCGATCAGGTCGCTCGTGGTGCTCACTGGGTGCCTCCCGTGGTGGCGTGGGCGAGGACGTCGAGCAGGTCGGTGCCGAGGACGGCGAGACGCTGTTCGATGGCGGTCCAGGATTCGGGGTCGATGTGCATGAGGGCGGCGAGGGCGGCGGCGGGCTGGTGGTCGGCGGTGGCCTGGAGGGCTTCGCGCAGGTGGACGGCGGCGAGCGGGCGGATCGCGGCGGGGGTGTTCATCGCGGGCGCCGGTTCAGGTGTGGACGAGGTGGGCGACGGCGGCGATGAAGGTGTTGACCGGGTCGGCGAGACCGGTGCCGGCGGTGGTGAAGCCGGACAGCCAGATGATGGCGGCGGTGCCGAGGGTGGTGCGGCGGGCGCGGACGAGGACGATGGCGATGATGGCGAGCAGGATGGTGACGCTGATCGTGACGGCCATGGTGGGCGGTCCTTCCGGTGCGTCGTGGTGACGGGCAGTCATGGGATTGTGTGGGGCACACGCCGTGTCGGGCGTGTGGGGCTGGGGGTGGGTCCGGGGGCCGGACCCGGGGTTCGTGTGGGGCGTGCTGTGTGCCCCACACGGGCCACACGGGCAGGTCAGAGGGCCACACGCGTCTGTGTGGGGCACACGGCCGTGTGTGGGCCTGTGTGGCCCTCGCTGTGTGGCCCTGTGTGACCTTTGGCGGCTACTGGCGGTAGCGCTTGATGGCCTCGTCGAGGGTGTGGGCGTAGAAGCCGGCCTTGCTGGCGCCGTCGATGCGGACGGTGCCGGCGCCGGGCCGCTCGACGCCCACCGCGCGCAGGAGGGCGTTGAGTTCGGCGCCGAGGGTCTGGGCGTCGGCGTCCAGCGCGGTGGCGAGGTCGGCGATGAACATGCGGTCCGAGCCGTCGGTGGTGATGGCCGCGTGGGCGCGTACGAGCAGCCGCGGCGCGGGGTCGGCGGCCGGGGTGTCCTTGCGCGGTGAGCCGAGGTTCAGGCCCTGCGGCTTGGCACCCGGGAAGGCGATGACGTCCGCCAGTTCCTCGGTCGGCTCGCCGCCGGGGCTGGTCCTGGGTTGGTCGCGGAGGGCGGAGAGGTTCAGCCCGCCGCCGACCGGTGCGGGCGCGCCCGCCGCCGGGCTTTCGGCGGCCGGGGCGGGGGTGGGGATGGTCGGGGTGGTGCCGGTGGCGTTTTCCCAGAGCCATCCGGCGCGTTCGGGGCTCCAGCGGCGGGTGTAGTCGTCGCCGGCGGCCCGGGCGGAGACCGGGTCGAGGCGGGGGCGGCGGGCGTTGGTGGCGAGTACGACGTCGCGGACCATGCTCGGGGACGTCTTCCAGCCCTTGAAGCCGGTGGGGGCGAAGCCGTCGGCGCCGGCGTCGCCGATCACACCGCAGCCCTTGGCGCGGAGCTGGCGGGTGTCGACCTTGGCGCCGGGCCAGAGCTTCTGGACGTTGTTCCCGGCGGACTCCCCGGAGGTCAGGGCGACGCCGACCGGGGAGAACTTGCGGATCGCGGTGTCGCCGATCGCGGACACGTTGCCGTCCACGGCGGTCAGGACGAACCGCAGGCCCATGGCGCGGGTGGTCCGCATCGCCTTCTTCACGCCCTCCTGAAGCGCCTTCATCGTGCGGTCGGTGAACGACGCGGCGGACAGCAGCTCGGCGCCCTCGTCGACCACGACCATGATCTGCGGCAGGTTCGCGGAGATGGGCAGAAGCGTGGTGTCCTCGGTGTCCATCAGGTCCTGGTAGCCCTGCTGGCGGGCGGCGTTGATCCGCAGCACGGCCTGGATCATCAGCAGTGCCTCCTCGGGGGTGGAGGCGAGCCAGTCGACGCCCGGGCGGGTGTCCGCCGGGGGCCGTTCGGTGCCGGCCTTCGGCGCCCGCAGACCCTGGGCTTCCAGCCACGGCCGGACCCACGGGATGCCGACGGCGCCGGCCTTGAGGTCGATCACCCAGGTGAGGACGTCGACGCAGCGGGCGAACCCGGCGAGGACGGCGTCGATGAACGTGGACTTGCCGGAGCCGGGCGGGCCGAGGATCAGCGCGCACGCCTCTCGCAGCAGGACCTCGGCGGTGTCGGAGTTGGGCAGCAGGCCCCAGGGGATGCCGGTGAGGATGGACAGGGCCGAGTAGTCGTCGGGGTAGGGGTAGTCCTGGGCCATGACGTTGACGCTGGCGATGTCGAGGACGACGCGGCCCTGCCGGTCGCCTTCCTCCACCCACACGGTGCAGCCGAGCGGCAGGCGGGCGTCCTGGGCCAGGGCGCGGGCGTGGCCGGCGATGCGGTCCCAGGTGGCGGAGCCGCCGGGCAGTTCGGCGGCGAGGGAGAACCCGGCGCCGGTCTTCCAGAACTCGACCGCGAACACCGTGACCTGGATCCCGGTGACGCGCTGGATCCGGTCGGCCCACTCGGCGGCGACGGCCTCCCGCTCGCCGTTGAGCTTCTGGGCGGCGGCGCGGGCCTCGTCGCTCAGCCGCTCCAGCTCCACCGCTTCCTCGCGGATCGCGCAGTCCGCGGCCATCGCGCCGATGCCCACGCCGAGCGCGGCCAGGGTGCCCGCGGCCGCCCAGGACAGGGGGCCGGTGGTGATGGCCCAGGTGGTCCAGCCTCCGGCGAGCAGCCACGAGGCGGAGCGGGTGGCCATGGTGCGGCCGGTCAGGCGGCGCCGGACGCTCGCGCCGATGCCGTGGCCGAGCGCACCGGCGGCGCCGACGGCCAGCGGGATGCCGGGCGGCATGTGGGTGGCGGCGCCGAGGAGGGCGAGTGCCCCGGCGCCGGTGGCGGCGGAGATCGCGCCGGAGACGGGGCCGTGGGTGGCGGCCCAGTCCAGCGGCGGCACCCACGTGGTCGTCGGGTCGGGTGTCTTGCGGGGCTTGGGTTTGGGGGCGGCGGCCGGGGTGATGGGGTCGGACTGGTTCACGGTGGCTCCAGGCAGCAGGACGACACGTGGGGTTGGTGCGGGGATGGGGCGGGCCGCCCCGGCGCGAGGTGGCGGGGCGGCCCGGTGGTGCTGCTTGTGCGGCTGCGGGGGCTACTGGTTGGCGCCGACGTCCCACATCTGCTCGCCGGTGCGGGGGTCCTCGTTGCGGGCGATGTCGTACTCGTGGGCGGTGCGGAAGGCCTTGCCGACCTCCTCGGCCGCGCTGACGGCCTGCATGAGCAGCGTGTAGACCTCGTTCAGGCCCTCGCCGACGGACTTGTCGAGCGGGAACTCCTCGTCGGAGCGCTCCGACAGGACGCGGAAGGTGTTGGCGACGGACTCCAGGCCCTGCGGCATGGACTCGATCGCCGCCAGCACCTGCATCATCCCGTCGGGGTTGTAGTCCAGCGCCGCCGTGTACATCTCGGAGGCGACCTCGGCGAAGCTGAAACCGGACTCGGGGGTGTCGGACATGGCGCCTCCCTGGGCGTTTCGGTGCGTGTTCTTCGGAGCGCGCGGCACCTTGCCGGACACGCTCTTGTCGATCGCGCGGTCCACGATCAGCTCGGCCTCGGCCAGGGCCGCGCGGATCGCGTCGTCCCGCCCGGAGCGCTGCTCGGCGGCCTGGGCGACCAGGTGCCGGTAGACGCGCCGGCCGGGGTGCATCAGCCACGGCACGCCGAGCTTGCGGCCGAGCGGGGTGGTCACCATCCCGACCAGCCCGACCGTCCCGGCCAGCGCCGCGGCCCACAGTCGGCGGCCGTGGAACCGGGCGGCCGAGCGCACCAGCTGCTTGCGGGCGTCACGGCGAAGCGCCTTGCGGCAGACCTCCCGGCGGGCCTCGGCGACCTTGCGGTCGGCCGTCTCGTCGACGGCGGCGCGGGCCTTGCCTCGGGCTTTGTCCAGGCCCCGGCGCACCAGCGCGGCGGGCTTGGCCAGCATCCGGGCGACCGGCCCCCGCTCGACGTCCCGGCGCTCCCGGGCGGCGGCCTTGGCGTCGCGGCGGGCGTCCGCGACCGACCGGCGGGCCTCGGTCTGCCCGGTGCGTCGCTCGGCACGGGACGGCATCGCCGCCCGGTCCGCCGCCCGGATCGCCCGCACCTCACCGACCCGGCCACCCAGACGCCCCGCACGGCCCGCCACCTTTCCCGACGGCGACGACCGCAGCACCCCACCAGCGGCCGGGCCGCGCTCAGCGGAACCGCGGGATCCAGCCCCCGCCAGAACGGAGCGCCGGGCCGAACCCTGACGCTCGCCCGCGCCGGACTGTCGGGGCTGGTCGGGATTCCGGATCGGGCCCGGCCGACCGGCCGCGCCACGGCCGGTGCTGGCGGTGGCGGTACGGGTACCGCCCGGCGTCCGCACCGGACCGGGACCCGTGGGCGAAGCGGAAGCGCCTGGGGCGGTGCGGGACTGACGCGGCACCCCGGCCGCTCCGCCGCCCCCACGGCCCTGCCCGGAGGCGGCCGTGGCGCCGGGGCGTCCCGGCCCACCGCCCGAACGGCGTGGCCCGGCGGGCGACTTGACGAGCGACAGGTGCGGGGCGTGCTGACCTCCGGCTCCCTGGGGCGCCGGCCCGCCGGAACGCTGGGCAGCGGCGGCGGCGCGCTGGGCGGCCTTCGCGGCGCCGCGCCGGGCCGCGCGTCCGGCGATCGCGCTGGTGGCGACCGTCCCGGCGGTCGCGGCGAGCGCGGCCAGCGGGCCGGACGTCAGCACCGCCGCCGACGCCACCCCGACCACACCGTTCAGCGTGGTCACCGCGAGCGGCACGGCCGGCAGACCGCCCCGCGTGTGCGGAAGCGGAGAAGCCCCACCGGCGCGGGCGCCAGTCGGCGCGGCGGGCACTGGGGCCGGGCCGGTGGGGGGCGGGGTGAGGGGCGGGGCACTGGGGGACGGGGAGGGGTTGGTGTTCACCATCGTTCTCCGATCCGGTTCAGGCCGCGTGTCAGGCGGAGGCGATGAGGGCGGCGGCGGTCTCGAAGGCGTGGTGCCACGCCTGGTCAGTTGACTGCACTAACTCGGTGACCGGCTCGACTCGGTGGCGGCAGTTCTGGAGCATCTGGGCATGTCGTTGTCGCATGAGATCTCCCGTGTTCATCGGGATCTGATGGATGGTCGGGTACAGCTGACGGGCGCCGGCGCGGTGATCGCCGGTCCGACGGTGTCGTTGCCCTGGGTGGTGGTGGACGCGGCGGGCCGGGAGGTCGAGCCGGTCAGCGCCTACCTGCGGGACCGGTTTCTGGGGGACGTGAGCCCGCTGACCTGCCGGAGCTATGCCTTCGATCTGCTGCGCTGGTTCCGGGTGCTGTGGACAGTGGACGTCGGTTGGGAGCGAGCCACCGAAGCCGAGGTCGCGGCGATGGTCGGCTGGCTGCGGGCGGCCCGGAATCCGCAGCGGCAGCGCCATCGCGAGGGTGGCCACCCGCCCGGGTCGGTGAATCCGACGACCGGCAAGCGGATCCTGCCGACCGGGTACGCACCGGCGACCATCGCGCACAGCCTCTCGGTGGTGCACGGGTTCTACGCCTTCCACCTGCACTTCGGACGCGGGCCCGTGCTCAACCCGGTGCCGGAGAACCGGGCCCGCCGCTCCGCGCTCGCCCACCGGTCTCCGATCGACGCCCAGGCCCGGCACCAGCGGGGCCGGCTGCGGCCGAAGGTGCCGGTGCGCCAGCCCCGGGCGATCCCCGACGCGCAATGGGATGAGCTGTTCGCGCAGATGCGCTGCACCCGGGACCGCGCCCTGCTGGCCTGCTACGTCTCCTCCGGCGCTCGGGCCAGCGAACTGCTGGGCATCCATCTGAGCGATATCGACTGGCACAAGGGCCAGTTGTGGGTGATCTCCAAGGGCACCCGGGAGCGTCAGCCCGTCCCGGTCTCCCCGGAGGCCCTGGCCTACCTCGCGGCCTACCTGGAGGAGGCCGGCCTGCCCGGCCCCGGTGAGCCGGTCTGGCGAACCCGCCGCGGCGAGGTGAAGCCGCTGACCTACTGGGCGGCCCGGCGCATCCTCCAGCGGGCGACCGAGCACCTGGGCATGAACTGGACGCTGCACGACGCCCGGCACACGGCGGCAACTCGGCTGGCCCGAGATCCGGCGATGACGCTGGCGGAGGTGCAGACGATCCTGCGGCACTCGCATATCACCACCACCGCCCTCTACACCGTGGTCGGGCTGGAGGACCTGGTCGACAAGCTCGCCGAGCATTACAGCCGACCTCAGCAACCGGCCGCCTGGTCGCAGCAGTACGACCCCGAGGACGTGGCGGTGGTGTTCGGTGCCCGGTAGCAAGGTCGGGACCAGCGCCCGGGTCAAGGGGCCCACCACCGGCCGGGTCCGCCGCCACTCGGTCGAGGTCTACGAACGGGACTTCGCCTTCACTCCGACGGCGGTCCAGCCGGCGCCGCCACCGCCACCGGTCCATCCGCCCCGGCCGCTGGGCGAGCTGTCGACCGCCCCGGCCCAGGAGATCGCCGAGCTCGCCGGCACGGCCTTCGGCTCGCTGACCCGCAGCACCTCCCGGCCGGTCGAGGGGATGCGGAAGCTGCTGAAGCTCCTGGAACAGTTCCCCGGTTCGACCTGGCAGGACCGCTGGGAGGCGTCCGGGCTCAACGAGCGGGGCCGCCTGGCCAAGGACCTCTACCCGGGCACTTCCAAGGCGATCATGAGCGCGGTCAACACCGCCGCCGGCCACGCCTTCGCGATGCGCGTGATCCAACCGTCGCTGCTGGCCTTCCGCTCCTACCGGTTCTCCGACTACGTCGGCTGGTTCCGCCAGCTCGCCCAGGACCCGGTACTGGAGGAGTTCTTCGAGCGGACCCTGAAGCTGCCGATGAGCGGCGCCTCCATCCGGCGGGCCCAGTTCGACATGTGCATCGCGCTGACCGTATTCGGCATCGACATCGCCGACCTGACCCCCGAAGCGCTGCTGCACTACGCGATGGAGTCCAGGAAGTACGGCGTCACGCCCGGTGAGGTGGCCGCCGACGGCTGCTTCGCCGCCACACAGACATGGGTGGTGCTGTCCGAGATGGGGCACTTCCCGGCCTCGACCCCACGCACCCTGCGGGGCGCGGTGACCAGGGGTCAGCGCACCGTGGCCGAGCTGGTCGACAAGCACCAGCTCCGCAACCAAGGCGTGAGGGACCTGCTGGTGGACTACATCGGCCGCCGATCCGTCGAAATCGACTACTCCAGCCTCACCGGACTGGTCAGCAACCTGGTCCGGCTCTTCTGGAAGGTAATCGAGGAGTTCAACCCCGACCAGGCCGACCTGCGGCTGACCGCCGAGGCGGTCGCGCACTGGAAGGAAAAGCTGCTGGTCAACCGGGACGGCACGCCCCGGCTGCACCTGGACGCACCGTTCATGGCGGTCCGCGCCTTCTACCTGGACCTGCACACCTGGGCGGTCGCCGAACCGGAACGCTGGGCGCAATGGGTCGCGCCCTGCCCGATCCGCGACGAGGACCTGCGGTGGTTCCACGTCCGCCGCCGGCGCTTGCAGGAGCGGATGGCCAATCGCACCCGCGAGCGCCAGCCGCTGGTGCCGATCCTGTCCCAGCACGTCACCGACCAGTGGCACCGTTGGCGAACCCTGCTGGAGGCGGCCCGCGCCGTCGGCCTGGGCGAACGGTTCACCGTCGATGGCGTCGAGTGGCAGCGCGTCTCGGCGAAATCGGACGTGAAGAGGCCCGACCCGTCGACCGCGGCCGTCCGCGCGGTCAACAGGAGTACCGGCGAACTGGTGCAGCTTACCCACGCCGAGAACCAGGCGTTCTGGCAGTGGGCGATCGTGGAGACGCTGCGGCTTGCCGGCCTGCGCGCCGAGGAGCTCACGGAGCTGACCCACCTGAGCGTGCGCAACTACCAGCGGCTCAGCGGCGAAGTCGTCGCGCTGCTGGTCATCACGCCCTCCAAGAGCGACCGGGAGCGGGTGATCCCGATGTCCGCCGAGCTCTTCCACGTCATCGCCCAGGTGATCCGCCGCCACATCAGCGCGCACGGCACCGTCCCGGTCTGCACCCGCTACGACCTGCACGAGAAGATCTGGAGCGAGCCGCTGCCCTACCTGTTCCAGACCGTTCACTCCGGGGCGGTCAAGGCGATGTCCAACACGACGATGTGGCGCATGATCCACCGCACCGCCGATGGGCTGGTCTCCGCCGATCCGCGGTTCGCGGAGGTGAAGTTCGCCTCGCACGACTTCCGCAGGCTCTTCGCGACCGAGCTGGTCAACAACGGGCTGCCGATCCACATCGGCGCGGCCTTGTTGGGCCACCTGAATATCCAGACCACCCGTGGCTACGTCGCGGTCTTCGACGACGACGTGGTCCGGCACTACCAGGAGTTCCTCGACCGCCGCCGGGCGCAACGGCCCGAGAGCGAGTACCGCAAGCCGACCGAGACCGAGTGGAGCGAGTTCAACGAGCACTTCGACAAGCGCCGGGTCGAGCTCGGCTCCTGCGGCCGGCCCTACGGCACCCCCTGCACGCACGAACACGCCTGCATCCGCTGCCCGATGCTGAGCATCAACCCGAAGATGCTGCCCCGCCTGGACGAGCTGGAGGAGGACCTCCTCGCCCGCCGCGAGCGCGCCGTCACCGAGGGCTGGCGGGGTGAGATCGACGGACTCGACCTCACCCTCACTTTCCTGCGGAGCAAGCGCGAGCAGGTCCAGCGATTCCAGCGCACCGGCCCGGTCCCGCTGGGACTTCCCGTGATTCCGCATCAGAAACCCCAGGTCACAGACGGGTGATCAGGAGCGAGGAGACGAGCAGAGCCCCGGAGTGCAGGGCCTGATCGGCCAGATACATCCCGTTGAGCCCGGCCGCCCGCAGCTCGGCGAAGTCCGGCGAGCCGGTGCGCTGCAACAACCACCGCACCGGCCACCGCCGGTCCAACACGGCATGGGTGGCCGCCGACCACACGAACCCGGCGGCCACCCCGGTCACCGACAACGGCAGCGGGATGAACAGCCACACCAGGCCGAGCAAAGCGGCCATAACCAGGTGGTATTGGCCGACGTGGGCCAGACACGCCGCCCAGCCCCGCCGCGGGCTCGCCCCGGCGGCCACATCCTCGGCCGTCGGCGCCCCCTTATTCGCCGCCTGGTGGTCGCTCTGGCCGAACACGTGGTCCGCCATGTTGTGACCTACCGCCAGCACCGCCCACACCGAGCCGAACGTGGCCAAGGTGGCAACCTGATCGATCGCGATCATCGGTGACCTCCCCGACCCAATCGAGTTGACGAGGGACGGAGACGATCGACAGCGTTGCCCGCATGACAACCAAGGAGTGGCTCAACACCGAGTCCACGCTGCAGCCGGGCACGGAACTCTTCAGAAGCGGCCGTAGGTTCGAGCTCTGTGCCTACGCCAACAGCCACGGCCAGCTGCTGTTGCGCAGCCACGCGGACCTGGATCGCCCTGGTGACCTGGCTAACACCACAATCGACGTGCTGTTCAAGCCTGCTGGAGTCTTGAAGATCCGGGACGTCTACGACGGTTTGGTCATCCGATGCGCAACTGTCCAGGAGGCCGATGGCATCCAAACCGCCTACCCCAGCATTCGCTTCTATCGCGATGATCGAGTCTTCATGTTGGAAAGCAAGGGCGAAATCGACTACGTCGTGGCCATGGCCGTCGGCTGGCACGAGGGCGTCCTGCCGCCCACTCGGCAGAGCTTCTTCAACGACGTCGACGCCAGCAGGCCTCGCTGGCCCAGCCAGCCATTGTTCAGCGCCGGCCCCAGTTTCAACCTCGCCTCGGTGCCGGAACTGATCACCGCTCTGAGCACCACCGACGGCGACCCGGTCCGCCGAGAGCGCTATCGCCACGTCTACGTCGTCATGACCCGAGTCGAACCAGCTAACGGGGCAGGCGTTTCGGGTGCTGGCGTCTTCCTCACCGAAACCGACGCGGAAGATGCCCGGGCCGTGATCGCGCCCAAGGTCGCGGACTGCTGGATCGAGGCCCTCCCGATCGCCATTTGAAACCCAGCATCGAGGCAAAGCCACTCGCATGACCGTCCCGTTAGTAGAAGGTCGAGGGCGTAGGCGCCGTTCATGCCGTGGTCGGCCAGGCGCACGAACTTCGCCTTGCCGGTGGCGTCGGCCAGGCGGCGCAGGGGCTCGCGCCGGTCGGCGATGTAGTGCGTGACCGCGCTGAGGGCGAGCGCGGCGGCGACGGGGCCAGGCCTCAGGCGGACGCCGAGCAGGCGGGTGCCGGCGATGAGGGCGACGCCCTGGGTGGTGGTGTAGGTGGCGACGTGGGCGGCGCAGGCGCGGCGGCCGGCCGCGCTGGACTGCCCGTCGGTGTGGTCGTGGTGGCCCTTGGTGGCGGCCTGGTGGTCGGTCTGGATCCAGTGGTCCGCCACGTCGCCGGCGGCACGGAAGAGGGCGTAGGCGGCGGCGAAGCGGGCAGCGCGAACGCTGGTCATGGGGGCTCCAAGAGCGTCGTGGTGCAGGCTGGTTGGGGGGTTCAGGCCGCGAGGGGCATGCCGTCGGCGCAGGGCAGGCAGGTGCCGAGGTGCGCGGGCAGGACGTATCCGGCGTCGCGTCGGCACTGCGGGCAGGTGCGGCGGGCCGCGTTGGCGGCGGCCAGGGCCCGGCGTCGCGCGTCGGTCATGGGGCGCACGGGCTTGGCGTGGGTGAGGCGGTAGAGGTAGGCGACGCGCACGCCGTTGGTGGAGCGGCGGGAGCGCCACATGAGCTGCGCGGCGACCTGCTGCCCGCCGGGGCGCAAGCCGCGGGCACGGAGCTGTCGGCGGGTGAGCAGGCCGGCCGGGGCCATCCTCCACGGGTAGGTGGGGATGCCCCCGAACCGGCGGCCCTCCGGGTCCCAGAACCGGGGCCGGGCCACGGCTACTGCCCGGTGCCGGGGGCGGGGATCTCGGCCATCGACATGAGCTGCAGCTCCACGCCCTCGTACTCACCCGTCACGCGCAGCCACACGGTGCCGTGGCAGAAGTCGTAGTCAAGGCTGCCGGACTGCAGGTCGAGCGCCCGGCGCCAGTACTCGAACCCGCCGAGCGAGTCACGCAGCACCAGCGTCATGCCCCAGCCCATGTCACCGCTGCCGGTCATGTACTCGTAGAGCTCGAACTCGGGCTGCGGCGCGTTCTCGTGCGAGATGAGCAGCATCATCAGCGTGTGGGCGGCGTCGCCCCTGGTGGCGAGGGTGGTCATCGGGAGTCCTCCTTGCCGGGGTTGGCGCGCTCGATCGGGAAGCGGGGGACGTGGTAGCCGATCAGCTTCAGCGGGACGCCCGCGTAGGTGATGGTGACGGTAAGCCAGCCGAGCGTGCCGGACGAGACGGTGTCGAAGTCGACGGCGTCCGGGGCGATGTCGAGGGCCTGGCGCCACTGCTCGAAGTGGTCGAGGTCGCGGTGCAGCGCGACGTCCAGCCCCCACGCGAAGTCGTACGTGCTGGGGATCCGCAGTTGCTCCAGTGTGACGGCCGGGGTGGGCAGGGTGGGGTGGGCGGTCAGGAGGGCCATCAGGGCGGCGGCCGCGTTGATCTGGGTGCCGGTGATGCCGGTGGTCTCGGTAGGGGTGGTCACGATGCCTGCTCCTCGGTGATGTCGGCGGTGCTGTCGTCGGTCATGGCGACGGCGTGCAGGGCGGGGCGCTCCGGCCGGGCCGAGCGCAGTTCCTGGTAGCGGTTGGCGACCCAGCCGGCCGACCAGCCGGTCAGGTCGACGGCCCGGCGCTGCGGGACGCCGGCCACCACGCAGGTCTGGATCTTCAGACGGGCCTCGTCCTCGGGCAGGCGCCCGGTCACGGCCGGCGCGGACAGCAGTTCCTGCCGCAGCCGCTCGATCTCCCGCTCGGCGTCCTGCTCACGCTCGCGCTCACGGCGCTCACGCTCGCTCATCTCGCGCTCACGACGCTCACGCTCCCGCTGCTCGGCTTCCTCCCTGCGCTGCCGCTCCTCGCGCTCGGAAGCCTCTTTCCGGGCCCGTTCCTCGCGTTCCGCGCGGGCCATGCGCTCCTCGTGCTCACGCTGCTCGCGGGCCATCCGCTCGTCGTGCTCACGGCGCTCACGCTCGGCTCGCTCGGCCCGGTCGTACTCGGCCAACCGGTCCTCGCGTTCCCGCCGGCGACGCTCCTCCTCGCGGCGCTGGCGCTCGGCCCGCTCACCGCGCTCACGGGCATCACGAGCGGCCAGCGCGGCGGCGATCGCCCGCCGGTAGGCGAGGGAAGTCTCCGCCGTGACGATCAGCAGTAGCGGCGCCACCGCGTGGACCGCCACCCCGACCTTGTCGTGGTTCAGGGCGGACTGACCCACGTTGAGCAGCACCGTCATGGCGCCGGTCATCCAGCGCAGCACCGCCGGCCAGCGGCCGCCGTCGCCGCCGAGGCGGGCGAGCGTGCTGTCCATGCGGACCACGATCACCACCGCCGCGTCCACCACGAGCGGCAGAACCGGTGCCGTCCACTCCCAGCCCTTCGGGGAGTGCCCGGACATGAGCGGGGTGACCGTGAGCACGCTGTAGAGGACCGCGCCGAGCGTGATCGTCCACGTCCCCAGCGCGAGCGCCTTCTCCGCCGAGCGGATCTGCTCCTGGCTCATCGGAGCCCGCCCCGCGGCCATCGGCCGGTGAGCGGTGAGCGCGTCGTGAGCGCCGTGAGCGGGTGCCTGAGTCACTGGGCACCCCCGGGCGATCCGGCCCCGCAGAGATCCTGTGCCCTCTCGCGGGTGGCGCGGGCCAACTCGGCGGCGGCAGTGGCAGCGGCCCGGGCCGCCTCGGCGGCGGCCGCGGCCCGTGCGGCTTCTTCGCGGGCGTCGGCGGTCACGCGGCCACCCGCTCTACGCTCGCGGTGCGGCGGATGACCGCCGGGCGCCGCAGCGGCGTCGGCGCCGTGTTCAGAAGCCGCTGGGCGTAGGCGGCCAGCACCGGGTCCTCCCGGCGCAGGCACGCCACGATGTCGTCCGCGGCGTCCATCCGAGCCTCGCGCTCGACCTCGCTCTCACCGGGCACTCCGGTGAACAGCTGGCCGAACTCCGAGTTCCCGACGAGGCCGAGCGCCAGCTCAGCGAACTCGTCCTCGTCCATGGGCCTCTGGCCTGCAACAATCGAGCTCACGGGTCTACCTCTTCCTAGTTGGCGGTGGGCCCGGCGGGGGCGGCTCCTCTTCCGGCCAAGGACACGGGAGCCGTCCACCGCGCAGGGCAGTAGATGGGTTGAGCTGGGGCTTAGTGCTCCGGCACCAACTCGCCGTTGCCGTAGCGACGCGAGCCGTCAGCGCACCGGACGATGTGGCGCGGGCCGTTGCGGAACGGGCTCCACGTCTCGACCAACCGGCGCTCGTCCTCGCCGACCACGTCCAGCGCGCCCGCCGGCTGGGCGGCCAGCAGCTCGTTCACCAGCGCCTCCACCCGGCCACTACGAGTCCGGTCGACCACGCGGTCGATGTCGCGGGCGGCCAGCTGGACGAACTCCTGGGCCGCGACGGCCAGGCGCTCCGGGTCCGGCGCCGAACGCTCGCTAGCAGGCGCCTGCTGGTGCTCCGGCTCGGTGTCGGTGGAGGTCTGGCACGGGTTGCACAGGCTGCCGGTGTTGGCCCGGTTCAGCTTGGTTCCGCACTTGGCGCACGTGGCGCGGTTCCCCTCGGTGGTGACGCGGACCGCCGTCTCGGTTTCGGCGAGGGTCGCCGCGCCGGCCGCGAGAACCGTGCGCCAGTCCTCCTCGCTGATCTCCCCGCTCCAGCGCGGCGACCGGGTACCGGTCAGCCGGCCGAGGCGGCACACCACCGCCCGGCGCCGACGCTCGGTCCCCTGAGCCTCCGCCACCCACGCCCCCGACGACAACTGGGCGGAACCGCTGGTCAGCGTCGCCACGCGGCGGGCGTAGGAACGGCCGGTCAGAGTCGGCGTGCTGGTCGTGCGGGGCATGGCAGGCATGGCTAAGCCTCCTAGGCACGTGCGTATCGCAGGGGCAGCCCAGACCGGGCAACAGCGGGAAGTCGCGAGAACAAGCAGCACCCGTTCAGTGAGCCTGTCGGCTAACTGGTGCGCACCAGTAGTCTGCAACTGGTGCGCACCAGTGTCAAGCGATTCCCTGACGGCCTGTCTGGTTCGGCCGTGTCTCCATGGAACTGCGTGTGCCAACGGCCCGGTAGCCAGCAGGGGTTAACCCAGTTTTGTTAACCCCCCATGCCATGCCCCACTGGTGCGGCATGCTGTGGACTCACGGCATTGCCACGACGGAGGTGGGCATATGGCAGAACGGCTTCGGCAGGCTCGCAAAGATCGCGGTTGGTCCCAGGACCGGCTGGTGCGCGAGATCATCCGATACGCCGAGCAGCGGCTTCTGGATGTGGCGTCACCGGCGAGCTTGAAGGTCTACATCTCTGAGTGGGAGAACGGTCGGCGGGCTGTCTCGGACGCCTACGCGACCATCCTGCGGGCCCTTTTCGGGAAGACCGACGATGAGCTGTTCGGCACCTCATCCATGGTCGCGCCGGCCGCGGATGGCTACGACGAGTTGATCAGCCGCATCGACTCCGCGCGGAGTCTGAGCCTCGGCATGGTGGATACCTTGCTCAACCAAACTGAACTGCTGCGGAGCGTCGATAGGCAGATGGGTGCGGCAGCTCTGGTTGACCAGATGCGTGCGCACCTCGACGCCTTGGAAGATGCCCTGACCTTCGCCGTGCTCCCGGACGCCAGAAGGCCTGTAGCGGCGGCCCTGGCCGGCGCCGCCACGCTCGCAGCGTGGCAAGCGCTAGACGCGGGGGCGGTGGAACGCGCCTGGCGTCACTACGAGTTGGGCAAGAGGGCGGCGGCCGAAGCCGAACATCCCATGTACCTAGCCCACGCCATGGCGGAGCAGGCCTACGTCCTGGCTGACGCTGGTCGCCCGGAAATGGCCGTAGACCTCGTCCGCGACGCCCAGCGCACGGGAGGCAGCAAGGTGTCCCCGCGGCTTGCCGCCTGGCTGTTCGCGGCGGAGGCGGAGCTGTGCGCGAAGGCGGGCCTCGCGGACGACTGCCGGAAGGCGCTCGACCAGGCAGCAGCGGTGCTACCGGCCGGGGACGAGCTAAGGGACCCGGACATGTTGAGCATCTTCCTGAACGCCAACCACCTGGCACGTTGGCGCGGGAATGCCCTTGCCATCCTGGGAGAGGACGCCGCCGTGGCCGAGTTGTACGCGGCCCTCGAACGGATGGACCCGGCATTCATGCGGGCGTCAGCGGGGCTGCGGTGCGACTTGGCGCAGGCTCACCTGGTGCGCGGAGAGTACGGGCAAGCGAGGGAGCACCTGCAACAAGCCCGCCTCCTGGCGAACCGAACAGGGTCGGTCCGGCACAGGAGGCGGATTGAGGGGCTTACCGGGCGCCTGTAGGCCGCTGAGGGCGGGTCGCCAGTAGGTGGAGCAGGGCGACAAGCGTCCCCGACCCGAGCAGCTCATCCCGGGCGATTAGGCCCGGGATCTCGGTCAAGGGGATCCACGCGATTCGCCCGGCTTCCTCAGCGTCTGTCGGCTCTCCGACCTTCGTAGCGCCCCTGGCCACGAAGATGTCGTGCGGCGAGTCCACCATGCCGACCATGGGCTGGTAGGTGACCACATGCTCAACGGAGCCGGGGCGCCAGCCCGTCTCTTCCTCGACCTCCCGCGCGGCGGCGGCGTCAGCGGCCTCGCCGGCGTCCACAATTCCGCCAGGTAGCTCCCAGCCGAACCGGCCCGGGACGAAGCGGTATCGCCAGAGCATCAGGACGCGGTCCTGGTCATCGACCACGGCCGTGATGGCGACGTGCTGAAGCCGCACCACGTGGTGCTCGAAGCGCTCGACGCCGGGAGGCTCAACATCCACCAGCGCGAGCTTCACCCATTGGTTGTCGTAGACCAGGCGCTCACCATGGATGCGCCATGGCTGCGGCTCCTCTTGGGGGGTGTCGGGCGACACCTGCCCCTCCGGGCGTCGGGCGCTGACGAAGTAGCCACTCCCGTGGTGGGCAACTACCAGGCCTTCGGCGGCAAGCTTCGACAGGACCAGCCGGACCGTCGTCCGGCCGACACCGAGTTCGGTCGACAACGTGCGCTCGGATGGGAGCTTGGCGCCGACAGCCAACTTGCCGGAGTCGATCCACTCGCGGATGGTGTGTTCCACCCGCTCGGTCTTCTCGCCCATCTCCTTGTGAGATCCCTCCGTCGGCTGACTGGTGCGTGCCACTTTATGCTCCTGAGAGTGGGAAGTCGTAGGGGGGCAAGAGGGCTGCCTTGTGGCGCCAGCGGCCGGGCCGTCTGTGGGCCGTCCGGGGGTAGCCAATGGTGGCCAACAACACCCAGTAACGACCGCTCCACGGCCGGTCCGCGTCTGTTGATTGATCCCGTCCTGGGGCGACACCAGTTCCTGCGCAACAAAGAGGCCAGCAGCCGGCGCCGCAGTCGTAATCACGATCATCAGCGTGGGGTCCTGGGAAGCGGCAAAGGTTCGTGGTGATGCCAGAGGAGCGATCGGTCTTCGCGGCGGAGCTCGGCTGATCCCCATTCCAGTCGAACCACTCCGCTGGCCAGGGAGCACGCGTAGGCGATGAGCACCAGCTTGGTTTCGGGCGACAGGCGCAGGAGGTCGGTGTGCGGCTCGTCTTCCTCAGGCAGCTCGATGCCGAGGTCGAAAGCGAACTGGCGAGGCTCAGGGCCATATCGACGGATGAGATCCGCGCGGAGCCCGGAGGCGCGTCGGAGCCTGGCGACGGTGACCGGTACGTCCTTCTTCGCGTAGCGGATCGGGAAGATGAGGTGGCCAGCGATGACCATGACCGTTCGTGCCTGGAGCCGGACAGGCTCGGAGCCGGGAAGGTCCGCCAGGCCGGCTGCAAGCTCTTCGTACTGTGCCGCGTAGAGGCCGTGGCCGTAAGCCTCGTGGGTTTGAGTGCGGACGCCCTCATGGCCGCCACGGGCTCGGTCGTGCGCCTGGAGGATGCATGCCGGCACGATCGTCGTCAGCTGGGAGGCGAGCTTGCCGAAGACCTCCGTGGCCCACGGACTGGCGACGCTTTCCGATCCCATAGATCCCCCGATTGCGGTCCGCTGGTTCGACCTCCGACGGTCCGGGGGCGAGCCTTGCCGATCAAGGGCGCATCGAGGGTCGCACGATGCACTCGCTGGAGTCAGGGCAGGCTGATTGGTCCTCAGGCGCATTGAGTTCAGTGGTCAGATCGCCTTGGGGCGCGGGACCAGGGCGGGACCACACGCTGTGCACGCACCAGAACGGAACCGGGGTGGACGGGCGACTCGGCGTGCGCCGAAAACGCTCTGACCAGCGCAAACAGCTGGGGGTCAAGGGGTCGCAGGTTCAAATCCTGTCGTCCCGACTTGCTTAACCGCAGGTCGTAGGCCGTTTCCGCTTCTGGCGGGAGCGGCCTTTTTGATGTTCTGTCGGCTGGTGGTCGCAGTGTGGTCGCCGGGCCACATCGGCCAGGCGCTGGCGGGTTCTATTTCTTGCGATGTCTGATGGGCGGCCAGGCGGTGGTGGGGGCGCGGGTTCTGGTGCCAGGGGCGCCGGCTGCGGCAGGCGGGCTCGCCGAGGACCGCGCGGTCGGCGGTGTTGAGGGTCCAGGAGATGGCGTCGACGGCTGCGCGGGCGGCGAGGTGGGTGAGTTCGGCGTAGATGTTCGCGGTGGTGGACAGGGTGCGGTGGCGCAGGGTCTTGGAGACGACGGGGAGTGGGGTGCCTGCGGCCAGGGCGAAGCTGGCGGCGAGGTGGCGCAGGTCGTGCAGGGCGATGCGGGGGACGCCGGCTTTGTCGCAGAGCAGGTGGAAGCGGTCGAGGACGGCCTTGGGGTGCAGGGGGCGGCCGTGGCGGTGGAAGACGTAGCCGTCGGCGGGGGTGATCTGCCCGAAGGCGTGTGAGCCCGTTCGTTCGTCGAGGGCGTCGGCGACGCGGTCGGACAGGGCGACCCAGGCGCGGCTGCCCTTGGTCTTGGGGGTGGTCAGCAGGAGCTGGTTGTTGTCGATCGCGGAGAGCGTGGCGCGGATGAAAAGGGTGCGTTCGGGCAGGTGGACGTCGCCCCAGTGCAGGGCCAGAGCCTCGCCCTTGCGCATGCCGGTGCCGATCATCAGCTCGGCGAGATCGGCGTACAGCGGGTCGACGATGTGGGTGAAGCGCAGGAAGCGGGCGGCCTGTTCCTCGGTCCACAGGTGTCGTTCGGCTGCGGCGGGGCGGGAGATGAGCGGGGGCTTCGCGGGGTTGCGGGCCAGGCGTTCGGTGTTGACGGCGGTGGTGAGGGCGCTGGAGAGGGTGGACATGATCCGGTGGACGGTGACTCTGCCCCGGTGTCGGCGTAGTTGGTCGGTGACGAAGGCGGCCAGGTGCTGGCGGGTGAGGTCGTCGAGGGGGATGGTGCCGAGGGCGGGGATGAGGTCTTGGGTGATGTAGTCGCGGTAGCGGGCGATGGTGGTGGGTTTGAGGTGGAGGGCTTTCTCGGTGAGCCAGCTGGTGAGGTAGTCGGCGGTGCTCTGTCTGGGATCGGTGATGATGCCGAGGGGCAGGGACTCGTTGAAGCGTCGCAGGGCGATGCGGGCGTCGAGTTCGTCGGGGAAGCCGGCGCGGCGGATGGTGCGGCGGTGGCCGTCGGGGGAGGGGGCGTCGACGGCGAAGGCCCAGCTGCCGTGGCGGGGGTCGCTGGCGAGGTGCGGGCAGTGGGTGCCGAGCTGGCGGTGGTGGTCGTCGCGGCAGCCGCAGCGCCGGTAGACGCGGCCGCGGTCCCGGCCGCTGGATGGGGTGGGTGAGCTGCGCATGGTGATCGCCTCGAAGGGTCGTGCGCGAGGAGTCCTCTCCTCCAGTGTGGGCTCGCGGTGCGACCACCGCGCGACCACCGGCTGGACAATCCGGCTATGACCTGCGGGTCTCCCTTGATCAGTGGAAGGGAGACCCCGGGCGGGCAGGTCAGATGAGCGGGTCGCGGTGTGCGGCGGTCTCGCGGACGAGCTGGGCGAAGCGTGCGCGGCTGCGCTGCTGGTGCTGTTCGGCCTGTTCGTCGCTCCAGTCCTCGGCGTTGGTGTCGTCGTCCTCGTCGTCGAGGTCGTCGTATTCGGTGTGGAGGAGCCAGCAGGCGCGGATGCCGGTGACGAGGTCTTCGAGGAGGTCCCGGGCGGGGCGCCTGGGGTCGAGCGGGGTCAGGCGCAGGCCGGTGTCCTCGGGGTCGGTGTGCTGGGCGAGGGTGTCGTCGATGCCGTCGAGTTGTTCGCGCAGGCCGGCAGGGTCAGGGAGGAGGCCGTCGGCGACGTGGAGGGCGTGGCCGACCAGGCGAGTGACCATGTCGTAGGGGGAGGCGCCAGCTTCGATGAGCTGGAGGACGAGGGTGGGTGTCTCGTGGGGGAGGGCTTCGACGTTGTCGGCTTCGACGAGTACGGCGGCGGGGGAGTGGCCGGAGGCTTCGGAGGCGACCTCGGCTGCGGCGGCGAGCCAGTGAGCCGCGGCGACAGTTGCGGCGGTGGGGTCGATTTCGGTGAACAGGGCTGCCGGGCCGAAGGGATCCTGTTCGAGGAGGTGGTCGGCGGCGGCGACCTGGACTGGGGAGGCGCCTTCGCGGCTGAGGAGGACGGCCTGGCGGGCGCGGTCGGTGAGGTTGCCGAGTTCGGCGTTCTCCACGGCGGCGAGTTCGGTGGCGGTCTCGGCGAGGACGGCGTCGGTGAGGTCAGCGTTGCGGAGGGTGTGCAGGGCGCGGCCGGCAGCCCGCCGTGGTTTCGCGGGTGGCGGCCCAGCTGGCGAGCAGGCGCAGACCCTGTTCGCTGGGAGAGCCGGGTTCGGCGGCGTAGATGGTGAGGGTGAGACCGGGTGCAGCGGCCATGTCCATGCCTTCGTAGGCGAGGGTGAGGTCGCCGACGGCATGGTGGTGGAAGCGTTTGGTTCCGGTGCCGTGGTAGCGGACGTTGTGGGCACCCCACCGGGTGCGGAAGTCGTCGCTGCGGGTGGAGAGTTCGCCGACGAGGTCGTGGAGGCCCTTGTCGTGGGGGTCGCGGCCTGCCTTGGTGCGCAGGATGGCGACGGTGATGTCGGCGGCCTGGTCCCAGTCGGGGTAGAAGCGACGGGAGGCGGCGTCGAGGAACTGGTAGCGGGCGAGGTTGTTCTGGTTGCCGGAGGCTTCGTACACGTCGGCATAGAAGGCGCGGGCGAGTTGGTTGGCAGCGACCAAGTCCATGCGGCCGTTGCGGACGAAGGCGGGGCCGCCGGTGACGGCGTCGAGCATCCACTGCAGGCTGCGGTGCGGCGTCCACTGGCGACTGGTGCGACGGCGGGGGCGGGCGAGCGCGTCGGTGCCGTCGGCGGCTTGGGCCAGGTGCAGCAGGTGGGCTCGTTCGGCGTCGTCGAGCTGCAGGGCCCGGGCGAGAGCTTCCAGGACGGCGGGTGAGGCGCCGGCGAGGTTGCCGCGCTCCAGCTTGGCGTAGTACTCCACGCTCACGTCGGCCAGGGCGGCGACCTCGCTGCGGCGCAGGCCCGGCACCCGGCGGCGGGGTCCGGCCGGCATGCCCGCCCGTTCCGGGGTGATCTTCGCGCGTCGCGAGGTGAGGAACTCGCGGACCTCCTGAGTGTTGTCCACGCCTTCGACCCTACGGCCCCGCTGAACCCGGAGGGGTGTACGGCCGGTACACCCCTCATCGGTGACTCGCTGCCGTGGACGACAGGAGGTTGTCTGGAAAGCGTGGCGCTCCCCGGCCCGGCCTTCGGAAGGCCTGCGGGGGTGCCCGACCCGCACTTGGCGGCGACCGACACGGCAGGCCGTCCGCCCCGGAACCGAAGGAAGCACTCTGATGCGCGGTGCAGTGATCCACGCCCCTGGCGACGTCCGCTTCGAGACCGTGGAAGACCCGAAGATCCTCAAGCCCACCGACGCGATCATCCGAACGGCGGTGACATGTGTGTGTGGCTCGGACCTGTGGCCCTACCGGGGGGCGGAGCCGATCGGCGACCCGCACCCGATGGGCCACGAGTACGTCGGCTTCGTCGAGGAGGTCGGCTCCGAGGTCACCGGCCTGCGGTCCGGCCAGTTCGTGGTGGGCTCGTTCGCAACCTCCGACAACACCTGCCCGAACTGCTCGCACGGCTTCCAGTCGAACTGCTTGCACCGGGAGTTCATGTCCACCTGCCAGGCCGAGTACGTGCGCATCCCCAACGCCGCCGGGACCCTGGTCGCCACCGACGAGGTGCCCGGCGAGGAGCTGTGGCCGGGCCTGCTGGCGAACTCGGACGTGATGGGCACCGGGTGGTGGGCTGCCGACGCCGCCGAGGTCCGACCCGGCTCGACCGCAGTGGTGGTCGGGGACGGCGCGGTCGGCCTGTGCGCCGTGATCGCCGCGAAGGAGATGGGCGCGGAGCGGATCATCGCGATGTCCCGCCACGAGCCGCGGCAGAAGCTCGCCCTGGAGTTCGGTGCGACCGACATCCTCACCGAGCGCGGCGAAGAGGGTATCGCCCGGGTCAAGGAGCTGACCGGCGGGATCGGCGCGGACAGCGTGCTGGAGTGCGTCGGCACCGCCCAGGCGGTGCAGCAGGCCCTGCATTCTGCCCGGCCCGGCGGCAGCGTCGGCTTCGTCGGCGTCCCCCACGGGGTCGCCGTCGACGGCCAGGAGCTGTTCTTCTCCCACGTCGGCCTGCGCGGCGGCCCCGCCCCCGTGCGCCGCTACCTGCCCGACCTGATCGAGCGCGTCCTGTCCGGCCGCATCGACCCCGGCAAGGTCTTCGACCTCGCCCTGCCCCTCGCCGACGTCGCAGAGGGCTACAAGGCGATGGACGAGCGTCGCGCGATCAAGGCCCTGCTCAAGCCCTGACCGTGCCGGTCCGCCCATGACCGCCCTCACCCCGCGCACCTCGCTGCTCCACCCGCCCCGGCCTTCCTGCTGGCCACGGCTGCCTGCACTAACAGCTGGCCGACCGCCGGCCCGGCCACCGCGGCGCCACCTACGGCCGGACGGCAGGACGCCCGGCCACCGCCGACAGGAGGACCCCGATGAACATCCGCGCCACCCTCGACGGCACGCCCGTCGAAGCGGTGCTGAACGACAGCCCCGCCGCCCGCGACCTGGCTGCCATGCTCCCGCTGACCGTCGAGCTGGAGGACTTCCACGGCACCGAGCGCATCGGCTACCCGCCGCGCAAGATCACCGCTTCCGGCACGCCCGCGCCCGCTGCAGCGAAGGCGGGCGACACCGCCTGTTACGCGCCCTGGGGCAACCTGGCCCTCTTCCACAAGGACGGCCCCGCCGCATCCCCGGACCTCCTGATCCTCGGGAGCCTCGACACCGATCCCGACGCGATTGCCCGCGCCCAAGAGATCACCATCCAGACCGCCCCCCGAACCCGCCGCGAGCACTCCCTGATGAACCCCGTATACGACTTCACCGGCCAGGTCGCCTTCGTCACCGGTGCCTCCTCCGGCATGGGTCTGGCCACCGCCCGTGCCTTCGCCGAGGCGGGCGCCGCCGTCGGCCTCGCCGACATCGACGAGAGCGCCGTCGACCGGGTGGCGAAGGAGCTCAACGACGCCGGCCACCAGGTCCTCGCCCTCGTCTGTGACGTCACCGACGAGCTGCAGGTCGCCGCCGCAGTCGACCGCACCGTCGCCACGTTCGGCCGCTTCGATGCGGCCTACAACAACGCCGGGATCATGCCCCCGCCCACCGACGCCGCCGATGAGGGCGCCGAGCAATTCGACCGGGTCACGGCCGTCAACCTGCGCGGTGTCTGGGCGAGCATGAAGCACGAACTGCGCCACATGCGGGAACAGGGCAGCGGCGCGATCGTCAACTGCTCCTCGCTGGGCGGCCTGGTCGGCAACCCCGGCCGCGCCGCGTACCACGCCACCAAGCACGGAGTGCTCGGCCTGACCAAGAGCGCCGCCCTCGAATACGGGTCCCGCGGTGTGCGCGTCAACGCCGTCTGCCCCGGCACCATCGCCACCCCCATGGTCGACGCCATGGTCGAAGGCAGCGAACTGGACCGCGGCCAGGCCGAGACCGGCCAGGCCATCGAGCGGCTGGGCACCGCCGAGGAGATCGCCCAGGCCGTGCTGTGGCTGTGCAGCCCCGGCTCGAGCTATGTCACCGGCGTCGCCCTGCCTGTCGACGGCGGGTACACCGCCCGGTAGCCCCTCCGCTCCAGACACGAGAAGGACCGTCATGGAATTCGTCCAGCCCCAGCCCACCAGCAAAGCCCCCGCGGACTGGTTCACCGGTGACGTCTGGTGGGACGTCATCGCAGCCGGGCAGGAACCCTCCCGCCTGCGGGCCAACCTGGTGCGCTTCGCGCCTGGCGCCCGCACCCACTGGCACCTCCACGAGGTGGGCCAGACTCTGTACGTCGTCTCCGGGATCGCGTACGTGGGGACCCGCGACGGCCGGATCCTCGAGGCCAACCCGGGCGAGACCGTCGCCTGCCCGCCCGGCGAGGAGCATTGGCACGGAGCCGCCCCCGACCGCTTCATGGAGCACATCGCCATGTGGGAGGCAACCGCCGACGGCAGCCCCGAGACGACCTGGGCCGAACCCGTCACCGACCCGCAGTACAACAAGCCCCGCACCCGCCGGCCGTAGCCCGGCACCGCCCGCACTGCGGGCAGGCGGTCACGGTCCGGGTGGCGGAATCGTGGGGTCGCCGAGGCCCGGGCCCGCCCCGACGTACCGGCCGCCGAGCGGAGATCGGCCCCGGAGATCGGCCTGTGACCTGTGCGTCTTCCATGGCCGCAGAAGGCGATTATCGCTTCAAGCCGTTGCTCCTGATGACCTCGCCGTACCAGTGCGCGCTGGACTTGAGGGTGCGCCGCTGGGTGGCGAAGTCGACGTGGACGAGGCCGAAACGCTTGGTGTGCCCCTCGGACCACTCGAAGTTGTCCATCAGCGACCAGAGCAGGTAGCCGCGGACGTCCACCCCTGCCTGGATCGCTTCGTGCAGTGCCGTGAGGTGGTCGCGCAGGAACTCGATCCGGTCGGGATCGTGTACCCGGCCGTTGTCGTCGGGGATGTCGGCGTATGCCGCGCCGTTCTCGGTGATCCAGATGGGCAGGTCGGGGCGGGCGGACGCGATGCGCTCCAGTTGCCGACGCAGGCCGTCGGGATCGACGTCCCAGCCCATGGCGGTGGTGCGGAGTCCGGTTGGGTGGAACACGACGTCCTCGGCTCCGACCCAGGGCGATGGCCGATGATCAACCAGGCCCGCGCCGACGGTGTGGGAGCTGTAGTAGTTGACACCGAGGAAGTCGATCGGGGTGCCGATCACGGCCTCGTCGCCCTCACGGAGGTGGCCGAGGCCGGCGATCGGTTCGATGTGCGCCAGGACGTCGGCCGGGTAGGCGCCGGTGACCACCGGTTCGAGGAGGAGCCGGTTCATCAGCAGGTCGATCCGCCGGGCCGCGTCCTGATCGGTCGGGTCGTCGCTCACCGCCTGTACGGGGTAGAAGTTGGGTGCCAGTCCGATTTCCGGGTGCCGACCCGGCACCCGTAGTGCCCTCGCTGCCAGCCCGTGGCCCAGGAGTAGGTGGTGGGCGGCGCGCAGCGCGCCCGGCGGGTCTTGCACTCCTGGGGCGTGCAGGCCGCTGGCGTAGCCGAGGAAGGCGGCGCACCAGGGTTCGTTGACGGTGATGAACGTGTCCACCAGGTCGCCGAGGTGTTCACCGACCAGCTGGGCGTAGTCGGTGAAGCGCCAGGCGGTGTCACGGGCGCGCCAGCCGCCGCGGTCCTCCAGCGCTTGTGGGAGGTCCCAGTGGTAGAGCGTGGCGACGGGCTGGATGCCGTTCTCGTGCAGCTCGTCGAGTAGCCGGCGGTAGAAGTCGAGCGCCTTCGGGTTGGCTCGGCCCCTGCCGTCGGGCTGGAGCCGGGCCCAGGAGAGTGAGAAGCGGTAGGCCTGGAGGCCGAGATCGGCCATCAGGGCGACGTCCTGCCCGTGGCGGTGGTAGTGGTCGCAGGCGGTGTCGCCGGTGGTGCCGTCGACGGTCGTGCCCGGGCTGTGGCTGAACACGTCCCAGATGGAGGATGTCCGGCCGTCCTCGGAGACGGCGCCCTCGATCTGGTAGGCGGAGGTGGCGGCGCCCCATCGGAACCCGTCGGGGAAGCGGAGGAAGGTCTGCTCGGACACGGATGTGACACCTCGGGAAACGGGGTCACCGGGCCGGCGGATCCGCACCGACCCGGATTGCCTCGACAGTGGGCTGGACGGGGTCAGTGAACGGGCAGTGCCGGGCGCGCGAGGGCTGCCGCGCCGACCAGGCCGGCGCCGGTGCCCAGGGCGGCGGGGAGGACAGCGGTTCTGGCCGCGAAGGGCAGGGTGGCGTAGTCGGCCAGGTGGCGGCGCAACGGCTGGAGGAGGAGGTCGCCGGAGGCGGCGACGCCGCCGCCGATGATCGCGGCTTCGATCTCCACCAGGGTGGCGACGGCGGCGATCCCGGCGGCGAGGGCCTGGGCGGCCCGGTCGTAGGCGTGCAGGGCGAGCGGGTCGCCCGAACAAGCGGCGGCCGCGACCGCTGCGGCGGAGGTGTCGCCATCGGGGGCCCGCCAACCGTTCTCGGCTGCGGTCCGGGCGATGGCGGTTCCGCTGGCGAGCCCCTCGACGCAGCCGCGTGAGCCACAGGGACAGGGACGGCCGGCATAGTCGACGCTGATGTGACCGAGGTGGCCGGCGTTCCCGGTGGGCCCGGTGTGGAGTCTCCCGTCGATGATCAGGCCCGCGCCGATTCCGGTGGAGACCACCAGGCACAGGGCGTTGCGGTACGGGCGTGCGGCGCCGCGCCAGTGCTCCGCCGCGGCCATCGCCACCGCGTCGCCTCCGAGTACCACGGGCAGGCTGTCGACGGCATGGTGGCGGGCGACCGCAGTCCGTAGTGGAAACGCCCGCCAGGCGGGAATGTTGACCGGGCTGACGGTGCCCTCCGTGATGTCCACCGGGCCGGCGCTGCCGATTCCGACAGCCTGCACGCTTCCCCACAGCGGGTGCCGGGCGAGGCCGTCCAGCACGTGTTCCACCGCAGCCAGCACCGTGCGGGCGTCCTCCCGGGGGGTGGGCTGCCGGACCTGGTGGAGGAGGGTCCCGTCCGCGTCGACCAGACCTCCCGCGATCTTCGTTCCGCCGATGTCCAGTGCCGCCAGAAGGGGGCGCGCGGGGGTGGGGCGGCCGTCGACCGCGAGGGCCGTTTCGTAACTCATCGTGACGTCTCCGCTGATAGGGCCGGGGAGTGCCGACCTGGTTCGGGCATGTCGCCCCCTGGCGGTCCCGGTGATTCTCGCTGCGCTGGACAACGTTGTCCATGGAGTCGGCAGGCCGAGGCCCTTTCGTCATCAAGTTAGGCAAAGGTTTAGTAAATCGGGCGGAGATCGTAAAAAAACGCCTGTATTTCAATGTTGATCGGTCTATGGACATGGCCGCGATATGACGTCTACGTTAAGCAGCCAACGACCGGGAGGCCGCTTCCCGGCGTTCATGACGATCAGCGCGAAGGATGAGCGAAGATGCGCAGAGGGTGGATGGCCGGCACGGCCGCTTCCATGATTTTGCTCACTGCCTGTAGCAGTGGCGGCGGCGGGACCTCGTCCTCCGCGGCGACCGTCAACTCCGATCCGGCCAAGGTGTCGGGTTCCATCACGGTCCTGACCAACCGGACCGACCAGCTGAACAAGGGGGTCCTCGCCGGGTATGCCGCCGAGTTCAACAAGACCTACCCGAACGTCAAGGTCAAGTTCGAGGGCATGACCGACTACGAGGGCGAAGTCAAGATCCGCATGAACACCGAGAACTACGGTGACGTGCTGCCGATCCCGTCCGACCTCTCGATCACCCAACTCCCCAACTTCTTCGCCCCGTTGGGTGAGGCCGCAGACCTCTCGAAGCAGTACGACTGGATTGACTACGGCACCGTCGGCGGCAAGGTGTACGGCATCGCCAACTACGGCACCGTCACGGGCTTCGTCTACAACAAAGCGCTCTGGCAGCAGGCCGGTATCACCGAGTGGCCGAGAACCCCGCAGGAGTTCATCGAGGACCTGAAAGCCGTCAAGTCCAAGACCCAGGCGATCCCGTACTACACCAACTACCACGACGGCTGGCCGCTGAAGCAGTGGACCGACGCCATCGGCTCGCCGAGCTGCAACGAGAGCGCCAAGGACTCGATGGCCTCCACCGCGGCCCCGTGGACCAGCGGCAACGACATCCACACGATCGACAGCCTGCTGTACTCCGTCGTCCACGAGAAGCTCACCGAGCCCGACCCCACCACCACCAACTGGGAGAACTCCAAGACGCTTCTGGGCACCGGACAGGCGGCCACCATGTACCTCGGCTCCTGGTCCATCGCCCAGATGCAGGACGCCGCGAAGGCCGCCGGGAAGAACCCCGACGACATCGGCTACATGCCGTTCCCTTCGGCGACCGCGGACGGCAAACTCTGCACGGTCCTCCAGCCGGACTACAAGTACGGCATCAACAAGCACTCCAAGAACCAGGAGGCGGCCCGGGCCTGGCTGGACTGGTTCATCAACAAGTCCGGCAGCGCTCAGGCCGAACAGGGCATCTCCTCGGTCAAGGGCTCCCCGATGCCGACCGCGCTCAAGCCCTTCGCCGACAAGGGCGTCACCATGATCGGCCAGAAGCAGGAGAAGTCCGCGGCCGTCAAGAAGATCGACAAGGCCGCTGAGATCGACCTCGACGCCCCCGACTACCGGCAGAAGCTCGTCGACTTCGCCCGCGGCGCCGGCGCCGGAGACCAGGACGGCTACTTCGCGGACCTGAACAAGAAGTGGTCCGAGGCGCAGAAGACCCTCGCGGGCTGACGGCCCCGAAGGACTGCGGTGCGGCCGGGGCGCACGGCCCTGACCTCCCGGCCGCACCGCACCCAGCGCCCCCGGTGCCCCGGCTGCTCGGCGGCGCAAGGAAGCAACAGCCCCGCCACCCGGACGGGCGGTGGGAGGGGAGGCGGGCTTCGGGCGTCCGGCTCAACGAAGGACAGGAAGATGACTGCACTGCAGAAGGACCGGAGCGCGGGCATGACGCCGCCCTCCGGCGACCGGGCCGCAACGGCCGCGCCGGTCCGGCGCCGAAGGGCCGGCCGCACCCACCGGTGGTTCACACCCTGGCTCTACCTGCTGGTCCCACTGGCGCTGCTGGTGACCTTCACGTACCTGCCGATCCTCGACATGCTCGGCTACAGCGTCACCGACTGGGACGGCATCAGCCCCGAGCGGAACAACGTCGGGGCGGACAACTACACGGCGCTGTTCACGCGTCCGGAACTGTTCAAGGTCTTCCTGGTCAGCGGCGTGTACCTGCTGGCCTCCTTCGTGCAGATCGCGCTCGCGCTCTACTTCGCCACCGTGCTCAGCTTCGACACCCGCTTCAGGAACTTCTTCAAGGGCATCCTGTTCTTCCCGTACCTGATCAACGGCGTCGCGATCGGCTTCGTGTTCCTCTACTTCTTCCAGCCCGGCGGCACGCTGGACACCGTGCTGCGCCTGCTGGGCGTCGGCGGACAGCACCTGTGGCTGGGGGATCCGGACCTCGTCAACAAGTCACTGGCGGGGGTGTCGGTCTGGCGCTACATGGGCCTGAACATGGTGCTGTTCCTCGGCGCGATCCAGTCCATCCCGCCCCACCTCTACGAGGCCGCGGCACTCGACGGTGCGAGCCGGTGGCAGCAGTTCCGCCACATCATCGCCCCCAGCATCAAACCGATCATCAGCCTCAGCGCGATCCTCGCGGTCTCCGGCTCACTGGCCGTGTTCGAGATCCCGTACGTCATGACCGGCGGCTCCAACGGCAGCGAGACCTTCGTCATCCAGACCGTCAAGCTCGCTTTCAAGTTCGACAAGGTCGGCCTCGCCTCCGCCTGCGCCGTCGTGCTGCTGGCCCTGATCCTGCTCGTCACCTGGATCCAGCGCCGCCTGGTGCCGGAGGAGAGGGTTGAACTGTCGTGACCATTCCCGCCACCCGGGCCGCCCGCCGGGCCGCCCCGACCCCCCGGGTGCTCGCCGCCACGGTCGGCAAGTACACCTCCCTGGGACTCGCCAGTGCGCTCGTGCTGATACCGCTCACCGTGGTGCTGTTCACCTCGCTCAAGAGCAGCAACGAGGCGCTGACCACAGGCCCGCTCGCCCCGCCGGGCGACTGGCTCAACCTCCACAACTACGCGACCGCCTTCCAGCAGGGCAAGATGCTGCAGGGCTTCGTCAACACCACGATCATCCTCGTGGTCTCCACCGCCGGCACCGTGCTGATCGGCTCGATGACCGCCTACGCGATCGACCGCTTCGAGTTCCGGCTCAAGAAGCTCGTGATGGCTCTCTTCCTGGTCGCCACGCTCGTCCCGAGCGTGACCACCCAGGTCGCCACCTTCCAGATCGTCAACGACCTCGGGGCGTTCAACACCCGCTGGGCACCGATCATGCTCTACCTGGGCACCGACATCGTGTCGATCTACGTCTTCCTCCAGTTCATCCGCTCCATCCCGGTCTCACTCGACGAGGCGGCCAGGCTCGACGGCGCCAACTCGTTCACCGTCTACCGGCGGATCATCCTGCCGATGCTCAGGCCAGCCATCGCCACCGTGGTGATCATCAAGGGCATCGCGGTCTACAACGACTTCTACATCCCCTTCCTGTACATGCCCTCGGCCGACCTGGGCACCATCTCCACCTCGCTGTTCCGCTTCAAAGGGCCGTTCGGCGCGCACTGGGAGACCATCTCGGCCGGAACCGTCCTGGTCATCCTGCCGACCCTGATCGTCTTCCTCGCCCTGCAGCGCTTCATCTACAGCGGCTTCGCGGCGGGCTCCACGAAGTGATCCGTCCCCCCGGTACCGCACCTGCGCCGCGTCACCGCCGAGCCGATGAGCGGAGGCGCAGGTGAGCGCGCGCACCACCATCCGGGACGTCGCCGAGCGCGCCGGGGTCTCGCCGGGGGCGGTGTCGCTCGCGCTCAACGACCGTCCAGGGGTGTCGGAACGCACCCGTGAGCGGATCCGCGCGGCCGCGACCGAACTCGGCTGGGTGCTCGGCCAGGCCGCCCGCAGCCTGGCCAGCGGCGGTCGGGGAGGCGCCGTCGGCCTGGTGCTCGCCCGCCCGGCCCGCCAACTCGGCCTGGAGCCCTTCTACATGGAGTTCGTCTCCGGCATCCAGAGCGTGCTGGAGGAGCGGTCGGCCACGCTGCTGCTGCGGCTGGTACGCGACCGTGACCAGGAGACCGCCGTCCATCACACCTGGTGGCGCGAAGGGCGGGTCCGCGGGTCCCTCCTGGTCGACCTGATCGAGAACGATCCTCGAATCCCCGCCCTGGCCCGGACCGGCATGCCCGTCGTCGCGGCCGGCCACCCCGGGCTCACCGGCGGCTCGACGGCCTCCGTCTGGACGGACGACGCCGCCGCCGTCGAGGAGGTCGTCCGCTACCTCGCGCTGCTCGGCCACCGCCGGATCGCCCGGGTCGGCGGCGACCCACGGCTGGGGCACTCCGCGATGCGGGCGCGCGCACTCGAACAGGTCGCAGCCGAACTCGGCCTGGACGAACCCCGAAGCCTGCCCACCGACTTCTCCGGCCAGGCCGGCGCCAGGGCCACCCGCGAACTGCTCGCCTCCGGAACCCGGAGGCCGACCGCGATCCTCTACGACAACGACATCATGGCTGTCGCCGGACTCGCCGTCGCCGCCGAGTTCGCACTGACCGTCCCGGGCGAGCTGAGCCTGGTCGCCTGGGACGACTCCCAGCTGTGCCGGCTCACCCACCCCACGCTCTCCGCCATGAGCCACGACGTCCACAGCTACGGCGCCCAGGTCACCCGCTGCCTCTTCGCCCTGCTCGACCGCCGCGCCGATACATCAGGCCCCGCCCCGACCCCCGTCCTCGTACCTCGCGGCACCACCGCGCCCCCCGGCACGCCCTGACCACGTGCCGCTCCAGACCCCGGTCCGCCCCCCGACTCCTCCTGAGGGTGAGGAAAACCGGTGGGCGGACCGGACCGCCTCAGACCGGAGCCCGCCATGACCCCGCCGCACCGCCCCGCCCCTCTGCTTCCAGCCGTGGGCCCGCTCCCCGCAGCCGACCTGCTCACCAACCGGATCAGGCCCTACGCGTGGGGCTCCGCCACCGCCATCGCCCGACTCACCGGCCGCCGCCCGACCGGCGAACCCGAGGCCGAGCTCTGGATGGGCGCCCACCCCGACGCGCCGTCCACCGTCGACCGCGGCAACGGCCCCGAACCCCTCGACCAGATCATCGCCCGCGACCCGCACAACGAACTCGGCCGACGAGTCGCGGAGCGCTACGGTGCCCGACTGCCGTTCCTGGTCAAGGTGCTCGCCGCCGAGCACGCCCTGTCGGTCCAGGTGCACCCCGACGCCACCCAGGCAGAGGCCGGCTACGCCGCCGAGGAGGCCGCCGGCATCCCGCGGGACGCGGCCCACCGCATCTACCGCGACCGCCACCACAAGCCGGAACTGCTCTGCGCACTCGACGACTTCGACGCCCTCTGCGGCTTCCGCGACCCGGCCGCCACCGCCGCGCTGATGGCCGCCTTGGACGCCCCGGCCCTCGCGCCGTGGATCGCGACCCTGCGCGGTGCCGACCCCGCTACGGCCCTGCGCACCGTCCTGACCGAGGCACTCGACGCCGACCGGGCCCGGGGCGAGGAGGCCGCCGCAGAACTCGCTCCCGCGCTGGAACGCGCCGCCGAGGCCCCGGGCCCGCACGCCGCCACCTACGCCGCGTACGCCGCGGCCGCCCGGGACTACCCCGGCGATCCGGGACTGGCCGCCGCACTGCTGCTCAACCACGTGCGACTGCGGCCCGGACAGGCGCTCTTCCTCGACGCCCGCGTTCCGCACGCCTACCTGCGCGGGACCGGCGTGGAGATCATGGCCAACTCCGACAACGTGCTGCGCTGCGGCCTGACCCCCAAGCACGTGGACGTGGGAGCCCTCGCCACCGTCGTCGACTTCCGACCCGGCCCACCGGCCCTGGTCCACCCGGCCGGCGGCGACGAGGGCGAACTCCACTACCCGACACCGGCTGCCGAGTTCGCGCTGTCCCGGCTCGACCTCCTCGGCCGCGCCGCTCTCTCCGCCGACGGCCCGCAGATGCTGCTCTGCACCGAGGGCACCGCCGAACTCCACCGGCCGCCGGGCCGACCGCTCACCTTGCGTCGGGGAGACAGCGCCTTCCTCCCGGCCGCCGGCGCTCCGGCGGAGTTGCGCGGGACCGCCACGCTCTACCGGGCCCGCGTTCCCGAGCACACCGCCGTCTGACCGCACCACTCCCACCCGTCGGCGCCGCCAGGCGCCCACTCCGGAGGTCCCTTCCCGTGAACGCACTCTCTGGCAGAACCGATCCCGCCCCCACCCGCCGTTCGCTGCTCCGAGCGGCCTCCGCCGCCCTGGCGGCGGCCGCCGTGCCGGCCCTGGCCACGCCGGCCGCCGCCGAGCCCGCGCCGCTCACCGGCCGAGGCCGTCGCACCGCGGGCTTCGTCACCGCCCGCGGCGGTGAACTCCGCCTGGGGGGAAACCCGTTCCGTTTCGGTGGCACCAACTGCTACTACCTGCACCAGCAGTCCCACTACACGGCCGACGCGGTTCTCGACGACGCCGCCGCGATGGGCCTGGCCGTGGTCCGGGCCTGGGCGTTCGCCGACGGCTCCGGACACTCGTACCACCCGCTCCAGCCCAAGCCCCACAGCTACGACGATGAGGCCTTCGACTCCCTCGACTACGCCGTCCACAAGGCCGGGCAGCTCGGGATCCGCCTCGTCCTGCCGCTGGTCAACAACTGGCCGGACTACGGGGGCATGCAGCAGTACGTCAGCTGGTTCCTCGGCCTGCCCGACGACTCGTACGGCGACGGCGTCAACCACGACCGCTTCTACACCGACCCGGAGATCAGGGCCTGCTACCGAGCCTGGGCCAAGCATCTCGTCCAGCACCGCAACCGCTACACCGGCCTGCGCTACTGCGACGACCCCACCATCATGGCCTTCGAACTCGCCAACGAACCGCGGTGCCGCAGCGACAAGAGCGGTGCCACCCTGCTTGCCTGGGCCGCCGAGATGAGCGCCTACGTCAAGTCGCTCGCCCCCCGCCAGCTGCTCGCCGTCGGCGACGAGGGCTTCTTCGGACAGCCCGGACACACCGACTACCCTTACTCGGACTACGAGGGCGTCCGGTGGAACGGACTGGTGGCCCTCCCCGCCGTCGACTACGGCACCGTCCACGTCTACCCGCAGAACTGGGGCGAGACCAGGGCCGGCAAGCCCGGCACCGACGCCACCTCCTGGGGCACACGCTGGATCGAGGACCACCTCGCCGCCGGCCGATCACTCGGGAAGCCCGTGGTGATCGAGGAGTTCGGGCTCCAGATCGACGCGGCACGGGACATCCCCGACACCGCCGCCCGCGACGCCGCCTACACCGCCTGGACCGACGCCGTCCGCACCGGCGGCGGTGCGGGCGACCAGTTCTGGCTGCTCACCTCCCGGGTCGACGACGGTTCCTTCTACCCGGACTACGACGGCCACCGCATCATGTGGGACAACGACCCCGCCAACCCGACCCGCACCACCGCCCGGCTGTTCGCCGCCCACGCCAGGGCGATGGCCGCCGGCTGACCGGCCCCCACACCGCCGCCGCCCCGCCGTCCACCGACCCGACGGGGCGGTGGCCTACCGTCCGAGGACCGCATGCCATCCGACCTGCCGCGCAACGCCATCGTGCTCTTCCAAGGCGACAGCATCACCGACGCCGGACGCGATCACGACGACCCCGCCTGCCTGGGCAACGGCTACGCGGCGTACGCCGCGGCCGCCCTGAACGCCGCACACCCCGGTGCGACCGTTCTCAACCGGGGCGTAGCGGGCGACCGCGTCGTCGACCTGCGCGACCGCTGGGAGCGCGACACCCTGGCCCACCGGCCCGACCTGCTCTCCGTGATGATCGGCGTCAACGACACCTGGCGCCGGTACGACTCCGAGCTCGCCTCACCGCCCGACCGCTGGGAGGACGCGTACCGGCGTCTGCTCGCCCGGGTCCGCGAACGCTGCGACGCCCGGATCCTGCTCATCGAACCGTTCCTGGTCCCCGCAACCCCCGAGCAGTGGGCCTGGCGCGAGGACCTCGACCCGCGCATCCATGCCGTCCGCAGGCTCGCCACCGAGTTCGAGGCGCTCCTGCTGGCCGCCGACGGCCTGCTCAACCAGGCCGCCCGCACCGCGGGCGCACCGGATCGGATCGCCGCCGACGGCGTCCACCCCACCCCGTACGGGCACCGGCTGCTCGGCGCGGCCTGGTCCGACCTGGTCCTCGGACCTGCCGACGCTTCCGCCGTATGCTGCCGGGCATGAGCAGGGGACACGGCACCAGGCCAGCCAGGCCCACGATGAACGACGTCGCCGCGGACGCCGGGGTCGGCCTGAAGACCGTGTCCCGGGTGGTGAACGGAGAGAGCGGCGTCGCCTCCGCGACGGCCGAGCGGGTGCGGGCCGCCATCGACCGGCTGGGGTTCCGCCGCAACGACAGTGCCCGCCTGCTGCGGACCGGCCGGACCGCCAGCATCGCCCTGCTCCTGGAGGACATCGGCGACCCGTTCTCCTCCGCCCTCTCCCGTGCGGTGGAGGGGGTGGCCGCAGAGCACGGCTGCCTCCTGTTCACCGGCTCCAGCGCGGAGGACCAGCGCCGGGAACGCGACCTCGCGCTCGCCTTCTGCGCCCGCCGGGTGGACGGCCTGATCGTGGTGCCGACCGGGGACGACCACCGCTACCTGCTTCCGGAATCCGCCGCCGGGACCCCTGTGGTCTTCCTCGACCGCCCGGCGGCGGCCATCGAGGCGGACGCCGTGCTCAGCGACAACGCGGGCGGCGCCCGGACCGGGGTTGCCCACCTGATCCGCCACGGCCACCGGCGGATCGGCTTCATCGGGGACCTGGCCCGCCTCCACACGAGTGCCGAGCGGCTGCGCGGCTACCGGACGGCCATGGCCGACGCCGCCCTGCCGGTGGACGAGCGGTGGATCGACACCGGACCCACCGATCCGGCCAGGGTCACCGCCGCCGTCGACCGGCTGACCGCGGGCCCGGAACCCGTCACGGCCCTGTTCACCGCCAACAACCGGATCACCCTGGCCGTGCTCCACCAGCTCCCACCGGACCGGCCCCGCCCCGCCCTGGTCGGATTCGACGACCTGGAACTGGCCGATCTGCTCACGCCGGGTCTCACGGTCGTCGCCCAGGACCCGGCCGCGCTCGGTGCCGCGGCCGCCCGTACGCTCTTCGAGCGCCTGGCCGGGGACACCGGCGCGGCCCGCCGGATCGAGATCCCCACCCGCCTGATCCCTCGCGGCTCGGGGGAGATCGGCCCCCGCGCCGGCTGACCACCTCGCCCCTCGCCCTTCCCCGCCGCCCGCGGTCCCGCACGGGTCACCTCACCTGACAGGATGGAGCCGGGCAGCGCCTCGTCGCGCATCCACTGGGCCGAGGGAAGGAACGCACATGGAAAGCCGGGTGACGATCCGGGACGTCGCCGCCCGTGCCGGGGTGTCGGCGGGCGCCGTCTCGCTCGCTCTCAACGACCGACCCGGAGTCTCCGCCGACACCCGCAAGAGGATCGTCGAGGCCGCCCGCGAACTGGGCTGGGCGCCCAACCTCGCGGCCCGCTCCCTCGCCCAGGGCGACCGGGTCCACACCATCGGCATGGCGCTCACCCGCGACGCCGCCGGCACCGTTCTGGACGCGGTGCACATGGCGTTGATCGGCGGGATCGAGAGCGTGCTCACCGAGCGGCCCTGCTCGCTGCTGCTGCACATCGCCCCCGACCTCGACGCCGAGATCGCGCTGTACAAGCAGTGGTGGCAGTCCGGCAAGGTGAACGGCTCGGTCCTGGTCGGAGTGACCAGCGACGACCCTCGTATCGAACCCGTCCACCGGCTCGGCATGCCCGTCGTCGCCGTTGCGCCTCCGCAGCTCAGCGGCCCCTTCCCGGCAGTGTGGCACGACGACGCGATGGCCATGGCGGAGGCCGTGCGCTACCTGTCGATCCTCGGCCACCGCCGGATCGCGCACATCAGCGGGCCGGTGACGCTGGGCCAGTCGATCGTCCGCGCGGAGGCGTTCGCGTCCACCGCCGCCGAACTGCGGCTGGAGGACGCCAGAAGCGTGCACACCGCCCTGTCCGCACACGAGGGCGCCACGGCGACCCGCTCACTGCTGGCCGACGCCGACCGGCCGACCGCCATCGTGTACGACAACGACCTCATGGCCGTGGCGGGCCTCGCGGTGGCGGGCGAGCTCGGCCTGCGTGTGCCCGAGGACCTGTCGCTGGTCGCCTGGGACGACTCGGACCTGTGCCGGATCACCCGGCCGGCGCTCTCGGCGCTCAGTTACGACCCCTTCGCGTTCGGCGCCGAGGTCGCCCGCTGCCTGCTGGAGCTTCTGGACGACGGCCGGGCCCGCTCGCGGGTCTCCGACGCTCCGGTGCTGGTACCGCGCGGGACCACCGGCCCACCGGCCCGCACCTGAACGTTCAGGCCGACGGCGGTGCGGTGCTCCCGCGCGGGGTGAGCCGGGGAGCCCGGTCCTCGAAGCCTTCGACGCGCCCGCCGGCGATCAGGGCGAGCAGAGTGCGGGCCGCGTTCGCGCCGTAGGCGTGGATGTCGCGGGTCAGCGCGGTGAGCGGAGGCCGGACCACCTGGACCAGAGGGGAGTCGTCCCAGGCGACGATCGACAGGTCGCGCGGCACCTGGAGCCCCATCTCCTGGGCCACCGACAGTCCGGCGACGGCGGTGATGTCGTTGTCGTAGAGGATCGCCGTCGGCCGGGTGGGTGAGAGCAGCAGACGCCGAGTGGCCCGGGCCCCGGATTCGCCCGTGTAGTCGGTGTGCGCCGTGGGCGCGGGGTCCAGACCGAGTTCGGAACTGGCGGTGGCGAAGGCCCGGTCCCTGATCGAGGTGTGCACCAGGCCCTCCAGGCCGGCCACCCGACCGATGCGCCGGTGGCCCTGGGCGGCCAGGTATTCCACGGTCTCCCGCACTGCGGCGGCGTCGTCCGACCAGACGGGGGTCAGCGAGCCCGACCCGGACGGGTGGCCGATCACCACGGTCGGCAGGCCCAGTGCCTCCAGCGCGGGCACCCGGGCGTCGTTCTCGTGAAGGTCGACCAGGATGGCGCCGTCGATGTGCCGCTCGCTCCACCAGCGCCGGTAGGCCTCCAGGCCGCGTTCGTGGTCCGTGACGACCTGGAGCGCCAACGAGTAGGAGGCGTCGGACAGGACGTTCTCGATGCCGCCGATCAGTTCCATGAAGAACGGCTCGGTGCCCAGCATCCGCGCGGGGCGGGCGAGCGCCAGTCCAACCGCCGCCGCCGTCGCCCCGCTGAGAGCCCGGGCCGCGCTGTTGCGCACGAACCCGATCTCTTCGGCCACGGCCTCGATCCGGGCCCGGGTGGCCTCGGAGACACCGGGCCGACCGTTGAGCGCGTTGGAGACCGACACCTTGGACACACCGACGATCTTCGCGATGTCGGTGATGGTCGGCCGCCGAGCGGCGGGACTCTTCTGCTGGGACATGCCCTCAAGCTACTACGCGCCCACCCGACGACAGCGGCCGGTCGGCAAGCTCATCGCAACAAACGGTTAATCACTTATTGACGGGCAACTATCGGCAGCCATACGGTCCACCTGCATTAAGCGGTTAACCAGAGCCGCGGGCGGACTCTGCCGCCGGTTTCCCCCGTGCCTCGGCCGACACTCCGAGCCGGGGCCGCACCGCCCCCGATGCGTCCCCGGTGAAGTCACCGGGCGCCGGGGTCTTCCCTCACCACCCACCCGTCCGGGACGAAAGGGACGCGCGTGCATCACCAACCACACTCCCTCGCCGGAAGCCGCCTCTGGCCGCTGGCGCTCCTCCTCGCGGCCGTTCTCGCCGCAGCAGGCCTCGCAGTGAGCCGGGGAACCGCCTCCGCGGCCGACACCGCGAGCGCCTTCGCCGGCCGCTGCGGCATCCACTTCTGCCTGAACGGCAAGCCGTACTACTTCGCAGGCGCGGACTCCTACGACCTCTTCACCTTCGGCTCGGGGTCCGGCGACACCGAGACGCAGTTCATGGACAAGGCGCGCATCGACGCCCACTTCGCCAATCTGCAGGCGGACAAGGCGACCGTGGTCCGGCTGTGGATGTTCAGCCACGAGAACTGGCACGGCTTCGAGAAGGCGAAGGGCGTCTACGACGAGCAGGAGTTCGCCCAGTTCGACTACGTCATCGAATCTGCCAGGGCCCACGGCCTGAAGCTGATCCCGGTGTTCGAGAACTACTGGGAGGCCTACGGCGGAATCGACACCCGCCTGCAGTGGGAGGGACTGTCCGGCGGCCAGCCCGGCCGGGCGGCGTTCTTCGACAGAAGGCGGTGCCCCGGCTGCTTCACCTCGTACAAGGACTACGTGGGCCACGTGCTCAACCGCACCAACCACTACAGCGGCGTCAGGTACAAGGACGACCCGACCATCTTCGCCTGGGACCTCATGAACGAGCCCCGCTACCAGGGGCAGGGCGCCGCCGAGGACACCAGCGGCGCCACCCTGCGAGCCTGGGTCGACGAGATGGGGGCCTTCGTCAAGGGCATCGACGGCAAGCACCTGCTCGGCGTCGGCATCGAGGGCCACGGGACCGCGTACGGGTTCGGCGGTGACGAGGGCAATCCGTTCGTGGCCGTGCAGCAGTCGCCGTACATCGACTACACCTCGGCCCACCCGTACCCGACCGAACCCTGGGCGAACCTAACGATCGACCAGACCAGGACGCTCATCCGGGCCTGGATCGCCGACTCGCACGACGTGATCGGCAAGCCCTTCTTCATGGGCGAGTTCAACGTCCAGAACGTCGACCGCTCCGCGTGGTGGAAGGCCCTCTACACGGACTTCGAGTCGGCCGACGGTGACGGCAGCGCCTTCTGGTGGTACGAGGACCACGACGTCGACGGTACGTTCGGCGTTCGGGCGGGCGCGCCGGAACTGGCCGTGTTCCGCGACCACTCCGACCGCATGGCGGCCAAGAGCGGGCTTGTCACCCCGACCAGCTCCGTGTCGCCCTCCCCGGGCGGCGGCCCCTCCGGTTCTCCGAGCCCGACCCCGGCGGGCGCCTGTGCCGTCCACTACGGCCTGTCCGACTGGGGATCCTCCTTCAACGGCGACGTGACCATCAGGAACACGGGCTCCACTCCGGTCGACGGCTGGCGGCTGGTGTTCGCCTTCCCCGGTGGGCAGACCGTCACCGCCATGTGGAACGCCCGCGGAAACCAGAACGGCAAGCGGGTCACCGCCAGCAATCCGCCCGACTACAACACGACCATCGCACCCGGCGGCACGGTCGCGTTCGGCTTCACCGGCACGTCGACGCCCGGCACCAACGGTGTACCGACCGCCTTCGCGCTGAACGGATCGGCCTGCACGACCTACTGACCCATCCCTCCCCCGGGCGGGCGCCGCCGGCCCGGGGGAGGCAGCGAACCAGGAGAGCAGCAGTCATGAACCGTTTCCCCCAGGCGCTCGGCGCCACCCTCACCACCCTCGCCGCCACTGCGGCCTTCGCCCAGCCCGCGTCCGCTGACAGCGCGCTCAACGGGTACCCGTACTGCGCCAACGGCAGCGCCAGCGATCCGGACGGCGACGGCTGGGGATGGGAGAACAACCAGTCCTGTGTCGTCCGCGGCTCGCGGGCCGACACCGGTGACGGCGGCACCGCCTGCCCCTCGGGCATGCCGTGCGGCTCCTACCTCGTCAGCGGTCTCGGTGGCCGCAAGAGCCAGGTGCGGGCCGTTGGTGCCACCTCGCTCGACCTGGCGATCGCCATGCTGGAGAGCGACCGGATGACCGCCGACTACCCGTACGGCGACAACAAGTCAGGGGACGCAGCCAACTTCGGTATCTTCAAGCAGAACTGGCTGATGCTCAGGGCCTCGTGCGGGCCGTTCTCCGGCCAGTCGGCGGCCCAGTACACCAACGGCGCCGCGCTCAACTCCGTTCTGGGCCAGGATGTTTCCTGCCTGCACCAGAGCCAGGGCCACTACGGCCTGGACACCTGGTTCGCCGGACACCGCAACGGAGCCTCCGGTCTGAGTAACCCCGACACCGCCGACATCTCCCGCTACAAGGCCGCGGTCTACTGGATCAAGGCCCGGCTGGATTCGAACTCCGCCAACCTCGGCAACGACGTCCGGTTCTGGGTGCAGGTGCCGGCCATCTGAGCCGCCCATGTCCGGAGCCGGCACACCGACTGTTCCCGCCCTCGCGCCGGCTCCGTGGTGGCGGGACGGCCGCACTGGTCCAGCCCCCGGCAGCCGCGTCGACCGCGGGTGGTGAACCGATTTAGGTAGAAGCTAATCCTTCATCTCTTCAATGCCTGATAGAAGCCAATATAGTCAACCTAACCGGTTAATAGACAGAGGTTGTCGCGGGGGCTACGGTTACTGGCGCCACCGACAGGCCACCGGACAGGAGCCGCACCATGAAGGACGTCACTCAGCTCGACCAGGGCTGGGCCCTGCAGTACGGAGGCGAGCAAGTGCCCGCGTCGGTCCCGGGCTGCGTTCACACCGATCTGTTGAACGCCGGTCTTATCCCGGACCCGTTCCTCGCCGCCAACGAGAACGAGGTCGCCTGGGTCGGCCGCCGCGACTGGACCTACACCACCCGCATGGCGGCGGTCAGCGCCCACGAGCGCACGGACGTGGTGTTCGCCGGCCTGGACACCGCCGCCCGGATCACCCTCGGGGCGACGGAACTCGGCCGCACCCGCAACATGCACCGGAGCTACCGCTTCGACGTCACCGGCCTGGCGGGCGAGCTGGCCGTCCACTTCACCAGCGCCTACCAGGAGGCCGCCGAGACCCGGGCGCTCACCGGTGCGCGCCCCAACGTCTACCCCGAGCCCTTCCAGTACATCCGCAAGATGGCCAGCAGCTTCGGCTGGGACTGGGGCCCCACCCTGCCCACCGCCGGAATCTGGCGCCCCGCCCGGCTGGAGCACTGGTCAACCGCCCGCATCGCCCAGGTTCGGCCCCTGGTGACGGTCGCCGACGGCAACGGCCGCGTCGAACTGCACCTCGCCGTCGAGCGCACCGCCACCGGTACGGGCCGTCCGCTCACGGTCCGGGCCACGGTGGCGGGCACGACCGCCGAAGCCGTCCTCGACGGCGACGCCGCCGTGATCGTACTGGAGGTCCCCGGCCCCGCACTCTGGTGGCCGCGCGGCCGGGGCGAGCAGCCGCTGTACGACCTCGACGTCACCCTCTCCGACGACACCGAACCCCTGGACACCTGGCACCGCCGGATCGGCTTCCGCACCGTCGAACTCGACCGCTCCGCCGACGAGGACGGCACCGGCTTCACCCTCGTCGTCAACGGCGAGCGCCTCTTCGTCCGCGGCGTCAACTGGATACCCGACGACACCCTGGTCAGCCGCGTCACCCCGTCCCGCTACCGGGAGCGCCTCACCCGCGCCGCCGAGGCCAACATCGACCTCGTCCGGGTGTGGGGCGGCGGCATCTACGAGGACCACGCCTTCTACGACGCCTGCGACGAACTCGGCCTGATGGTCTGGCAGGACTTCCTCTTCGCCTGCGCCGCCTACCCCGAGGAGCAGCCGCTGCGCGGCGAGGTCGAGGCCGAGGCCAGGGAGAACGTCGTCCGCCTGATGCCGCACCCGTCGCTGGTGCTGTGGAACGGCAACAACGAGAACCTGTGGGGCTTCCGCGACTGGGACTGGGAGCCGGAACTCGTCGGCGACTCCTGGGGCGAGGGCTACTACCTCGGCCTGCTGCCCCGGATCGTCGCCGAACTCGACCCCGCCCGTCCGTACACGGCCGGCAGCCCCTGGTCCGGGAGCTGGGACCACCATCCCAACGATCCCGACCACGGCACCCATCACTCCTGGGAGGTCTGGAACCGCCGGGACTACAGCGAGTACCGCGAGAACGTCCCCCGGTTCGTCGCCGAGTTCGGCTGGCAGGCCCCGCCCGCCCTGACCACCCTCCGCCGCGCCCTGCCTGGGGAGGTCCTGGCACCCGACTCGCCCGGCATGCTCCACCACCAGAAGGCCGACGACGGCAACGGCAAGCTCGACCGCGGCCTCGCCCGCCACTTCGAACTCCCGACGGACTTCGACCGGTGGCACTACCTCACCCAGGTCGTCCAGGCCCGTGCCATCGCCACCGGCATCGAACACTGGCGCTCCCACTGGCCCCGCTGCGCGGGCACGATCGTGTGGCAGCTCAACGACTGCTGGCCGGTGTCCTCCTGGGCCGCCATCGACGGGGACGGCCGCCTCAAGCCCCTCTACCACGAGCTGCGACGACTGTACGCCGACCGTCTGCTCACCCTCCAGCCGCCCGGCGTCACCGGTGCGCCCGAAGCTGCCCTCGTCAACCAGGCCGGACAGATCTGGGAGACGGTCCTGCGGCTGCGCCGGCTCGCCGCGGACGGCACCGTCGCGGCTCAGACCGAGCTTCCGGTGCGGGCGGACGCCCGTTCGGTGACCCGGCTGGTGGTGCCGGCGGAGCTCCTGCCGGCCGATGGCTCGACGACCGAGCTGCTGGTGGCCGACGCGGACGGGCAGCGGGCCGTCCACCTCGCCGTCGCGGACCGCCACTTCGCCTACCCGAAGCCCGAGTTCGATGTCACCGTCACAGCGGCCGAGGACATCGACGGCGCAGTCGAGGTCACCGTCACCGCCGGCACTCTGGTCCGTGACCTCCTGCTCCAGCCCGACCGGCTCGGCCCCTCGGCGGCGGCCGACCGTGGCCTTGCCACCCTGCTGCCCGGCGAGCAGTTGCGTATCCGAGTCACCGGGTGCGGCGACATCAGCGTCGATGACGTTCGGGCAGCGCTGTTCTGCGTCGAACCGGCCTGACCGGTCGGCCCCGACCAGTCGCCGGTGGGCCTGCCTCAGCCGGGTAGGCCCACCGGGCGCCAAACACGACATCGCGGCGTCGGGCCGTCAGTCGAGCCCATCCGCCCAGCTGACACCGGCGGAACAGACCCGGGCACCCGGTGACGGTCAGCGTTCAACTGCCCTTCACCTGGAGCACCGAGGGGCGCCCGCGATCTTTCCCCCGTCCCTGCGAAGATCCGGTCGCCACCACCGGCCGACAGAACCCAGCAGACCCGAAGGACGACATGAATCGTCACGCCACTGTTTCCGCCGTCGTCGCCATCGCCCTGAGCGCCAGCGTGCTGTCCGCCGCGGGTACCGCGTCAGCTCGCGACTGGACCGATGCACATTACGCCCGTCAGGAGCTCTACGGCACGAAGGCCCCCTACGCCCCGCAGGAGAAGCCCAACCGCTACCGGAAGCCGCCGAAGGGCTTCACCCCGATGTTCACCGAGAACGTCGCCCGCCACGGATCCCGGGCCATGACGAACAGCGACGACGGTGACGCCGTGCTCGCCGTCCTGCGTTCGGCCCAGCAGCAGAACGCCCTCACCGACCTCGGTGCGGACCTCGGTCCGCAGGTCCGATCGCTCCTGGACGCCGCGTCCACCCTCGGCTACGGCAACCTCTCCGGCCGCGGGGCCGACGAGCACCGCCGGACCGCACTGCGCATGGAACAGCGACTCCCGTCGCTGTTCCACACCATCGCGGCCCGGCACGAGCCGATCGTGGTGGAGACCTCGGGCGTCCCGCGTGCGGTCGCGAGCGCCAACGCGTTCACGGGCGGGCTCACCTCCGGCGATCCCGCGCTGGCGGGTCTGATCAAGGCCCCGGTCACCGACAAGGACCTGCTGTACTTCCACAAGCAGCCTCAGAACGCCGACTACCAGGCCTACGTGAAGAGTGATCCGGACCTGGCCGCCACCCTCGCGCGGATCCAGAACGACCCGCGAACCGCCGAAGCCGCGCGGCACGTCGCGGTGCGCCTGTTCCGGGACGACTTCGTCGCGGCGATGCCCGCCGAGGAGCAGGTGTCCTTCGCCCGGTCGCTGTACCAGCTCTACAGCGCGGCGCCCGACCTGAGCGTCGAGGCGCCGGATGTCGACCTCGCCCGGTTCGTCACCCCGCGCGACGCCCAGTGGTTCGCCTACCTGGACGACGCCGAGGAGTTCTACCAGAAGGGCCCCGCCTTCCGCGGCCGCACGATCACGTACAAGATGGCCGGCGTCCTCCTCGACGACCTCCTCGCCCAGGCCGAGGGCAAAGCCGCAGGAACCAGCGACAAGGGTGCGGTGCTCCGGTTCACCCACGCCGAGGAGATCGAGCCGCTCGCCGCCCTCATGGGTCTGCCCGGAAGCACCGAGCCCGCCGATCCCGGGACGCCGTACTCCTACCGGAACAACCCGTGGCGCGGCGCCGACGTCTCGCCGATGGCCGCTAACATCCAGTGGGACCTGTTCGCGAACACGCCCGCGCCCGGACAGCCCGCCACGTACCTCGTCCGCATGCTCTACAACGAGAAGGAGACCGCCTTCAAGCCCTCCTGCAAGCCCGTCGCCCAGGACAGCCACTTCTACGACCTCAACGAACTCAAGCGCTGCCTGCAGCACAGTTGACCCCCGTCCGGGCCGTTCCACCGCGCCGCCGGAGCACGAGGTTCGAGGTGACCACCGACGCCGACTCTCCTTACGAGGTCTGGTGGAAGGTCCGTAACCACGGTCGGGTGTGTCTAGTGACTGGTGTATCTGATGTTGTGTGAGTTACCGGCGGCCGATGGAGAGTCGGCCGTCGAAGGCGATGCCGAGCGCCTGATGCGCCAGGCCGGCCTGCAGGGCGTCAGCCTGCGCTGGCCCCGCTCCTTCACCCGCCGCGACCCGGCAGCCGACCTCGCTCCGGACCTGGTCCAGCGCGACTTCACCGCCGCCGCGCCGAACCGACTGTGGGTGGCCGACATCTCGCTGATCCCGACCGGTGAGGGATCGTGGTGGCTGGCCACGATCCGCGACGCCTTCTCCCGCCGGATCGTGGGCTGGCACACCTCGGAGCGCGCGGACGCCGACCTGGTCCTCACCGCGCTGGAGTACGCCCTGCACGGCCGGCCCGTCGAGCCCGGCAAGCTGGTCCACCACAGCGATCACGGCTGCCAGTACGCCTTCATCAAGCTCACAACTCGCCTTCTGAAGGCGGAAATCGAGCCGAGCATGGGAACCGTCGGCGACTCCTACGACAATGCCCTGGCCGAGAACTTCTGGAGTGTGTTGAAGACCGAGTGCGTGCGCCGCACGACCTTCGCGGCGGTGGCACCGGGGGCGTTGCCGCGCGGGCTGACCGCGCCCTACGCGCCGAACGGCACGTTGAGGATCGCAACCCTCGTTGGGCGGCTTCACGGTGGGGGCGCGGCCTGGTGGCGGTCGCCCTTCGAGGCGACCAAGGATCGCAACTCAACAGCGGCGGCTCAGCGCTCGGGGTTGCCCTCGTCGCGGTCGCCCGTCGGGGTGACCGAGGATCGCAACACCCTGCGCAACTATTTGCCCGACAACACTGTGAACGTGGCGGTCGCCCTCTGAAGCGGCCGAGGATCGCAACACCTCCTTGCCGCCGGGGAGGGTCTCGACCTTGAGGTGGCGGTCGCTCTCCGGGGTGACCGAGGATCGCAACCCGAAGGACAGGTACAGGCCGATGCCGGCCAGGGCCGTGGCGGTCGCCCTTCGGGACGACCGAGGGTCGCAACTCGTGGCGCTTGCGCAGCGCCTGCACGAGCGCGGAGGTGGCGGTTGCCCTCCGGGGCGGCCGAGGATCGCAACCCCGGGTACGCGTCGCTGGTCCCGCTCAAGGAAAGTAGCGGTCTCCCTCCGGGGGCCGAGGATCGCAACCTGGACTGCGTTCCGAGTACGGCCGCGGACGTTCAGGGTGGCGGTCGCCGTCCGAGGCGGCCGAGGATCGCAACCACTCCATCTCGGCGAACTCGACGTACCGGTTGAACGTGGCGGTTGCCCTCCGGGGCGGCTGAGGATCGCAACCCCGCCGCCGACAAGTCCCGCGCCGTCGTCCGCTGGTGGCGGTCGCCCTCCGGGGCGGCCGAGGGCCGCAAGCCCACCTGGAGGGAGCCTCGCTGTCGCTCCGCTGACCGATGGCCGTCACCACCTGCTGGCCGGAGGGCGACCGAGCCTCTCCGGCCAGCAGGCCGCCACATTCTGTGATGGTGTGGCAGCGGACTGGTCTACCGGAGCTGCTCAATATCTGGTGGGCACCAGCTCGGCTACGCGGCCAGCGAGTTAGAGCCCGCTAGTCCGATCCTGTCGAGATGGGTGTTACCCAGCTCAGCGCGGTCGAGGGCCTTTGCCAGGGCCAGGACGGCGTCGTCGGCGGAGTCTTTGAGGAGGTGGCCGTAGAGGTCGACGGTGATGGCGAGGTTGGAGTGGCGCAGGGTCTTGGAGACGACGGCGAGGGGGATGCCGGCGGCGGTGTGGCGCAGGTCGTGCAGGCCGATCTTCGGCAGGTCGAGTTCGGCGGTGCGTTTGCGGAGTTGGTCGAGGACCCACTGGGGGCGTAGTGGCTCGCCGTCCGGGCGGGTGAAGACCAGGCCGTCGAGGCGGCCGTCGGGGTGGGTGTCCATCTGGAGGGCGGCCTGGCGGTGGAGGGCGGCCATGACGGGAGAGGCTGATCCAGGCGCGGCTGGCTTCGGTCTTGGGCTCGCCGAGGTGGATCTTCCCGTTGTTCACGGCGGTCAGGGTCCAGCGGACGTAGAGCTTGCGGTCCATGAGGTGCACGTCGGACCAGTGCAGGGCGAGGATCTCGCCTCGGCGCATGCCGGTGCCGAGCATGACCTCGAACAGGTCGGTGAGCCGGTCGGCGTGGTGCTCCGCGTTGTGGCGGAGGAACGCCGCCGCCTGGTCCGGGGTCCAGCAGGTGCGCGCTGCGGCGCGGGGCTTGGCGGGTACGGAGTGCTTGGCGGGGTTGTAGCGCAGCCGCCACGTGCGCACCGCGTGGTTCAGGGCGTTGCGCAGCATGGCCACCGCGTGGTGAACGGTGGTGCGCCCGCGGCCGGCAGTGAGCTGCGCGCTGACCCAGGCGTCGATGTGCTTGGGCCGCAGATCGAGCAGCAGCATGCCGCCGAACGCCGGGACCAGGTCACGCTCGATGCACGCGCGGTAGCCCGCCCAGGTGTTCGGGGCCAGCGCCGGCCGCTTCGACTCCAGCCACTCGTACAGGAACATGCCGACCCGCAGCGTCCGGTCCTCGTACACACCCCGGTACTCGGCATCCAGCACCCGCGCCATCTCCCGAGCAGCCTCCGCCCGGCTCGCGAACCCGCCCCGCCGCCGAGTCCGGCGCTTGCCGTCCTCCGGCGCCAGGTCCACCGCGTACGTCCACCGACCATGCGAAGTGTCGGCGGCCAACTGCGGGCACCACGAACCCAACTGCTTCCCGCTGGCGCCGTCCTTGCACCCGCACCTGCGGTACACCCTGCCACGCTTGGGACGCTGCGCCATAAGTTCCTCCTCGAACCGAGTGGTGGTCGTGTGTCCAGAGTTGTGGGAGTGGTGGGTGTGGCGGCAGAGCGTGCGGGGCGGGGCGTGGAGCACGGGCAAGATCGACTGGTCGGGACACGCGCTGGCGACACGCCGCGAGGGTGATCGCGGAGCATGTGCGGTGGGTAGGGCAGCTTGATCGCGCCGATTCTGCCCGAACGGGGTTGCTGCTCGGAGGAGTGGCCACAGGTCGGGAGAAGGCGTCTGTCGGTCGGCCGTGGGTTGTTGGGCTCGTATAACCCGGAGCAGGTGCGGTGCGAGGGCGCCGAGTCTCGGACCGGTCCCCGGAATACGCCACGGCCAACGCTGAGAATCTTGCGAGCCCGCAGGGAATGGGTGAGTCCGGGATTTTCGGTGGCTAGTTTATGGCTGGCGTTCGGCCCGGATCGGACTTATTTCTCACCCCAGTTCATGGTCCCTGTCTGGTGAGTTTCTCGGCGATCCTCGGGAATCGCTGGATCCTCGCTCGGAGTGGGGCTACCCTGGAGACATGAACGCCGCCCGGACCCCCCGTCAAGCCCCTGGCCTGGGGACCAGCTGGGGACCACATGTCATGCGTGCTGCCGCGCGACGTGCGCGAAACGTGCTCATCTGCACGCGCACGACGTGTACGTGGGCGCATTTTGAGGGTTAATAGGATATCCCTACTAAACTGGGGGGCAAGGGGTCGCAGGTTCAAATCCTGTCGTCCCGACTTGCTTAACTGCAGGTCGTAGGCCGTTTCCGCTTCTGGCGGGGGCGGCCTTTTTGATGTTCTGCCGGCTGATGGTCGCAGTGTGTCGCCGGGCGGCATCGGCCAGGCGGGGGGGCGGGTTCTATTCTTTGCGGTGTCTGATGGGCGGCCAGTCGGTGGTGGGGACGGGGGTTCTGGTGCCGTGGGCGTCGGCTGCGGCAGGCGGGCTCGCCCAGGACCGCGCGGTCGGCGGTGTCGAGGGTCCAGGAGGTGGCGTCGACCACGGCGCGGCGGCGAGGCGGGTGAGTCCGGTGTAGATGTTCGCGGTGGTGGTGGACAGGGCGCGATGGCGCAGGGTCTTGGAGGCGACGGGGAGTGGGGTGCCGGCGGCGGCCAGGGCGAAGCTGGCGGCGAGGTGGCGCGGCTGCCGGTCGGCCGCAACCAGATGCGCGGGGCCCCGCAGGCAGTCGCCGCGCTCCTGCTCGACGGAGCAGGCGAATACGGCGGGAACACCGCCTTCGCCCCAAGGCGGATGGCCCAGGCGGGTCCGTAGCGCGCCTGGTTGACCTGGGCGGCATGAGCGGGATCTTGCACGTATGGCGGCCTTGACGGCAGAGCGGGCACATTCTCCCCGGTGATCACAGATCGTCGCACCTCCGGCATCACCGATTCCTGCTACCCGCGTTGCCGCCGGATCTCCTCGCGCCACCTGTCCGCGGGAGCTCTCAATCGATCTCCTCGGCGGCCAGGAGGAGATCTGCCCGGAGCTTCTTGAAGTGCGGGTTGCGAAGGACTCCGGCGTCGTGGCCCTGGAGGTGGTCGATCATGTCGAGACCGGCAGCCGCCAGTGCCCTCCGGAATTGCCCGGGTGTCGCCCGGATGACTCCGTCCTCGAAGTCGCATGTCATTTCGACAATGCTTCCGGCCTTCGCCAGGAAGATATATCCTTCGCCCTCCGGGAAATAGTACTCGGACTTTCCAGACAGGCGGGCCTCCTCCAGGCAGAGCAGCATGACCCTGGTGAAGTCGAAAAGCGGGACGCCCGGCATCTCGAAGGTGATCCCGTCTCCGTGGATCTCGATGTCACCGAGTGGGCGGTGGTGCGTCAGTTCGGTCAGGCCGACCTGCTGGGCCGGGGACTTCGATTTCCGGAAAGGATTGCCTTTTGCGCTGATCTTCACCGACACGGTCATTGGCTGCTCTCCTGGGGTGGATTTTCGCATCGAGGGATCGAATGAGGGGGGTGCGAGGCGGAAGAACTCCGCCTCGCACCCCCTGGGATTTTCTAGAACGGGTAGGCCGTTACCACCTTACCCCTGACGACGACCACTCGGACTCGCTTTTTCTTCGAAACCCTTCCCTTGAGATTCCTCTGCACTCCGACCTGGCGGTCGTACGTCTTCTCGTACGTGTGGCCTGCCCGGCCGAGGGTCGAGCGCGCCCGTTTGCCCGTGCGGATGGTGTCGGCGATGAGTCCGCGGACCTCCTCGCGATCACCGATGAACTTGCTGCGGAGCTTCTGGGTCGCCTTCGATATGTGCCCGGTGTAGATATGGTTCGCCCACACCCGTCGCGGGATGGGGCAGCTGGCGTTGTGGACGACGACATCGTTTACGCCGTCGGACACGGCATAGGTGTGGACATCGCCGACGTTGAGGTTGAAGACGAGTTGCGACGGCAGCTCACCCTCGTCGACCACGGACGTGACGGTCGGACCGCTGCCGTCGGGCGAAAGCAGGCGGTCACCCGGCTTCAAGCCGATGGCGTCGACCCACCCCCGTCCGGCGACCCAGAACGGGTGGTAGGACGTCGCGCGGATGCCCGAGGTGGTGGGCTCCTGATCGGTCTTGATGTCGACCATGTGCTTGGTGGTGTTCGCGACCAGGACACCGAGCACCGGTTGGGCCGTCGTCGTGCCCGACTCCGGGTCGACGGCGGCAACGTAGTCGCCGACGTTCACCTGGGCGATCGGCACCTGGGTGCCGTCGGCCATCAGGACCAGGGTGTCCGGGTCGAAGGAGTTGCAGGTGGCCCTGCTCAGCATCCTGGAGGCGCCGGCCGCCCTACCGGCCTTCGCCGCCACCCGGGTCGTTCTGGCTGCTGCCGCGACGGACTTGACGACCGGGCCGGCCCCGACGGTCTGCGCGACAGCCGTGACGGCCATTTCCGCGGCCTTCTCCCAGTTGCCCGTGGCGGCGTAGGAGACTGCCGAAACGGTGGCGGCAACGGCACCGATGGGTCCGGGGATGTAGGACGCCACCTCGGCGACCTTGGCGACGACCTCGACCGTCTTCTTGAGCCACTTGGGCATGCCCCAGTTGCCGTCGAGGTCGGTGCAGTTGATCGGGTCGCCGGTGCAGTAGTCGTAGGCGCCGGCATTGCCACCGGGTACCGGGTCGACCTGGAGGAAGCGGCCGAGGGCCGGGCTGTAGAGGCGGGCACCCATGAGGATGTCGCCGTCCAGGGCCTCCGCGGAGCGCTCCTTGCCGCCGAGCCAGCCGTAGCGGACGTCGGCCTGGCCGTCCTGGGGGATGCCGAACTCGTCGAAGTCCAGCACCACCGGCTTGGTCAGTGCGGTGTCCGTGGTGACGACCACCGAGCCGAACAGGTTCGCCAACTGGAGCTGGACGTCGCCAGTCCTGCTGGTGCTGGCGACCAGGCTGCCGTCCAGGCCCGAGACGTTCCGGGTCAGGGTGCCGAGTGTGGTGTCCTCGACCGTCCACCGGACCTGGTCGGAGTCGTCGCCGTAGTGGTTCAGCTTCGAGGTCGCGTTGGCCCAGGTGCCGTCGGCCTGCTTCTTGCCGGTGGTGAACGCGGTCAGGCGGTGGGCGGCGTCGACGGCCCACTCCTGCTTGGTGTCCCCCTTCTCCTGAGCGGCGATTCGGTCGTTGGCCCAGTAGGTGTTGGTCGCGCCGGTGGCCGTCTTCACGGTGCGCCCGAAGGCGTCGTAGGTGAACCCGGCGTCGGTGAGCCGGTCGGCGCTGTCGTAGGCGTGGGTCTCCGTCGTGGCCCCGGCCGTGCTGCACTCGCCGGCCGCCCCGCGCGGGGAGGTCTGCTTGGAGAGGCGGTTGGAGTGGGCGTCGAAGGCGTACTGGCGGGTGACGCAGCCGGTGGCGACCGTGGTCTGCTCGGCCTTCACCAGCCGGCCGAGCCGGTCGTACTGGTAGGAGCGGGTGGCGGTGGAGCTGGTGTCCTTGGCCACCTGGCCCTGGGTGGAGATGTCGGTGGTCTGGGCCCAGATCACCGTGTTGTCGGAACTGCGGGTGTAGCTGCGGCTGGTGGCCTCTCCGACCGCGTTGAAGGTGTCCTTCCGGGTGATCCCGCCCGGGTACGTCTGCTCCACCAGCTGGCCGTCGGGGCCGTACTTGGCGGTGAACTCGCCCGCGACGCTGTCGTTGATCGAAGTCACCAGCCCGCGCGGCTCCTTCGCGCGGTCGTAGGCGTAGGTGGTGGACCCGGTCGGGTCGCTGACCTTCACCGGCTTGCCGTACCGGTCGAACTCCGTGGTGGTGGTGGCGCCGTCGGCGTCCGTGTAGGAGATCAGTCGGCCGAGGGAGTCCATGACCCGGGTGAGGGACTTGCCGCCGGCGGTGGTCTTCACCGCCTCGCCGGTTGCCGGGTCGTACTCGACGGTGACCTTGGGCAGTGGCCTGCCCTCGTCCGAGGTGATCTCGGTCGAGAGGACGCGGTCCAGTTCGTCGTAGGTGGTGACGGTCTTGCGGGACTTGCCCGCGTTGGTTTCGGTTGTCTCCTCCGGCGCGTTGAAGGGCGAGTAGCGGGTGATCCGCTTCACGGGGAGGGTGGCGGGCATCCGACTCGTGTCCGCGTCGGTGACCGCACCGCCCGGCGTCGTGACGCACGGGAGGCCCGCCCACTCGGGTCGACCGGAGCAGGCGTTGTCGTCCGGATTGGCACCGGCGGTGTAGAAGACCGACTTGACGGTACCGGCGTCGGTGCCCGTGGAGCCCGGCTTGCGGGACTCCTGCGCCCGGCCCGAGGCGTCGTACTTGACGGTCGCGGTCAGCTTGGCACCGAGGGCGTCGGTGGTGACGGAGGTCGCCTTCCTCAGCTTCCACCCGGGTGTGCCGCCGACCGGCGCGTCGTAGCCGTGCTTGGTGACGCGCAGCTCCACGTCGGCGGCGTAGCCGTCGATCCGGGCGCCGTCGGTGGCGGTGGTGACCAGGTGATAGGCCTGGCCGTCGGGCTTCCCTTCGTCGTACGTGTTGGTGTTGTGGTCCCGGGCGACGACCGAAGTGCCCGCTGGGAGGGTCGGGTTGACGGTCGTCTTGGTCAAGGTGACGGTGTCGATGCCCGCGTGGAAGCGCTCGCCGCCGCTCGCGGTGTTGGTGCCGGTGACCGTGAGCCTCAGCTCGTGATCGCCGCGCGTCAGGTGGACCGCCTCGCCGACCGTGTACGGGACGACGGCGGGCGTGGCCGTGTAGGTGTCGATCGGCTGGCCGACGTCCTTGCCGTCGATCGCCCACTGGACGATCCCGTGGTCGGTGTACCTGGTCAGCTGGCCGGAGAGGACGTAGTCGCCCTCCTCGGGCACGGTGACCCGCATGCTGTCGAAAGCACCGGCCGAAGTGCCGCGGATGCTCAGGTGCGCGCCGCCGGACCAGGTCAGGCCGCAGCAGTCGTTGTCGACCTGGACCTTGGTGTTGGTGCCCAGCTGCGGCAGCTTCTCCGCTTCCGAGGTCACGCTGACCGGGGTGGCCTGGCCGTCGACCTGCTCGGCGAGCGAGGCCCGGTAGACCGGCCCCAGGGTGTCGACGAGGTCCTGGCCGTCGGCCGAGTAGGCGCTGCGCGAGTCCAGCAGACGGGCGCGTGAGGCCGAGTCCTCCGGCAGGTTCAGCTCGGCGACGAACTTACCGGTGTCCGGGTGGGTGCCGAGTGCGATGGAGCGGTTGGTGGCCTCCAGGGAACGCACGACGTGGCCGTAGCGGTCGTACTCCTTGGTGTCGATGTCGCCGCCGGGCGTCACGGACGGCGTCGCGGTGTTGACCTCGTTGCCGGAGGCGTTGAGGTAGTGGACGGTGGCCGGCTTGTAGCCGTCCGGGCCGGGCTTGGCAGCCGTGGCGGTGTTGACGGCGGGGACGTCCTCCGGGCCGAACACCGCGGTGGCGTCCGTCGGCACGTCGGTCTGCGCCCACTTGAGGGCCTCGGCCCCCGAGAGGTCGTACGGTCCGCCCGCGCCGCGGGTCAGCGGCACCTCGTACACGAGGTTGGTCGCGTTCTCGCCGATGACCTGGTCCTTGGTACCCGGCGCGAGGGTGTTGCGCCGGACCTTCAGGAGACGGCCCGGGTCCTGGTCGGCCCCGGCCTTGCCGTAGTCGAGGTTCCACGGCTGCTCGCCGGCGGCGCCGATCCGGGTGACCCGGCCGGCGTCGTCGTAGCCGTATCCGATCTTCAGTGGCGAAGCCAGGCGCGGGTCCCACGCCTGCGACAGGCGGCCGCGGTCGTCGTACGCGTAGTGGGCGACCTCGACCGGCTCCTGCTTGGAGGTGGCGGGGTTCCACGACCAGACCTTGACGCCCCGGACGCGGTCCAGGTAGTCACCCAGAGCGGCGGCGGTGGCCGTGGTGGCCTTGGCGTAGTCGTACTCCATCACCTCGCAGCCGCGCGGCAGCGGGTCGACGGTGCAGCCGTTGGCGTCGTCGACGCCCGGTTCGACGGCCGGGATGACCCGCTTGACGAGCGAGCGGCCGTCGGTGGTGTCGTACTGGTAGCGGGTGGTCGACGCGGCGTCGGGCCCCGTCTCGCTGACCACCTGGTAGATGCTGGAGCCGGCCTGGCGGGCGAAGACGGTCTTGGAGCCGTCCAGCTCGGTCAGCTCGTAGGTGGTGCCGGCGGTCTGAATGTCCCAGATCTGGTTGGGGCCGGCCCAGCAGACCCAGATGGAGGCGCCCTTGTCGGCGTCGAGGCACTTGCCCGAGTGGCGGTTCAGCACCGTGTTGTCGGGGCGGACCTCCCACTGCTGGTTGTCTCCGCCGTTGCAGCCCCACAGGGCGAGCGGGGTGGCGTCGTTGACCTGGCCCCGGGGGTTGTCGAGGCAGTAGCCCAGCAGCCGCAGGGTGAGGTCGTCTCCGCGGGTCCACTGCTGGTTCGCGGCGCCGGTGCAGGGCGCGGGCTGCAGCCTGGCGCCGTTGCCGGCGGCGCCGTTCGGCACCTCCAGGCACTGGCCGGAGGTGGACAGCACCAGCGCGCCGGACTTGGCCGGGACGGCCTTCAGCGTCAGGGCCTCGGCGCCGGGCTCGGGGAAGAAGCTGCCGTCGTTGCCCTTGGCGAAGGTCAGCGAGGTGTCGTCGTTGCCCTTGATCTCGACCAGGTCGGACTGGGGGAAGGACAGCGAGCGGTAGTCGCCGCCGGTCCCGGCGTCGGGTCCGCCGGCCCACTGGGGGCCGAACGGGGCGACGATCTCCTTCAGCGACAGGTCGTCGAAGTAGACCTCCTTGCCGCTGCCGGCGGCGTTGCCGTTGTAGAGGCGGAACCAGGCCTCGGTGGCGTCGGCCGGGACGACCATGTCGACGGTCAGCTGCTGCCAGCCGTCGGTGAACGAGGCCTTCGGCGAGGCGGTCTCGCCGTAGCCGGCCGGGGTGCGGTACACGCCCACGAGGCGCAGGCCGCGGTTGGCCAGCGGGTTGTCCAGACCGGTGGCACCGGGGACGTAGATCCAGCCGGTGAGCCGGTAGGTGCGGCCGGGCTTCATGCCCTGGCCCATGGTGTACTCCGGTCCGAGCGCGGCGAAGGAGTCCCAGCCGGAGGCGGCCGGGGTGATCAGCAGCGAGTCGGTGGAGCTGTCGTGGCCGCGCGCCGTGGAACGGGCCAGGTTGGCCTGGCCCGGGGTGAAGCCCGCCGTGTCGGTGCCGATCTGGCGCTGGTTGGCCGTCAGCCGCTCGCCCTGGGGCTGCCAGCCGCGGCCGAGGTCACGGGAGGAGGTGACGCGCTTGACCGACATGCCGAACTCGTCGGCGTCCGTGACGTCGGTGGAGTAGTCACCGGTGAGCAGGTTGACCGAGCCGGGGCCGATGTTGTCGCTCGCGGCGCCGTCGGCGTTGCGGTCGACCGTCATGGTGTTCCAGACGGTGGTGTAGCCGCTTCCGGAGCCGTCCTCGGGGAACAGCACGGCGCGCACCTGGACGACGCCGCCGACCTGGCCGAGGGTGTCCAGCACGTTCCAGTTGGCGTGCGGGCCGAGGTCCGCGAGGCGCGGCTTGTCCTCGGTGACCGGGGTGTTGTCCGCCTTGGTGAGGTTGGTGCGCGGGACGTTGTACTCCGTGGCGCCCGGGCCGCGGCGGTACTGGTAGACCACCCGCTTGAACTGGGTCTGGGCGTCGACCGAGAGCTTGACGCGCTTGGCGCTCTGGGTGCCGTTGACCGGGGAGCTGATGCCGGCCTGGCCGACCCGGAACACGTAGCTCGCGGGCGGGGACAGGTTGCCCGCACGGTCCTTGGACTGCACCGACAGGACACGGCGGCCCTCGGTGGTCGGCGTGATCGACGCGGTGAGGGCCCCGGTGGCGGCGACCGTCACCGGGGTGCCGCCGTCCAGGGTGTAGACGTAGGCCGCGGTGTCATCGGTGCCCGGGGCGGGCGAGAAGGTGAACGAGCCCGGCTGGTTGGCCGTGCCGTGCCACAGGTCGTCGGACGGGTAGTCGGCCGAACTCACGAACGGCGTGCCGGGCTTGACGGTGTCGGCGACGACGTTGGTGCCCACCCAGCCGGAGCGGGACTTGCCGTCGTCGAGCGTGGCCCAGATCGAGTACTGCACGCCCTCGTCGAGCCTGGCGATGCCGTAGTCGGAGGGGCGGACGGTCGCGATGGCGCCGTTCGGGGTGTCGCGGACGATGCTGCCGAGGAAGGTGCCGCCGCGCCACAGGTCCAGGTAGACCTTCAGTGGATCGCCGTCGGGGTCGGCCGCCTGCACCTGGAAGCGCGGGTTCGCGTCCGAGGTGTAGCGCGGGTTGCCCTGCTGCGACGGCAGTACCTCGACCGTACCGGGAGTGGCCGGGACGGTGTTGTAGGTGATCGAGACGAACGGCGGCCAGTAGCCCTCGGCGGAGCTGAACCGCTTCCAGGACAGGCTGCTGGACTCGTCGGCGGCCTTGAGGGCGAAGCCGTAGTCGTTGTACCCGAACCCGGCGAAGTACCGGATCATCTCGGTGACGTCGGCATTGGCCCAGAAGGAGCCGTCCGGGGCGTAGCAGTCGTAGCCGTCACCGTCGTTCTTCACGTCCCACGTGTCGCTCGAGGTGGCCCACTTCTTCTCCATCGCGGGCTGATTGCCCCAGCGGGTCCACCCGGCGGCGCCGCGGGCGTTCCAGACCTCCCACTGCTTCGGGGTGCAGGAGGAGGAGTGGTAGTTGGCGAGGTGCAGCGTGGCGTTCAGGATCTGCTTGCCGTTGAACGGGCCGCCCGGGATGGTCAGGAACGACCGGGCCACGGTCTTGCCGTCGTAGCTGCCCAGCTTGAGGTCCGTCGACGCGGAGGCGTCGATGTTCTCGTTGGTCTGGACGTAGGTGTCGAAGGTCGTGCCGACGTCCACCACCGGGTCGATCGTGACCGGGAACCGGGTCTTCTCGTCCGTGAGGAAGGCCGCGTCCGGGGTGAACACCAACTCGGTGTCGGCGCCCTGGCCGCGCAGCTCCATCGTCACCGCGCCGCGGTTCAGGTGCTCCTGCGAGGCCGGGTCGACGGCGGCGTCCCACATCACGGGGGCCGGGATCCGGACCGTGGTCTTGCCGCTCGCCTTGTCGAGCAGCTGGATGGAACCATCCTGCTGCGGGGCGACGGTGAGGCCGGTGGTGTCGAGCGGGATCGTCACGGTGCCGGTCTGGGCGACGGCGGCGCGGTCCTTGACGACCAGGAACTGCTCGAAGCCGGTCCGGGTGGCCTCCAGGACGAGGTCGACGCCGGGCCGGGCGTCGACGTAGGTGGCCTTGTTGCCCTCCAGCTTGGGCTTGGGCAGCTTGCCCAGCCAACCGAACGTGACCTGCTGCTCACCGGAGCCGAGCTTGACCAGGTCGCGCTCGGCGGGCTTGACGTCGGCGGGCTTGTCGTCAGCTGGCTTCGGGGCGGTGGCCGGGGCCGCTGCGGCGCGGGCGCCGTTGCGGGAGGCCCGGGTCGGCTCGCCGGAGGCGGAGGCCGACGGGGAGGCCGACGCGGAGGCCGAACCGGAGGCGGAACCGGACGGCGACGGGGCAGCCGACGGCGAGGCGGTCGGGGGAGCGGTGCTGCTCGCTGACGGTGTGGCAGCGGGCGTCGTCGGCGCCGCGCTGGGAGGCGCGGTCGGAGCAGCGCCCGCAGCAGCGCTCGCCGCCGCGGCGCTCGGCAGGCTGTCGCCCACGGTCACCCCGGCGTCGCCGCCCTCGAAGACCACTCCGCCCGGGTGCGCCTTCGGCGCGACCTTGCCGTCCGGCGTCTGCACCAGGGTGGTGTCGACGGGCACCCAGGCCTCACCGACCTTCATCCGGATCGGCCCGGTGGACCGGTCGGAGGTCAGGGTGCCGTCGGGGTTCGCCCACAGGGTGGTGAACTCCGTCCGGGAACCGGTGACTTCGATGCGCCGCTTCTGCAGCCGGGCGGTCAGCAGGGCCGACGCCTCGTCCGACGCCTCGGTGGCCGGGGCGACCGGGGGTGCGGGGGGTGTGGGCGCGGCGATGGCGGGGGGCGCCGTGAGCGCGTCCACCGCTACGCCGGTCTGCACCAGCAGACCGAGTGTCAGGAGCGCGGCTATTCGCCGCGCCCTGCGCGTGGAGAAGGCCCCGTCCGTGGAACCGGACGAGGCCTGAGACCGTCGTGACATCAAGACTCTCTCAAGAGATTGCCATTGTTGGTAAAGGCTTGTTCGAAGCCGAATGACAATCTCTCACCCCCGGGAGAGGGTCCATGACCAGCCGGGATGAAGATTTTGTAACGGATTGCCTCCGCATGGTGCTGATTGGTGGCGTTTTGCCTGGAAAGTGAGAGATTTTCTGACCTGCTGTCAGGTCTTTCGGGGCGGGGCCGCGATTGTTCTTGGCCGGCCCCGCTTGGGGCACTGCGCCCTGGAGTCCCCCTCGAACCAGGTGGTGATGGCGTCTCCGGAGCGGCGGGAGTGACGGGTGTGGCCGCAGGGCGTGCGGGGCGGGGCGTGGAGCACGGGTAAGGTCGATCGGTCGGGACACGCGCCGGCGACACGCCGCGAAGGTGATCGCGGAGCATGTGCGGTGGGTAGCGCAGGCAGGGTCCGGGTTGTCGGAGTGGGCGCTCTTGGGCTGTGTTGGATTCGCCCGCATTCTCGATTGCCGTCGGTAGTCGAGATCGGATCGTGGTAATCGATTTCCAGCCGGGATTGTGGCGGGAATCCCGATTGTGGGGCGAAGGTTCGCCAGGGGTGACCGTGTTTCGGGCGGCGCGCTCTGGGGGTGGTGCGGCCTGCGGAATCACCTCGGCGCTGGGGCCCATCGGGGGTGCGCCAGCGGGTGTCGGCGCGTCAGGGGGTCTGCTTGTTCGGGGCGATGGTGCAGGCGGTGACGCTGAGGTCGGCCGGGCAGGGGGTGATGGAGAGGACCTGCAGGCCGGCGGCGGCCGCTTCGCGGCGCATGTCGGCCTCGGTGCGTTCGCGGGCCTTGGACTCGCCGACGACCATCTTGATGACGTTGCGGAAGGCGGCGCCGGAGTCGTGCTCGGCCAGCGGGTCGATCACCAGGAGCGTCGGGGCGCCGTCGGGGGCGGTGGTGGCGCTCATCGCGCGGCGGATGTTGCCGAGGATCTGGACGCCGCTCTCCGAACTCCAGTCGTGGAGTACGTTCTTGAGGATGTAGAGGTCGCCGCCCTCGGGGACCTCGCGGAGGATGTCGGCGGGCTGGAAGGTGAGCCGCGCGATGAGGTCCTCGTTGCCGGAGGCGCGGAGGTCCTCCTCCGCCCGCCGGCAGGTGTCCGGACGGTCCACGCAGATGCCCTTGAGGTGCGGGTGGGCCGTGAGGACGGCCTTGAGGAGGGTGCCGTTGCCGCCGCCGACGTCGATGACGGTGCGGACGTTCTCGAACGGGACGTGCTCGGCCAGCACGGCGCCGATCGGGCGGGCCCAGTCCTGCATGGCGAGGTCGAAGATCCGGGCGGTCTCGGGGTCCTTGTCCAGGTACTCGTAGAGCGGGACGCCGAACGCGTGGGGCATGACCGAGGTGCCGGTCCGCACGGCCTCCGCGAGCCCGCCGGCCGCGGCCTGCGCGTAGAGGCCGCAGAGCAGCGCGGTCAGGTAGCGCATCGAATCCGGGTGGTCGGTCCGGAGCAGCTCGGACTGCGGCGAGTTGGTGTAGCGGCCGTCCTCGCCCTTCGCGAAGACCCCCAGCGCGGTCAGGGCCGTCATGAGGGAGACGAGCGCGTCGCGGTCCGCGCCGACGGCCTCGGCCAGCTCGTCGGGCGTGGCCGGCCCGTCCGCGAGGGCGTCGGCGATGCCCAGGCGCGCCGCCGCGCCCACCGTGGCGGATGTGAAGGACCCCATGACAAGACTGACCAGCGACGTTTCCATGGCCCCGTTCACTTCCTCGGCTTCGATGGCGGGTTCCGGATGACGGTTCGTCCGGCCGACCGTAGTGGGAGCCGTGGGTCCGCGTCGCGTCGTTCAACTGCCGTGCGCGCAGCGGTGCGTCCGCGGGGTGTCCGGTGACCCGGTGGCACTTCCGGATCCGTCCGGACGTGCGGGGGCGGCCAGTTGAACAGCGCCGGATGTTCCGTTTGCGGCCGGGGAGCAATCCGGTGTCATGTACCGTCGATTGGACGTGACGCTGCCAGAGGAAGATCAGGCTGGAGACATGACGGATGACAGGTCGTCAAGCGGTCACCGCGCCGGGGACGTGTCCGCGGGGGACATCAGGGCTTCGCACGCCGACCGGGACGAGGTCGTCGAGATCCTCCGCGATGCCGCGGCGGACGGCCGGCTCACGGCGGAGGAGCTCGACGAGCGTCTCGCGCTGGCGCTGAACGCCCGGACCTTCGGCGAACTGGCCGAGCTGACCCGGGACCTGCCGGTCGCTCCCGTCCCGGCACCCGTTCCCGTGCGCCGCGCCGAGCCGGGCCGGCCGGGCAAGGACGTGGTGGAGATCAACCAGCGGTTCGGCACCCTGCGGCGGGTCGGGCCCTGGGAGGTGCCGCGCCGGCTGGACATCCGGATGCACGGGGGCGACGTCAAGCTCGACTTCACCCAGGCGGTGATCAGCCATGCCACCCTCGACCTCGACGTCTACCTGAGCATCGGCGGCGACCTGATCCTCGTGGTCAGGCCGGGCATCGTGGTGGCGACCCACGACCTGGCCGTGGGCGTGGGGGACCTCAAGGTCCGGGTGCCCAAGCCGGGTTGGAACGAGCCCGTCGAGCTCCGGGTGAACGTGAGCGGCCGGGTCCGCGGCGGTGACGTGGTGGTCAGGTACCCGCGGCGGACGCTCGGGCAGTGGATGCGCGGGGAAAGCGCGCTCTGAGGCGCGGGCCGGACGGTGGTCCGGCGGCAGGCGGCAGGCGGCGGGGGCGCGGCGGGCGCGGGGCGGTGGGCAGAGGGCGGTGGGCGGCTCGCAGGGGCCGGCCGCCGCCCTCCGTGCTGTCCGCCCGGTGGTGGGGCTCCCCGCGACGGAGGCCTCTGGACCTGAATAGCCGTCCGTGGTATTCAATGCTATCCGGTACCCGTGCGGTCCGGCGGATCGAGTGTCGGTTTCCTCGATTCCCTTGCGTGGTCAAGTGGCGGTTCAAGTGTTCAACTGCCACGTTTGCGCCGCCCAACAGGGGTGGATACGTTCCTGTTGCTGGTGGGCTCGATCTTTTGCAGGTATTGAGAGAATCCCGGTTTTTGCGTAATTCCCGCGGTAATCCCGCACCGCGGCTGTGCAGATCAGTATTGGCATATCCTCGGCAAGCAGGGGTGGCGGAATTAAATGGCCAACGAAGACAGGCTCCGCGATTATCTGAAGCTCGTGACGGCTAATCTGCGCCAGGTCCGCCGTCGACTGGCTGAGGTCGAGGAGCGGAGTCAGGAGCCGATCGCGATCGTCGGCATGGGCTGCCGGTTCCCCGGCGGGGTACAGAGCCCCGAGCAGCTCTGGCAGCTGCTCGCCGACGGGTCCGACGCGATCGGGCCGTTCCCGCAGGACCGCGGTTGGGACCTCGAGAACCTGTACGACCCCGACCCCGACCACCCGGGCACCTCGTACGCCCGACACGGCGGATTCATGTACGACGCCACCGAGTTCGACGCCGGCTTCTTCGGGATCAGCCCGCGCGAGGCGGTCACGATGGACCCGCAGCAGCGCCTGCTGCTGGAGGTGTCCTGGGAGGCGCTGGAGCAGGCGGGTATCGACGCCGCCTCCCTGCGCGGCAGCCGGACCGGCGTGTTCGCCGGCGCCTACAGCCAGGGCTACGGCACCGACCCGGCGGCGCAGAGCGGAGGGTCGGAGGGGCACCTCCTCACCGGCATCGCGACCAGTGTCACCTCGGGCCGGGTGGCGTTCACCCTCGGTCTGGAGGGCCCGGCCGTCACCATCGACACCGCGTGCTCGTCCTCCCTGGTGGCGCTGCACCTCGCCGCGCAGTCGCTGCGCTCCGGTGAGTGCTCGCTGGCGCTGGTGGGCGGCGCGACGGTGATCTCCAGCCCGTCCGTCTTCGTGGGCTTCTCCCGCCAGCGCGGGACCTCGGTGGACGGGCGCTGCAAGTCCTTCGCGGCGGCGGCCGACGGCTCCGGCTGGGCCGAGGGCGTCGGCGTCCTCGTGGTGGAGCGGCTGTCGGACGCGCGCCGCAACGGGCACCGGATCCTGGCCGTGATGCGCGGTTCGGCGGTCAACCAGGACGGTGCGTCGAACGGTCTGACGGCGCCGAACGGCCCGTCGCAGCAGCGGGTGATCCGGGCGGCGCTGGCGAACGCCGGGGTCCGTGCCGACGAGGTCGACGCGGTGGAGGCGCACGGGTCGGCGACCACGCTCGGGGACCCGATCGAGGCCGAGGCGCTGCTCGCCACCTACGGTCAGGAGCGCGCCGGGGGACGGCCGCTGTGGCTGGGGTCGGTGAAGTCGAACATCGGGCACACCCAGGCGGCCGCCGGTGTGGCCGGTGTGATGAAGATGGTGCTGGCGCTGCAGCACGAGCGGCTGCCGGCCACGCTCCACGCGGACGAGCCGACACCGCACGTGGAGTGGGCGGCCGGCGACGTCAAGCTGCTGAACGAGGCGGCGGAGTGGCCCGCCGGGGAGCACGTGCGCCGGGCCGGCGTGTCGTCGTTCGGGATGAGCGGCACCAACGTCCACATCATCCTGGAGGAGGCCCCGACCGGGGACGGCGCGTCCGCGGGTGCGGACGAGCCCGCCGGTGAGGACACGGACGAGGAGACCGGCGGGGCGCGGGCCGCCGAGGTGGAGGCGGCTCCGGCCGCTCCCGCGGTGGTGGAGCCGGACGGGCTGGCGGCCTGGGTGGTGTCGGGTCGTACGGCGGAGGGGCTGGCGGCTCAGGCGGCGCGGCTGCGGGAGTGGGTGGCGGCGCGGCCGGAGTTGACGGCGGCGGAGGTGGCGTGGTCGTTGGCGGCGACGCGGTCGGTGTTCGAGCACCGTGCCGTGGTGGTCGGTGGCGGCCGTGAGGAGTTGTTGTCCGGGCTGG
>NZ_JBVJJY010000020.1:0-118186 GCF_055585785.1 Kitasatospora sp. NPDC053308 | reverse complement strand
CAGCACCGAGCCACGCAGCGCGAAACGCGGACGCGACCCAGCACGGACCTGGGAAGTGTGTTTCAGAGGATTGGCCGCCCCGGGACCGTCCGCGCAGACGCGTGTCCGGTGCTCCCTGCCGAGCAGCTCGAAGAACTCTACGCGCTTCGGAGGGCGGATGCAAACGGTAGGCAAACGCGCGCCGACCGGACCCCGGGGAGAGGGGGTCCGGTCGGCGCGCCGTGGAGCTCGGGCTCAGCTGTTGGTGGGGAAGCCGAGGTTGATGCCGCCGTGCGAGGGGTCCAGCCAGCGCTGGGTCACGGCCTTGCCGCGGGTGAAGAAGTGCACGCCGTCCGGGCCGTACGCGTGGGCGTCGCCGAACAGCGAGGCCTTCCAGCCGCCGAAGGAGTAGTAGGCGACCGGCACCGGGATCGGCACGTTGATGCCGACCATGCCGACCTCCACCTCGAACTGGAAGCGCCGGGCCGCGCCACCGTCGTTGGTGAAGAGGGCGGTGCCGTTGCCGTAGGGGTTGGCGTTGATCAGTGCCAGGCCCTCGTCGTAGGAGGAGACGCGGACGACCGAGAGGACCGGGCCGAAGATCTCGTCGTTGTAGACGGACATGCCGGGCTTCACGTGGTCGAAGAGCGTCGGGCCGAGCCAGAAGCCGTCGACGGTCGGGGTCCCGTCCTTGTCCTCGGCGGTGACCGGGTGCTTGCGGCCGTCCACGACGAGCTCGGCACCGTCGGCGACACCCGACTCGACGTAGGAGGTGACCTTGTCCCGGTGCTGGCCGGTGACCAGCGGGCCCATCTCGGAGTCGCCGTTGCAGCCCGGACCGACCTTGAGGGTGGCGATCCGCTGCTTGATCTTCTCGACCAGCTCGTCGCCGATCGGGTCGACCGCGACCAGGACGGACACCGCCATGCAACGCTCGCCGGCCGCGCCGAAGCCGGCGTTGACGGCGGCGTCGGCGGCGAGGTCCAGGTCGGCGTCGGGCAGGACGAGCATGTGGTTCTTGGCGCCGCCCAGGGCCTGCACGCGCTTGCCGTAGCGGGTGCCGGTCTCGTAGACGTAGCGGGCGATCGGAGTGGAGCCGACGAAGCTGACGGACTTGATGTCCGGGTGCTCCAGCAGGCGGTCGACGGCCACCTTGTCGCCGTGGACGACGTTGAAGACGCCGTCCGGCAGGCCGGCCTCCTTCCACAGCCCGGCGAGGAAGTTGGCGGCCGACGGGTCCTTCTCCGAGGGCTTCACCACCACGGTGTTGCCGGCCGCGATGGCGATCGGGAAGAACCACATCGGCACCATGGCCGGGAAGTTGAAGGGCGAGATGATCGCGACCGGGCCGAGCGGCTGGCGGATCGAGTAGACGTCGATGCCGGTGGAGGCCTGCTCGGTGAAGCCGCCCTTGATGAGCTGCGGGATGCCGCAGGCGTACTCCACGACCTCCAGGCCGCGGGCGATCTCGCCCAGGGCGTCCGAGTGCACCTTGCCGTGCTCCGACACGATGATCGAGGCCAGCTCGTCGCGGCGGGCGTTCAGCAGCTCGCGGAAGGCGAAGAGCACGGTCGACCGCCGGGCGACCGAGGCGGTGCGCCACTCGGTGAAGGCCGAGGCGGCGGCGGCCACCGCCTGGTCGACCTCGGCGATCCCCGCGAAGTCGACCTGGCCGGCGACCTGGCCGGTGGCCGGGTCGAAGATGTCACCGCGGCGGGGCGCCGCACCGGCGGTGGCGACCGGCTTGCCGCCGATCCAGTGGATGATGTGCTTGCTCAAGGTCCGTCTGCCTCCGAAGTCCCGGGCGGCGTCCTGCCACCGGTCCGGTCTGGCGCCGCCCGCGAGTGGGCCGGGCGACGGAAATTCACGGGGCTACCGCGCTCGTCTCCAGTCTGGTGGCCGGCCGGCCCCGGCTCAACGAACAGGCTGACGGGGATCTCGGATTCAGCCTTACAGGTCGTCCGGTTGCTGCTCCGAACGTGTCGGCCGAACTCCGCAGGGCCGGTGGTCCCGTCCGGCCGCGTCGCGCGCTCAGGCCTCCTCGTCCTCCGGGGACGGCTCCTCCAGGTACGGGTCGTGCAGCCCGTCCGCCGCCTCCTGGGTCTCCAGGAGGTCCAGGCGCAGGTCCTGCGCCCATGCCAGCGCCCACCGCTTCCGCTCGCCCACCGCCCCGGCCGGAACGCCGCGGGCGCGGAACCGGCCGTCCGCCGCCTCGGCGAGCGTCTCCAGCCGGTCGGCGAGTGCCGCGGGCTGGAAGTCCTGGTCCAACTCCCCGGCCAACGCCAGGAGTTCGCCCTCGCGGTAGTAGCGGGTGAGGGCGTGGACGTCGATCAGGTCGCGCGGCATGCCCCGGTCCACGAGCAGCACGGTGGCCAGCGCCGCCGCGTCCTCCAGGGCGACGACCGGCAGCACCACCGGCGGCTCGTCCGGCCCGGGCGCGCCGAGGTCCAGCCGGACCGGCCGGTGGCCCAGCGGCTCCTTGCGCAGGTCCACCGAGTGCGTCCGGCCGCCCAGTGCCAGCCGGACGGTCAGCTGCTCCAGCCGCGGGGTGCCCGGCCGTTCGGCCACGCCGCCGCCGGCGGCCCGGTACGCCTCGGCCAGCGCGTCGGCCGCCTCCGCCAGGTCGGCGGCGCCGGTCGCCAGGGTGAGCCCGTCCTGCGGGCAGGCCGCGATCCCGTGGGCGCGCAGTGCGTGCCCACCGGCGAGGGCGAGGCCGTACCGTTCGCAGACCGGTGCGGCCAGGCCGGCCAGGCGCAGCTGGGCCGGCCCGGGTCGCAGGGAGGCGTCGACGGCGTGCGGAGCGGTGGTCACGCCTCCAGTCTGACGCGACCGCCCGCTCCGCGCGCCACCGCCGACCGGCCGGCCGCTTTCGTCCCGCCCCGGCTCACCACCCGCCGAGCACCGCCGCCGCCTCGTGCAGGGCGAGCTCCAGCAGCACCGGGTCGTTGAGCCGCCCGGAGCCGTCGGGCGGGACGAGCCAGCGCACGCCCCGGCTGCGCCGCTCGGGGTGCGGGAGCACGATCCAGGTGCCCTCCCCGGCACCGCGCACGCCCGTGCCGACCCACCGGGCGGCGGTGCCGGGCGGCACCAGGAAGCTCACGTGTCCCTCGCCGAAGTCGGCGAGGACCGGGCCGCAGAGGCCGGTGTCCAGGAGTTCCACCACCGGGCGGCCGAGCCGGCCGGGGACGGACAGGACGTCCCAGCGGCGGCCGGCCGGGAGCAGCACCAGCCCCAGCCCGGTGCGTTCCCACTGCTCCCGGAAGGACTCCGGGTCCGGTGCCGCCTGGGCGAGCCAGTGCAGTCCGCTGCGCTCCATATGTGTGTCCCCGCTCCTCGCCGTTCGTGCTGTTGGGGCGCGGCGGGAAAGACCGGGACCCGCCGTCACCAAGGAGAGGCGGACGGCGGGTCCCTCTTACACGGGTCCGCACGGGTGGCGACCGAGGTCGGCTCGCGCGCTCGGCTGCCGGCCGGAGTCGGCCCGTGCGGTCGGCCGGTACGGGGCGTACGTACGGTCAGCTGTCGAAGCCCAGGCCCAGCCGGTCGAGCGTGCGCAGCCAGAGGTTGCGGTGGCCGCCGTTGCGGTCGGCCCGCTCCAGCGACCGGGTGGTGATCTCGATCCCGGCCCAGCGCACCGGCTCGGGCGGGAACGGCAGCGGCTTGCTGCGCACCATCTCCAGCGAGGTGCGCTCGGTGCGCTCGCCCGCGAGCAGGTCGAGCATCACCTCGGCGCCGAAGCGGGTCGCGCCGACGCCGAGCCCGGTGTAGCCGACCGCATACGCGACCTTGCCCCGGTAGCCGGTGTCGAAGAAGGCCGAGAACCGGCTGCAGGTGTCGATGGCGCCGCCCCAGGCGTGGGTGAAGCGCAGCCCCTCCAGCTGCGGGAAGCAGCGGAAGAAGTTGTGCGCCAGGGTGCGGAAGGTCTCCGGCCGCTGGTCGTACTCGTGCCGGACGTGGCCGCCGTAGTGGTAGACGGCGTCGTAGCCGCCCCAGAGGATCCGGTTGTCGGCGGAGAGCCGGAAGTAGTGGAACTTGTTGGCGCTGTCGCCGAGCCCCTGCCGCCCGCGCCAGCCGATCGAGGCGAGCTGCTCCTCGGTGAGCGGCTCGGTCATCAGCGCGTAGTCGTACACCGGCACGATGTACGGGCGGACCCGCTTGAGCAGGGACGGGAACACGTTGGTGCCGAGCGCGACGCGGCGGGCGAAGACGCGGCCGTACGGGGTGCGGACGGCCATGCCGCTGCCGTACTCCCGCAGGTCGGTGGCCCGGGTGTGCTCGAAGACGCGCACGCCCTGGCTCAGGCAGGCGTCCTTGAGGCCCCAGGCGAGCTTGGCGGGGTGGACCATCGCCACGCCCTCCTTGTCCCAGAGGCCTCCGAGGAAGGTCGGCGAGTTCACCTCGGCGCGCAGCTGGTCGGCGTCCAGGACGGTGATGTCGAGGCCGTACCGGGCGACGGCCTCGGCGACCTCGTGCAGTTCCTCGACCTGGTGGGGCTGGGTGGCGACGTCGATCTCGCCGGTGCGCTCCCACTCCGCGTCGATGCCGTAGCGCTTGAGGGTGGCCTCGATGCCGTCGAGGTTGGCGGCACCGAGGCGTTCCAGCTGGGCGAGTTCGGACGGCCAGCGGTCCAGGCCGTTGCCGAAGCCGTGGGTGAGGCTGGCCGCGCAGAATCCGCCGTTGCGCCCGGACGCGGCCCACCCGACCTCGTTGCCCTCGACCAGCACGACGTCCAGCGAGGGGTCGCGTTCCTTGGCGATGAGGGCGGTCCACAGGCCGGAGTAGCCGCCGCCGACGACCAGCAGGTCGCAGGTGGTGTCGCCGACCAGGGCGGGCAGCGCCGCCGGCCGGCCCGGGTCCTCCAGCCAGAAGGGGGTGGGCCTGGCGTCACGGAGTGCGCGGGCGGAGTCCATGCATTATCAGCCACTTTCTACGGATAGATGACGTTACGTGCCACCGCTGACCGACCGTACGTCAGGCGGTGGCCTTCCTGCGGTTGCCGAGCCACTGACCGGCGACGGTCAGCACGACGGCGGCGAGGAACATCGCGGTGCCGATGACGTTCACCTGCACCGGGATGCCGCGCTGCGAGGCGCCCCAGACGAACATCGGGAAGGTGACCGTGGTCGGGCCCGAGTTGAACTGGGTGATGATGAAGTCGTCGAAGGAGAGCGCGAAGCTGAGCAGCGCTCCCGCGGCGATGCCGGGCGCCGCCAGCGGCAGGGTGACCCGCAGGAAGGTCTGGGCGGGGGTCGCGTAGAGGTCCTGGGCGGCCTGTTCGAGCCTCGGGTCCATGCTCATCACGCGCGCCTTGACCGCCGTCACGACGAAGCTGAGGCAGAACATGATGTGCGCGATGAGGATGGTGGTGAAGCCGAACGGGATGCGCATGTTGAGGAACAGCGTCCCGAGCGAGGCGGCCATGACGACCTCGGGCATGGCCATCGGCAGGAAGATCATCGCGGTGGTGGCGGAGCGGCCGCGGAAGCGGTAGCGGGCCAGCGCGAAGGCGACCATGGTGCCGAGCACGGTGGCGCCGATGGTGGCGAACACCGCGATCTGCAGGCTGAGCGAGAGCGACTGGCACATGTCGGCCACGCCGCAGGGGTTGGTCCAGGCGTCGGTGGAGAACTCGTTCCACTCGTAGTTGAACTTGCCCACCGGCTTGTTGAACGAGAAGGCGAGCACGACCAGGTTGGGCAGCACCAGGTAGGCGAGGGCCAGCAGACCGGCCAGGACCACCAGGTGGGCGCGGACCCACTTCAGGATGCGGGACATCAGACCAGTTCCTCCGTCCCGGCCTTGCGCATGTAGACCGTCACCATGCCCAGGATCAGGGCCATCAGGATGAAGCTCAGCGCGGCCGCCGTGGGGTAGTCGAGCACGTTCAGGAACTGCTTCTGGATGCCGTTGCCGACCATCTGCTCGCTCGGCGAGCCCAGCAGCTGGGCGTTGATGTAGTCGCCGGAGGCGGGGATGAAGGTCAGCAGGGTGCCCGCGACCACGCCCGGCAGCGAGATCGGGAAGGTGACCTTGCGGAAGGTGGTGAACGGCCGGGCGTAGAGGTCGCCGGCCGCCTCGTGCAGGCGGGGGTCGATCCGCTCCAGCGAGGTGTACAGCGGCAGGATCATGAACGGCAGGAAGTTGTAGGTCAGACCGCAGACCACCGCGAGCGGCGTGGCCAGCACCCGGTCCCCGGAGGTGAGTCCGACCAGGTTGGTGAGGTCCAGGACGTGCAGCGCGTTCAGTGCGCCGACCACCGGGCCGCCGTCGGACAGGATGGTCTTCCAGGCCAGCGTGCGGATCAGGAAGCTGGTGAAGAACGGCGCGATGACCAGGATCAGGATGACGTTGCGCCAGCGCTTGTTCGCCTTGAAGGCGATCGTGTACGCGAGCGGGTAGCCGATGGCCAGGCAGAGCACGGTGGCGACGCCCGCGTAGGAGAACGAGCGGACGAAGTGCCACTTGTACTCGACCAGGGCGTCCCAGTAGGTCGAGACGTGCCAGGTGACCTTGAAGCCCTCTTCGAGCGAGCCGGTCTGCAGCGAGGTGGACGCCTGGTAGACCATCGGGACGGCGAAGAAGACCACCAGCCAGGCGATGCCGGGCAGCAGCAGCCAGTACGGGGTGAGCCTGCGCCGGGGCTTGGGCTCCGCCGGCGCCAGGGGGATGACCTGCGGCGGCGCGGCCGGGGTGGTGGCGGTCATGCGGCCTCCTCCGCGGTGCCCGCGTCGATCGCCTGCGCGGCGTCCAGGGCGAAGGAGTGGGCCGGGTTCCAGTGCAGCCGGACGGCGGCGCCGGGGACGATCCGGGCGTCGCGCTCCATGTTCTGCTCGAAGACGGTGACCTCCTGGCCGCCCTCGGTGCGCACCACGTACTGGGTGGAGACGCCGATGAAGCTGGAGTCCAGTACCGTGCCGACCAGTTCGTTGCGGCCCTCGGCGACCTGCTCGGACGCGTGCGTGATGGTGATCTTCTCCGGGCGCACGCCGAGGTGGACGTTCTTGGCCTCGGTGGCGCAGCGCACCTTCGGCACGCTGAGGCGGGCGCCGGCCGCGCTCAGCAGCAGGTCGCCGCCCTCGGTGCCGGTGACCTCGGCGGGCAGCAGGTTGGACTGGCCGAGGAAGTTGGCCACGAAGGTGGTGGCGGGGTTCTCGTACAGCTCGGCGGGCGCGCCCAGTTGCTCGACCCGGCCGCCGTTCATCACCGCGATGGTGTCGGCCATGGTCATGGCCTCCTCCTGGTCGTGGGTGACGTGGACGAAGGTGATGCCGACCTCGGTCTGGATCCGCTTGAGCTCCAGCTGCATCTGGCGGCGCAGCTTGAGGTCGAGGGCGCCGAGCGGCTCGTCCAGGAGCAGCACCTGCGGATGGTTGATCAGGGCGCGGGCGACGGCGACGCGCTGCTGCTGACCGCCGGAGAGCTGGTGCGGCTTGCGCCGGGCGTACTGGCCGAGTTCGACCAGCTCCAGCATCTCGTCGACCTGCTTCTTGACGTCCTTCTTGCCCCGCCGGCGCAGGCCGAAGGCCACGTTCTCGAAGATGTCCAGGTGCGGGAAGAGCGCGTAGCTCTGGAAGACGGTGTTCACCGGCCGCTTGTACGGGGGCAGGGCGGTGACGTCCTGGCCGCCGATCAGGACGGCGCCGCTGGTGGGCTCCTCCAGGCCGGCGATCATCCGCAGGGTGGTGGTCTTGCCGCAGCCGGAGGCGCCGAGCAGGGCGAAGAAGGAGCCCTGGGGCACGGTGAGGTCGAGGGGGTGGACGGCGGTGAAGGAGCCGTAGGTCTTGCCGATGCCGGTGAGCCGGACGTCGCCGCCGGCGGCCGCGTCACGCTGCTGGTCTGTCATGGGGTGGTGTCTTCCTGGGTCTCTCTGCCGTGGACGGGGGTCAGGCGCCGATGAGCTTGGAGAACTTCTCCTCGAAGTCGCTCTCCTCGCCCTCGGTGAGCGTGCGGAACACGTGCGCCTTGGCCGCCATCTCGGGGGTGGGTACGACCAGCGGGTTGGCCGCGCTGTCCGGCGCGAGGGCGGCGAGCTCGTCCTTCATCCCCGTGACGGCGGAGACGTAGCCGATGCCCGCGACCAGCTGCGCCGCGATCTTCGGCTGATAGTAGAAGTCGATCAGCTTTTCCGCGTTCGCCTTGTGCTGCGCCTTGGCCGGGACCAGCAGGTTGTCGGTCGAGGAGATGAAGCCCGCGTCGGGGACGACGAACTCGATGTCCGGGTTGTCGGCGCGCAGTTGGATCAGGTCGCCGCCCCAGGCGACGCAGGCCGCGATGTCGCCGGAGGACAGCTCCTGGCCGTAGTCGTTGCCGGTGAAGCGGCGGATCTGCTTGCTGTCGACGGCCTTCTGCACCCGGGCGATCGCGGCGCCGAAGTCGTCGGCGGTGAACTTCGCCGGGTCCTTGCCCATGTCCAGCAGGACCATTCCGATGCTGTCGCGCATCTCGGAGAGGAAGGTGACCCGGCCCTTGAGCTCGGGGTCGTCCAACAGCTGGGAGACGCTGGTGACCTCCTTCCCCTTGGTCGCCTTCTTGTTGTACGCGACGACGACCTGGATGCCGGCCCACGGGTAGGAGTAGAGCCGCCCCGGGTCCCAGTCGGGGGCGCGGAAGCGCGGCTCGACGTTGGTGATCGCGGTGGTGACGTTCGCCGGGTTCAGCTTCTGCACCCAGCCGAGCCGGATCAGCCGGGCGGCCATCCAGTCGGTGAGCACCACCAGGTCGCGGCCGGTGTCCTGGCCGGAGGCGAGCTGCGGCTTGATCTTGCCGAAGAACTCGACGTTGTCGTTGACGTCCTCGGTGTACTTGACCTTGATCCCGGTGGCCTGGGTGAAGGCGTCCAGGGTGCCGTGCTTCTCCTTGTCCTGCTCGTCGGTGTCCACGTACAGCGGCCAGTTGGAGAAGTTGACCTCCTTCTCCGTGTCCGAGAGGTCCTTGGCGGCGTTCGCGGTGGAGTCACCGGTCGCCCGGGGAGCCGCCGGGATGCCGCAGGCGGTCAGGGTGCCGGCTCCGGCGGTGAGGGCGGCGGCGCGCAGCAGGGTGCGGCGGCCGAGTGCGGCCCGGCCGCCGGTCAGGCTGCGCTCCCAGGCCCTGCGGACCGGTTCGGGCAGACCGTCGGTGAGCTCGTTGAACGCCATGGAACGGGCCTCCTGGGGGGAGAAGGGGGCGTGGGGGAAGCGCCCCTGGTCCTGGGGGGGTTATCTGTCTCCGAAGACGGTGCGGTGCCAGTCCTTGCGGGCCACCGCGGTGGTGTCGAACATGACGTGCTTGACCTGCGTGTACTCGTCCAGCGAGTACTGGGACATGTCCTTGCCGTAGCCGGACGCCTTGTAGCCGCCGTGCGGCATCTCGCTGATGATCGGGATGTGGTCGTTGACCCAGACGCACCCGGCCGCGATCTCCCGGGTGGCGCGCAGCGAGCGGTGCACGTTCGTGGTCCAGGCCGAGGCGGCCAGGCCGTAGGGGGTGTCGTTGGCCAGCCGCAGTCCCTCGTCGTCGCCGTCGAAGGGCAGCACGACCAGCACCGGGCCGAAGACCTCGCCCTGGACGACCTCGCTGTACTGGGCCGCGCCGGTGATCAGGGTCGGCGGGTAGTAGGCGCCCCGGGTGAGGTCGTGGCCGTCGTGGCCCTTCTGCGGCACGCGGCCGCCGGTGACGACGGTCGCGTAGCCGCGGGCGCGCTCCACGAAGCCGGCCACCCGGTCCCGGTGGGTGTACGAGACCAGCGGGCCGAGGTCGGTGTGCGGGTTGAGCGGGTCGCCGATCCGGATCGCCGCGAACAGCTCGGCCACCCCGGCCACGAAGGCGTCGTACAGCGGGCGCTGGACGTACGCGCGGGTGGCGGCGGTGCAGTCCTGGCCGCCGTTGATCAGCGAGGCGGCGACCGCGCCGTGCACGGCGGCGTCCAGGTCGGCGTCGTCGAAGACCACGAACGGGGCCTTGCCGCCGAGCTCCAGGTGGGTGCGCTTGACGCTCGCGGTGGCGATCTCGGCGACCCGCTTCCCGACGGCGGTGGAGCCGGTGAAGGAAACCATCGCGACGTCCGGGTGCCCGACCAGGTGCTCGCCGGCGGTGCGCCCGGCGCCGGTGACCACGTTGACCACGCCGTCCGGGATCCCCGCCGCCGTGCAGGCGGCGGCGAACATCAGCGAGGTGAGCGGGGTCAGCTCGGCCGGCTTGAGCACGATGGTGTTGCCCGCCGCGATCGCCGGGAGGATCTTCCAGGCGGCCATCTGCAGCGGGTAGTTCCACGGCGAGATCGAGCCGACCACGCCGATCGCCTCGCGCCGCACGTAGGAGGTGTGGTCTCCGGAGTACTCGCCGGCCGCCTTGCCCTCCAGGTTGCGGGCCGCGCCCGCGAAGAACGCGGTGTTGTCGACGGTGCCGGGGACGTCGAACTCGGTGGCCAGCTTGACCGGCTTGCCGGTCTGCGCGGTCTCCACCCGGGCGAGGTCCGCGGAGGCCTCGGTCAGCACGGCGGCCAGCCGGGTGAGCGCCTCGGAGCGCGCGCCGGGGGTGGCCGAGGACCAGCCGGGCAGCGCGGCCCTCGCGGCGGCGACGGCGGCGTCCACGTCCCCGGTGCCGGCCAGGGCGACCTGCTCGACCACGCTGCCGTCGGCGGGGTTGACGACCTGGAAGGGCTCGCCGCCGCCCCGGGTCGGGCGGCCCGCGATGTACTGCGCGCCCGCGCCGAAGTCGGTCAGGTGCATCTGGTTCCTCCATGTGCCGGTGGTACGACTGCGCGACGGGCGCCGCTCCGCGGGTGGGGGTCCGCGGAGGTGCGGGAATCCGTCCTGCCGATCATCGGGGTTGCGCGATCCTGACAGTCCGGTTGTTTCCGAACAAGGGATTCCACGTTGCGTTCTGGTCAACGCGACGGATTCCGGCGTGGGAGCCGGTGTTCCGCCACGGCCGACCCGCTGACCATGCCCGGTGCCGCCCGGGCGTGACAAGGGTCACTGCGGCAACCTCGGCGCGAAGGGCCTTACAGGGTGCAAGGGTCATGCCAGGGCGACAGGTCGTCGGGGGGATGGATGATTTACCTGACACTCTGACCAGCCCGATTGCGCCACGCCGGCCCGCACGGCCCTGGAGGCCCCGCGATGCTCCCCACCGTCGCCCGAGTACTCGACCTGGAGGTGATGCGGCGCGGCCTGCCCCAGGTCGTGGCCGGCGCCGACCACCTGGAGCGGCCGGTCCGCTGGGTCCACGTCAGCGAGCTGCCCGACGTGGCCGGCGTGCTCCAGGGCGGCGAGCTGGTGCTGACCACCGGCATCGCGCTGCCCGAGGACCGCGAGGGCCTGGCCCGCTACGTCCGCGAGCTGGACGAGGTCGGGGTGGCCGGCCTGGTCGTCGAGTACGGGCGGCGCTACTTCGACGCGCTCCCCCGCGCGCTGGTGAACGCCGCCGAGCAGCGCGGACTGCCGCTGATCACGCTCCGCCGCGAGCTGCGCTTCGTCGCCGTCACCGAGGCGGTGCACGCACTGGTGGTCAACGCCCAACTGGAGCAGCTGCGCGTCTCCGAGTCCGTCCACCAGGTGTTCAACGAGCTGGTGGTGGAGGGTGCCGAGCCGCCCGAGGTGATCCGGCAGGTGGCCCGGATGGCGGGCGCGCCGGTCGTCCTGGAGAACCTGGCCCACCAGGTGCTCGCCCACGACACCGCCGGGCGTCCGGAGGCCGAGGTGCTGGAGGACTGGGAGCGCCGCTCGCGCGGGGTCCGTCCGGCCGGCCGCACCGGCCACGACCCGCGCAGCGGCTGGCTGGTCACCACCGTCGGTGCCCGCGGCCAGGACTGGGGCCGGCTGGTGCTGGTCCAGGAGCCCGGACCGCTGCCCGCCGGCGAGGCCCACCCGCACACCATGCTGCTGGAGCGCGGCGCCTCCGCGCTGGCGCTCAACCGGCTGGTGGTGCGCGACCGGGAGAGCCTGGAGCGGCAGACCCACCGCACCCTGCTCTCCGGCATCCTCACCCACGCGCTGACCGTCTCCGAGGCGACGCTGCGCGCGCAGGCGCTCGGCGTCCCGCTGGAGGGCCGGCGGCTGGTCGGCGTGGTGCTGCGGCAGCGGCGCGGGCCGATCCCGGCCGCGCTGGAGGCCCAGGCCCGGCTGCGCGACTTCACCGAACTGGCGGCCGGGGCGGTCCGGGCCGCCCGGCTCTCCGCCCTGGTCGGCGCGCTGGACGACGAGGCCGTCGGCCTGCTGATCGCGCTCGGCACCCAGCAGGACGAGCACGCCGCCCTGGACGCCTTCTCGGCCGCCCTGCGCCGGATGGCCGCCGAGGCCGCCCGGGAGGGCGCCGACCCGGCGGGCCCGGTGGTCGCGGTCGGTTCCTCGGTCGGCTCGGTGCGCGACGCCCGGCGCACCCTGCTGGAGGCGACCCAGGTCGCCGACGCCGCGCTGCACGACTCGCCCGGCGGCCGCACCGCCTCCTACTACCGGCTGCCGGACGTCCGGCTGCGCGGCCTGCTCCACCTGCTGCGCGACGACGCCCGGCTGCAGACCTACGTGGAGCGCGAGCTGGGCCCGCTGCTGGCCCACGACGCCGAGCACAACGGCCAGTTGGTGCAGATGCTGCGGATCTACCTGGAGCAGGGCCGGAACAAGTCGGCCGCGGCGGACGCGGCGCACCTGTCCCGGCCGTCCTTCTACGACCGGCTGCACAAGGTCGAGCGGATCCTGGGCGTCGACCTCGACCAGGTCGAGTCCTGCCTGTCCCTGCACGTCGCCCTGCTCGCGCTGGACGCCGTACGGCGCTGAGGCCCCCGCGGGCCGGGGGCTCAGACCCCGGTGATCCGGCCCCAGACCTTGTGCAGCCGGGGCCGCTCGGCCGAGGTGACGTCGCGCATGGAGTGCAGCCGGGCGCGCATCTCCTCGGTCGGGAAGACCAGCGGGTTCTCGGCGAGTTCGGCCTTCTCCTTGTCGCCGCCGGCCGCGAGCACCTCGCGGGCGGCCGGCACCGGGCAGATGTACTGGACGAACGCGGCCAGTTCGGCGGCCACCTCGGGCTGGTAGTAGTAGTCGATCAGCAGCTCGGCGTTGCGCTTGTGGGCGGCCCGGTTGGGGATCATCAGGCTCTCCGCCCACAGCTCGCCGCCCTCCTCCGGCACCACGAACGCGATGTCCGGGTTCTCGGCGGTGAGCTGGACGGCGTCGCCGGAGTAGGCCTGGCAGGCGAGCGCCGCGCCGGAGGCCAGGTCGCTGGTGTAGTCGTTGCCGGTGAAACGGCGGACGTGGCCGGTGTCGACCATCTTCTGCACCAGGTCCATCGCCTTGTGCGCGTCGTCGTCGTCGAAGGCCGCGATGTCGGCGCCCTGGGAGAGCATCAGCAGCCCGAGCGCCTCGTCCAGCCCGGCGAACAGCGTGACCCGGCCCTTGAGGTCGGGCGCCCACAGGTCGGCGGTGGACTTGATCTCCCGGCCGAGCGCCTTGCGGTTGTACGCGATGCCGGTGATCCCGGACTGCCAGGGCACGCTGCGCCGGCGCCCGGGGTCGAAGGCCGGATCGGCGAGCTGCGGGTCCAGGTTGGCGGTGACGTTGGGCAGGTTGGCCCGGTCCATGGCCTGCACCCAGCCCAGCGAGACGTACCGTCCGGCCATCCAGTCGCTGACCACCATGAGGTCCCGGCCGGGGTCGGCCCCCTGGGTGAGCACCGGGCTGACCTTGCCGAAGAACTCGTCGTTGTCGTTGATGTCCTCGGTGTAGGTGACCTCGATCCCGGTCTTCGCGGTGAAGCCGTCCAGGGTCGGGCGCCGGCCCTGGTCGTCGGTGTCGATGTACTGCGTCCAGTTGGAGAAGGCGAGCCGCTTGTCGCTCTCCGAGCGGTCCGGTGCCGAGCGCCGGTCCTCGGCGACGTAGGCGGACGGGATCCCGCAGCCGGACAGCGTGCCCGCGCCGAGCAGCGCGGCCCCGCCGAGCACGGAACGCCGGCGGATGAGCGAGGAGCGGGACGTGCGGCGGGTCAGGGTGGAGCTGCTGGGCATGGGCGGCCTTCCGGGGCGTGGGACGGCCCCGGGCACACGGGGTGCCCGGGGCCGTCCGGTCGGTACGTCAGACAGTGTGCGCGTCGGTGAGCGACAGCACCTCGTCCAGCACCGCGAGGCCGGTCTTGGCCTCCTCCTCGGTGACGGTGCACGGCGGGACGACGTGGAAGCGGTTCATGTTGACGAACGGCCAGAGCCCGCGCTGCTTGCAGGCGGCGGCCAGCTCGGCCATCGGCGCGTTGGCGGCGCCGGCGGCGTTGTACGGCACCAGCGGCTCGCGGGTCTTCCGGTCCTTCACCAGGTCGAGCGCCCAGAACACGCCCAGGCCGCGGACCTCGCCGATCGACGGGTGCCGCTCGGCCAGCTCGCGCAGGCCGGGGCCGATCACGGTCTCGCCGATGTGCTTGGCGTTCTCGACGATGCCCTCCTCCGCCATCGCGTTGATGGTCGCCACCGCCGAGGCGCAGGCCAGCGGGTGGCCGGAGTAGGTGAGCCCGCCCGGGAACGGCCGCTCGGCGAAGGTGGCCGCGATCTCGGCGCTGATCGCCACGCCGCCCAGCGGCACGTAGCCCGAGTTGACGCCCTTGGCGAAGGTGAGCAGGTCCGGGGTGACGCCCCAGTGGTCGGCGGCGAACCACGCGCCGGTACGGCCGAAGCCCGCCATCACCTCGTCGAGGATGAACACGATGCCGTAGCGGTCGCAGATCTCCCGCACCCCGGCGAGGTAGCCCGGCGGCGGGACCAGGATGCCCGCGGTGCCGACGACGGTCTCCAGGATGACCGCCGCGACGGTGCCGGGCCCCTCGAACGCGATCACCTCCTCCAGGTGCCGCAGCGCGCGCTCGCACTCCTGCGCCTCGTTCTCGGCGTGGAAGTTGGAGCGGTAGGCGTAGGGGCCCCAGAAGTGCACCACTCCGGAGACGCCGGTCTCGTTGGCCCAGCGCCGGGGGTCGCCGGTGAGGGCGATCGCGTTGGCGGTGGCGCCGTGGTACGAGCGGTAGGTGGAGAGCACCTTCTGCCGACCGGTGTGCAGCCGGGCCAGCCGGATGGCGTTCTCGTTGGCCTCGGCGCCGCCGTTGGTGAAGAAGATCTTGTCCAGGTCGCCCGGGGTGCGCTCGGCGATCAGCCGGGCCGCCTCGCTGCGCGGCTCGACCGCGAAGCCGGGCGCGAGGGTGCAGAGCTTCGCCGCCTGCTCCTGGATCGCGGCGACCACCTTCGGGTGCTGATGGCCGATGTTGGTGTTCACCAGCTGCGAGGAGAAGTCGAGGTAGCGGTTGCCGTCGTAGTCCCAGAAGTACGAGCCCTCGGCGCCGGCCACCGCGAGGGGGTCGATCAGCGCCTGGGCGGACCACGAGTGGAAGACGTGCGCGCGGTCGGCGGCCTTGACGGCCTGGCCGGCGGCTGAGTCAGCGGTGGGGATGCTCATGCCGGTAAGGCTAGGGCCGGGCGTCGGCGAAGGGCAGTTTCATCTTGTCAGTCGGTCGCGCGATCCGTCGACAGGATGCAAAGGCACAGGGCCCGGGTCGAAAAGACCCGGGCCCATGGTCGGTTCATACGACCGTACGACCGAACTGTCTCGGATGGCCGTCAACTGCGCCCGACGGCCATGACCCGCTAGATCGCGGTCATCCTGCGCCCGACGGCCATGACCCGCTAGATCGCGGTCATCCTGCGCCCGACGGCCATGACCCGCTAGATCGCGGTCATGACGTGCTTCACGCGGGTGTAGTCCTCGAAGCCGTAGGACGACAGGTCCTTGCCGTAGCCCGACTTCTTGAAGCCACCGTGCGGCATCTCGGCGACCAGCGGGATGTGGGTGTTGATCCAGACGCAGCCGAAGTCCAGGCGGCGGGACATCCGCATGGCGCGGGCGTGGTCCTTGGTCCACACCGAGGAGGCCAGCGCGTACTCGACGCCGTTGGCGTACTCGACGGCCTGGTCCTCGTCGGTGAACTTCTGCACGGTGATGACCGGGCCGAAGACCTCGTTCTGGACGATCTCGTCGTCCTGGTTCAGGCCGGAGACGACGGTCGGGGCGTAGAAGTAGCCCTTGTCGCCTACCCGGTGGCCACCGGCCTCGACCTTGGCGTGGGCGGGCAGCCGCTCGATGAAGCCGGCCACCTGCTGCAGCTGGTTGGCGTTGTTCAGCGGGCCGTACAGCACGTCCTCGTCGTCCACCCCGCCGGTCTTGGTCTCGGCGGCGGCCTTGGCCAGGGCCTCGACGAAGGCGTCGTGGATCGACTCGTGCACCAGCACGCGGGTGGCGGCGGTACAGTCCTGGCCGGCGTTGAAGTAGCCCGCCACCGAGATGCCCTCGACCGCCTCGGCGATGTCGGCGTCCTCGAAGACCACGACCGGGGCCTTGCCGCCCAGCTCCAGGTGGACGCGCTTGACGTCCTTGGAGGCCGACTCGGCGACCTGGATGCCGGCCCGGACCGAACCGGTGATGGAGGCCATCGCCGGGGTCTTGTGCTCGACCATCAGCTTGCCGGTCTCGCGGTCGCCGCAGATGACGTTGAAGACGCCGACCGGCAGGTCCAGCTCCTTGAGGATGCCGCCGATGATCTCGGCCAGCAGCACGGTGGAGGCCGGGGTGGTGTCCGAGGGCTTCAGGACCACGGCGTTGCCGGCGGCGAGAGCCGGGGCGAACTTCCAGACGGCCATCATCATCGGGTAGTTCCACGGCGCGACCTGGGCGCAGACGCCGACCGGCTCGCGGCGGATGATCGAGGTCATGCCGTCCATGTACTCACCGGCCGCCTTGCCCTCCAGCAGGCGGGCGGCGCCGGCGAAGAAGCGGATCTGGTCCACCATCGGGCCGATCTCCTCGGAGAGGGTCAGCGCACGGGGCTTGCCGGTGTTGCGCACCTCGGCGTCGACGATCTCGTCGGCCCGGGCCTCGACCGCGTCGGCGATCTTGAGCAGCAGCTTCTGCCGGGTGCTCGGGGTGGCGTCGCGCCAGATCGGGAACGCGGCGGCGGCGGAGGCCATGGCGGCGTCCACGTCCGCGGCACCGGACAGCGGCGACGTCGCGTACACCTCACCGGTGGTCGGGTCGACGATGTCGAGGGTGCGGCCGTCAGCCGCGTCGACGAACTCACCGTTGATGTAGTTGCGCAGCGTGCGAAGGTCGCTCACGGATCTCTCCTCGGTCTGGGCCTGCGGCATTGCAGATTCCGGCGCCATGGTACGTCGGCGGATCCGACGCACGAAGGGTGCCGAGTGGCCGGGCCCGAATCGGCGCGGTCCACTGGTGGCGGTACGCGCGGCGCCCGGCGGGGCCGCGCGCGTACCGTGCCAGGGTAGCCGCACGACTGTCGTTATCGACAGGCGGAGTGTCCGGAGGCGATGAAATCCGTATTTGATTTCCAAGATCGCGACGAAATCAGCAGTTTCCTCGCTTGCGAACACGGGAACGATCAGGCACAGTGGCCGCGTGGCCAACCGTGACCGGAACGCCAGCGTTCCCCTCGACGCCGCCTCCAAGGCGATCATCGAGCAGCTCCAGGAGGACGGGCGTCGCCCGTACGCCGCCATCGGCAAGGCCGTGGGCCTGTCCGAGGCGGCCGTGCGGCAGCGCGTCCAGAAGCTGCTCGACCAGGGCGTGATGCAGATCGTCGCCGTCACGGACCCGCTCACCGTCGGCTTCACCCGCCAGGCGATGGTCGGGATCCGGGTCGAGGGTGACATCGAGCCCGTCGCCGACGCGCTGGCCGCCCTCGACGAGGTCGACTACGTCGTCTGCACCGCAGGCTCGTTCGACCTCCTGGCCGAACTGGTCTGCGAGGACGACGAGCACCTGCTCGAACTGATCAACAAGCGCATCCGCGCGCTTCCCGGCGTGCGGAGCACCGAGAGCTTCGTTTACCTGAAGCTCCGGAAACAGACCTACACCTGGGGCACCCGATGACAGCCGACCCGGCGCAGAAGGACCTTTCCAAGACCGCCTACGACCACCTGTGGATGCACTTCACCCGCATGTCGTCGTACGAGAACTCCCCCGTGCCGACGATCGTCAAGGGCGAAGGCACCTACATCTGGGACGACAAGGGCCGGAAGTACATCGACGGCCTGGCCGGCCTGTTCGTCGTGCAGGCCGGTCACGGCCGCACCGAGCTCGCCGAGGTCGCCGCCAAGCAGGCCAAGGAACTCGCGTTCTTCCCGATCTGGAGCTACGCGCACCCCAAGGCCGTCGAGCTGGCCGAGCGCCTGGCCCACTACGCCCCGGGCGACCTGAACAAGGTCTTCTTCTCCACCGGCGGCGGCGAGGCCGTCGAGACCGCCTGGAAGCTCGCCAAGCAGTACTTCAAGCTGACCGGCAAGCCGACCAAGTACAAGGTCATCTCCCGCGCCATCGCCTACCACGGCACCCCGCAGGGCGCGCTGTCCATCACCGGCCTGCCGGGCCTGAAGGCCCCGTTCGAGCCGCTGGTGCCGGGCACCCACAAGGCCCCGAACACCAACATCTACCGCGCCCCGCACTACCTCGAGGGCCCCGACGGCACCGTCGACCCCGAGGCCTACGGCCGCTGGTGCGCCGACCAGGTCGAGGAGGCCATCCTCTTCGAGGGCCCCGAGACCGTCGCCGCCGTCTTCGTCGAGCCGGTGCAGAACGCCGGTGGCTGCTTCCCGCCGCCGCCCGGCTACTTCCAGCGCCTGCGCGAGATCTGCGACCGCCACGACGTGCTGCTGGTCTCGGACGAGGTCATCTGCGCCTTCGGCCGCCTCGGCACCATGTTCGGCGCCGACAAGTTCGGCTACGTGCCGGACATGATCACCTGCGCCAAGGGCATGACCTCGGGCTACTCCCCGATCGGCGCCACGATCATCTCGGACCGCATCGCCGAGCCGTTCTACAAGGGTGACAACACCTTCCTGCACGGCTACACCTTCGCCGGCCACCCGGTCTCCTCCGCCGTGGCGCTCGCCAACCTCGACATCTTCGAGCGCGAGGGCCTGAACCAGCACGTGCTCGACAACGAGTCGCGCTTCCTGGGCACCCTCGGCAAGCTGCGCGACCTGCCGATCGTCGGCGACGTCCGCGGCAACGGCTACTTCTACGGCATCGAGCTCGTGAAGGACAAGGCCACCAAGGAGACCTTCAACGAGGAGGAGACCGAGCGCGTGCTCTACGGCTTCCTCTCGAAGGCGCTCTTCGACAACGGCCTGTACTGCCGCGCCGACGACCGCGGCGACCCGGTCGTCCAGCTGGCCCCGCCGCTGATCTCCGACCAGTCGACCTTCGACGAGATCGAGCAGATCCTGCGGACCAGCCTCACCGACGCGTGGGCGAAGCTCTGATCCCCTGAGCCCTCTTCCCCACCCTCCGCCGAAGGGCGGTCCCGCTCCCCGCGGGGCCGCCCTTCGGCGTCCCCCGCCCGCGCCGGTCGGCCACGGCAACATCACGGTCGCACGACCAAACATGCCTGAATGCGGGTGATTTGCCCGTGATGGACCAGTGCGCCGCAACCGCGACCCGCCCCGGTCGTTCTAATCTGACGACTGTCATATCCCTGCGGCCACCCAGGATGGAAGCTCATGTCTGCGGCACCGCCCGACAACGACGTGCTGTGGGCCCGAGGGATCGTCAAGTCCCATCACGGCACCCCCGCCCTGCGCGGCATCTCGCTCGGCGTCCGCGAGGGCGAGGTGCTCGCCGTCACCGGCCCGCGCGGCTCCGGCAAGAGCACCCTGCTGGACTGCCTCTCCGCCCAGCTCCCGGTCGACGAGGGCGAGGTCTGGTTCAACAGCGCCCCCGTGCACACCCTCACCCGGGCCGGCCGCGAGCGGCTGCGCCGCGACCGCTTCGGCTTCGTCGGCTCCGAGCCGCACCTGGTGCCCGAACTGACCGCCCGGGAGAACGTCGCCCTGCCGCTGCTGCTCGCCGGGGCCGGCAACAAGGCCGCCTACACCGCGGCCGACGAATGGCTGGAGCGCCTCGATGTCGGCGACTTCGCCCGGCAGCGCCCGGACCGCCTGGTCCAGAGCCAGCGCCAGCGGGTGGCCGTCGCCCGCGCCCTGGCGCCGCTGCCGCCCGTCGTCTTCGCCGACGACCCCACCGCACCGCTGCACCGCGAGGCCGCCGACCAGGTCCTGCGGATACTGACCAGCGCCTCCCGCTCGCACCAGCTCACCCTCGTCCTGGCCACCCACGACCCCGAGCTCGTCCGGTTCGCCGACCGGTCCGTCGCCCTCGTCGACGGACGGCTCACCGCCCCCGCCGCCCCCGTCCCGCGCGGCGGCGCCGCCACCGGGGCCCACGGAGCGTCCGCCGTCACGGCCACCCGACGCTGACGACGCCCAGCCGCTGAAAGAGACGACGTGTTCTATCTCCGTCTGGCCCGGGGCTACCGGGTGTCCGACCTCGGCCGCTGGCTGCTCACCGCGCTGGCCGCCGCCGTCGTCGCCGCCTTCCTGCTGCGCTCCCTCGGCCGGGCGATGAGCGAGCCTCCGGGCGGCGCCGCGTCCCTGGCCCGGCTGCTCTGGTGCCTGCCGCCGCTCGCCGCCGTCGCCTGGTTCGCCGCCGTCGCCGCCCGCTCGGTGCCCGCCCGGCGCCCCGAGCGGATCGCCGGCCTCACCGCCGCCGGCGCCGGCTCCCGCCGGATCCGGGCGCTGATCGCCGGCGAGGTCGCCCTCGCCTGCACCCTCGGCAGCGTGCTCACCCTGCTGCTCTTCCTGGTGCTGCGCAACGACATCGCCGGGCCCTCGCTCGCCCCCGACCTCGGCATGGGCGTGCCGCTGCCACCCGCCGCGCCGATCACCCTGCTCGCCCTGGTGCCGCTCACCGCCGGCCTCGCCGCCGCCGGCGCGGTGCCCGTCGTCGAGCAGCTCACCGGCGGCCGCGACCGCCGCCGCACCGCCTTCGGCGCCTGGCGGATCGCCCTGCCGGTGGGGCTGGTCGTCATCGGCGCCGCACTCGAACTGATCGCCCTGCGCCCCGGCGCCGCCGTCGACGGCCGGCCGATCCACCTGCCCGCCGGACTCGGCACCACCAGCACCGCCGCGCTCGGCGGCTGGGCCGCGAGCGCCCTGGGCCTCGCCCTGCTCACCGGCCCGCTGCTGGCCTGCGCCGGACGACTGCTCGCACTCGGCCGGCCCACCCCGCTGCGACTGCTCGCCGGCCGCGGCCTCACCGCCCAGGCCCCGCGCCTCGGCGCGCCCCTGGCCGTCCTCACCCTCACCGTCGCGCTGGTGCTCACCACCATCCGCTACTGGATCGGCACCCCCGACAGCGCGGACGCGCTGCCCGCCGTCGAGGCCTGCCTGGTGCTGGGCTGCGCGGCGGCCGCGGTGATCGCCCGGCTGGCCGAGGTCCGCACCGACCGCCGGGACGTCACCGACGCGCTGCTGCGCCTCGGCGCCGCGCCCCGGCTGCTGTTCGGCGCGGTCGCGCTGCGCACGCTGGCCGCCGGCACCACGCTGCTGCTGACCGGCGGGGCGACCGCCGCACTGGCGGCCGCCGGGCTCCGGTAGCGGTCGGGATCAGCCCGCCGCGGCGAGCTGGCCGCAGGCGCCGTCGATCTCCTGCCCGCGGGTGTCGCGGACAGTCGTCGGCACGCCGTGCGACTGCAGCCGGCGGACGAACTCGCGCTCGTCCTCGGGCCGGGAGGCGGTCCACTTGGAACCGGGGGTCGGGTTCAGCGGGATCAGGTTGACGTGCACCCGGTGGTTCTTGATCAGCCGGCCGAGCAGGTCCGCGCGCCAGGCCTGGTCGTTGATGTCCTTGATCAGCGCGTACTCGATGGAGATCCGGCGCCCGGACTTCTCCGCGTAGTTCCAGGCCGCGTCCAGCACCTCGGCGACCTTCCACCGGGTGTTCACCGGCACCAGCTCGTCGCGCAGCTCGTCGTCCGGGGCGTGCAGGGACAGCGCCAGCCGGCAGCTCAGGCCCTCGTCGGCGAAGCGGTGCATCGCCGGGACGAGCCCGACGGTGGAGACGGTGATGCCGCGCTGCGACAGGCCGAAGCCGTCCGGCGCCGGGTCGGTCAGCCGGCGGATCGCGGCCAGCACCCGGTTGTAGTTGGCCAGCGGCTCGCCCATGCCCATGAAGACCACGTTGGAAAGCCGCGCCTCGCCGCCCGGGATCTCGCCGGCCTTGAGCGCGCGCATTCCCGCGGCGATCTGCTCGACGATCTCGGCGGTGGAGAGGTTGCGGGTCAGCCCGGCCTGGCCGGTGGCGCAGAACGGGCAGTTCATGCCGCAGCCGGCCTGCGAACTGATGCACATGGTGACCCGGTCCGGGTAGCGCATCAGCACGGACTCCACGAGCGTGCCGTCGAAGAGCTTCCACAGCGTCTTGCGGGTGGCGTCGTCGTCGCAGGAGACGTGCCGCACCACCGACATCAGCTCGGGCAGCAGGCTCTCCGTGAGCTTCTCCCGGCTGGCGGCGGGGATGTCCGTCCAGCTCGCCGGGTCGTTCGACATCCGGCCGAAGTAGTGGTGGGAGAGCTGCTTGGCGCGGAACGGCTGCTCGCCCAGCTCGGCGACGGCCTCCTTGCGCTCGGCGGGGCTCAGGTCGGCGAGGTGTCGCGGGGGCTTGGCGCCGCGCGGCGCGACAAACGTGAGTTCTCCGGGCTTAGGCATGGTTGTTCCAGTGTCGCAGACGCCGAACGCTGAGCCCCTCCCTACTGGGGGAGCCCTACTCGGCGGCGGTCGCCATCTGTCATCCTCGGCTGACCTCGGACGGCCCACAGACGGCCCTGGCTCACGCTCCGTTTCCGGATGAGGGACGAACGACCCCTTGGTCGGGGTCGCGCCCAGTCGACCATGCCGCGCTTCGGCCAGAGCATCGACCAGTGACGCTAGGGTTTCGCCGTGACTCCCATAGAGATCGCGCCGGGCGTGACGGTAGCTCCGCGCTTCGTCTCCTCCGAGAACAACGGCATGCTTGCCAGGATCTGCGGCCTTCACGACCGCTACGAACTCGCACGGGACTTCGTTAGCCGCTCAGGGCCACCATGGGGCTGGAGACTCAACGCGCTCGGCTTGTACGAGTGGAGAGCTCGCACTGACGACCGGGAAGGCGCCCGGTTCTTTGTCGTCAGCGGGACTTTCCGTCGGCGAGTCGTGCTGGTGAGCCGTGAGGCCGCAATGGCCATGGCTCAGCGACTGGGGAAGTAGGGCGGCCCCGGCCCCGTAGGTCAGTCTCTTTCTCCACTTCGCCTAGCGCCAGGCGAGAATCCAGGCTGAGCCGAAGGTTGCGAGAACGGCGAGTCGCCCTGCCGCTGGATGCTTCTGCGCGCCGAATCGGCCTCGTCACGCCTAAATATTCCATAAGTCTGATAAAGGCCAATGACCTCCTCCACGATGCTCGCCCACTCTTTTTCGCTTCGAGGCGTTCCGGAGGCAATCAGCTTGAAGACTGCTCCGCGCGCCGCATCATGCACACTCTTAGATGCTTGCGAACCGAGCGCCGATGTTTCCATGGCGCGAACTCTCTGGAGAAGCTCATCGAGCATGTCGTCAGAGTCTCGACGAATAGGGGCCTCTGCATCTGCCACCTTATCAAGGTAACTCTTTATCTCACCCTCCAGGCGATTGTCCCAGACAAGATCGAAGAGGTCGCGAAGTGAATCTACTGGCGAGACCCTATCGGCCCTCTCATTCATACGCAGAACCAGTGCTCGCAAGCCTTCATGACCGAGATGCACTCCATGGAAGTTCGACAAGGGGCCAGTTACGTCATTGGGTTCGACATTGATGTAGATGGGCACCACTCGGGCCGCATCTACGGCCTTAGCCAACGCCCCAGACTCGAACAGAATCCATGGCGACTTGAGATTGCTTGGCGTTAGGCAAATAAGGCCAAAATTAGCATCACGAAGCTGCGTCATTATTTCGTCAAACCAGATCGCACCGGGATCTATGTCGTGATTTGATATCCAAAAATCGACAGATTGAAGGACTGGCGCTAGCCGGTCTCGCAGGCTGCTTGCTATTGCTCTACTGAGGTCTCCGGACCAGGATATGAACACCTTCATGACGACCTGCCAGGTGGCCACCTACGCGGGGTCTCACTTGGAATAAATCTCTCGACATTAATTGTCGCATTGACCCCGGCCGGTCGGCTAGCTGGAACTTCCCCGTTCCAGCGGGCCGGAGAATAGCCTGCAGGCAGCCCTGTTCATCAGGCCCCGGGATCGGGGTGTACTGCCCGCTCAAAGAGGGCGCCCGACGGCCGGTGAGGGAGGTCCACGACCCTAACCAGGGAGAAGCCCTGCCCAAGGTAATAGCGGTGGAGGCCAGGGTTCGTCTTCCAGGCATCAAGCCGGAGGAACCGCTTCCCGGCGGCCGCCGCGCGGTGGGCGGCCCAGCCCAGCAGTTCCGCACCCACCTCCCGACCCGCGGCTTTGCGTGCCACCGCCATGCGGTGAACGTACAGCGCCGCATGAGGTTGGTCGCTGGGCTCCCAGAACTCCGGGTCTGCCTGCTCGTCCACAGTGAGGGTGGCGACGGGCTCGCCGTCGCGGTACACCAGGAAACACTCCCCGCGCTCCATCGCGCTGATGAGACGGTCCCGCCGGGGCGGGAATTGCCACTGGTCACTCCCCCGCGAAGCGAGCCATTCGCTCGCCTCAATCAGCAGTGCCTCCACCTCTTCAAGCTGATCCCGTCGAGCGGGGAGGATCTCCAGGTCAGTTTGCGTCGGCATCCTGCGGCTCTCGTTCCTGCTCGTAGGTGATCACGTGCCGGTCACCCGGCAGGATCGAAATGGCCACCCGGACGGGTAGGCCCTCGGCCGTGTATCCGGTGCGGACATGCTCCGCCACCGGCGTCCCCGCGCCCAGCTCTAGGCGCTTGGACTCCTCCGGGGTCGGCATCCTCACGTATAGCTCATCGATGGCGCGGACCTGGAGGTGCCCCAGCTCAGCGAGCACCACGTTGGCACCGCGCACGATGTCCGCAGGGCGCATGATCTCGGAGTCCTGCACGATGCCCAGCGGGAAGTAGGAGTCGTTCAGGTTGAACGGCTCCCCGTCCAGCCAGCGCACGCGCTGCCGCACGGCCGTGAGCTCCCCGGGTTCCAGGTCCAGGCGCTTGGCGACGCTGGCCGGCGGCTCCACGATGCTCACGTCGATGCGCTGGCTGGCCTCCCGCCCCTCCGCCGAGTGCTCCGTGACAAAGGCGTCCATCTCCTCCGAGTACGGCCGGGCCCGGAACTCAGCTTGCGGCCGGAAGACCATCGGCCGGCGCTCGCGAACGAAGTAGCCCCGGGGGCGTGCAGGGACGATCAGCCCTTCGTTGACCAGCATCTGGAGGGCCTGCCGTGCGGTGCCTCGGCCTACTTCGAACTCCTCGCTCAGCTCGGCCTCAGTCGGAAGGCGGTCGCCCGCGACGAGGGCTCCGCTCGCGATGCGCTGCCGGTAGGCGTCTGCGATCTGCTGGTACATCGGGGGTCGCCCGGCTCGCGTGGTTGCCATGGATCCATGAAACCGCCCGGCCGAACCCATTGTCCAGTCAATGCGGACGATGCGCTTGACGGAGCGTCATGACCGATGCCACAGTCTTCTCCGAGGGCAGCATTGTTCGAACAATGCAGACAATGTAGCCCCTGGCCCTTCTTTGGGCTGCTCTGACCTGCACAAACGCACCCGCGAAAGGCCGGCGACTGCCGCGCACAGGGTGAAGGGGCCCGGGATAGATCGGGCCGAGGCAACCGGCGCCTTGGCAGTCCGGATGGCTAGAGACCGAAAGGTCAACGCCGCCAATGCCTGGGAGCACATCCCGAAAGGGCGGCACAACGGGCCTTGCTCCACGCGATGGAGCAAGGCCCGTGCTTGTGAACGAGTGACTTTGGCCCGGCCCTCCCGTGCATGGTTGGGCCGTGGCCATGGCTGCTCGTGCACCACGAGTAGCTGGGCCCGCATGAGTGGGGCCGCCGCGCTTTCCTTGGCCGGGTGCGCAGCGGCCCTGCGGGCTCACCCCCTGACTAGACGAGGTGAACCCATGAAACTGATTGTCGCAGGCCAGGAGGCCCTGACACCGGCCGAGTTCGCGGAACTCGCCTTCGGCTACGGCATCGACGCCGAGCTGTTCACCGGCACCGAGGACGAGAGCGCCGAGGACCGGCGGGCTCGGCTCGACGTCGCGCGGGAGATCCTGCGTGACCTGGACGGGCCCGCGGCCCGGTTCGCGTCCTCGCTGATGCGCACCGCCGAGCGCCGCCGGGTGCAGGCTTGGAAGGTGGCCGCCTGATGAGCGTTCGCCGCATCCTGGTCTTCACGGGCACCCGCGCCCCGCACCGGACCGGGCGCCCGCTGGCCGCCCGGCTCGCCGAGTACCGCCCCGCCCCGGACGGCGCCCTGCCCGGCGCCGCCTGCACCGGCGCCGACTGTGACCTGTTCTACCCGGAGCCCGACGAGGACACCGAGGTCACGGACGACGTCGCCGCCGCGGCCTGGTGGGCCGAGCGGCGCGCCAAGATGATCTGCGCCGGCTGCCCGGTCCGCGCCATGTGCCTGGACCTGGCGCTGGAGCGCCACGAGAAGCACGGCATCTTCGGCGGGATGACCGCCGCTGAGCGGGACGCGCTGCACCAGCGCCGCCTGAGGGCGGCGGCCCGTGAGCGCCGCGCTGTCGGGGGTGCCGCGTGAAGCCGCCGGGCCGCATGGATGTCCTGGCCTGGCTGGCGATGGGCGCCGCCGTCACCGTGTCCGCTCACGGGGAATGGGCGCTCGCCGTCGAGAGCGGGTTTCACCCGCTCGTCGCCGCCGGCCTCCCGCTGGCGCTGGACACCTACGCGCTGCGGGCGCTGCGGGCGGGCCGGGAGGTCTTCCCGCCGGTGCTGGGGATGATCGCCACCAACGCCGCCGCGCACCTGCTCGGCGCCGGCGTCATCACCCCGGACTGGCGGCTGATCGTGGCCGTGTCCGCGATCGCCCCGCTCGTGCTGTGGCGGGTGCACGTCCTGCACACCCACGCCGAGCCCGCCAGCGACGAGCCGGAGCGGGCGCCGGAGGACGACCTTCCGCCCCTGTGGGACGAGCCCGTACCCGCCCCGGTTGGCGCGTACTCGGCGGACGTACCCGCCGTATCCGCGCCGTCTGAGACGTACCCGCAACTCGAACCCGCGAGCCCGCAGGAGCCTTCGGAAGCGCCTGCCGAGCCGGTGGCAGAGCTGGCGTTCTCCCCGCTCCCGCCGCGGCCCGTACCCGTCCCGGAGGCCGGGCGTACCCGCATGTACCCGGTCGACGAGTACGCACCCGAGACCCCGGACGACACCGAATACACGCCCCCTGAGCAGGCGGAACAGCACGACGACACGGACGAGCTGACCCCGAAGGCGGCCGAGCACTTCGCCGATGTACTCGCCTCCGGCGCCATGCCGTCCATCCGTACCCTGCGCGCCGAGTACGGCATCGGCCAGCCCCGCGCCCAGCGAGTACAGGACCAGCTCCGCGCCCGCCGCACTGCCGTCGCGCGCCGCGCCGAGACCGCCGAGCCGACCGCGGCCGGATACACCCCCCACGTCCTCACCGCGTAGAACCTGGAGAACCCGCCATGAGCACCGACCGCGTCCCGGCCCCGTCGCCGGAGTTCGAGCAGACCCGCGTCGTGGACGTCTTCCCGCTCCACGGCTTCACGTGCGCCCAGACCAGCAACGAGGACGGCAGTGTCCGCTGGTGGCACCTCTTCACCTCCACCGGGCACCTGCTCGGCTCCACCAACCGGCCCGAGCTGATCGGCGCCCTGACCCAGCGCACCCGCTGACCTGGAGGTTTCCCGATGGAGTGCCACTTCTGCAGCGAGGACAAGCCGGACGTCGAGGTCTGCATGGACCCGTTCGTGGAGGACGTCTGCGACAGGGAGTGGATCATCCCGATCTGCTCCGACTGCTACCAGATCCGCTGCGACGACATCTGACGCCCCACGTCTCCCCGGCCCGACCCGCCCAAGGAGGGAAGTGTCATGCCCCCGCCCTACGGCTCGGACTCGGCGGTGACCGCCGAGCCGACGCACACCTGGCTGATCACCCTGCAGTACCCGCTCCCCGGCGGCGGTTTCGCCGTCGTCAGCCGGCACGGCGACGCGTCCTTCGAGCCGGGCAGCTCCCGCCGGCGCGCCTACCAGTCCATCCGGGCCTGGCTGGCGCGGTGCGAGCCGGAGCTGAGCGAGAGCAACGCGCACCTGGCCTTCTTCTCGCTGGAGCCCTACCGGCTCTGACCCGCACGACCCCCACCTTCCCCGCCTGGTTCACGAAGAGGAGCACGTCACCATGGCCGACCGCGACTCGGTCTACAACGACCCCGCCTACGACATCACCTCCGTCCCGTCGTGGAAGACGCCGCCGCTGCACGGCGCCTACGCCCCGAACGCGAAGCTGTCCCCGCGCGTGCTGGCCGGGATCGGCGCCGGCGCGGTCGTGCTGGCCGCCGCCGGGATGGTCGCCTACTCCAACTACGCCTCGGCGCAGGCCGACGCGGACGTCCGCAAGGCCCAGATCGCCCTCGACAACTCCCGCCTGGAGCTGGAGAAGCAGAAGCAGGCCGCCGACCTGGCGAAGACCGGCGAGCAGGAGACCCCGGCGCAGAAGGCCCGCCGGGAGGCGGTCCAGGCGTGTGTCGCCAAGGCCGGCAACGCGTTCAACGCCGTCTCCGAGTGCGGCAAGGCCTTCCCCGCCATGGACGCGCCGGGCATGGTCAACACCTCCCGCAACGTCGCATCCGACAGCGGCGGCGACGGTCCGAACGCCGGTGTCGGTCTGGTCGTGCTCGGCGTCGCCGGGTCGGCGGTGGCCGTCGGCTGGGTGAAGCGGAAGTTCTCCCGTCCGTAACCGATTGTGACCTCCCCCCACCCACCCCCCATCCGGAGAAGCGCTCTTCACGCCCGCATAGGCGGGTGGGGGGTGTGTTTCGCGTCGGGTGGGGGGTGGGTGGGGGTCGCAGAGAGTGAGGAATCGCGATGACCGCCACCGCCGCTTCCGGCGTCCCGCTCCCCCCGCCCAAGCCGTCCGCACCGCCGGTCGCGGAGCCCGCCGAGGCTTCTCCGGAGGGGGGCACGCCGGGGCCCGGCACCGTCGCCCCCAACCCGCCCGGGGCACTGGCCCAGATCCTCGCCCCGGTCGCGCCGGCCCGCCCCGACGAACCGCTGGGCACCACCTCGGCCCTCGCCCAGACCTCCGACCGCCCCGACCGCGCGGGCGGCCCGGACGGCGCCCCCGGACGTGACGGCGCCGGCGCTCAGGGCGCCGACCGGGACGGGCCGCTTTCGGCGCTGGTGCGGGCGCTCGCGGAGCGGCTGCGACGCACGGGCACCACGACCCACATCAAGCGCCAGCACAGCATCAGCGAGAACCGGGTCTCCGGGAACTCGACCACCACCACGAACACCAACAAGGCCGACCGCCAGGCCCGGCACGAGCACTCCGCCCAGCACCGGTCCCAGCGCGACGCCAAGACCGCCGACCTGAACAACAAGACCAGCCAGCACCAGCACCAGGGCCGTGACCAGCGCGACGTCAAGAAGAACGACGCCACCGACGCGAAGAACCACGCCAACCGCGACCACCGCACCAAGGCCGACACCGACGCCAAGTCCGCGGACACGAAGACCACGAAGGCCGACACCTCCGCCGCGTCCCGGACCGACAAGGGCAGCCGCGACACCGCCGACCGCAAGACCTCCGACACCAAGGCCGCCAAGAACGACAAGACGGCCAGGACCAGCAGCGACGACAAGAACCACCGCGACAGCAAGTCCTCCAAGGCCTCCGACACGAAGGCGGCCAAGAACGACAGAGCGGCTGGCGGCCCCAAGCCCGACAGCCCGCCCACGGGCGGGACGAAGACCCCGAAGGGTCCCGGCCCGGACAGTCCGCCCGACAAGACCGCCCCCGCCGCCGGGCCGGACGGCAAGACCGCCCCCGCCGCCGGGCCGCCCGGCAAGACCGCCCCCGCCGCCGGGCCGGACGGCAAGGCCGATCCCGGTAAGCCCAAGGCGGACCGCAAGGGCCCCGGGCGGGATGCGGGCGGTGAGAAGCCCGTACCGAAGCCCGTCCCCGGGCCGAAGGGCGGCCCGCAGCCGTTCCTCGGCGCGGGCGGCATGAAGGACAAGGGCGGCCTGACCAGCAAGTTCGACCGCACCCGCGCCGCCGGCCCGGACAAGGCCCGACCCGAGCCGCCCGCCCAGCCGGTGCCGCCGGTGCCGCCGGTGCGGCCCCCTGGGTCGTCGGACGGGGCGACGACCCCGCCCCCGCCGCTGGTGCCGCCCGCATCCGCCCCCACGAAGCCCGCCGCTCCGCCGGCACCGCCGGTCAAGGCCCCGGCCGGCCCGGTCGACAAGCCCCAAGCCGAGAGGAAGGAACCCACACCCGTGCCCTCCGCGCAGACCCCCGGCCCCCGCAAGCCGGACACCCCGCCCATGACGCCGGTCAACAAGTCGACCGCCGACCTGACCAAGAAACCCACCCCCGCCGACGCGGCGGCCAGCCGCCCGAGCGTCCCGCCCCGCCAGGTCGTACCGCCCCGCTCCCCCGCCGGCGCCGCGAGTTCCTCCGCCGCAGGGGACGCCCGTCCGGCCGCCGAGCCGGTGCCCGTCCGCAAAGTCGACGAGGGCTCGGTGGACTTCGGCGGTGCCATGCGCCGCCTGAGCCGGGGCGAGGTGCGCTCGCTGCTCCAGTTCGAGACGCGCATGGAGGCCAAGGTCGATGTGCTCGGCAAGGTGGCCGAGGACAGCAAGACCGCCCGGGAACACGCCGTTGCCCACGCGTTGCGCGCCCAGACGCTCGCCGACGCCGCCAAGCGGGTCCGGGGCGGCGTCGCCCTGGTCAACAAGCTGCGGCGCCTGTCCGAGCAGGCCCAGAGCCTGCGTCTGAACGCGTACGCGACCGAGAGCCACGCCAAGCGCGGCGCCGAAGCCGTCAAGGCGCTGGTCTCCAACGCGCGGACCCGTCACGGCGGGATCTACCGGGCCGTCGCCGACAGCCCGCTCACCACCCCGGCCGAGCGGCAGTTCTACCGCGACCAGCAGGGAGGCTGACATGGCATCCGATCTGACCTACCGCGACCTCGTGCGCCAGGTGCGGCAGCTGACCCGGGACGTGCGCCGGGACACTGCCGCCTACCGCGCGCTCGCCAAGATCCAGCAGGCCGAGGCCGACGACACCGCGCGCATCGCCGAGCAGATCGCCGCGCTCAAGGTCGACGCCGCCACGGTGGCCGAGACCACCGAGGTCGCCCGGGTCATGAAGGGCCTGTCGGCGGCGGCGATCGCCTACGCGAGCGCGGCTGAGGAGACCGGCCGCGCCGCCGCTGCGGCCGACGCCCAGGCCCACGCCGACCACGACGGCATCCAGGAGGCCGTCGACTCCTCCCCCGTCCCCATGGCCGACCGCACGTGGTACACCCAGGAGTAGACGTGACCATCCACCAGACCGCTCACGACGCCGCTCACGTCCCGAACCCCGCCGCCGAGAGGCGGTTCGCTGTCGCCGAGATCGCGGCGCCGCTGGTGGCCGCGGGGGTGACGCCGTTCCTCGACGCGCAGGCCGCCGGGACCCTGGCCACGTTCCTGGCCGCCCCGGTCCTGGTCGCGGGCGCGAACGCCGCCGGGATGCTGTCCGACCGGCTGCTGGACGACCTGCCCGGCGGGGACGTCCTGCGCGCCCACCGCCGCCCGTTCCTGATGTCGAGCGTGGCCACGGCGACCGCCGCCGCGACCGCCACCCTGAACGGCCTTCCCGGGATCGACGCCCTGCTCGCCGGATGGATGACCATGCCCTCCCTCGCGGGCGTGGTGTCCACCGCCTGGTGGGGCACGGTCGGCCTTGTCGCGTTCTCCCTGCGCCGAGTGCTGGGCACCGCCAAGCCCGGCGAGTCCGCGGCTCCGGCGGGGACGGCCGGGCCCGCGACGGATCCCGCCGTGGAGAAGGTGCTGCTGCTGTGGGACGCGCACATCTCCGGCGAGTACGGGGCCTGCCCCGGGCAGAACCTCCTCCTCATGGGCCACAGCCCCGTGGAGTGGGAGGGCGTGATCGAGGCGGCGCCCGGCCGGCCGGTCACCGTCACCGCCGCGACGGTCTCCGGCGTCTACCGCGTCCCGGCCGCGTGGGTGGACATCACCGACGGCCCCCACGACAGCTCCCGGCGCATCCACGTGCGGCTGACCGCCCCCGCCGAGCCGGACGGCCCCCGGTACTCCGCCCTGGAGGCCCTGTGGCTGCAGCGCGTGGCCCGCCGGGGCGGGTGCATGCCCGGCACCCACCTGGAGGGCATCACCCCGGACCCGGCGACCGGCGGGGTCGCGGCGTGGATCATGGCGGACGAGGACACCGACGCCCTCACCGTCCCGGACCTCTACACGATCGCCGGGGCCCTGCGCACGACGCCGCTGCTCGTCTCGGTCGAGCGCACCGGCAACCCCCGCAAGGCCATCTTCCGCATGATGGACCGCTCCCCGCTGGAGGAAGGACGCCCCCTGCCCGGCGCGGAGACCCTGGTCGCCAACAAGGGCGGGTTCGTCCAGCTCGGCACCGGGGTGAGTGGCAAGCCGGCCCGCGTGCAGCTCTACGACCCGGAGGGCGGCGCCCGGCACGTGGTGATCGTGGGCGTCACGGGCTCCGGAAAGGGCGGTGTCCTGCAGCTGCTCGGCCTGAGCTACCACGTCAACGGGGTCGCGATCATCTACGCCGACCCCAAGGGCAGCTCCAACCCGGACGTGGAGGACATGGCCGCCTACGCCGGCTGCGGCTTGGACGGGGCGATCGGCGCCTTGCGTGTGGCCTATGCCCTGCTCCTCCACCGGATCGAGGAGTCCCGGGAGCTGCGGGCCAAGAACTTCGTCGCCACGTCTGAGCGCCCGTACGTCGTGACGATCCTGGACGAGATGTCCCAGCTTCTCGGCGACAAGAGCCCGCACCGGGCGGAGGCCACGTTCATCGTGCTGGCACTGGCCTCCCTGGGCCGGTCCATGGGCATGCCGGTGGTGCTGTGCGGCCAGATCATGAACCTCGACCAGATGGGATCCTCCGCCGCCATCCGGGACAACGTCTTCTACGGCGGTGCTCTGATCCTCCTGCGCTCCGACAGCGCGCAGGCCGACCGGGTCGACCTGCCCCGGGCGTTCGACGGCATCGACCCCTCCCAGATCCCCGCCTACTGGAAGGGCGACGAGGAGAACCTCGTCTACGACCCGAACGTCCCCGAGGACGACCCGCGCAGGACGTTCGGCGTCGGCTACGTCGTGGGCCCGGACGAGCGCGCCGAGATGATGCGCGCTTGGATTCTCGAATCCGCCGCCGGCCACTTCGACCCGGCGAACATCGCCGTCCCCGGGGACTTCCCCGGCTGGGGCGAGCGCGACGCCATCGCGGCGACCCCGGTCGGCCCCGCCGCCGAGGACGCCGACGGTGCCGCGGCATGGACGCCCGCGTCCGCCTCCCCGGCCCCGGTCAAGGCGCTGACCGCCGAGGAGAAGATCCTCGCCGTCCTGGACGAGCGCCGCGACCCCATGAACATCGAGGTCGGCTACCTGCACCTCGACCAGATCATCGACATGACCGGCGTCAACCCCAAGACCGTCGAGAACACCCTCAGCCGGCTCACCAAGAAGGGCACCGTCGTCCGCAACCCGAACGCCGCCGGCGAGTACGGCCTCCCCCTCCCCGAACAGGCCGAGTAGCGCCCTGCCCGGTCGGCCGTGCCGCCCGGCACACGTCGCAGCCAGCGACGGGTTCCGGGCCGCGCGGGGGACGGACAGACCGCCCCGAACAGCACGAAGCCCCACGACAACCGTCGTTTTCCTGGCAGAGAACCGGTTGCCGCAGGGCCGTGCGTCCCATCAGAGACGGGAACCAGCATGCCCGAGTTCGACCACTCCACGCTCGCCTTCCTCGACGACGACTACGACCGGCTCCACGCCTCCGACGGCCACAGCCGCTTCGGCGTCTACCTCGACCGCTACGCCGGCCTGCCCGCCGACGACGAACCGCTCTACACGGCCGCGCAGTTCGCGGTCGTCGCGTGGGGCATCGCCACCGCCCCGGTGATGTCCCCCGGCTACGTCCGCCTGCGCCCGGACCTGCTCGCCGTCACCGCCCACCTGGCCGAGGACGACCCCACCGCCCTGGTCCTGCGCCTCACCGTCCCCGTCCCCCACCACTCCCTCGCCGCCCGCCCCGGCCCGGGCCGGTGGCTGGACTGGGAGACCGACTGCTACGACCGCGGCCCCTGGTCGCCCACGGTCGAGCCGATCCCCGACCACCGGCCCGTGATGCTCCTGTCCGCCTACCTCTGCCTGCCCGTCCCCACCGGCACGCTGGCCGCGCCGACCACCAACCGGCCCGGCCCCGAGCTGACCGCCCAGGCCAAGTCCTCGGTCGCCGTGCTCGCCGGGCACGTCAACCGGATCGCCGGCCCGGCCGTGGCCGCTCTGCTCGGGGGTGGCCAGTGAACGCCCCCGCCCTGTCCAGCGTGTTCCTTGAGGCTCGCCCGCCTGCGGCCTGGCTGCCCGAGCGCCCGTGGAACGGCCTGACCGTCCTGGACGCCTACGGGTGCCAGGGCGGTGCCGGCATGGGCTACCACCTCGCCGGATACCGCGTCCTCAGCCTCGACAACGCCCCGCAGCCGAGGAACCCGTTCGCCTTCCTCCGGGCCGACGCCGTGCAGTTCGTCACGGAGTACGGGCACCTCTTCGACTTCGTCCACGCCTCCCCGCCGTGCCAGCGCTACACCCGCTGCCAGAAGATCCGCCGCCGCGAACACCCCGACCTCATCGCCCCCACCCGCACCGCCCTGCAGTCCACCGGCCGCCCGTGGGTCATCGAGAACGTCGAGGAAGCCCGCGCCGAGCTGCACGACCCGGTGCTGCTCTGCGGCACCATGTTCGGCCTGCGCACCTACCGCCACCGCCTCTTCGAGCCCGGCGGCGGACTCGCCCTCGCCCCACCTGAGCACCCGATCCACACCGCACCGAACGCCAAGATGGGCCGCCCCGTCGCCGAGGGCGAGTTCATGCACGTCGTCGGCAACTTCTCCAACGTCCCCCTCGCCCGCAGCGAAGCCGTGATGGGCATGCCCTGGGCCACCCGCGACGGCCTGCGCGAAGCCATCCCCCCGGCCTACACCGAGCTGATCGGACGCCAGGCTGCCCGGCACCTCGGCCAGGACGCCCGGCGGGCCGCCGCGTGAGCGGGCGCGTGCCGCCCCTCGCCGGGGCCGCCCTGTGGCAGGCCGTCATGGCCGCCGCAGCGGGCCGCTGCCAGTGCCGGGGAACCTGCGGCACCAAGCACGACAAGACCGGCGGGCGCTGCCCCGCCGTCCACGGCGCCTACCAGACCCGGCACGGCCGCAGCTGGGTGCACCTGCTCGCCGCCCCGGCCGACCCCGCCGCACTGCTGCTGCCTCCGCACAAGGCCGCCGCCCTGCCCAAACGGCAGCTGTCCGCCTGGTGCCAGCACTGCCACGACGCCACCCGCCGCGCCGCCGACAAGGCCGCGCAGGCCGCCGTCCCGTCCGCCGAGCCGGACGCCCTCTTCGACCTCTGACCCTTCGCGGGCAGGGGCCCGTCCTCCCGGGCCCCTGCCCGCCTCACCGAGAGGACTCCCGCATGACCGATCGCCGGTCCCCGGACCCGCTCACCTCCGCCCTGGCCGCCGCCGCCCGCGGCTGGCACGTCTTCCCGCTCGCCCCGAACCACAAGCACCCCGCCCTGCACAGCGAGGAACGGTGCCCGCGCACCGGCCCCTGCACCTCCGGGCACCTCGGATGGGAGCGCCGAGCCACCACCGACCCCGACACGATCCGCCGCGCCTGGACCCACGGCCCCTACAACATCGGCCTGGCCTGCGGCCCCTCCAACCTGGTCGTGATCGACCTCGACACCCCCAAACACCGCGGCGACCTCCCGCCCAAGCAGTGGGCCGACCAGGGCGTCACCGACGGGCACGACGTGTTCACCGCCCTGAGCGAGGAGCACGACCCGTACGGCCACTACGACACGTTCACCGTCCGCACCGGACGAGGCGGCACCCACCTCTACTTCACCGCCCCGCCCGGACTCGTCCTGCGCAACACCACCGGCGAGAAGGGACTCGGGCTCGGCTGGAAGGTCGACACCCGCGCCCACGGCGGCTACGTCGTCGCCGCCGGCAGCACCGTCGCCGGACGCCCCTACACGGTCACCCTCGATGTCCCGCCGATGCCGCTGCCCACCTGGCTCGCCACCCGCCTCGCCCCCAAGGCACCCCCGGTCGCCAAGCTCGACACGGCGGCGGTGAGGGCCCGGATCGGGCGCCTGCAGGCCTACCTCCAGGCCGCCGTCCGCGGCGAGACGGAGAAGGTCTCGTCCGCCGGAGAGGGCGTCAGGAACCACACCCTGTTCGCCTCGGCCGCCGCCCTGGGCCGGCTGGTCGGAGCCGGGACGCTGCCCGAGCACGACGCCGCGGACGCCCTGCTCGCGGCCGGACAGGCGTGCGGGCTGGGTGAGGCGGAGTGCCGCCGCACCATCGCCAAGGGCCTGGCCCGCGGCGCCGGATCGGTGGGCCGGGCCGCATGAGCAACCTTCACCCTTCGTCCCGCCAGGAGAAGCGCTTCTCCGGCGGGGACCGGAACAGGCAGGAGGCCGAGTGACCGCCCCCGACCTCATGACCGCCGAACCCCGCCAGACCACGCCCAGGAACCCGCTCTACGACGACGCGGAGGGCGTGGAGCGGCCCACCCGGCCCGGGCCGGTCCCCGACCCGGCCGTGTTCCAGGGCCTTGTCGGGTACACCGTTCGGGAACTGGACCCGACCACGGAGGCCGACCCGGTCGGCGTGCTGGTCAACCTGCTCTCCGGCGCCGGGGCCCTGCTCGGCCCCAGCGGCGCGGGCAGGGCCGACTCCTGCCCGCACCTGCGCATCGGCAACGACCGCCACCCCGCCCTGATCTGGGCCCTGACGATCGGCGCGACCGCCGCCGGCCGCAAGGGAGCCGCCACCAACACCGCCCGCCTCATCCTGTCCGCCACCGCCCCCGGCTTCGCCAAGGACAACTGCCTGTCCGGCCTGTCCTCCGGAGAGGGCCTGATCGAAGCCGTGCGCGACGGCGACCCGACCAAGAAGGACGACCCCGGCCACATCGACAAGCGCCGCTGGATCGTGGAGTCCGAGTACGGCATCACCATGGCCCGCGCCCGCCGCGAAGGGTCCTCCCTCGGCGGAGTCCTGCGCCAGGCCTGGAACGGCGAAGACCTCGGCGTCATGAACCGCGAAGCGCTCAAGGCCACCGCCCCGCACATCGCGATCATCGGCCACATCAGCCCCCGCGAACTGCGCGCCAAGATGCAGGACTCCGAGATGGCCGGCGGCACCTACAACCGCTACCTGCCGGTCTTCGTCCACCGCAACCTGATCCTCGCCGAGTCCCGGGGCGCCGATCCACAGCTTGTGGAAAGCCTCGGCGCCTCCTGGCGCGCCGCCCTCGCCGACGCCGCCCAGGCCGGAGAGGTCACCCTCGCCGAGGCTGCCCGCAAGCTCTGGCGCGACGAGATCTACCCGGCGCTGTGCGGAGACGAGGACGGAGACGGCCCCCTCGCCGAGTTCACCGCCCGCGCCGCCCCCTACACCCTGCGCCTGGCCATGGTCTACGCCCTCCTCGACCGCCGCCGACAGATCGAGGAGGCCCACCTGCGGGCCGCCCACGCCCTCGTGAACTACTCCCGCGCCTCCGCCGCCCACGTCCTCGGCATGCCCGAGCACACCACCGGCGACCGCAAGCTCGACAAGCTCGCTGGCGCCGTCCGCGCCGCCGGAGCCCGCGGCCTCACCGGGGACGAGGTCTACCGCCTCTTCAAGAAGTCCAGCAAGGACGAACGGGACCGCCTGGTCGCCGCCCTCCTCCAGATCGAGGGCTACGGCAGCGCCCAGATCCCCGGCGCCGGCCGCCACGCCACCGTCCTGCTCTACGCCCCGCCCGCCACCTGAGGGGTGGAAAGGGTGGAAAGGGGTGCTAAGCCCTCCCACCTGCGAAAACGCGGGACACGGAGGGGGTGGAAAGGGGGGTGGAAAGGGGGTGGAAAGCCCCCCCGCCCCTCCCGCTCCGGCTGAACGCCAGACCCTTTCCACCCCCCTTTCCACCCCCTTTCCACCCCCCACCCTCACCGCAAAAGCCCAGGTCACCGGGCTTAGCACCCCTTTCCACCCTTTCCACCCCCACCTGGAGGCTTCGCCATGCCCTCGAAGGGTCGCAGTACGGGTGCCGACGTGAACATCCGGCCGCTGCCGATCAGCTACCTCGAACCTGAGGACGTCGCGGCGCTGTTCAAGGTCCCCCTGGAGACCGTCTATCAGTGGCGCCGCAAGCGCACCGGGCCGCCCGGCTTCCGGGTCGGTCGGCACCTCCGATACCACCCCGACGCCGTCGCCCAATGGGTGGCGGACCAGAGCCGAGAGGCGGCCTGACACTTGGCTGGACACGTCCAGGACCGTTGGTACAAGACTGAGCCCGGCCCCGACGGCAAGCCGCAGCGCGTCCGCACCGACCGTTACGGCACAGGTATGCGCTACCGTGCCCGCTACGTCGGGCCCGACGGGACCGAGAAGAGTAAGAGTTTTGCCGACCGGCAGAAGCGGCAGGCTGAGGAGTGGCTGGCCCAAATCGAGGCCGACATGTCGCGCGGCCAGTACATCGACCCGAAGGCGTCGCGGACGACGTTTCAGCAGTTCGCGGAACGGTGGCTCAAGGCACAAACCACAGACCCGGCCAGTCAGGTGCTGGTGGAGACCAGGCTGCGACTGCACGCGTTCCCCAGGATCGGCCGCCGGCCGCTCGACTCGTTCCGGCCGTCCCACATTCAGGAGCTGGTGAAGGGGCTGGAGCAGAGCCCGATCTCGGGCGGGTACGCCCGGAACATCTACTCCGACGTGCGGGCGGTCCTGTCTGCCGCCGTGGACGACGGGCTTCTGAGCCGCAACCCGTGCGGCGCCGCGTCGGTCCGTCCGCCGGCCGTCGAGACCCGCCGCATCGTCCCGTGGCTCCCGGAGCAGGTGTTCGCAGTACGCAGCGCCCTGCCGGAGCGATATCAGGCGATGGCCGATCTGGGGGCCGGATGCGGACTCCGGCAGGGCGAAATTGTCGGTCTCGCCGAGGACGACGCGCTCGACTTCGAGACGGGCACCGTACGGGTGCTCCGCCAGGTGAAGCAGATTCGGGGGAAGGCCGTATTCGCTCCCCCGAAGTGCAACAAGGAGCGTGACGTGCCGCTCCCCCGCTCCGTGGCTGCCGCCGTCCGCGCCCATATGGACAGGTGCAAGCCCGTCCCGATCACGCTCCCGTGGAAGACCCCGGACGGTCCGAAGGTCACCTTCCGGCTGTTGTTCAGCAACACTGCAGACGGGCCGGTCTGGCGGAGCAACTTCAACCTCCAGGAGTGGAAGCCCGCCATCGCCGCGGCCGGCCTCATCCCGACCCCGCGTCCCGGTGAGCCCTACGCCTCGGCGCGCGAGCACGGCATGCACGCCCTGCGGCACTTCTACGCGTCGGTGCTTCTCGACGCGGGGGAGAGCATCCGGGCCGTCAGCGACTACCTCGGCCACGCCGACCCGGCCCTGACACTCCGGGTCTATGCCCACCTCATGCCGAACAGCCAGGATCGCGCGCGGAAGGCCGTCGACAAGCTGTTCCTGCCTGGCGACTCGACCGCCTGACGGCCCAGGGACGGCCCAAGGCGTGCAGAAAGGCCCCCTACCGGCGGGAAAACCGCTGGTAGGGGGCCTTTCGTCTTTACGCCCGTCAATGTTCTCCGGGCTTAGGCATGGTTGTTCCAGTGTCGCAGACGCCGGGAGTCCGCCCCGCCCGCGCACGGAGCCACACGGGTCCGCCCGAGGCCACGCGGGAGTCGTTCCGCTGGGCGGGAAGTCGTTCCCGGCCTCGGGAAGCACGGGGCCCCGGACGCCAGGCGTCCGGGGCCCTGCGCTCGTACGCGCGGATCAGCTGCCGACGAAGGCCGCCAGCAGCAGCCAGACCACCGGGGCGGTCGGCAGCAGCGAGTCCAGGCGGTCCATGATGCCGCCGTGGCCGGGCAGCAGGGTGCCCATGTCCTTGATCCCGAGGTCGCGCTTGATCATCGACTCGCCCAGGTCGCCCAGGGTCGCGGTGACCGCCGCGCAGCCGCCCAGGATCAGGCCCTGCCACCAGCTGCCGTCGTCGATGATCAGCTGCATCAGCAGCGCGCCCGCCAGCATCGACAGCGCGATGCCGCCGGCCAGGCCCTCGCGGGTCTTGCCGGGGCTGATCGTCGGGGCCAGCTTGGTCTTGCCGAACTTGTAGCCCACGGCGTAGGCGCCGGTGTCGCTGCAGATGGTGACGATCAGGAAGAGCACGATCCGCTGCGGGCCGTCGTCGGCCGCCAGCATCATCGCCACGAAGGTGGCCAGGAACGGCACGTAGAAGGCGGTGAACACCCCCGCCGTTATGTCCCGCAGGTAGTTCTCCGGCGGCTCGGCCATCCGCCAGACCATCACCGCCAGCCCGGTCAGCGCGAGCGAGGCCGCGGCCCACTGGATCCCGGACCAGTAGCCGGTGGCGACCATGGCGATGCCGCCGACGACCAGCGGGACCAGCGGTGCCTTGATCTGCTTGCGCTCGGCGAGCCGGCTGGTCAGCTCCCAGACGCCGACCGCCACCGCGGCCATCACGACGACCAGGAACAGCGCCTTCACCACGAACAGCGAGGCGACGATCACCGCGCCGAGACCGACCCCCACGCCTATGGCGGCCTGGAGGTTACGGCCACCGCGCTGCTTGCGCGGCTGCGGCTGCGGGTCGGGCTGGGCGGCCACGGGTGTCTCCTGCCCTGGGTGGGACAACGGCACGAAGTGGGGGTGCCCGGCCGCCGGGTGGCTGGGCGGCGGCGCGGGATGCACCGGTGCCCCCGGGTACGGCGGGGTGCCGTGGCCGGGGGCGGGGGAGGCGTCGTCGGATATCGCGCGCAGCACGACCGTCTCCGTCACGCCGGGCGGTGCGGTCTCGGGTTGCTCGTCCCGGAACAGCGGGCCGCTCAGCCGGCCGGCCTGGCGGCCGGGGCCCGCAGCGGGATCGGCCGGTCCGGTGCCGACCGGCGCACCGGGAGGCGGGCCGGGGTCGGCCGGTACGGGAGGCATGACCTGAGTCTCCTCCGCGTCGCCGCCCCAGTACACCGGAGGCTGCTGCGAGTGATCCGAACGGAGGCCCGGCTCCGCGGGAGCGCCGCCCGGCGCTCCCGGGTGGCCGGGGTGTCCCTGGGCCGGCGCCTGCTCGCCGTACCCCGGCGCCGGGTGGGCCGGGGTACGGGGTGCCTGAGGCTGCGGCGCCGGGCGGTAGGGCTGGAACTGCTGGTCGGACGGGCCCCAGTAGCCAGGGGCGTCAGGGGCGTCGTTCATCAGACCTCGAGCAGCTCGGCTTCCTTGTGCTTCAGCAGCTCGTCGACGTGGGCCACGTACTTGGCCGTGGTGTCGTCGAGCTCCTTCTCGGCGCGGCGGCCGTCGTCCTCGCCGACCTCGCCGTCCTTGACCAGCTTGTCGATGGCGTCCTTGGCCTTGCGGCGCACCGAACGGATCGAGACCTTGGCGTCCTCGCCCTTGGTGCGGGCGATCTTGATGAACTCCCGGCGGCGCTCCTCGGTGAGCTCCGGCAGCACCACGCGGATGATCGAACCGTCGTTGGACGGGTTGACGCCCAGGTCGGAGTCGCGGATCGCCTGCTCGATGGCCTTCAGCGCGGTCTTGTCGAACGGCGAGACGACCGCCATCCGCGGCTCCGGCACCGAGAACGAGGCCAGCTGGTTGATCGGCGTGATGGCGCCGTAGTACTCCGCGACGATCTTGGCGAACATCGCCGGGTGCGCGCGGCCGGTGCGGATCGCCGCGAGGTCGTCCTTGGCGACGCTGACGGCCTTCTCCATCTTCTCCTCGGCCTCGAGGAGGGTCTCTTCGATCACTGTGGTCTCCCTGTCCGGTTCATCTGCGGTTGTTCCGACCGGTGTCGGCGCGGTGGCCGGTCGCGGCGCCCGCGCCGTTCCGTACGGCTGGCTGCTGCTCAGGCCCGGACAGAATCCTGGCTGATGAGTGTGCCGATCTTCTCACTCTTCACCGCACGCGCGATATTGCCCTCCGCCAGCAGTTCGAACACCAGCATCGGGAGGTTGTTGTCCTTGCACAGCGTGATCGCGGTGAGGTCGGCCACCTTGAGGTCGCGCGCGATGACCTCGGAGTACTCCAGCGCGTCGAACTTCACCGCGTCCGGGTTGGTGCGCGGGTCGGAGTCGTAGACGCCGTCCACGCCGTTCTTGCCCATGAGCAGGACGTCGGCGTGGATCTCCAGCGCGCGCTGGACGGCCGTGGTGTCGGTGGAGAAGTACGGCATGCCCATACCCGCGCCGAAGATCACCACGCGGCCCTTCTCCAGGTGCCGGACGGCCCGCAGCGGCAGGTACGGCTCGGCGACCTGGCCCATGGTGATGGCGGTCTGGACCCGGGTCTCGATGCCCTCCTTGACCAGGAAGTCCTGCAGCGCCAGGCAGTTCATCACGGTGCCGAGCATGCCCATGTAGTCGGAGCGGGCCCGGTCCATGCCGCGAACCTGCAGCTCGGCGCCCCGGAAGAAGTTGCCGCCGCCGATGACCACCGCGACCTCGGTACCGGCGCGGACGACCGTGGCGATCTCGCGGGCGATCGCGTGCACGACGTCCGGGTCGACGCCGAGCCCGCCGCCACCGGCGAAGGCTTCACCGGACAGCTTCAGCAGCACCCGGCGGCGCGAGCCGTCCCTGGGGTCCTGCGCGGTCTCCTGCGTCTCCTGCATGGACTTCTCCTTTTTGCACCTACTGGTCACAGGCGCGGGTGTGCGGATGCCCCGCCTGCGCGTACACGCGAGGAGGCCACTGCCGCGGGAACCGGTTCGGTGTCCTGCACGGCAATGGCCTCCTCGTCGTTCATGGTGCCGACGCGAGCCCGCCCGTGGACGGTTGGCGCTGGGTGAGCCCGTTCGGCGTTCCTCCCGCCCCGGTCAGCGGGCGGGGGCGGTTCCCAGCGTAAGGGGGCCGGGGACCAGGTGGAACGTCGCTCAGGCGCCGACGCGGAAGCGGGCGAAGCGCTTGAGGGCGACGCCGTTCTCCTCGAGGACCTTGGCAACGGTCTTCTTGTTGTCCTTCGCGAAGGCCTGCTCCAGGACGGAGTTCTCCTTCACGAAGCCGGTGACGCGGCCCTCGACGATCTTCGGCAGGGCGGCCTCCGGCTTGCCCTCCTCGCGCGCGGTGGCCTCGGCGACGCGGCGCTCGTTGTCGAGCTCCTCGGCCGGGATCTCCTCGCGGGACAGGTACTTCGGAGCGAACGCGGCGATGTGCTGCGCGACGTCCTTGGCGACCTCGGCGTTCTCCTTGTCCAGCTCGACCAGGACGCCGACGGCCGGCGGCAGGTCGGGGCTGGTCTTGTGCAGGTAGACCGCGACGAAGCCGTCACCGTCGAACTGCGCGAAGCGACGGAAGACGATCTTCTCGCCCAGGGTCGCGTTGGCCTCGTCCACGAACTGCTGGACGGTCTTGCCGGGCTCGATCTCGGAGGCCAGGGCGGCGTCCAGGTCGGCCGGGGCGCTCTTGGCGACGTGGGCGGCGATCGCGTCGGCGACCTTGACGAAGTTGTCACCCTTGGCGACGAAGTCGGTCTCGCAGTTCAGCTCGACCAGGACGCCGGACTTCTTGTCCTCGGCGATCAGAGCGGCAACGGCGCCGTTGGAGGCGTCGCGGCCCTCGCGCTTGGCAACGCCCTTCTGGCCCTTGATGCGCAGGAGCTCGACGGCCTTCTCGACGTTGCCCTCGGCCTCGTCCAGGGCCTTCTTGCAGTCCATCATGCCGGCGCCGGTGAGCTCACGGAGCTTCTTGACGTCCGCGGCGGTGAAGTTCGCCATGGTGTGAATCTCTTCTCGCGTCTCGCGTGTCTGCGTGGAGTTGCGCCGGGACCGGTGGTTCGGTCCCGGCGCGGGAGAGAGGGGCACCTGCCGGCTTCGTACCGGCGGGTGCCCCTCACCCTTGGTACGTCAGGCCTGCTCGGCCGGAGCCTCGGCGGCCGGGGCCTCGGCGGCGGCGGGGGCCTCCTCGGCCTTCTTCTCGCCCTCGAGGATGTCCTTCTCCCAGTCGGCCAGCGGCTGGTCGGCACCCGGCTCGGCCTTGGCGTCGCCCTTGGCGACACCGGCGCGGGCCTTCAGGCCCTCGGCCACGGCGTCGGCGATCACGCGGGTCAGCAGGGTGACGGAGCGGATGGCGTCGTCGTTGCCCGGGATCTTGTAGTCGACCTCGTCCGGGTCACAGTTGGTGTCGAGGATGGCGACGACCGGGATGTTGAGCTTCCGGGCCTCGCCGACCGCGATGTGCTCCTTCTTGGTGTCCACGATCCAGACGGCGCTGGGAACGCGCTGCATGTCGCGGATACCGCCGAGGGTCTTCTCCAGCTTGTCGTGCTCGCGCTGGAGGACCAGGAGCTCCTTCTTGGTGAGGCCGGAGCCGGCCACGTCCGAGAAGTCCAGCTCGCCGAGCTCCTTGAGGCGCTGCAGGCGCTTGTAGACGGTCGAGAAGTTGGTCAGCATGCCGCCGAGCCAGCGCTGGTTCACGTAGGGCATGCCCACGCGGGTGGCCTGCTCGGCGATGGCCTCCTGGGCCTGCTTCTTCGTGCCGACGAAGAGGACGCTGCCGCCGTGGGCAACGGTCTCCTTGATGAACTCGAAGGCGCGGTCGATGTAGTTCAGCGACTGCAGGAGGTCGATGATGTAGATGCCGTTGCGCTCGGTGATGATGAAGCGCTTCATCTTCGGGTTCCAGCGGCGGGTCTGGTGACCGAAGTGGACGCCGCTCTCCAGCAGCTCCCGCATCGTGACGACGGCCATTGCCGTGCTCCTCAGGTGTTACGGCCCGGCGGGGGCAGCTCCTCGGAGCGATCGCCCACGGCCGGGTCAGTCTCGGTTTGTCCGTGGCGGCCAGGTGACAGCCACGCCTGACGCCCCGAACGTGCCGAGCCGCTTCCGCCCGCTCGGCCCGGGGGCCGGTCGGGCTCGGCGGACCGAGCGGCACTCGCACCTGGCGGGGCCGCGGGAGAACCGCGTCCGACCGCCGGTGGCGGGGCGTGCGAAGTCGACCCGGCGGACCGGGTCGCGTGTGAAGTGTACGGGAAGCGCCGAGTGGCGGGCGACTTCACGAGCGGCCGCGGGGTCGCCGAGGAACCGGGAAGAACCCGGGAAGGGCCCGGACGGGCGGGCCGGCGTGGCGCGATGGCGGCCCCGGCCGGCGCTCGGGTGCTGGTCGGCTGCCTGCCCGCTGGCCGCCGCCGGCATGCCCCTTGTACACCGGATGGCGGCATCCGTACACCCGTCCGGGGGATAGCTATCGGTCCGGGGGCGGTTTGTCCACAGGCATCCGGATGTGGGTGGTGCGGGGGCGGTCCGAGCGGCGAGCCTTCCCGCATGGGTGGTCGCGCGTGGTTCGTCGGTGTCCGGAAGGCGGTCGCGGTGGGGGTGGTGATGGCGGTGGCGGGGGTGCCCGGGGCGCCGGGCGCCACCGGGGCCTCGGTGCCTGCGGGGGCCGCGGGCGCTGCGGGTGCCCCGGGTGCCTCGGGCGCTGCGGGTGCCTCGGGCGCTGCGGGTGCCTCGGGTGGCTCCGACGGCTCCGGTGGCTCCGGTGGCTCCGGCGGCTCGGGTGCTGCGAGGGCCTGGCCGGTGGGCGGGGCCGGCGGGGTCCTGGGGAGATTCGACCCGCCGTCGAAGCCCTGGGCCGCCGGACACCGGGGAGTGGACCTCGCCGCCGTGCCCGGGGCGGAGGTGCGGGCGGCCGCCGCCGGGGTGGTCGTGTTCTCCGGGCAGGTGGCGGGGCGTCCGGTGGTGACGGTCTCCCACCCGGGTTCGGGGTCTCCCCCGCTCCGGACCACCTACCTGCCCGTCGTCGGCACCCTCCCGGTCGGCACCCCGGTGGCCGCCGGGCAGGCGATCGGGCGGCTCGCCCCGGACGGGCGGCACTGCCCCGCACGCGACTGCCTGCACTGGGGACTGCTGCGCGCAGGCCGCTACCTAGACCCGCTGGCGCTGCTCGGCGCGGGCGCCGCACGGCTGCTGCCGGTGGGCCCGGAACCGGCGGGCGCCGGCCCCACGGGGGTGGAGCCGGCGGGGTCGGAGCCGACGGGGTCCGGGCGGGTACGGACGGGGTCCGGGCCTGCAGGGGCGGGGCGGGCGACGGTCGGGTGGGCGGTGGTCGGGCAGACGGTGGTCGGGCAGGCGTTGGCGGACGAGCTGCCGGTCACGCCCGGCTGAGGCCGTGCAACGCGAGGGCGACGGCGGTGTCCGCGATCTCCCAGGAACTCTCGGTCAGACAGCCGGCGCGGCCTCCCGCCACCTGCTCGGCCCGGCGGACGGCCGCCTCCACGACCCCCTGCAACAGCGCCGCGGCGAGCCGGGGCTGCTCGTGGCCCAGGTCCTCCAGCGCCTGGACGACCAGGCCGGCCAGCTTGCCGTGCGCCGCCCGGATGCGCTCGCGCGCGGCCTCGTCGAGTTCCAGCGCCGAGATCGCCACGACCGCGCGGTGGCGCGGGTCGGCGGCGAGCGCCAGCTGACCGCGGACGTACGCCTCGATCCGCTCGGCGGCCGTGTCGCAGCTCGCCATCCCGGCCTCGATCTCGGCCGCCCACAGCGGGAAGTCCACCTCGCAGAGCGCCTCGACCACCGCGGCGCGCGAGCGGAAGTACTCGTAGACCGAAGAGCGTGCCAGGCCGGTGCGCGCCGCGAGCGCGGGGAAGGTCAACGCCTCCTTGCCACCCTCGGTGAGCAGGGTGCGGGCAGCGTCGAGGAGGGCTGCCCGCTGCAGCTGGCGATGCTCGGCCACCGTGGCCGCTCGGATCTTCGGCACGCTCCCACTCTACGGAGCCCCACCCGACGGCCGATACGGCGCCGCGCACCGGAGGACCCGTGGCCCCCGCCCGGGGCGGTCCGGCCGACCGGGCCCGCACACCGCCGGGCCCGCACACCGCCGGACCGGCGCGCTACCGGACGTCCGAGAGCTTGGCCCGCAGCTGGAGGACGGACTTGGTGTGGATCTGACTCACCCGGCTCTCCGTCACCCCCAGCACCTGCCCGATCTCGGCGAGGGTGAGCCCCTCGTAGTAGTAGAGCGTCACCACGGTCTTCTCCCGCTCGGGGAGGGTGTTGATCGCTTGGGCCAGCAGTCTGCGCAGCTCGCGGTCCTCGGCCACCTCGACGGGGTTGTCCGCGCCGTGGTCCTCCAGGGTGTCCACCAGGCTCAGCCGGTCGCCGCCCTCCCCCACCGGGTGGAGCAGCTCGTCCAGCGCCACCACGTTGGCGAGCGACAGCTGACTGAAGATGGCGTGCAGGTCCTCGATCGCGATGCCCATCTCGGCGGCGACCTCGGGATCGTTCGGCGTCCGGCGCAGCCGGGCTTCCAGCGTCGCGTACGTCCGCTCGACCGCCTTCGCCTTCTGCCGCACCGAGCGCGGGATCCAGTCCAGGGCGCGCAGCTCGTCGATGATCGCGCCGCGGATGCGGCTGATCGCGTAGGTCTCGAACTTGATGGCGCGACCGATGTCGAACTTCTCGATCGCGTCGATCAACCCGAAGACCCCGGAGGAGACGAAGTCCGCCTGTTCGACGTTGGAGGGCAGGCCGACCCCGACGCGGCCCGCCACGTACTTGACGAGCGGTGAGTAGTGCAGGATCAGCTGCTCGCGCAGCCGCTGGTCACCGGTCTCCTTGTAGGAGCGCCAGAGCTCTTCGAGCGCGCTGCGCCCCTGGGTCGCGGCCTCCCGTCCGGTCGGTCCCGTGTCCGGGGGCGGGTCGGCGGCCGTGTCGGCGCTCCGGTGCGCGGACGGGTCCACCGACGGGTCGGCGGACCGGGCCGCCTCGGCGCCGCGGGCCGCGTCCGCGGGCTGGCCGGGCACCACCGTCGGCCGGCCGCCCTGCCGCGACAGGCCTCCCATCGTCCCCGCCGACTTGGACGGGAACTCGGTCGCCGGGCGCCGCTCGGTCCGCGGCCCTCCCGAGGACCGAGCGCCGCCGGTCACTCTGTGTCCGGGAATGTGTGTGGGCATACGTTGGTCTGCGCCGTTCTGCCGAGTCATGTGCTGATAGGGAAGGCATGTGGAGCGTAGCGTGACCGACTCACTGCAAAGCGCTACCGCCACTCGGTCGTCCCCCGATCCGGTGGCGTTCACTCACCGGATCCGGGCGCACCAGCGGCAGAACCGCATCTGCAGGTCAGCCGGGCCGTTCGGACGAGCCCTCCCTGGGCGCACGCGTGTTCTCCGCCCCCGCGCTCACCTCCTCCGCAGGACGCGCCAGTGCGCGCCGTGTCGCTCGACGTAGCCGAGCGAGCCCAATTCGTAGAGCCGCTGGAGCACTTCGTCCGGCGGGAGGCCCGATTGGCGGGCCAGTCGTTCGATGGGCGCACCCTCCGCCGTCGCCGGTACGGCCTCCAGCACCCGGGCCACCGCGGGCTCCAGCAGGTCGCGCGGCAGGACAGGGCCGCTGCGCTGCGGGGCCAGGTCCTCCCCGATCGCCCCGATCAACTCGGTGATCTCGGCCGCGTCGGTCACCAGCGTGGCGGCGCCGCTGCGGATCAGGGCGTGCACCCCGGCCGAGAGTTCCGAGGTCACCGGGCCGGCGACGCCCATGGTGTGGCGGTTGAGGTCCCGCGCCCGCCTGGCCGTGCTCAGGGCTCCGCTGCGCACGGCCGCCTCGACCACCACGGTGCCGCGGGTGAGCGCGGCGATGACCCGGTTCCGGAGGACGAAGCGGAAGCGGTTCGGGTGCTCCCCGGGCGGGAGTTCACTGACCAGCAGACCCTGGACACCGATCCGCCGGATGAGTTCGGCGTTGCCCTTGGGGTAGGCCACGTCGACTCCGCAGGCGAGCACGGCGACCGTCATCCCGCCGACGGCGAGTGCGCCGCGGTGGGCGGCCGCGTCGATCCCGTAGGCGGCGCCGGATACCACCACCCAGCCGCGCTCGGCCAGCTGGGCCGACAGCTCCCCGGCGACATGGGCGCCGTAGGCCGTGCAGGCGCGGGACCCCACCATCGCGACCGAGCGGAGCGCGAGCAGCCGGAGCGAGCCGGTACCGACCGTCCAGAGCCCGACCGGCCGGCCGTCGCCCAGGTCGTCGAGCTGGCTGGGCCATTCGGTGTCCCCCGGAATGATGAACCGGCCGCCGACGTGCCGTACCCGTTTCAGGTCCGTCTCCCCGTCCAGCCCCGGGAGTCTCGCCTGGTAGCCGGTCAGCCGGGCGGCGTCCAGGCCGGGGTGGTCGGGGACGGTGCCGGCCCGGATCGCCTCGACCACCTCGACGGCGGGGAGCCGGACGAGCCACCGGCCGACCACCGCGTCCCCGGGTTCACTGAGGCGGCTGAGCAGGGCGCGGGCGACGCGCTCGGATTCACGCGACGTTACGGTGTCGGCGGCGCCGCCGACACCGGCGCCGGCGGTGGCGGTGGCGGTGGCGGTGGCGGTGGCTCCGGTGGCGATGCCCTGGGGCTCGGCGCCCGCCGCGCACGGCGTTCGGGAGAGTCCCGCTTCGGAGCGCCCTGGGTGCGGGTGCTCGGGTCCGGGGCGCCCGGTTTGCGGGTGCTCCGGTTGGGGGTGCCCGGTTTGCGGGTGCCGCAGCATCCGGTTCATGCCTCGTCCTCCGTGTTCTCCGCAGCCTGACCCTGGGCCCCCGGTCGGCCGCCGTCGGGCGGGCCGCTGCGCTGGGCCGGAATCCCCCCGAGCCGACCGAAGATCCGCTCGCTCAGCGGCAACCCGTGCTCCACCCCGGTGCGCAGGACCAGGGCGGTGCGGACGTCCCGCTGGTCCGGCCGGTCCCGGCCGGCGAGATCGGCGACCGTCCAGGCGACCCGGAGCACCCGGTCCAGGCCGCGGGCGGTCAGCACCCCCCGCTCCAACTGGCGCGCGACGTCGTTGAGCGCGCCCGACGCGAGCTGCCAGCGGGTGCGCAACTCATGGCCGGGGACCTCCGCGTTGGTCCGCCACGGGGTGTTCGCCAGCCGGGCCGCCGCCCGCTCCCGTGCGGCCAGCACCCGGGCCGCGACGGTCTCGGTGCTCTCCGCCGAGGCGTCCCGCTCCATGAGCTCGGCCCGCGTCACCGGGGCGACCTGGACCTGGAGGTCGACCCGGTCGAGCAGCGGCCCGGACAGCCGGCCCTGGTAACGGCTGACCATCGCCGGGGTGCACTCGCAGCCCTCTCCCCGCCGGGAGTGCCGACCACACGGGCACGGGTTGGCCGCGAGGCACAGGAGGAAACGGGCCGGGAGCCGGAGCGACCCGGCCGAGCGGGCGATCACCACCTCGCCCGACTCCAGCGGCTGGCGTAGCGCGTCGAGAACCCGGACCGGGAACTCCGGAGCCTCGTCCAGGAACAGCACGCCCCGGTGGGCAAGCGAGACGGCGCCCGGTCTCGGCAGACCGCTGCCGCCGCCCACGATCGCGGGCATCGTGGTCGAGTGGTGCGGGGCGCAGTAGGGCGCGGTGTCGATCAGCGGACGCCCGGCCGGCAGCAGGCCCGCCACCGAGTGCACGGCGGTGACCTCCAGCGCCTCCTTCTGGGTCAGCGGCGGGAGCAGCGCGGGCAGCCGCTCCGCCAGCATGGTCTTCCCCGCGCCGGGCGGGCCCTTCAGGTAGAGGTGGTGTCCGCCGGCGGCGGCGATCTCCAGGGCTCGCCGCGCCTCGTACTGGCCGGCCACGTCGGCCATGTCGAGGCGGGCCGCCTTGTCGTCGGACAGGCCCCGCACGCTCGCGCTGGGCAGCATCAGCCCGGCCATCAGCGGATCGGGGCGGCCACCGATCGGATCGGGCGGTTCCTCCGGCGGCGGCGCGCCGGTCAGGATCGCGACCAGCTGGCGCAGGCTGCGGACGCCGATCACCGTCACCCCGGGGACGAGCGAGGCCTCGGGCGCGGTCTGCTCGGCGACCACGACCCGCTGGTAGCCCGCGTCGGCGGCCGCCAGCACCGACGGCAGCACCCCGCGCACCGGCCGCACCCGGCCGTCCAGCCCCAGCTCGCCGATGATCAGCAGTTCGGCGATGGACGAGGGGTCGAGCCGTTCGGCGGCGGCCAGCACGGCGCAGGCCACCGCGAGGTCGAAACCGCTGCCGCTCTTGGGCACCGAGGCGGGGCTGAGGCCGACCGTGAGCTTGCGCTGCGGCCACGCCTCGCCGCTGTTGACCACGGCGGCGCGGACCCGGTCGCGGGCCTCGGTGAGCGCCTTGTCGGGCAGGCCGACCAGGGTGAACGCGGCCACCCCGGGCTCCAGATCGGCCTGGACCTCGACGATCACCCCGTCGACGCCGACCAGCGCGACGGAACAGGTTCGGGCGAAGGCCATGTCAGACCACCCCCCGCAGGTGGTCGACCACGGCCGCACCCCGCGCCCGGTTGACCACGGCGACCAGGTCGATCCGCACCCCGCCCGGCGGGGCGGGGGGCCAGTGCGGGTCCGTCGGCGCCGCGCCGTCGTCGACCCCGGCCAGCCGGGCGAAGTGCCCGGGCCAGCGCTCGGCCATCCAGCGCTCGGCCAGTCGCCGCAGCCGCGCGGCCTTGGTCTGGTCGATGGCCTCGGTGGGCTGCTGGAAGCCCCGCTCGGAGCGGGTCTTCACCTCGCAGACCGCGACCGTGTCGCCGTCGAGGGCGACGATGTCCAGCTCGCCCTCGGCACAGCGCCAGTTGGCGTCCAGGATGCGGAGCCCGGCTTCCGCGAGGTGGCGGGCGGCGACCCGCTCGCCGTAGCGGCCGAGCCCGTTGTTGGTGCTGCGCTCCGGGCTCCCTCGCGTTGTGCCCCCGGGCACGGCCGCGTCCGGTACGGCCTGGTCCTGCACGACGGTGTGCTGCATGGTGACCACCTCCGCCGAGGAGGCTGCACGACCGCGTGCCTCGGGGTCCGGAAATTCCGTTTCCCTGTGGATAACTCGGGTCGACCGACGTTTTCCGTCACCCGCAAGGGTGAGAAGCCCCGGCCCCGCGATATTCGGCTGGACAACGCGGGAGGGAGTCGTCCAACGTCAGTTCCCGAAGCCGGACTCGTCCGAGGGCAGCTCCAGGTCGCTCTTCGCGAGTTCCTCGATGTTCACGTCCTTGAAGGTCAGCACCCGGACCTTGCGGACGAACCGGGCCGGCCGGTACATGTCCCAGACCCACGCATCCGCCATCGACACCTCGAAGAACACCTCGCCCTGGACCGAGTGCACCTGCAGCTCGTAGTCATTGGTGAGGTAGAACCGTCGTTCGGTCTCGATCACGTACTTGAACAGGCCGACGACGTCCCGGTACTCCCGGTAGAGCTTGAGCTCCATCTCGGTCTCGTACTTCTCGAGATCTTCGGCACTCATCCAGGCGTCCCCTCAACTTGTCACGTCCACCCATTGTGGACCACCGCACCCACGGTCAGAGCCGTACCGGATCCACCGGCGGGCCCTCGACCAGCAGCCGTTCCAGGAAGTCGGCGAGGCCGACCGGATAGACCGTCTCGGCGGTGCCCCTCAGTTCCTCGAGCGTCCACCAGCGCGTCGCGAGCAGCTGGGCGTGTTCGTCCGCGCCCATGGCCGAGTGGTCCAGGCCCGTCTCCGCGGTCCGGGCCAGGTGGAACCACTGCTCCTGCTCGTAGCGCTGTCCCCGAAAGGAGAACGACACCGTGCCGTACGCCACCACGGGCCCCAGGTCCACGCCCCGCAAGCCGGTCTCCTCCGCGAGCTCCCGCGCGGCGGCCTCGCGCACGTCCTCCCCCGCCTCCAAACCGCCACCGGGCGTGAACCACCACGTCTCCCCGGGGACGGCCGGGTCGGCGCCCAGGAAGAGGAGGATGCGGTCCAGCCCGTCCAGCAGCAGGATCCGCGCCGCCTTGCGGCGCTGTGCGGTCATGGCAGCCCTCCCCACTCCTTCCGTTCGCACCGGTGGCGCTACCGATCCTGCCACCCGGCGCGGCCGTCCGGGGCGATGTTCGACAGAGCGGCCCGCTCCGCGACGGCCGCGTTCAGGAGTTCCGCCCCCGGCGCAGTCGGCGGGCCAGGCCCGCCACCCCGCCGACCGCCGTGGTCACCAGGATCAGCGCCGCGCCGCCGACGCTGGCGTAGGCGGCGGGCTCCAGCGGGCCGGGCCGCGAGGTCTTCGCCCCGGCGAAGCCGTCGAAGGCCGTGGTCCGGTCGAGCAGGCCCGCGCGGCCGAAGGGCTGCAGGGTGGCCTCGACCCTGGCCTCGACGGCGTCGGCCGGCACGGTCCCGCCGTCGACCTCCAGGTGGGTGCGGGAGTCGAGCGAGCCGACCCGGTTGTCGCCGAGCAGGAACAGCCGGCCTGCCGGCACGGTCACGCCGAACGACTCGCCCTGCCGCCCCTGCGTCGCCAGGTAGGGCTCGTCCACCGGCTGTCCGTTGACCGTCAGCCGGTGGTTGTCCCCGCTGCTGGCGACGGTGTCCCCGCCGACCGCGACCACCCGCTTGACCATGAGCTCGCCGCCCCAGGCCTGGTCCCGGAAGACCACCACGTCGCCCCGGCCGACGGCCCCGCCGGCGACCTTGCGGGCGAGCACGGTGTCCCCGACCTGCAGCGTCGGGTGCATCGAGGCGGTGGGGATCTTGTACGGCCGGTAGTCGACCGCGATCAGGGCGAAGCCGCCGACCATCAGCACCAGCCCGAGCGCCAGCGCGACGCCCTGCAGCACCGCGCCGGGCCGACGGCGCTCGGGGGCGGGCGCGGCCGGGCGGTCGGCCGTCTGGTCCACGACACTGCTCATCGACACCGTCCACCTCTGGCCGACCGGAGAACACTGGCACGCCGGAGGCACCGGCGGGAACGCCGACGGGCCGTGGCACGTCCGAGCAGATTACTCGTCGGTACCACGGCCCGCGCAAGGGTCGGGGGCAAGCCGGTGGAGCTCAGGACTCCTTCCGGCGCTCCTCCCGGCCCCGCACCCGGCGCACCAGCGGGAGCAGGGCGACGGCTCCCACCGCACCGGCCACGGGGGGCGCCATCGGCGCGGCCGCCGCCAGGCCCTTCTGGTCGAAGGTGTCCGGCACCGGCAGCGTCGACCAGTGGTCGATCGGCCAGGCCACCACGAAGGCGCGTCCGATCACGTTGTCCACCGGCACGGTGCCGCCGCCCGGCTGGTCCATGTGGAAGCGGGAGTCCAGCGAGTTGGCGCGGTGGTCGCCCATCACCCAGATCCGGCCCTTCGGCACCTTGACCGGTGCGAAGGGGTGGTCACCGCAGGGGGTGTTGCCCTGGTAGACGTACGGCTCGTTCAACGCGACGCCGTTCACCTTGACCGGTCCCTCGCCCTCGCACTCGACGGTGTCCCCGCCGACCGCGATGACCCGCTTGATCAGGTCCTTCTCGTTGGCGGAGGGCATCAGGCCGACGAAGCTGAGCACGTCCTGCAGTCCGCGGACGAAGGAGTTGCTGCTCTGCGGGGTCGGCTCGTCGTTCAGCCAGCCGCCCGGGTCGTGGAAGACCACGACCTCGCCGCGCTCGGGCTCGGCCCCGAACCAGGGGGTCAGCTTGTCCACCAGGACGCGGTCGCCGACCTGCAGCGTGTTCTGCATCGACTCCGACGGAATGGAGAACGCCTGGACGAAGAAGGTCTTGATCACGAGCGCGAGGATCAGCGCGATCCCGACCAGGATCGGCAGTTCCTTCCAGAACGAGCGCTGCTTGGGCGGTTTCGCCGGAGCCTGCGACTCCGACCCGTCCGCCGGCCCGGAGTCCGGGCGCGAGGATTCCGGCGAGTCCTCGGCCCCGGCGCCCTGCTCGTCGGCGGTCTGGGCCGCGGCGTCGTCGACCGCGGCCGAGGACGCCGACGGTTCGGCGGACCGGGCCGCCCGACGGCCTGGGCCCTCGGGCTCTCCGGCACCCGAGCGGGCGCCGATCACCAAATCCCCCACAACGTCTCCTCCCTGCTGTGCGGACGCCCGCGCGCCCGCGCTCAGAGTGCCGCACAGCGGGCACCACGCTCGCCAGGACCATGAACGCCTCAGGGCTGCCCACCGCGGGCTCCCCTGACACCAGCACAGCCTCGGCGCGCGACCGGGACCACTCCCGGCCGCACCTGCACTTCTCTATCACTCCGAGGCATCCGGCTCGCGGTCCCACACGCGAGGCCCAGCCGGTCGGCGGCCCGCGCCGCTCAATCCGGAGGCCGCCGCGGCCGACGAACGACGAACGACGAACGGAAGGATGCCCAACACACCCATAACGAGCGGAGGTTCTTCAGGAAGCGGCCCAACGCCCACGGATTCCGCGGCAGTTCCACCGGCCTGCGGGGTCCGCGCGGGAGAGGAGAGTGAACTCGGCACGTCGAGTTGATGGAAGCGGTCCAGCGGCCAGGCGATCACGAACGCGCGACCGACCACGCCGCTCAGCGGGATCGTGCCCTGGCCCGGATTGCCCATGTGGAAGCGGGAGTCGGCGGAGACGTCCCGGTGGTCGCCCATGACCCACAGCCGCCCGTGCGGCACCTTCACCTTGAAGGGCTGGCGGGACGGCGGGTTGCCGGGCGCGAGGTAGGTCTCGTCCACCGGTTGGCCGTTGACGCTGAGCCGCCCCTGCGCGTCACAGCACTCGACGGTGTCCCCGCCGACGCCGATCACCCGCTTGATCAGGTCCTGCTCGTTGTCGGACGGCAGCAGGCCCACGAAGGTCAGCACGTGCTTGGCCCCGGCCAGCACCGGACCGTCGCCGGAGGGCTTGCGGTCGCTCTCCAGCCAGCCGCCCGGGTCCTTGAACACCACCACGTCGCCGCGCTGCGGCTCGCTGCCGAACCAGGGGGTCAACTTGTCCACGAGCACCCGGTCGCCGATCCGGATGGTCTCCTCCATCGAGCCCGAGGGGATCACGAACACCTGGATCAGGAAGGTCTTCATCACCAGCGCCACCAGCAGGGCCACCAGGATGATCATCGGGATCTCGCGCACCAGCGACCGCTTGCGCCGGCGGGCCGCCCGTCGGGCGGTGCGGCGGCGCTCGGCCCGGCCGCGTACCGGCGCAGCCGTGGCGGGCCCGGCGCTCTGCGGACCGGTGCCGGCCGGCCCGTCGACCGGGCGCTCGGCGATCCGGCCCCTACCTCTGGTCCCCATGACCACCCGTCCCCGCAGTCGCGGCGAAGACCGCGGGCCGGTCCAGGCCGGTCCAACGCGAGAACGGGTAGACCACCCAGTCCGCGCGCCCGATCACCTTCTCCTCCGGCACGAAGCCGCCGCCGGGCTCACCGAGGTGGTCGCGGGAGTCCCGGGAGGCGCTGCGGTGGTCGCCCATCACCCACAGCTCACCGGTCGGCACCACCACGTCGAAGGCCACGCTCGACGCGTCGTCCCCCGGGGACAGGTAGGAGGTCTCGTCCACCGGAACGCCGTTGACGGTGATCGGCGCGCCCGGGCCGGTGCTGGTCACCCGGTCCCCGCCGACGCCGATCACGCGCTTGACGTAGACGGTGTTCCCGGCCGGGGCCAGTCCGAGGTCCCGGGCGAGCGCACGCACCTGGTCCCCGAAGCCCTTCGGCTTCGACGGCTCGGGGAGGAAGGAGCCCGTCCCGTCGAAGACCACGACGTCGCCCCGCTGGGGGTGGCCGCCGAAGGCGTATGCCAGCTGGTTGGCGAGCAGCCGGTCACCGGGGCGCAGGGTGTCCTCCATCGAACCGGAGGGCACCGTGAACGGGCGCGCCACGAAGGCGTTCACCAGCAGCAGGGCCACCAGGCAGATCCCCGCCAAGAGCAGCAGGTCGTGCGAGCGCGAGTGGCCCGGTTCCTCCTCCTGCTCCGCGACCGGCTCCGCGACCGGCTCCGTGACGGGCTCCACGACCGGCTTCCCGTCCCGGTCGGAGCCCCGGTCGGAGTTCTGCTCCGAGCCCTGCTCCGAGCCCTCGCCGGCTTCCCCGCCGGCTTCCGGGCCGGCTCCGGCGGCAGCGGCGCCGGCGGCTCCGCCAGCGGCTCCTCCGGCGACGGCAACCACCGTCCCGTTCGTCGCTTCCCCGGGCACGGCCCGGGAATCCGCCCCCGCGCTTCCCCCGGGAACGACCGCGGACCGCGACAGCGAGTCCGCACCGGTGGGTGCGGGACTGCCGTCGCGGTCCGCGGGTGGTTCGTGCGTGCTCATCGGGGGGTGAGCTTACCGTGCGGCCGTTCGGCCCCCCAGAGCGATCCGGTTCCCCGGCGAGGCCGGGGGCCGGTGGATCAGCGGTCGCGCTTCTCCTTGATCTTCGCGGCCTTGCCGCGGAGGTCACGCAGGTAGTACAGCTTGGCGCGGCGAACCGCACCGCGGGTCACGACCTCGATCTTCTCGACGACCGGGGTGTGCACCGGGAAGGTGCGCTCCACGCCGACGTTGAAGCTGACCTTGCGGACGGTGAAGGTCTCACCGATACCGGCGCCGTGGCGGCGGATGACGACGCCCTGGAAGACCTGGACACGGGAGCGGTTGCCCTCGATGACCCGGACGTGGACCTTCAGGGTGTCACCGGCGCGGAAGGCCGGAATGTCGCTACGCAGCGAGGCCGCGTCGACAGCAGCGAGCTTGTTGCTCATGTTGCTCTCCATCGCAGGCGCCACGGGCCGCCCACGGAAAATCGTCACAATGGGGTCTGCTGCGGGCCGCATCGGCTGACGACGATCCCCCCGTGGCGGGGGCGCCGGTCCACGTGCCCCCTACCAGAAGGGACCAGCGACAGACAGCAGCGGCCTATTCTTCCACATCACCGGCCACGGACCGAAATCGGCCGAGCCGCTCGTCCCAGGCGAGGCCGAGGACGCCGAGCGCCTCCCGGTCCTTCTTGTCGAAGGCGCCGTACTGCCAGCGCTCGATCAGGTCGGGCCGGTTCGCCAGGGTGCGGGCGAAGGCCTGCTCCCGACGCCAGCGGGCGATCCGGCCGTGGTTGCCGCTGAGCAGCACGTCCGGCACGGTGCGCCCGCGCCACTCGGCGGGCTTGGTGTAGACCGGGCCCTCCAGCAGGTCGGCCATCGCGCCCGGCGCGAAGGAGTCGTCGCGGTGGGACTCGGCGTTGCCCAGCACCCCGGGGAGCAGTCGGGCGATCGCCTCGACCATCACCAGCACCGCGACCTCGCCGCCGGCCAGCACGTAGTCGCCGATCGAGGCCTCGACCACCGGCATCCGGGTGGCCGCCTCCTCGATCACCCGGCGGTCGATGCCCTCGTACCGCGCGGGGGTGAAGGCCAGCCAGGGCCGACCGGCCAGCTCCTGGGCGAGTTCCTGGGTGAACGGGCGCCCGCTCGGGGTCGGCACGACCAGCGTAGGCAGCTCGCCCTCGGGCCCGGCGGCGACCACCGCGTCCAGCGCCTCGCCCCACGGCTCGGGCTTCATCACCATGCCGGGACCGCCGCCGTACGGACTGTCGTCCACCGTGCGGTGCACGTCGTGGGTCCACTCCCGCAGGTCGTGGACGTGCACGTCCAGCTGCCCGCGCGCGCGGGCCTTGCCGACCAGCGAGATGTCCAGCGGCTCCAGGTACTCGGGGAAGATCGTGACGACGTCGATCCGCATCCCGCTCTGCACCGCGTCGCCCGGCACGCCGCCGCTCTCCGCGAAGGTCACTCCGACTCCTCCGGACCCTCGGAGCCGTCCGAACCCTCGGAGCCCTCGGAGCTCTCGGAGCCCTCGGAGCTCTCGGAGCCCTCGGCCGCCGACGACGTTCCGGCGACCTCGGCCTGCTCCGGGTCGATCAGCCCGGCCGGCGGGGTGATCACCGCACGCTGGTTCTCCAGGTCGATGGTCGGCACGATCTGGCTGACGAAGGGCACCAGCACCTCCGTCCCGTCGGCCTTCTTCACCGTGAGCAGGTCCTGGTACGGCAGGTGGACGACCTCGGTGAGCTCGCCGACCAGGGTGCCGTCGAGCAGCACGACGTCCAGGCCGATCAGCTGGTGGTCGTAGTACTCCTCCGGGTCGTCCGGGCGCTCCTCCGGGTCGACCTCGGAGATGAGCAGGGTGCCCCGCAGCGCCTCCGCCGCGTTGCGGTCCTTGACGCCGACGAAGCGCAGCAGCAGCCGGCCGCTGTGCACCCGACCGGACTCGACGGTCAGCGGCCCGGCCGACGCGGGGTCGGTGAGCACGACCGCACCCGGCCCGAGCCGGAGCTCCGGCTCGTCGGTGCGGACCTCGACACTGACGTCCCCCCTGATGCCGTGGGCACGGCCGATCCGGCCGACGACGAGCTGCACGGTGATCGTTCTCCTGGAGTTCCTGAGCCTGAGCCGAAACGGGAAGCCCGACGCGCTGCGAAGGGCCGGTTGCGATGGTTGGTGCCCGGTACGCGCCGGAGGGGCGAGCGGGCGGGACGCGCGGAAACGAGAAGGGCCGACCGGGACGCATGGCGTCCCGGTCGGCCCGAGCCCTGACGGCTGAACGAGCAGCTGCGTCAGCGAACGTTGTCCACGTCGACCAGGTCGACCCGGACGTTGCGACCGCCGAGGGCGCCGACCACGGTGCGCAGAGCACGCGCCGTCCGGCCGCCCCGGCCGATCACCTTGCCGAGGTCATCGGGGTGCACCCGCACCTCGATGGTGTTGCCCCGACGCAGGTTGCGCGAGCGCACCTGCACCTCGTCGGGGTGCTCGACGATGCCCTTCACCAAGTGGTCCAGGGCGTCCTCGATCACGATCAGGCCTCGGCGGCGGCGTCGGCCTCAGCCTCGGCCTTGTCCGACTTCTTGGCCTTCGGGGTGATGGCGACGCCGGTGGTGGCGTCCTCGAAGCCGGCGACGGCCTTGGCGAACAGGTGCGAGAAGTCCTCGACCTTCGGCTCCGCGACCTTCAGCGGGGCCGGAGCCGGCAGGCCCTTGAACTTCTGCCAGTCGCCGGTCAGCTTCAGGATGGCGAGCACCGGCTCGGTCGGCTGGGCGCCGACGGACAGCCAGTACTGGGCGCGGTCGCTGTCGACCTCGATCTTCGAGGGGTTGTAGGTCGGCTGGTAGATGCCGATCTCCTCGATCGCGCGGCCGTCACGCTTGGTGCGCGAGTCGGCGACGACGATGCGGTAGTGCGGGGAGCGAATCTTGCCGAGACGCTTGAGCTTGATCTTGACTGCCACGGGAGTGGATTCTCCTGGTGTTGACGTGGGTGAGCGGGTCGCCATCGCGTGGGGTTGCGGGGCGGACCGTTCAAGGGACACGCCAGCCGTAGGAGAGAGGGGTCCTGCTCGGCTGCCGAGTACTCAGCTGTCCATTCTGCCATACCGGCGAGAACCGCCTGCACCCGGGCCGGGCGGCGATCAGGGCTCGACCGGGAGCCCCCGCTCCCGGTCCAGCCCACGGACCCACCGCCGTACTGCTCTTCGGTTGTACGGCCGCCCCGTTCAGAGGCGTCCTGCGCAGGGGCATCCCGTGCAGAGGCTCCCTGTTCCGGGGCACTCCGTCCAGGTCGTCCCGTTCACGCCTGTCGCGCCGCTCGCTCCGGCCGGGCCGCTGCCCGCACAGCAGGCCGCCGGACCGCCGACCGCTTACGCGATCTTGAACGGCTGCTGGCACGCGCCGCAGACGATGGACGCCTGCGCGAGGACCGACGGCACGACCCGGACGTTGCGCCCGCAGCCGCAGACCGCCTTGACCCGGACGCCGCCCCCGGAGGAGCCGTGCCGGGCGGCCGGGCCGCGGAAGGCGCGGGTCACGCCGTCACCGGCCACCGCCTCCTGGTGCGCGCCGAGGGCGCGGTCCAGGCGCTCGATGGTGCCGGCGTAGCGCTCCTGGGTCTCCTTGAGCATGGTCACCTGGGAGAAGCCGCTGCTCGCGTGCGGTTCGACCGGGTGCGCCAGACCGAGCTCGGAGGCGAGCATCAGGAAGCGCCGGTTGTGGTAGCGGCCGGCCCGCGAGGTGTCCCGGATGTCCCGGGCCGCGGCCAGACCATGGGCAGCCTCGTGGAGGAGCCGCTCGAAACCGAGTCGCGTCCCACAGGCCGAGGAGGACTCGCCGATCAGGGCCTCGGGCGAGGCCAGGTCGGGGAGGTCCTGGTGATAGGCCTGGATGTCACTCCAGGCGGCGGCCAGTTCGGCCGCGAGAACGAGGGGCTGTGTCGTGCTCACGCTAGACCAACGATGGAGTGCGAGCCGATGTTCCGCATGTTCCCGTCCTCCGGGAATTCACAGGGAACTCCCAGGAATGCAAGGCTGCGCGCGAATTGCACGCTCCGGATCTGACGCAAGACCAACCCCCTGCCGGTTTCGGCCCGTCGCAGAGTCGGCGGGCCTGGTGAATTCCGCCCGGGGGGCGGGCTGTCGCCCCCAGGACGTACGGCCCGTGGTCCCGCCGATTGACAGGGCCACGGGCCGTACACCGTACCGCTATTCCGTTAATACCGGGAGTTGACCGGCCAGTAGGGATGTCCACTGACCGCACTCCTCCGGAAGAGTTACCGGATTCTTACCCATCCGCATTCCGGGCAAATGTCGCCGCCGACGGTCATTACCCGCAGGTAACGCACATCGCGCGGACATCGTCCGGACGCGGAACGGACAGCGAACGGATGTCGGTGCGCACGGATCTCAGTACGCGCGGGCGACGATCGCGATATTGCCGTCCTGGTCGTCCGAGGCCGGCACCGAGCCGTCGGCCGCGACGATGCAGCGCACCGTGACGCCCTGCTCGGCCAGCTTGGCCTCGCCCTCCGGGCCGAGCTCGGCCCAGGAGATCCGGCCCCAGCCGGTGGCAGCGGCCTCGACGGCCTCGTCGATGGTCTTGACGTCGACCGTGCGGGACTCGCGGCGCTCGCGGGACTGGCGCAGCAGCAGCGCCTGGTCCTCCTCCAACACGCCGGGCAGCAGCGCGGCCAGGGCGTCGATGGAGACCGGCTCCTTGCCGCCCGGGATGCGGCGGGCCAGCATCGCGGTGCCGTTCTCCAGGTCGCGCGGGCCGACCTCGATGCGCAGCGGGACGCCCTTGAGCTCCCAGTCGACGGCGCGGCGGCCGAACGGGGTGTCGGTGCGGTCGTCGACCACAACGCGGATGCCGGCGGCCTCCAGCTGGGCGCCGATCTCACGGACCTTGGCGATGACCGCGTCGTCGCCCTTGATCGCCAGCACGACGGCCTGGACCGCGGCCAGGCGCGGGGGGACCCGCAGGCCGTTGTCGTCGCCGTGGGACATGATCAGGCCGCCGACCATGCGGGTCGAGACGCCCCAGGAGGTCTGCCAGACGTGCTCGCGCTCGGCGCCCTGCAGCTGGTAGGTGGTGTTGAACGCCTTGGCGAAGTTCTGGCCCAGCTCGTGGCTGGTGCCCATCTGCAGCGCCTTGCCGTCACCCATCATGCCTTCGAGGGTGAGGGTGTTGATGGCGCCGGCGAAGCGCTCCTTGGCGGTCTTGCGGCCGAGCACGACGTCGATGCCGAGCACGTTGGTCATGAAGTCGCCGTAGACCTGGGTGTGGATCATCGACGCGTACGCGCGGGCGTCCTCGTACGTGGCGTGGGCGGTGTGGCCCTCCTGCCAGAGGAACTCGGTGGTGCGCAGGAAGACGCGCGGGCGGAGCTCCCAACGGACCACGTTGGCCCACTGGTTGATCAGCAGGGGCAGGTCGCGGTGGCTCTGCACCCACTTCGAGAAGTACTCGTTGATGATCGTCTCGGAGGTGGGCCGGACGACGACCGGCTCCTCCAGCTGCTTGCCGCCGCCGTGGGTGACCACCGCGAGTTCGGGCGCGAAGCCCTCGACGTGCTCGGCTTCCTTGGTCAGGTAGGACTGCGGGATGAACATCGGGAAGTAGGCGTTCTGCGCGCCGGCCTTCTTGATCCGGGCGTCCATCTCCTGCTGCATCCGCTCCCACAGGCCGTAGCCGTACGGTCGGATGACCATGGTGCCGCGCACCGGACCGTTGTCGGCCAGCTCGGCCTTGTTGATGAGGTCCTGGTACCAGCGCGGGAAGTCTTCCGCCTGAGGGGTGAGAACGGGTGCCTTAGCCATGGGCCGAATGGTACGGGGACCGACCCCCTGACTTCGAATCGGTATCACACCCGCGGACGGCGCCACCCCCGGCCCACGAAACCGAGAACGGCACGTGCGGCCCGCACCGGGACGGCGGCCGGGCCGCACGGACCGCGGACGGGTCACGGAGCGGGGGGCGCACCACCGCGACACGCGCGCACCACCCTGCACCCCTCTGGACGCCGGGCCCGACCCGCTGTTCGCTGGAGTGGGGCGGGACTTTGGGGGAGCCGTAGCAGCACACCGAAGGACCGGATGGGAGGCCGCGATGGCTTCAGCTCGGACGACCGGCACGACCGTACGACCGACCGGCGCACGCGCGCACCACCAGCGGCCCGGCGCCACCGGGTCCGCGCGGGCGCGCGACTGGGCGGAGATCCAGGAACGCATGCTGGTGCCGCTCTACGAGGCGGTCCACGACCGGCTGGAGGTCGGGCCGGCGAGCAGCGTGCTGGGCCTGGGCTGCCGGTCCGGACTGGCCCTGCTGCTCGCCGCCGGGCGGGGCGCCCAGGTCTCCGGGCAGGAGCCGCGGGACGAGCTGCGCGAGCTGGCGCACGGGCGCCGACTACGGGTGTGCGCCGGGGCCCGGCCGACTACCGGAGTCCCCCGCTCGGCCCATTCGCTGGTCACCGTTTTCGAGCAGCTGCCCGGCGCCGCCGACCCGGGCTCGGTGGTGGCCGAGGCCGCCCGGCTCACCCTCCCCGGCGGGCACGTGGTGCTCGCCGCCTGGGGCCCGCCGGAGCGCTGCGAGAGCGCGCCGGTGCTGGACGTGTCCCGGCGGATGGCGGGCCGCACCACCGCCCGCGACCCGTTCGCGCTGAGCGCGCCCGGAGCGCTGGAGGACCTGCTCGCCCCGGCCGGCCTGCGCCCGGCCGGCAGCGGCCGGGTGAGCTGCCCGTTCGCCTACGCGGACCTCGACAGCGCGGTGCGCGGACTGCTCTCCACCGGCCTGTTCGAGGCGGCCGAGGAGTTCTCCGGGGCCTCGCTGGTGGCCAAGGAGCTGGAGGAGGCGCTGCAGCCGTACCTGCGCGCGGACGGCTCGGTCCGGATGGAGAACGTGTTCCGCTACCTGGTCGCCGAGCGGCCGCGCTAGCGACGCGAACCGGGGGCGCCCGCCACCACGGCGAGCGCCCCCCGGCCTCGGTCTCACGCCTGGTCGAGCGACTTCCCGTCCGATCCGTCCGAACCGCCCGGACCACCCGAGCCACCCGAGCCACCCGGACCCCCCGAACCACCCGGAGCACCCGGAGCACCCGGAGCACCCGGACCACCCCAGCCGCCGGAGCCCTCGGAGCCACCCGAGCCCTCGGAAGCCCCCTCCCGCGGCACCCCCGCCGCCCGGTACGCCTGCTCCTCGTCCAGCGTCTCCGCCTCCAGCAGCGCCGCCGCCAGCGCGTCCAGCCGGTGCCGCTGCTCGGTCAGCAGCCGCACCGCGTCGTCGTAGCACTCGGAGACGATCCGCCGGGCCTCCTCGTCCACCGCGTCCAGCGTGGTCGGCGCGGCGGAGAGCCCGTACGCGCCCTGCGGGTCGGAGGGCACGGCGGTGAGCCGGCCGACCCGCTCGCTCATCCCCCACCGCCCGGCCATGCCGCGGGCGATGCCGGTGACCTGCTCCAGGTCGCTCTCCGCGCCGGTGGTGATCACCCCGTAGACCACCTGCTCGGCCGCCATGCCGCCGAGCGCGCCGATGATCCGGCCGCGCAGGTAGGGCTCGGTGTACGAGTAGCGGTCGTTCTCCGGGGTGGAGAGGGTGACGCCGAGCGCCCGTCCGCGCGGCACGATGGTGATCTTGCGGACCGGGTCCGCGCCGGGCTGGAGCATGCCCAGCAGCGCGTGCCCGCTCTCGTGGTAGGCGGTCCGCTCGCGCTCCTCCTGCGGCATCACCAGCGGCCGCACGGCGCCCAGTTGGACCTTCTCCAGGGCGTCCGAGAGGTCCCGCTCGCCGACCGCGTCCTGGTCCCGCTTGACGGCCAGCAGGGCCGCCTCGTTGACCAGGTTGGCGAGTTCGGCGCCGGTCATCCCGGGGGTCGCCTTGGCCAGCTGCCGCAGGTCGGCGTCGCCGGCCAGCGGGACGGTGCGGGTGTGGATGCGCAGGATCGCGGCGCGGCCGTCCCGGTCGGGCGGGCTGACGGTGATCCGCCGGTCGAAGCGGCCGGGGCGCAACAGCGCGGGGTCGAGCACGTCCGCCCGGTTGGTCGCGGCGATCACGATGACGCCCTCGGAGCCGGTGAAGCCGTCCATCTCGGTGAGGATCTGGTTGAGCGTCTGCTCGCGCTCGTCGTGCCCGCCCATCCCGCCGCCCGCGCCGCGCTGGCGTCCGATGGTGTCGATCTCGTCGATGAAGATGATCGCCGGGGCGACCTTGCGGGCCTCGGCGAAGAGTTCGCGGACCCGGCTGGCACCGACGCCGACGATCATCTCGATGAACTCGGACGCGGAGGCGGAGAAGAACGGCACGTCCGCCTCGCCGGCCACGGCCCGGGCCAGCAGGGTCTTGCCCGTCCCGGGCGGGCCGCTCAGCAGCACGCCGCGCGGCATCTTGGCGCCGAGCCTGCGGTACCGGTCGGGGTTCTTCAAGTAGTCGACCACCTCGGTGAGTTCGGCCTCGACCTCGTCGATGCCGGCCACGTCGGCGAAGGTGGTGCGCTTGCCCTGCTCGGCGGTGACCGGCTTGGGCGGCGTCTTGCGCCCCAGCGGCCCGGCGCCCAGACCGCCGGCCATCCGTCGGGCGAGCAGCACCCAGATGAAGATCAGCAGCAGCATCGGGGCGAGCGAGAGCAGCAGGTTGGTGAGGAAGCTGCGCTGCTGGACGGGCGAGGTGGCGGTGACCTCGACACCCTGCTGCTGCAGCGTGCCCCACAGGTTGTCCCCCGCGAAGGAGGGGCGCTGGGTGTCGAACTCGGTGTAGTCGCCCTTGCCGCCGTCGGGCTTCGGCTGCGCGCTCTTGAGGGTGCCCTCGATCGCGTCGCCCTTGGAGTAGATCTTGGTGATGTTGCCCTTGTTCAGCTGGTTGTTGAACTCGGTGTACGAGATCGTGGTGGCGCCCTCGTTCCCGAAGAACGACAGCAGCACGTCGGAGATCAGGAACACCACGAGCGCGGTGAGGACGAGGCCGGTCCAGCCGCCGGGCATCCGCCGACGGGGCGGCGGCGGGGGTGGGGCGCCCTCGGAGCGCCAGGGCTGGTCGGGGGTCTGACGCGGCGGCACGGGTTCGGTCACCCATCGGACGATACGGACACGTGCTCGGGCGGGCCAACCGCAACGCCGCGCCCGGGCGCCCGGACGGCCCCGCCGACGCCCTCCCACCAGCGGCTATGCCGAAGCGCCCGGCCACTCCTCGGCGGTCAGCGCGAACCGCTCGTGGTCGCGCCAGTCGCCCTGCAGGAACAGCATCCGCGGCGAGAAGCCCTCGTGCCGGAAGCCCAGCCGCTTGGCCATCGCGACCGAGCGCTCGTTGTCCGGCTGCACGTTGATCTCCAGCCGGTGCAGCCCCAGGCCGCCGGCCGACTGCGGGGCGAAGCAGCGGTCCACGACCAGCCGCATGCCCTCGGTCATCCGTCCGGTGCCGGCGAACGGCAGGTACGAGTCGTAGCCCAGTGCCGCGTTGCAGAACCGGCTCATCACGATGTTGGCGACGTTCACCTTGCCGACCAGCCCGCCGGTCCTGCCGTCGAGGATCAGGAAGGTGCGCAGGCCCGCCCCCTGGCGTTCCAGCAGTTCGGGCAGCCCGTCCGGCTCGACCGGGTTCCACCGCCCGATGTGCTCGGCGGACCGCCGGACGGCCTCGGCGTACGCAACCGCGTCCTCGGGCCTCGGGGCCCTGATCATCACTCGCATGCCCCCATCATCGGACACGCGATCGGCCCGCCGCCCGGAAACACCGGACGACGGGCCGATCGGAATCGATCAAGGTCGATCCCGCGAGGATCTCAAGCGATCACGTGTGAACGGTCGAGAACAGCAGCGGCTCCGAGGACTACAGCATGTCCCTGAACTCCTTGGGCAGCTCGAAGTCGGCCGGGCCCTTGCCCGCGCCGAGGCCAAACGCCCCGCCGTCCGCCGGGGCCTGGCCGGCGCCCGGGCCGAGCGCGCGGCGCTGGGCGGCCGCGGCCTCCTCCTGGGCCCGCTTCAGCGGGTTGCCGCTCTTGCGCTTGCCCTTGGCCTGCGGGGCCTTCTTGCCGGACTTCTTCGCGCCGCCGCCCATGCCCGGGATCCCCGGCATGCCGGGCACGCCCTTGCCGGAGGCCATCGCGGACATCATCTTGCGGGCCTCGAAGAACCGCTCGACCAGGTTCTTCACCTCGCCGACCTGGACGCCCGAACCCTTGGCGATGCGGGCCCGGCGGGAGCCGTTGATCAGCTCCGGCTCGGCGCGCTCGGCCGGGGTCATCGACTTGATGATCGCGCCGACCCGGTTGACGTCCTTGTCGTCGATGCTGTTGATCTGGTCCCGGATCTGGCCCATGCCGGGCAGCATGCCGAGCAGCTTGGAGATCGAGCCCATCTTCTGGACCTGCTCCAGCTGCGACAGGAAGTCGTCCAGCGTGAACTGCTTCGGACCGCCGCGCAGCTTGGCGGCGATCTTCTCGGCCTCGGCCTGCGAGAAGGTCTGCTCGGCCTTCTCGATCAGCGAGAGGACGTCGCCCATGCCGAGGATGCGCGAGGCCATCCGGTCCGGGTGGAAGGCGTCGAAGTCGTCGACCTTCTCGCCGTTGGAGGCGAACATGATCTGGCGGCCGGTGACGTGCGCGACGGACAGCGCGGCACCACCGCGGGCGTCGCCGTCGAGCTTGGAGAGCACGACGCCGGTGAAGTCCACGCCGTCGAGGAAGGCCTGGGCGGTGGTGACCGCGTCCTGGCCGATCATCGCGTCGACGACGAACAGGACCTCGTCCGGGTTCACCGCGGCGCGGATGTCGGCGGCCTGCTGCATCAGCTCGGCGTCGATGCCCAGGCGGCCGGCGGTGTCGACGATGACGACGTCGTACTGCTTCTGCTTGGCGTACTCGATCGAGTCCTTCGCCACCTGCACCGGGTCGCCGACGCCGTTGCCCGGCTGCGGGCCGTAGAAGGCCACGCCGGCGCGCTCGGCGACGACCTGGAGCTGGTTGACCGCGTTGGGGCGCTGGAGGTCGCAGGCGACCAGCAGCGGGGTGTGCTTCTGCTGCTTCAGCCAGTGGCCGAGCTTGCCCGCGAGGGTGGTCTTACCGGCACCCTGCAGACCGGCGAGCATGATGACCGTCGGGCCGTTCTTGGCGAACCGCACCCGGCGGGTCTCGCCACCGAGGATCGCGATGAGCTCCTCGTTGACGATCTTGATGATCTGCTGCGCCGGATTCAGCGCGCCGGAGACCTCGGCACCGAGCGCCCGGTCCTTGACCTGCTTGATGAAGGCCCGGACGACCGGCAGCGCGACGTCCGCCTCCAGCAGCGCGATGCGGATCTCGCGGGCGGTGGCGTCGATGTCCGCCTCGCTCAGGCGGCCCTTGCCCCGGAGGTTCTTGAACGTCGCTGCGAGGCGATCGGAAAGGGTGTCGAACACGTCGTCGCGGGTCCTCTGCGGCATCGGTATCGGTACGGTCGTCGTCCCCCAGGGTATCCGGCCGCCCCGGGTACGGTCTCCACCCCTGTGCCCGGAGACCTCGGCCGCAGCTCGGGGCGCCCCTCAGCTCAGTGCCGCCCGGACCGCCGCCGCCACCTCCCCGGCCCGTCCGGCGGCCAGCGGGCGGCCCGCCTCGTCGGTCAGGTAGAAGGAGTCGACGGCCTCCGCGCCCAGCGTGGAGACGTGCGCGGTGCGCACCCGTACGCCCGCGCCGTCCAGCGCCCGGCCGATCCGGTGCAGCAGCCCGGGGGCGTCGTGCGCCCGGACCTCCAGCACGGTCGCGGTCGCCGAGGCCACCGCCGGAGCCACCGCGACCACCGGCGGCGGGGTGGGGATGCCCCGGCGGCGCGGGGCGGCGGCGTCCCGCTCGGCGAGGCGGCGCGCGACGTCGAGCGAGCCGTCCAGGGCCCGGCGCAGGTCGGCCCGCAGCCGGGCCGCCTCGGGCAGCTCGCCGAACTCGGCGGCCACCCGCCAGGACAGCAGCAGCACCGCACCGGCGCCGATCGGGTCCAGCTCGCGCAGCCCGGCGGAGCGGACGGTCAGCCGGTGCAGCGCGAGGACCCCGGCGGCGGTGCCGAGCAGGCCGGGACGGTCCGGGACGGCCAGCGTCAGCTCGACGCCCATCGGCTCGGTGCCCGGGTCGGCGCCCTCGGCCTGCGCCCGCAGCGACAGCGCGGGCTCGCCGGTGCGCGCGGCCTCGACCGCGAGCCGCTCCTGCTCGGCGGTCGGCGCCGCCTCCACCGGCGCGGTGCCCGCCCCGGCCAGCCGGTCGGCCGCCCGGGCCACCAGTCCGGCCACCAGCGAGGCCCGCCAGGCGCTCCACGCGGCCGGACCGGTGGCCAGCGCGTCCGCCTCGGTGAGCGCGTGCAGCAGCTCCAGCTCGGGCAGGGTGGTGACCGCCTTGGTGATCGCCTCGACGGTGGCCGGGTCGTCCGGGTCGCGCCGGGTCGCGGTGTCGACCAGGGTCAGGTGGTGGCGCACCAGCACCGCCAGGGTCTCGGTGTCCTCGGGGCCGAAGCCCATCCGGGGCGCGAGGTCGCGGACGATCACCTCGCCGGCCTCGCTGTGGTCCCCGGGCCAGCCCTTGCCGATGTCGTGCAGCAGCGCGGCCACCAGCAGCAGGTCCGGCCGGGCCACCCGGCGCGTCATCGCGGCGGCCCGCACGGCGGTCTCCACCAGGTGCCGGTCCACCGTCCAGCGGTGCACGGCGTTGCGCTGCGGACGGCAGCGCACCCGCTCCCAGTCCGGCAGCAGCCGGGTGACCAGCCCCTCCGCCTCCAGCGCCTCCCACACCGGGACGGCCGCCTCCCCCGCGCCCAGCAGGGTGACCAGCTGCTCGCGCGCCTCGTCCGGCCAGGGCACCGGCAGCGGACGGCACTCGGCGGCCAGCCGGCGCACCGTCGCGTACGAGACGGTCAGCCCGTTCTGCGCGGCGGCGGCCGCGGCGCGCAGCGGCAGCACCGGATCGGCCGCCGGGCGGGCGCCCTGGGCCAGTACCGCCTCGCCGTCCTGCTCGACCACGCCCTCGGCCAGCGGGCGGCGCTCGACGTCGCCCCGGGCCACCGCGCCCGAGCCGCGCCCGGCCCCGGTGAACGGGGCGGTGAAGGACCCGGTGAACGGGAACGCGCGCCGCACCGCCCGGCGGCCCCGGCCGGCCCTGGCGGCCAGCACCCGGTCCACCGCCCGCCAGGTGACGTCGCTCGCGTACGCGATGGTGCGGGCCGCCTCGTACACCTGGCGCAGCAGGCTGTCGGCGTCCAGCACGCCCAGCCGCTCGGCGACCTGGTCCTGGTCCTGCAGGCTGAGCCGCTCGGTGGCCCGGCCGGTGACCAGGTGGAGCGCCTCCCGGACGTCGGCGAGCCGCAGCGCGGCGGCGTCCAGGCCGTCCCGGGGCGCGTCGGCCAGCCAGGTGGCGGCGACGGCGTTGAGCGCGACCACGTCGCGCAGGCCGCCGCGGGCCTCCTTGAGGTCCGGCTCCAGCAGGAAGGACAGCTCGCCGTGCCGCTCCGCCCGCTCGCGGCCCAGCTCGCGCAGCTCGGGCAGGCGCGCGGGGGCGCTCGCGCGCCAGTCGGTGAACACCGCGGATCGCAGCTCGGCGGTGAGCGCCGGGTCCCCGGCGAGGTGGCGGGCGTCCAGCAGGCCGAGCTGGGCCTTGAGGTCGGCGGCGGCGACCGCCCGGGCCTCGGCGACGGTGCGCACCGAGTGGTCGAGTTTGGCGCCCGCGTCCCAGACCGGGTACCAGATCTTCTCGGGCAGCTCCCGGTCGATCGGGCCCTCGTGCAGCAGCAGGACGTCCAGGTCGCTGCGCGCGGAGAGCTCGCCGCGCCCGTAGCCGCCGACGGCGACCAGGGCGACGCCGGCGGGGGCGCCGGCGGCCGCGAGCAGGCCGGCCAGCCAGTCGTCGGTGAGCCGCGCGAGCCCCTCGCGCCGGCGGCGGCCGACCGGGCCGGGGTCGGCGATCAGCGCGGCCCGGGCGGCGGCGGGGTCGGCGGGGTCGGAAGGCCTGGTCTCGGTGGTCATGCGCTGGGTCCCGTCCGTCGTGCGGCCGAGCCGTCCCGCGGTGCGCCGGGGTTGCGGTGCGCCGCGGTTCGGCCGAGCGGGGGTACGCCGTCGGCGGGCCCGCGGTCCCCTGGGGGTCACGGGCCCGCCGGCGGTGGGGGCTACAGGGCGTCCGGGCCGCGCTCTCCGGTGCGGACCCGTACGGCGGTGTCGACCGGGATGCTCCAGACCTTGCCGTCGCCGATCTTCCCGGTCCGGGCGGCCTTCACCAGGACGTCGATCAGGTCGTCGGCGTCCTCGTCCTCGACCAGGACCTCGATCCGGACCTTCGGCACCAGGTCCACGGTGTACTCGGCGCCCCGGTACACCTCGGTGTGGCCGCGCTGGCGGCCGTAGCCGCTGGCCTCGGTGACGGTCAGGCCGTGGACCCCGAAGGCCTGCAGGGCGGCCTTCACCTCGTCCAGGCGGTACGGCTTGATCACGGCGGTGATGAGCTTCATCAGGCGTCGACCTCGGTCTTCTCGGCGGCCTTTCCGGCGGCCTGCTCGGTGGGCTTCCCGGCGGACTGGTCCGCGGGCTTCGCGGCGGACTGACCGGCGGACGAGCCGACGGACGGACCGGCCGACGGGGCGGCCGCGGCCAGTCCCGGCAGCGCCCGGGCCAGGCCTGCCCCGACTGCGCTGAAATCGTAGGCGGACTCCGCGTGTTCGGCCTGGTCGATGCCGGCGACCTCGACCTCCTCGGCGACCCGGAAGCCGACCAGCTTGTCGACCGCCTTGGCCAGCAGCCAGGACAGCACGAAGGAGTACGCCGCGACCACGGCCACGCCCATCGCCTGCTTGCCGAGCTGCCCGAGCCCGCCGCCGTAGAACAGGCCCTTGGCGGTCTGGCCGACCCCGCCGGTGGCGAACAGGCCGACCAGCAGCGAGCCGATCGCCCCGCCCACCGCGTGCACGCCGACCACGTCGAGCGAGTCGTCGAAGCCCCAGCGGTACTTCAGCGAGACGGCGGCGGCGCACACCGCGCCCGCGACCAGGCCGATCGCCACCGCGCCGAGCGGGCTGACCGAGCCGCAGGCCGGGGTGATCGCGACCAGTCCGGCCACCGCGCCGGAGGCGGCACCCAGCGTCGTGAAGGCCCCGTGCTTGAGCTTCTCGTAGACCAGCCACCCGACCAGCGCCGCACCCGTGGCGACCTGGGTGTTGACCATGGCCATCGCGGCGACCCCGTTGGCGGCCAGCGCCGAGCCGGCGTTGAAGCCGAACCAGCCGAACCACAGCAGCCCGGAGCCGAGCATCACCAGCGGCAGGCTGTGCGGGCGCATCGGGTCCTTCTTGAAGCCGACCCGCTTGCCCAGCACCAGGCAGAGCGCGAGGCCCGCGACACCCGCGTTGATGTGCACGGCCGTGCCGCCGGCAAAGTCGATCACGCCGTTCCGGTCGCCCAGCCAGCCGCCGTTGCCGCCGTCGAAGAAGAAGACCCAGTGCGCGACCGGGAAGTAGACGATCGTCACCCAGAGCGCGATGAACAGGCCCCAGGCGGCGAACTTGGCCCGGTCCGCGATGGCGCCGCTGATCAGCGCCGGTGTGATGATCGCGAACATCAGCTGGAAGATCGCGAAGGCGGTGACCGGAATGGTCCCGGTCAGCTCGTTCAGGCCGATGCCGCGCATCCCGAGGAAGTCCAGGTTGCCGATCAGACCGGCGAAGGCGTCGGGTCCGAAGCTGAGCGAGTACCCGTAGAGGACCCAGAGCACACTGACGATGCCCAGCGAGAGAAAACTCATCGCCAGCATGTTCAGTGTGCTCTTGGCCCTGACCATGCCCCCGTAGAAGAAGGCCAGGCCCGGGGTCATCAGCATGACCAGGGCCGCACTGATGAGCACGAAGGCGGTGTCGCCCGCGCTGAAGCCGTCCGGCATCGGCGTCTCCTCTGCGTCCTAGGCCGATCGGCCCCCGGGTACCTGTCCCGTGCCCCCGGGGTGTCGGCGATGAAGAGGAGCGTGCCGAAGGCTGGTTTCGGCCAGTGCGGCCCGTTGTTTCACGGCCGTGACGCGTGCGACGCGCGGGTTACGGCCACGTGAACCGCCTCCCCGCGCTCCCCCGGACGGGTTACCGTTCCGCCGCGCGGTGCCGCTCCGGACACGAAAGAGCCACCGGCCGTGACGGCGGCGGCCGTCACGACCGGTGGAGTCGCCCGGGAGCGGCGCTCAGACCACCGAGACGTACTCGGGGATGTCCTGAACCACGCGCTCCTTCAGCCGGCTCACCGCGTCCACGCCCTTGAACCGGGCCGCCGCGGCCTCCGTGGTCTTGCGCACCCGGGAGTTCAACCGCTCCGAGCGCACCTTGGTCGCGATGTCCACCGCCTGCTCGGCCATCACCACCGCCTGCTCGGCCTCCTTCTGCAGCAGGTGCACGCTGGCCATGCCGATCAGGTTGAAGGCGTACGAGCGCACGTGGTCGCCGTCCTGGCGGAACAGGTCGACGGCGCGCTCCATCACCGGCGCCGACAGCGAGGCGTACAGCTGGGCGTTGTCGGAGTGGTACGCGAGGTCGCGGAAGGAGTGCGCGTTCTCGGCGTTGAGCTCGGCCGGCGAGAAGAACTTCAGCCAGTCCGGCTCGTCGTCCCCCTCGCGGATGTCGGTGAAGGTGTCCTCCGCCAGCCGGATCGCCCGGGCGCAGCGGTTGATCTCCCCGATGGTGGCGTAGGCGCGCGCCTCCATCGCGTACAGCAGGGACTGCTGGCGCGGGGTGGCGGTGTCGCGGCTGCCGTACTGCGCCAGGTGGATCAGCTCCAGGGCGTCCTCGCCCCGGTTGAGGTGGATCATCTGGCGGCTCATGTCGGTGAGGATCAGCGCGCCGAACGGGCGGTCGCCGGCCTCCTTGGCCGCGTGCAGGGCCAGGACGTAGTACTTCTGCGCGCTCGGGTGCATCCCGACGTCGTACGACATCCACCCGGCCAGGTGGGCGAGTTCGGCGGTGAGCCGGAACAGCCGTCGGGTGGTGTCCTCGTTGTAGGTCTCCTGGAGGAGGTCGGTGACCTCGTGCAGCTGGCCGACGACCGCCTTGCGGCGCAGCCCGCCGCCGTTCTGCGCGTCCCACTGGCGGAACATCACCGTGGTCTGCTCCAGCAGTTCCAGCTCGGGCTCGGAGAGCCGTCCGGTGAACGCCTCACCGCCGTTGGCCGCGGTGAGGATCGGGGTGGGCACGCCGGTCGGGCCGGGGGTCAGCCAGCGCTGCATGGGTTCGATCAGGGCGGCGCCGGCGGTCAGCGCCAGCGAGGTGCCGAGGAAGCCCCGGCGGTTGAGCATCAGGTCGCTGCGGGAGTAGTCACTGATCAGCTGGACGGTCTGCGGGCCGCTCCACGGCAGGTCCACGCCGCCGCCCACGGTGGAGACCGGGATCGCGGCGCGCAGGCCGAGGTCCTCGATCGAGACCACCGAGCCGAAGCGCTCCGAGAAGAGCTCCGACATGATCTTGGGGATCGGCTCGCGGGGCTGCTCGCCGTCGAGCCAGCGACGCACCCGGGAGGTGTCGGTGGACACGTGGTGGGCGCCGATCTGCCGGGCCCTCCGGTTGACCTGGCGGGCCAACTCGCCCTTGGACCAGCCGCTCCGGGCGAACCACGTGGTCAGCTTCTCGTTGGGTTGCTTCTCTGCCATGGGGAACGTCCCATCCCGCCCGGCCCCTCGCGGGGCCCCCGATCGTGACCGCCCGACGGTTGCGGGCTCTTGCCAGACGTGCCGTGCCTGAGGTCGTGCCGTACCGTGTCCTCGCACTGGTGTGCCATCGTCACGGACGGGCCGTCAGATTCCCAACTCCCGTTCTCCGACGGCCCGGAGCGGGATCACCGACGACATCCGCATGCTGAACGTAACGCCCCGCGAGGTACCCGCGGGAGCGGCCCTGGCGAAACGCCACCTTTCGCCACCCCCAGGAGTGAACCGAAGACAGGGGGCACACGCTTCACTAGGTAGTCCCGACGGTCCGGCATATGCGGGCCGCCAAGTCCCCGGTCTCATCCCGGAAGACCCGGCAGAACCCGCAATCCACCTCAGTCACAGGCGAGTTCACCACCCACTCGGGGCGGCAACAGTCTCGCGCACACGACGATCCGGCATCCGCGCCGCCCCCACAAGGCGGCGCCCGAGGCGCACCATCGGAACAGGCGCACGCCACGCGCTGCGCGCCGCCACCGCACTACGCACCACACACCTGAAAATCGACACACAGTCACCGTCCCGTAACCATCGGCAACGAGAACCTGTTGGGGGAGGCATGGACAACCTGTTCGGCGAACTTCGACTGGGGCACCTGCGGCTGGCACCGCTGGGCGCGCGCCGCCGCACCAAGGTCACCGCGTCCCAGGCCGCCGCGGAGTACACCGGCCGCTGGGGCTGGGCGGTCGCCGCCGGCGCCCCGGCCACCGGCACCCCGGTCACCGGCGCCACCGCCCCGACCCGCTGTCCCTGCGGCGCCGCCCGCTGCGGCGCGCCCGGCCTGCACCCCGTGCCGGGCACCGAGGTCCGGGCCCGCGCCCCCCGCGCCGAGGGCGCGGTGCTGTTCCCCACCGGCCGTGCCTTCGACGTCCTGGACGTCCCCGAGCAGGCCGGCCTGCAGGCGCTGGTCCGGCTGGAGCGGATGGGCACGCAGGTCGGCCCGGTGCTCGCCGCCCCCACCGGCCGGCTGCAGTTCCTGGTCGCCGCCGGCACCGCCCGCCGCCTGCCGGACCTGCTGTACCGGATGGGCTGGGACGACGCCGCGCTCGACCTCACCTGCCACGGCGAGGGCAGCTACGTCGCCGCCCCGCCCACCGTCCTCGACGGCCTCGGCCCGGTCCGCTGGCTGCGCCGCCCCACCCGCGACAACGCCGGCTGCCCGCCCGAGGCCCGGCTGCTGCTCGGCACCCTCGCCTACGCCTGCCACCGCAGCCGCGAGCGCACCGCCGAACCGGCCTGGATCGCCTCGTAACACTCGCCCGCTCGCCCCCGGGGCGCTCTGACCCGGTGCCGACGGTCGTCGCTCCCGTGCCCCTCTCCCCCGGCCTTCGGCCGGGAGGCACCCCCACCTCGGGGCCTCCTCGCTCGCCGTCCTGGCCCGCCCTCGGGCAGGAGGGGCCCGCCCTTTCGGCACCGCGCGCCCCTGCGGCTCGGGGCGGGACAAGGCGGCGGCCCACCCGTTCCCGGGTATACGAAAGGCCCGCCCCGGGCGGAGCGGACCCTTCGACGACGGACCGGCGGGAATCCGCCGGGAGAGCCTCAGTCCCCGATCAGCGCGTCCACGAACGCACCCGGCTCGAACGGCGCCAGGTCGTCCGCGCCCTCGCCCAGACCGATCAGCTTGACCGGCACGCCCAGCTCGCGCTGGACCGCGACCACGATGCCGCCCTTGGCCGTGCCGTCCAGCTTGGTCAGCACGATGCCGGTGATGTCCACCACCTCGGCGAACACCCGGGCCTGGATCAGGCCGTTCTGGCCGGTGGTGGCGTCCAGCACCAGCAGCACCTCGTCCACCGGGCCGTGCTTCTCGACGACCCGCTTGACCTTGCCCAGCTCGTCCATCAGGCCGGTCTTGGTGTGCAAGCGGCCGGCGGTGTCGATCAGCACGGTGTCGACGCCCTCGGCGATGCCCTCCTTGACCGCGTCGAACGCGATCGAGGCCGGGTCCCCGCCCTCCGGGCCGCGAACGGTGCGCGCCCCGACCCGCTCGCCCCAGGTCTGCAGCTGGTCCGCGGCGGCGGCGCGGAAGGTGTCGGCGGCGCCGAGCACCACCGTACGGCCGTCGGCGACCAGGACGCGGGCCAGCTTGCCGGTGGTGGTGGTCTTGCCGACGCCGTTGACGCCGACGACCAAGACCACGGCCGGGCCCTCCTCGTGCTTGGTGGAGCGGACGGTGCGGTCGGCGTCCTTGCCGATCAGCTCGATCAGCTCCTCGCGCAGCAGCGCGCGCAGCTCCTCGGGCGTCCGGGTGCCGAGCACCTTCACCCGGGTGCGCAGCCGCTCGACCAGTTCCTGGGTGGGGGCGACGCCCACGTCCGCGGTGAGCAGGGTGTCCTCGATCTCCTCCCAGGTGTCCTCGTCCAGGTGCTCGCGGGAGAGCAGCGAGAGCAGGCCCTTGCCGATCGAGTTCTGCGACCGGGAGAGCCGGGAGCGCAGCCGGACCAGCCGGCCGGCCGTGGGCTCGGGCACCTCGACGGCGGGGACCGCCTCGGCCTCGGCCGGCTCGACCTCGACGGCCTCGGGCGCCTCGGGCTCGGCCGGGAGTTCCACCTCCTCGACGGTGCGGCGGGGCTCCTCGCGCGGCGGCGCGGCCTCGTCGCCGATCTGGGGTTCCGCCGGGGTGGGCTTCGGCGCCGTGATGACCGGCGCCTGCGACTTCGGGGGCAGCTGCTGGCGTCGTCTGCCGGAAACGACGAGGCCCGCGATCGCACCGACGGCGACCACGGCGATGACTACGGCAAGGATCACGTATTCCATAACCGCTCCAGTATCCGCGACCGGAGCCCGGATGGACGGCAGCCGCCCTAGACCGTTGCGGTACGGGTGGCTGCGGGGCGCCGTTCCCGGTGGGTCTCCCGCAGCCGCTGGCTGATCACCTGCGAGATGCCGTCGCCCTTCATCGTCACGCCGTACAGGGCGTCGGCGGACTCCATGGTGAGCTTCTGGTGGGTGATCACGATCAGCTGGGAGTTCTCCCGCAGTTCCTCCATGATCCCGATCAGCCGGCGCAGGTTGGTCTCGTCCAGGGCCGCCTCCACCTCGTCCATCACGTAGAACGGGCTGGGCCGGGCCTTGAAGATCGCCACCAGCAGCGCCACCGCGGTCAGCGAGCGCTCGCCGCCGGACAGCAGCGACAGCCGCTTGACCTTCTTGCCCGGCGGGCGGGCCTCCACCTCGACCCCGGTGGTGAGCATGTTGTCCGGATCGGTCAGCACCAGCCGGCCCTCCCCGCCCGGGAAGAGCCGTCCGAAGACGCCCTCGAACTGGGCGGCGGTGTCGTGGTACGCCGAGGTGAACAGCTGCTCGACCCGCTGGTCCACGTCGCGGACGATGTCCAGCAGGTCGCGCCGGCTGCGCTTGAGGTCGTCCAGTTGCTCGCCGAGGAACTTGTGCCGTTCCTCCAGCGCGGCGAACTCCTCCAGGGCCAGCGGGTTGACCTTGCCGAGCTGCTGGTACGCCTTCTCGGCGGCCCTCAGCCGCTTCTCCTGCTCGGCCCGGACGTACGGGTGGGGCTCCCCCGGCTCCCGGCCCTCCTCCGGCGCGGCGGGCGGGACGGGCTGGTCCGGTCCGTACCCGGCGAGCAGCTCGCCGCCGTCGATGCCGAACTCCTCCAGCGCGCGGGACTCAAGCTGCTCGATCCGCAGCCGCTTCTCCGCCCGCAGCACCTCGTCCCGGTGCCCGGCGTCGACCAGCTTGTCCAGCTCGTCCTTGAGGCCGCGGCCGTGCTCGCGGTGCTCCCGCAGCTCCTCCTCCCGCTCGGCGCGGGCCAGTTCGACGGCCGCCCGGCGGGCGTCCGCGCGGGCCAGCGACACCTCGAGGCAGGCCAGCAGCTGCCGGGCGCCCGCCGCGACGGCGTTCGCCACCCCGGCGTCGCGCTCGGCCCGCCGACGGCGCTCGGCGGCCCGGGCCCGCGCCTCGCGCTCCGCTCGGGCGGCGCGGTCCAGTTGGTCCGCCCGGCCGGCCAGCGCGCGGACCCGCTCCTCGTGGGTGCGGACCGCGAGCCGGGCCTCCAGCTCGGCCTGCCGGGCGGTGCTCGCGGCCTCCGCCAGCCGCTGCTGTTCGGCCGGGTCGGGCTCGTCCTCCCCCGCGTCCGCCGACTCCTCGGCCGCGGCCAGGCGACGCGCGGACTCCTCGGCCGCGGCCAGCACGTCGGCGAGGCCCCGCTCCGCCCGCGCGGCGGCGGCGGAGAGCCGCTCGGCCTCCCCCGCGGCGGCGCGCGCCTGTCCGCCGAGCCGGCCGAGCGCGCCCGCGACCTCGGCCCGCTCCTTCTCCGCCTGCCGGCGCAGCACGTCGAGCCGCTCCACCTCGGCGGCCGACTCCCTTCGCCGCTCGGTGAGTTCGGCCAGCCGGCCGGCCGACTCGGCGCAGCGGACGGCGAGTTCGTCGATCGCCCGGGCCGTCTCGTCCACCGCCGCCCGGGTCTCCAGCAGGCTCGGCGCCCCGCCGGAGCCGCCGTGTGCGTATCCGCTGCCCAGCCGGTCCCCGTCGGGGGTGACGGCGGACAGCGCCGGGCGCTCGGCGACCAGCCGCAGCGCCGCGTCCAGGTCCGCCACCACCGTGACCCCGTGCAGGAGTTGCCGTACGGCGCCGAGCAACTCGGCAGGGCCGTCGACCAGTTCGGCGGCCCATCGGGCGCCTTCGGGCAACTCCCCCGCCCCGTCCGTCACTTCGGCCGCACCGGACCCCGTCGTCGCATCCGCGATCAGCAGCGCGGCCCGCCCGGCGTCGTCCTCCCGCAGCAGCCGCAGCGCCCGCGCGGCGGCGGCCGGCGTGGCGACGGCCACCGCATCGGCGGCGGCCCCGAGCGCCGCCGCCACCGCCACCTCGTACCCGGCCTCGATCCGCAGCAGCGCGGCCGCCGGGCCGAGCAGCCCGTCCAGCCGGTCCTCCGCCGCCAGCAGCGCGCCGGTGCCGTCCTTGCGGCGCAGTCCGAGCGAGAGCGCCTCGTGCCGCGCGGTGAGCCCGGCCCGCTCGCGCTCGGCCACGCCGGCCGCCTCGCGGGCGTCGGCGAGTTCCCGGTCGACGGCGGCCAGCCGCTCGCGCGCCTCCCGGAGCCCGGCGTCGGCCCGTTCGTCGTCCCCGGCCTGGGCGTCGACCTGCTGCCGGAGCTCGTCCAGTTCGGCCTGCGCGGCCTCGGCCCGCAGCAGCGCCTCGTCCCAGGCCTCGGTGAGCCGGTCGGTCTCGGCCCGGGCCGCGGCGGCCTTGGAGCGGGCGGCGGCGGCCTGCCCCTGCAGCCTGGCCAGCCCCTCTCGGCGGTCGGCGATGGCCCGGGCGGCGTCGCGCAGCCGGCGTTCCTCGGCGGCCAGCTCCCGTTCCAGGTCGGTCTTGCGCTCGACCGCCTCGGCCAGCGCGTACTGCGCCTCCTCCAGCGCTTCGGCCAGGGCGGACTCCTCCTCGCGGATCCGCTCGGCCTCGCGCTCCAGGTCCTCCGGGTCGCGTCCGCGCCGTTCCTCCACCCGCTCCCCGGCGGCGGCGTGCCGGGCGCGGGCCTCGGCGAGTCCGATCGTGCCGCGGGTGCGTTCGGCGAGCGCGGAGAGCCGGTACCAGGTCTGCCGGGCGGCCTCCAGGCTCGGCCCGAGCTGCTGGACCTGCGCCTCCAGGACGCGTTCGCGCTGCACCGCGCGGGCCAGCTCCTGCTCGACGGTGGTCCGGCGCAACCGCAGCGCCAGCTCGTCGGCGACCTCGGCCTCGACGGCCCGGCGGAGCGTGGACAGGTCGTCGGCGAGCAGCCGCAGCCGGGCGTCGCGCAGCTCGGCCTGGATGCCGGCGGCCCGCCGGGCGATCCGGGCCTGCCGGCCGAGCGGGCCGAGCTGGCGGCGCAGCTCGGCGACCAGGTCCTGGACCCGGTTGAGGTTGGCCTGCATCGCGTCCAGCTTCCGCAGCGCCTTCTCCTTGCGCTTGCGGTGCTTCAGGACGCCGGCCGCCTCCTCGATGAAGGCACGCCGGCCCATCGGGTCGGCGTGCAGGACGGAGTCGAGCTGCCCCTGTCCGACGATGACGTGCATCTCGCGGCCGATGCCGGAGTCGTAGAGCAGCTCCTGGATGTCCAGCAGGCGGCAGGTCTCGCCGTTGAGGGCGTACTCGCTGCCGCCGTTGCGGAACATCGTCCGGGTGATGGTCACCTCGGCGTAGTCGATCGGCAGGGCGCCGTCGGCGTTGTCGATGGTGAGGCTGACCTCCGCGCGGCCGAGCGGGGCGCGCCCGCTGGTCCCGGCGAAGATGACGTCCTCCATCTTGCCGCCGCGCAGCGACTTGGCGCCCTGCTCGCCCATCACCCAGGACAGCGCGTCGACGACGTTCGACTTGCCGGAGCCGTTGGGGCCGACGACACAGGTGATGCCGGGCTCGAAGCGCAGGGTGGTGCTGGAGGCGAAGGACTTGAACCCGCGCAGCGTCAGACTCTTCAGGTGCACGCGGCCGGTCTCCTCATCGCTCGCCAGGTGGCCCCAGCGTGCGACTGTATCCGGAGTCCGACACGACGAAGGGACGCCACATCAGGGCGTCCCTTGCAAGCTGCGTCCCTTGCGGGGCGGCTCAGTGCACAGCGGCGTCGATCTGCGAGACCGGGCGGGACTCAGGTGAGAGCCGGCTCCCGCTGATCCAGATCGATGCTGTTGAGCAGCGAGTGCTCGTCAGCGACAGCGGTGAGAGCGTCGTTCTCAGCCTGCATCCGAAGGAGCTCGGCTTCAAGGTCCTGGACGCGCTGCTGAAGCCGTCGCATCTCGGAGAGCATTCGCGGGTCGGGGCCGCCGACGTACCCGAGAAGCGCCTTTGCCATGATGAATGGTCCTCCACGCTGAGTGACCGAACCGGAACGGTACAGGTCTAGGGGGAAGGGGGACGCACGCGCGGCGCGCCTCCCGAAGTGCTGGCTGGGCACTCCGGCACAACCACCGTGAGCTGGGCTCACGAGGGCATGCGCCGGCCGGGAAAACGCGGTCGTGTGCGCGGGCTTCCAGCGTCTCACCAAAGACGGAAAGGGTCAACACGATCACCGCACGCTACCGCGCCCCTGTCACCTGCCCGGCGGTGTGGTCACGCCTGGGGGTCCATCGGGACGGGTCCACCACGTGCTCGTGGATCATCGTTCGATGCGGAGTCAACCACGAGTCTGCCCGGATGGCAACCTCGTGACACCGACAGTTCGGATCTTTTCCCGGCGGGCCGGGCGCAGGGGTCGCGCGCGGCGGCTCAGCGGATCTCGAAACCCTCGTAACCAGGGCCGACGGCCGTCCAGATCTCGGTGACGCCGCTGACGCGGCCCGGGGTCCCGGGGCCGCGCAGCAGGGCCAGCAGCTGCTCGCAGTCGGGCGCGAGGCCCTCCGCGACCACCTGGACCCGGCCGTCGCCGAGGTTGCTCGCGTAGCCGGTCAAGCCGATCTCCAGCGCCCGTGCCCTGGTCCACCAGCGGAACCCGACCTGCTGGACCTTCCCCCGGACCCAGGCGGTGACCCGGACCGGTTCCTCACTGTGGGCGTCGCGACCGTGCATGCCCCGACCCTAGCCGTCCGCGCTCACGGTCACCGCTCGGACCCGGTCACCGCTCGGACCCCGGCTCCCGCGGACGGGAGCGGCCCCGCCGGTGAACCGGCGGGGCCGCGTGGGTTCGGGCGCCCCGATCGGGCGCTCGGCTCGGGGCTACCAGTCCCCGCCGCCGAAGTCGCCACCGCCGCCGCCACCGAAGTCGCCGAAGTCGGAGCCGCTGAAGTCGGAGCCGTTGAAGTCGGCCCCGGTGTAGTCGCCGCCCTCGTACTGGTCCTGGTAGCCGTGGTGGCCACCGTCCATCATGGGCGCCGCGGCGTAGGCCGGGGTGCTCATCATCGAGCCGAGCATGGTGCCGACCAGCAGGCCGGGCAGCAGGCCGCCGCCGAAGCCGCTGTAGTAGCCGCCCGCGTAGGGCGCGTACGCCGGACCGGCGTTCCAGTACGGCTGCTGCCCGTGGTCGGTGTCCACGGTGCGGACGGCCGGGTCGAGGCCCGCCGCCACCCGGTCCGCGTCGGCCTGGCAGACCGGGACGCTACGGGCGGTGCCGCCGGGCGGTGCCCAGTCGACGTCCTTGACGGACGGGCCGTGGCGCGGGTCCATGAAGCACGGGGGGCGGCGCTCGGGCAGCGGGCGCTTGTCGCGCCGGGCCGCCAGGGTGGCCAGCGCGAACCGGCCGTCCTCGATCGCCTCGGTGACCTGCTTGACGTCGTCCGGCCGCTTGGCCTCCTCCATCAGCCGCTTGGACTTCTCGTACGAGTCCAGGGCGTGGGTGTAGTCGGTGCGCTGGGTGTCGTCGGCGTCGGCCGCGGCCGGGTTGAAGTCGAGCCGGTCCAGCTCCTCGCCGAAAGCGGTGATGTCCTCGTCCACCACCCGGCGCAGCTGCTCCAGCTCGGCCCGGGCCTGCTCCTCCTTGCGCTTCTTGGCGCGGCGGAAGAGGAGGAAGACGCCGGCGCCGGCCAGCGCGATCAGCACGACCGGGATGACCACCCAGGCGATCGAGGTGCTGTGGTTGACGCCCTGGCCCTTGGTCTGCGGGGCCGCCTGGTCGACGAAGTCGTTCAGGGTGGCGTCGATGTCCCCGTGGTGGGCGCGCCCGACGGCACCGGAGATCCGGGTGGCGGCGCCGGCGGCCATCGCGCCCTGGTCCGCCTTGGCGAGGAAGCCGTCCCCGCGCCAGACCGCGTAGACGCCGTCGATGCCCACCAGGGCACGCAGGTCGGGGATGACGGTCTCCTTGGCGTACGCCGGGGAGTCCGGGACGACCGCGATGAAGATCGGCTTGTCGGCCTTGTCGATCTTCTTGGTCAGAGCGTCGGCCTGGGCCTGACTGAAACGGCCGGTCATCGCGGGATCGACGTAGACCTTGCCCTTCTTCAGCGTCGCGGAGGCGTCGCTCAGCCCGCCGTCGGCCGAGGCCGCCGGTGCCAGCAGGAGCAGCAGCCCGAGCAGCGCCGCCACCAGGGCAAGTGGCCCGGCGCCCCGGGAACGTCGTGCAAGGGTTCTCATGTCCCCGACGCTACCGCGAGTGACGTCGGAGCACGCCATACCCTTCGCATACTGGTGGGGGCGGCACTCCCCGCCGTCCGCAGGGGCCGCACCCGTCCTCGGGGATGATGTTCCCCCCAGCCGACCCTGACACGGGCGGGGCGCGGGAACCGCGGAAGCCGCCCGGACGTACGTCCCGGCAGGTCCGGCCCCGGTTCCGGGGCGTACGGGGGCGTGCCGACCGTACCGCGCGAGCGGGCACACTGGTCCGGGGCCACCGGTCCCCTGGCCTGTCCTGGACCCAGCCCGTTCTCGACCCCACTCCCGATCGGAGCACTTGGTGATCATCGGCCTCGTCACCGCCGTGGCGGCCTCCGCCTGCTACGGCACCGGCTCGGTCCTGCAGGCCGTCGGATCCCGCCGTTCCGCCCGGGAGGAGGCGGCCAAGGGCGCCACCACCTCGACCACCGAGCACGGCGGACCGAGCCTGTCCTCGACCGCGAAGGCCGCCGTCACCTGGGAGTTCATCCTCGGCACGGTGCTCGACCTGGTCGGCTTCGGGCTCGGCGCGCTGGCCGCCCGGCTGCTGCCGCTGTTCCTCTCCCAGACCATCATCAGCGCCAACCTGGTGATCACCGCGCTGCTCAGCATCAAGCTCCTGGGCATGAGGCTCAAGCGACTGGAGTGGGCCTCGATCGGCGTGCTCTGCTCGGCGCTGGTGCTGCTGGCCGTCTCGGCCGGCCCGGAGGGCGGCCACCACGCGGACATGTCCTTCCACTGGTGGCTGCTGATCGTCACCACCGTGCTGCTGGTCGGCGGCAGCCTGCTGGTGCGGCGGATGGGCGCGAACGGCGCGATCGTCGCCGGCCTGCTGTCCGGCCTCGGCTTCGGCGCCCTGGGCGTCGGCGTGCGCATCCTGAACGGCGTCGACCCGTTCGACCTCGGCACGCTGCTCTCCGACCCGGCGCTGTACGCGATCCTGGTCGGCGGCCTCGGCGGCATGTACATCCACACCGTGGCACTGCAGATCGGCTCGGTGAACGGCGCGACGGCCGCCCTGGTGGTCGGTGAGACGGTGCTGCCCGGCGCGGTCGGCGTGCTCTGGCTCGGCGACTCCTCGAAGGCCGGCCTGGGCTGGCTCGGCGTCGTCGGCTTCCTGCTCGCGGTGGTGTCCGCGGTCGGGGTCGCCTACTTCGGCCAGGACACCCACGGCGCACCCGGCGACGCGGACGCCGGGCAGCCCGAACTCGCCGGCCGGCCGTAACGGCCCGGCGCGGTGGGCCGAGGGGCGACGCCGGTCCGGTGCCGGCTCAGCCCCAGCTGCGGGCCCGCGGCACCCGCTGGCCCTCAGCCCCCGGCGCGGGCCCGCGGCACCCGCTGGCAGCGGGGGCAGAAGTAGCTGGAGCGGTTCATCCACGCCGCCCGCCGGATCGCCGTCCCGCAGCGGCGGCACGGCTCGTGCTCGCGGCCGTAGGCGTCCAGGTCCCGGGAGAAGTAGCCGCTCTCGCCGTTCACGTTGACGTAGAGGCTGTCGAAACTGGTGCCGCCGACGGCGAGCGCCGCGGTCATCACGTCCCGGGCGTTGGCCAGCAGGACGGCGGCCTGGGCGCGGGTGAGCGTCGCGGTCGGACGGTCGTAGTGCAGCTTGGAGCGCCACAGCGCCTCGTCGGCGTAGATGTTGCCGACACCGCTGATCAGGGTCTGGTCGAGCAGCGCGCGCTTGACGGTGGTGCGCCTGGCCCGCAGCGCGGCCACGAAGGCCGCGTCGTCGAAGCGCACGTCGAGCGGGTCGCGGGCGATGTGCGCGATGGAGACGGGTGTGCCCTCGGGGTCGCCCGCCTCGGCGTCCTCGACCGCCAGGCCGCCGAAGGTCCGCTGGTCGACGAAGCGCAGTTCGCGTCCGCCGTCGGTGAAGCGCAGCCGGACGCGCAGGTGCGTCTCGTCGGGCACCGACGGGTCCTGGACGAGGAGTTGGCCGCTCATCCCGAGGTGGCCGATCAGCGAGAAGCCCGCTCCGGTACCGGACAGCGGCACCCACAGGTACTTGCCGCGCCGCTGCGCGGTGCCGAGGGTGGTGCCGGCGAGACGGGCCGTGAAGTCGGCCGCGCCGGCCGGCTGGCGGCGGACCGCGCGCGGGTGCAGCACCTGGACGTCGGCGACGGTCCGCCCGACCACCCAGTTCGCCAGACCGCGGCGGACGACCTCGACCTCGGGGAGTTCGGGCACGGGAAGGGACCTCCTGCGTCGGTACGGATCCGTACGGACCTCGGTACGGACCGGTACGGGCCTGTACGGCTCCGTGCGGCTCCGTACCGACCTGTACGGATCGGCAGGGGAAAGGCTACTCGGCGGTCACGCCCCGGCGGGCAGCCGGTCGGCGTACTTCTCCTTGATCGCGCGCCAGGCGCTCTCGGCGGCCTTCTGCTCGGCTTCCTTCTTGGAGCGGCCGACGCCGCTGCCGAAGTCCTCGCCGGCCACCCGGGCCGCCGCGGTGAAGGTCTTCTCGTGGTCCGGGCCGGACTCCATGACCACGTACTCGGGCACCCCGATGCCCACCGAGGCGGTGAGCTCCTGCAGGCTGGTCTTCCAGTCCAGGCCGGCGCCCAGCTGAGAGGACTCCTCGATCAGCGGGTCGAACAGGCGGTGGACGAACTCGGTGGCGGCGTCCAGTCCCTGGTCCAGGTAGACGGCACCGATCACGGCCTCGACCGTGTCGGCGAGGATCGACGACTTGTCGCGGCCGCCGGTGCCCTCCTCGCCCTTGCCGAGTCGGATGAACGCGCCGAGGTCCAGGCCCCGGCCGACGTCCGCGAGCGCGCGGGAGTTGACCACCGCGGCGCGCAGCTTGGCGAGCGTGCCCTCCGGGACGTCCGGGTGGACGCGGTAGAGGGTGTCGGTCACCACCAGGCCCAGCACCGAGTCGCCGAGGAACTCCAGGCGCTCGTTGGTGGGCAGCCCCCCGTTCTCGTACGCGTACGAGCGGTGGGTCAGGGCGCGTACCAGAAGGGCGCGCTCGAGCGTGTACCCGAGGCGCCCTTCCAGGACGTCGTATTCGGTCGAAGCCGGCCCGCCGGCCTTGCCGCCGCCCGAAGGGGAACCCTTCGGGGCAGAGGACGCCTTGCGGGTGGAGTTACCGTCCGACATCGATCCGTGCACCCCGCCGATCAGACCGAGAGGACCTGGCGACGGTTGTACGTGCCGCAGCTCGGGCACGCGATGTGGCCCAGCTTGGGCTCGTGGCAGCGGTCGCACGCCACGAGGGCCGGAACGACGGCCTTCCAGTTGGACCGACGGTGGCGCGTGTTGCTGCGCGACATCTTCCGCTTCGGAACAGCCACGGCTACTTCTCCTGGTTCTCGGCGAGACCCTCACGGGTGTCGCTGGTCTTGATCCCGTCACCCTCGTCGCCGGGGGCGGCGGAGAGTCCCTGCAGAGCCGCCCACCGGGGGTCGACGGCGTCGTGGTGGTGCGCCGGGTCGTCGCTCAGGCGCGCTCCGCACTCGGAGCACAGGCCCAGGCAGTCTTCCTGGCACACCGGCTGCAGCGGCAGTGCGAGCACCACCGCGTCACGCAGCACCGGCTGGAGGTCGAAGTAGTCGCCCTCCAGGCGGTAAGTCTCTTCTTCCGAGTCCTCGTCGAGGTCCTCGGCCCCGGCGGTCCGGGCGCGGTGGCGCTCGTCGGACTCCGGGTAGTAGTACAGCTCCTGGAAGTCCACGTCGACGTCGAAGTCGACGGGCTCCAGGCACCGGACGCACTCGCCCTCGACGTGGGCCTCGGCGGTGCCGGTGACCAGCACGCCCTCGACCACGGACTCCAGGCGGAGCTCCAGCTCGATCGGGCTCTTCTCCGGAACGCCGATCACGTCGATGATCCCGAAGCCCTCGGGGGCCTCCAGGGTCCGGCTCACCTTGCGCATCGCACCGGGACGACGGCCGAGCTCGTGCGTGTCGAACACGAGGGGGTCGCGGTGGTCGAGGCGGTTCACGGTGTCCTGACTTCCAGAGGAGGTGATCGGTGGCTCCCAGGGCCGGTCGGCGTTGCGCGGGCAAGCCGACGGCCGGACATGGGGATGCCGGAGTGGTCAGACTACCGGAGTCTCCCGCCAGGCCCAACTTCGGTCCCGTCAGGAGACTCCGCGACGATCCGGTCAGCGGCCGCCGAGCTCCCGCAGCCTGGTCATGTCGATCATGCTGGTGTCGAAGAAGCTGGTCTCGTCCAGGCCTTGGCCCTGCCCCTGCCCCTGGCCCTGCTGCTGGTGCGGCACGGCCGGCGGGGCGGCGGGCGGCTGCGGGTAGTGGTAGCCGTCGTACGGCTGCGCGCCGTAGCCCTGCTGCGGTTGCTGCTGCTGGTACCCGTAGCCGTCCTGCTGCTGGGCCGGGTAGCCCTGCTGCTGGTAACCGCCCTGCTGCTGGCCCCACTGGGCGCTGTAGGGGTCACCCTGGCCGGCCGGGTCGAAGCCGCCGCCGTACACCTCGACGTACGGCCCGTTCTGCTGCTGGGCCGCCGCCGCGTACTGGTCGCTCCCCTGCTCCTGCCAGCCGGCCGCGGCCGGGGTCTGCTCCGGCCAGGTCTGCTGCTGCGGGACGTCCTCGCGGTACCAGGCGATGTCATCGCCGTCGGCGTCGGTGGCGAAGCCCGCCGCGACGGCCTCGGCCCGCTCCTTGGCCTGCTGGGCCTCGTCGGCGGCGGCCAGGTAGGCGCCCAGCTCGTCGATGGGCCGCTTGCCGAGCAGCTTGTCGCGGCCCTTGCCGACGGCCTCCAGGGTGGCGCTGAGCACGTTCTCCAGCGTGGCCAGCTTCACATCGACGTACTCGTCGACCTCGGGGCTGGGGGTGGTCCGCTGCGGCCGGAACTCCTCGCCGTCCCCGTCGCCCTCGTGCTCGGTCTCGAAGACGCTGGAGTCGCCGCGCAGCTTGGTGCGGCCGCGGCCGACGGCGCCGAGGGTCTTGGTCAGCACGACCTCGAAGTTGGCGAGCTTGCTGTCCACGTAGTCGTCGGCCTCGGCCCGCTTGGCCTCGACCTCGGCCCGCGCCTCGGCGAGGATCCGGTCGGCCTGCGCCTGGGCCTGGCGGACCACCTCGGTGTCCGAGATCAGCGAGCCGCGCTCGGCGTGCGCACCCTGGATGATCCGGTCGGCCTCGGCCTGGGCGCCGGCCACCACCTGCTCGTGGTCGGCCATCACCGACTGGGCCTGGGCGAGTTCGGCGGGCAGGGCCGCCTTGAGGTCGTTGAGCAGGCCGATCAGCTCGGCCCGGTTCACCACGCAGGAGGCGGACATCGGCATCGAGCGGGCGTTCTCGATCGCCGCCACGATCTCGTCGACCTTGTTCTGCACGTCCACGGGGGCTTCGTCTTTCCGTGTGCCGCCGACGCTCCGGCGGAGGCAGGCCCGGCGCGGTGGACCTCACCGCAGGGCAGGAATACAGACTGTACGGCCACCCCGGGGCAGGGTCACAACGCCCGAGCCGAGCCGACCTCCCGGCCTCCGGACAAGTCGTGACGAACCGGCAGAAAAGGACAGCCCGCCGCGGCGACCGGCCGGCCGACCGCCTACTGCGCGGCCCTGCGCTCCGCGATCCGCTCGACCAGCCGGCGGTGCACCGTCTCGGGCAGCAGGTGCGAGACGTCGCCGCCGTACGAGGCGACCTCCTTGACCAGCGTCGAGGAGAGGAAGCTGTAGGTCGGCGAGGTCGGCAGGAACAGCGTCTCGACGCCGGTCAGCCCGTGGTTCATCTGGGCCATCTGCAGCTCGTAGTCGAAGTCGCTGACGGCGCGCAGTCCCTTGACGATCGCCGGGATGCCGCGCTCCCGGCAGAAGTCCACCAGCAGGCCGAGGTGCGACTCGACCACGATGTTGCCGTACTTGGCCGTGGTCTCCTCGATGAGCTCGATCCGCTCCTCGATGGTGAACATGCCCTGCTTGTTCCGGTTGATCGCGACCGCGACATGCACCACGTCGTAGAGCTTCGAGGCCCGCTCGATGATGTCCAGGTGACCGTTGGTGATCGGGTCGAAGGACCCGGGACAGACGGCTCGGCGCATGGCGTGTGTGCTCCCTCGTGGGGTGACGGCTCGGGCGGGCCTCGGCCCGCTACTCCTGCTGGTCGGCCGCGGCGGCGGCGCGACCGTACCAGAGCGTGCCCTCGCCGTAGCGGCGGGAGCGCAGCCCCTCGAAGCCCTCGGGCCAGTCGAACTCGCCGCCACGGGTGCTGCGCTCCACGGTGACGAGTGTGTCCTCGGCGAGCCAGCCCCCGGCCAGGAGTGTGATCAGCATCTCGCGCAGTTCCGCGTCCGTGACCGCGTACGGCGGGTCCAGGAACACCAGGTCGTACGGGCTCTGCGGCGGCGGGCCGCCGACCACCTTCTCCGCCTTCGCGGCCCGGACCTCGGCGCCCGGCAGGCCGATCGAGCGGACGTTCTCCCGGATCACCCGGGCCGCCTGGGCGTCCGCCTCGACCAGCAGGACGTGCTCGGCACCGCGCGACAGCGCCTCCAGCCCGACCGCGCCCGATCCGCCGAACAGGTCCAGCATCCGGGCCCCGTGCAGGGTGCCGCGCAGCGCCTCCAGGGTGGAGAACATCGCCTCGCGGGCCTTGTCGGAGGTCGGCCGGGTGCCCCGGCCGGGCGGTACGGCCAGTCGGCGGCCGCCGGCCGCCCCGGCGATCACGCGGGTCATGGTGGTGGGAGGTCCTTTCGTCGCTGCCCGACCACGCTATCCCGCCCCGAGCCGAAGGGGCGCGCCGGTGCCGAAAGGGAGAAGCGAGGAGGCCCGAGGAACGAGGGCCTTGGAGCGCCGACCGTCGGCACCGGGCAACGAGCGCCCCGGAGGCGAGCGGGCGAGTCACAGCCCCGAGCCGAAGGGGCGCGCCGGTGCCGAAAGGGAGAAGCGAGGAGGCCCGAGGAACGAGGGCCTTGGAGCGCCGACCGTCGGCACCGGGCAAGGAGCGCCCCGGAGGCGAGCGGGCGAGTCACAGCCCCGAGCCGAAGGGGCGCGCCGGTGCCGACGGCCCGCCCGCCGCGCCCGCGCCGGGCACCTGCGGCCCGCCGGGCCGCAGGTGCCCGCGCACTCAGCTGCTCAGCTCGCCTCGGAACCCGCGGACTGGGCCGGGACGGCCGCGCCGAGCAGGGCCGGCGAGGCGTAGCGGGACCAGGACAGGCAGCCGTCGGGCGGGCAGAACTCGGGGCGGCGCGGGTCGTGCCCGAGCTCGCGCAGCTTGGTCCGGACGGAGTCGGGCGTGCGGCCGAAGCGGGCGGCGATCCGGGCGACGGTCTCGCCGTCGTGGAAGCGCCGGACCAGCTCCTCCTCGTGCTGCGGCACCCAGGGGGCGCCGTGGCCGGGGTAGAGCTCGCGCAGCACGTCGCGGTCGGGGATGGGCTCGGAGACGTCGGCGACGATCGCCAGCGCCCGCAGCGCGCGGTTGAGCGCGATCCGCAGCGAGGCGACGTCCTCGACCGGCAGGCGGAGCTTGCCCGAGGCGAGCGGCGCGGCGGCCGCCCCCTCGCGCCAGCCGGTCAGGGTGAGGGTGACCTCGCGGTCGTCGTCGCTGGCGAGTTCGATCCGGAAGACCTTGTCGCCCAGCGGGAGCTCGTTGAGATGACGGAATGCCATGGCAGGACCCCCAAGTGTCGCGCCAGGAACGCACCTTGGGGGTGCGCCCTGAACAATGACATTCTCTCGCGGGGGTCTGACAATTCCCGGGGCCGACGGCCCGCTCAGCCCTTCTCCATGTAGGCCGCGCGGTCCTCGTCGAGCAGGCTCTCCAGCGCGGTGCGCAGCTCCGGGTGGTGGGCCAGTTCCGGGTCCTCCGCGACCAGGCGGGTGGCCTCGGTCCGGGCGGTCAGGATGACGTCCTCGTCCTCCAGCACCGAGAGCACCTTGAGCGAGGACTTCACCCCGGACTGCGCCTGGCCCAGCACGTCGCCCTCACGGCGCTGTTCGAGGTCGATCCGGGACAGCTCGAAGCCGTCCAGGGTGCCCGCGACCGCGTCCAGCCGGGCCCGGGCGGGGCTGCCCGCGGGCATGTCGCTGACCAGCAGGCACAGTCCCGCCGCGCTGCCGCGGCCGACCCGGCCGCGCAGCTGGTGGAGCTGGGAGACGCCGAAGCGGTCGGCGTCCATGATGACCATCGCGGTGGAGTTGGGGACGTTGACGCCGACCTCGATGACCGTGGTGGCGACCAGGACGTCCACCTCGCCGGCCGCGAACCGGCGCATCACGTCGTCCTTGGCCTCCGGTGCGAGCCGGCCGTGCAGGATCTCCACCCGCAACCCGGCGAGCGGGCCCTTCACCAGCATCTCGGCCGTCTCCACGACCGAGAGCGGGGGCCGCCGTTCGTCGCTCGCGGCACCGAGGTCGGCGACGTCCTCGAAGTCCTCCTCGGCCGGCTTCCGCTTCCTCTTCGCGCCCTTCGGGTCGGCCGCGGGCTCCTCGTCCCCGATCCGGGGGCAGACCACGTACGCCTGGTGGCCCTTGCCGACCTCCTCGCGGACCCGCTCCCAGGCCCGGGTGAGGAAGTTGGGCTTCTCCAGCGCCGGGACGACGTGGGTGGAGATCGGCGAACGGCCGGCCGGCAGCTGGTCCAGGACGGAGGTCTCCAGGTCCCCGAAGACGGTCATCGCGACGGTGCGCGGGATCGGGGTGGCGGTCATCACCAGCAGGTGCGGCGGCTGCTCGCCCTTGGCGCGCAGCGCGTCCCGCTGCTCGACGCCGAAGCGGTGCTGCTCGTCGACCACGACCAGGCCGAGGTCCTGGAACCGGACCTTGTCCTCGATCAGCGCGTGGGTGCCGATGGTGATCCCGGCGTCCCCGCAGGCCATGTCGAGCAGCGCCTGGCGGCGGGCCGGGACGCCCATCGACCCGGTCAGCAGCACCACCCGGGTGCCGAGGTCCGAGCCGCCGAGCATGCCGCCCTCGGCGAGGTCCCCCATCATCTCGACGATCGAGCGGTGGTGCTGCTGGGCGAGCACCTCGGTGGGCGCCAGCAAGACGGCCTGGCCGCCCGCGTCCACCACGGCGAGCATGGCCCGCAGCGCCACCAGGGTCTTGCCGGAGCCAACCTCGCCCTGGAGCAGCCGGTGCATCGGGTGCTCGGTCGCCAGGTCGGCGGCGATCTCGGCGGACACCTTCCGCTGGCCCTCGGTGAGGGTGAACGGCAGCCGGGCGTCGAAGGCGTCCAGCAGGCCGCCCGCGCGGGCCACCCGCGGCTTGGCGGGCAGCGCCGAGTCGGCGGCCCGGCGCCGGGCCAGGGCGACCTGGAGCACGAAGGCCTCGTCCCAGCGCAGCCGGCTCTGGGCGCGCTCGCGGTCGGCGTGGCTGCGCGGGCGGTGGATCAGCTCCAGGGCCTCGGGCAGCGGGATCAGGTCGTGCCGCGCGCGCAGTTCGGCGGGCAACGGCTCGCCGACGTCGCCGAGGTGCTTGGTGAGCGCGGTCTCGATGCAGATCGACAGCTTCCAGCTGGGCATCTGCGCGCTGGCGCCGTACACCGGGATGAGCCGGCCGGCGAACTGCTTCGCGGCGTCCGACCCGGCGTCCTCGTCCAGCAGCTGGTAGTCGGGCGAGACCAGCTGGCGGGTGCGGTTGAAGACGCCGACCTTGCCCGCGAACAGGCCCTGGGCGCCGGCCCTGAGCTCCTTCTGCCGCCAGCCCTGGTTGAAGAAGACCAGCGAGAGCCGGCTGCGGCCGTCGGTGACGACGACCTCCAGGCGGTCGCCCTTGCGGCCGCGGAAGGGGATCAGGGTGACCTTCTCGATCCGGGCCAGCACGGTGACGTGCTCGTCGATCTCCAGCTCGTCCAGGCTGGTGAGCTGGCCGCGCTCGACGTAACGGCGCGGATAGTGGTGCAGCAGGTCCCCGACCGTGCGCAGCTTGAGGCTGTCGGCGAGCACCTTCGCGGTGCGGTCGCCGACGAGCTTGGTCAGTGGTTCATCGAGAGCGCCCATCAGCGCCCTGTTTACACCACCGGGCCGACAAAACCGGACTGCTACTCGACCCCGATGAGCAGTGGTGCCGGCTCCTGCCCGCCGTGGAAGACCACCGCGTCCACCTCGGGCCGCCGGTGGCGCACGTGCGCGACCAGCCGCTCGGCGAGCGCCTCGTCCGCACCCTCGCCGAGGATCAGGGTGACGAGTTCGCCGCCCGCGCCGAGCATCCGGTCCAGCACGCTCTCGCCGACCTCGGCCAGGCCCGCGCCGATCACCGCGACGTCGCCGTCGATCAGCCCGAGCACGTCCCCGGCCTGGCAGACCCCGGCCATCGTCCAGGACTCGCCCTCGGCGACGGCCAGTTCGGCGTAGCGGGTGGCCCCGGCGGCGGAGGTCATGGCGACCACGTCCTCGTCGAAGCGCCGGCCGCCCTCGTGCACCGCGAGCGCCGCCAGTCCCTGCACCGGCGAGCGGGTGGGCAGGACGGCGATCCGGACGCCCTCCTCGCGCAGTTGGTCGGCGGCGGCCCCGGCGGCGGCGCGCAGCTCCGGGTCGTTGAGCAGCAGGACGACCTCCCGGGCGGCCGAGCGGCGCACCGCGGCGGCGAGTTCGGCGCTGGCGGGCGGGCGGTCCGGGTCGGCGTGCAGGACGAGGGCGCCGGCCTGCTCGCAGAGTTCGGCCAGGCCCCGCCCGGAGACCACCGAGAGCACCGCGCGGGCCCGCTCCTCGCGCTCGCCGCGCTCGGCGGATCGGTCGGCCCGGGCGGCGGCCTCGGCGAAGTGCGTGATCCGGATCTGGTGCGGGCGCCCGGCCTCCACCCCGGCCTCCACCGCGGCGCCCGCGTCGTCCACGTGGACGTGCACGTTCCACAGGCCGTCGCCGCCGCCGATCACCAGCGAGTCGCCGAGCCCGGCGAGCCGTTCGCGCAGGGCGGGCAGCGCCTCGTCCGGCGCGTCCAGCAGGTAGATGACCTCGAAGGCGGGGTGCCCGGGGCCGGGCGGCCGGACGTGCGCCTCGCAGCTCTCCACGGCCCGGACGTCCCCGCGCAGCGCCACCGGTCCCATCGGCTGCTGCCCGGCGACGGCGTCGGCGAGCGCGCCGAGGACGGCCACCAGACCGCGCCCGCCGGCGTCCACGACGCCGTTCTCGGCCAGCACGGCGAGCTGCTCGGGGGTGTGCCGCAGCGCGTCCCGGGCGGCCCGGTAGGCGGTGTCGGCGACCTGTGCGAGGCCGTCCCCGGCCCCGACGGCCTCCCGGGCGGCGACCCGGGCGACGGTCAGCAGGGTGCCCTCGACGGGCTCCGCGACGGCCTGGTAGGCGGAGTCGGCGGCCCGCTGCAGGGCGGCCCGCAGGTGTTCGGCGCCGCCGCCCCCGGCGAGCGTCTCGGCGGTGCCGCGCAGCCACTGGGCGAGGATCACCCCGGAGTTGCCGCGGGCGCCGATCAGCGCGCCGCGGGCCATCGCCCGGACGGCGTCGGCCAGGCCGGGGGCCGGGTCGGCGGCGGGATCGGCGAAGCGGCTCTCCACCGCGGCGGCGGCGGACTCGACGGTCAGGTAGAGGTTGGTGCCGGTGTCGCCGTCCGGGACCGGGTAGACGTTGAGCGCGTCGATCTCCTCGCGGGCCTGGCCGAGCGCGCGCAGGGCGAGCTGGCACCAGGTGCGCACGGCCGGGGCGTCGAGCGTGTGCAGCACCAGGTCTCCTCCGGATGGGACGTCGCGATGGCCGGTGGGAACGGCCGGCGGGAACGGCAGTGCCCGCGCGGCTGCGGCGAGGGGTGGTACCGGCAGGTTATCGGGGACGGGCAGGCCCGTCCGGACCGGCGACCGGAGCGATCACTCAGCCGGTCATGGTAGTTTCGTGGGACGGAAGCAAGCGTTGTATGCTCTTCCGGTTGCCTGGAACCGTCCAGGCTCACCCCCTTGTCCGGTCTGGTTCACGTGAGTGCTCCGGTGGGTGAGCGGGGTTTTCGAAAGTATCTGATCTGAAGTCTTGGAGTGACTCCTGTGGCTGCCAACTGCGACGTCTGCGGCAAGGGGCCGGGCTTCGGCAACAGCATCTCCCACTCTCACCGCCGTACCCCCCGTCGTTGGAACCCCAACATCCAGACGGTGCGCGCTGTGATTGGGCGGACGCCGAAGCGGCTCAACGTCTGCACCTCGTGCATCAAGGCCGGTAAGGTCTCGCGCTGACGCGCAGACCGGCATGCCGGTCCTCCAGTGAGCCGGTTCATCCTCGGATGGGCCGGCTTCGCTGTTTCCACGGCCGGCGACGCCGCTTTCCGGACTCACCACTGGTGGGCGGGCTCCCTCGGGAACCCGCCCACCAGTGTCCTGTCCGGGCCGCCGCGCCGTCCGGGCCGATCAGCGCCAGCGCCAGGCGTGGTCGACCGGCCCGATCCCGGCGCCCAGCGCGAAGCCCCCGGCGATCGCGCCGGTGACGTACTCCTTGGCCGAGCCGACCGCCTCCGGCAGCGGCTCCCCCTTGGCGAGGCCGGCCGCGATCGAGCTGGCCAGGGTGCACCCGGTGCCGTGGGTGTGCCGGTTGTCGTGACGCGGCGCCCGGTACCAGTGCACCTCTCCCGGCCCGCCGTACAGCAGGTCGGCGGCCTCGCCCTCCAGGTGGCCGCCCTTGACCAGCACCCAGCGCGGGCCCAGGTCGAGCAGTGCCTTGGCGGCGTCCAGCATCTGCCCCTCGTCCTCGACGGTCCGGCCGGTGAGCTGCGTCACCTCGTGCAGGTTGGGGGTGGCCAGGGTGGCGACCGGCAGCAGCTTCGCGCGGACGGTGCCGACGGCCTCGGCGGCCAGCAGCGCGTCCCCGTGCTTGGAGACGCCGACCGGATCGACGACCACCGGGGCGGCCACGCCGGCCAGCAGGTCCGAGACGGTCTCGACCAGTTCGACGGACGCGAGCATGCCGGTCTTCACGGCCTGCACCCCGATGTCGTCGACCACGCTGCGGAACTGCGCCCGGACGGCTTCGGCGGGCAGTTCCCAGTAGCCCTGGACGCCGAGCGAGTTCTGCGCGGTGACGGCGGTGATCACGCTCATGCCGTGGACGCCGAGGGCGAGCATCGCCTTCAGGTCGGCCTGGATGCCGGCGCCGCCGCCGGAGTCGGAGCCGGCGATGGTGAGCACGCGGGGCGGGGCCGGCCGGGGAGGAGCAGTCAAAACCATGGGTCCCAACCTACCTGCGCCGGTTCACAGCACGGCCTCGGATTCCACCCAGCGGTCCTCCGGCACCGTCTTCAGCCGGGTCACCGCGTCGCCGATCGGCAGCAGTTCGATCCCGGTCCGGCGCAGCGCGGTGAAGTGCCCGAACGCGCCCCGGTGGACCGCCTCCACGGCGTGCCAGCCGAAGCGGGTGGCGAGCACCCGGTCCCGGGCGGTCGGGGTGCCGCCGCGCTGGGTGTGGCCGAGGATGACCGGACGGGCCTCCTTGCCGAGCAGGTCCTCCAGCTCGTGGGCGAGCCGGTTGCCGATCCCGCCGAAGGTCCGGTGGCCGAACTGGTCGACCGCGCCGTGGTCGAAGCGCATCGTGCCGGGCACCGGAGTGGCGCCCTCGGCGACGGCGATGATGGCGAACTTCTTGCCGCGCGCGAAGCGGTCCTCGATCATCCGGGCCACCGCCTCGATGTCGAAGGGCTTCTCCGGGATCAGGATGCCGTGCGCACCGCCGGCCATGCCCGCGGTGAGGGTGATCCAGCCGGTGTGACGGCCCATCAACTCGACCACCATCACCCGCTGGTGGGACTCGGCGGTGGTCTTCAGCCGGTCGATCGCCTCGGTCGCGACGTGCACCGCGGTGTCGAAGCCGAAGGTGACGTCGGTGGCGTCGATGTCGTTGTCGATGGTCTTCGGCACCCCGACCACCGGCAGTCCGGCGTCGCTGAACAGCTTGGCCGCGGTCAGCGTCCCCTCGCCGCCGATGGCGATCAACGCGTCGATGCCGATGTCCCGGGCCAGCACCTTGGCGTTCTCCACCGCCCACTCGATCCGGTCGCGCCGCACCCGGGCCGAGCCCAGGATGGTGCCGCCGAGGGTGAGCAGGCCGGTGACGTCGTCGTGCGAGACCGTCCGGGTGCGGCCCTCGATCAGGCCGAGGAAGCCGTCCAGGATGCCGACGATCTCGTCACCGTGGACGTCCGTGCCCCGGTGCACCACCGAGCGGATCACCGCGTTGAGACCGGGGCAGTCGCCGCCGCTGGTCAGTACACCGATGCGCATGTCAGGTGTGCTCCCGCTCGCAGTGGTTCGGGCCGCCCGCGCCGGGGAGGGGCGGGCGGGCTCGGATGCGGCAAGCGTACGCAAAACGCACCCGCGAAGCCCGTCCGCCGCACGCCCGGAGCGTCATGTCCCGCACCCCGCACGGCAGACGGTGCCCCCGTGCCGAGCGCGCGAGTCCCCGCGACGAGGCGAGCGACGAGGCGAGCGCGCGAGTAGCTCCTACTCGGCGAAGTGGTCCCAGCCGCCGACCCGGTCCCAGGGCGCGCCGTCGACCGTCACCCGGCCGCTGCGGCTGCCCGTCGGGCGACCGGTCACCTCGCCCACCACCCGCCAGCGGGCCGGGAGTTGGACGCCGCGCGGGAAGGTCGCCACGATCGCGTGGTCCTCGCCGCCGGAGAGCACCCAGACCAACGGGTCCACCCCGACCGCCTGGCCGATGTCCGCCATCTGCGCCGGGACGTCGAAGTCGGCGGCCTTGAGGTCGATGTCCACCTCGCTGGCCCGGGCGACGTGGCCGAGGTCGGCGACCAGTCCGTCGCTCACGTCGATCATCGAGGTGGCGCCCAACTCGGCCGCCGCCGGGCCCGCGTGGTACGGCGGCTCGGGCCTGCGGTGCGCCTCGACGAAGGCGCGCGGGGAGCGGAAGCCGCGCTGCAGCACGGTCAGCCCGGCGGCCGACCAGCCCAGCCAGCCGGTCACCGCGACGACGTCGCCGACCTGCGCGCCGGAGCGCGTCACCGCCGCGCGCCCCTGCAGGTCCCCGAGCGCCGTGATGGCCAGGGTGACGGTGTCGCCGCGCACCACGTCGCCGCCGACCACCGTCGCCCCGGCGACCTGGCACTCGTCGCGCAGCCCGTCCATCAGCTCGGTCGCCCAGGTGGTCGGCAGGTCGGCGGGGGCGACCAGGCCGAGCAGTATCGCGGTCGGCACCGCCCCCATCGCGGCCACGTCGGCCAGGTTCTGGGCCGCGGCCTTGCGGCCCACGTCGTAGGCGGTGGACCAGTCCCGGCGGAAGTGCCGGTTCTCGATCAGGACGTCGGTGGTCGCGACCACCCGGCCGTCCGGTGCCCGCACCACCGCGGCGTCGTCACCCGGGCCGAGGTCGACCGCATCGGTGAGCGGCACCCGGGCGGTCAGCTCCCTGATGAGGCCGAACTCGCCGAGCTCGCCCACGGTCCCCTGCATCTGCCGTCCTCTCGCCTTTCCTACCGGATGGCGCCGCCATCCGGTCCGGTCCCCGTCGCGCTCCCCCGCGCGCAGCGTACGCCCTTCGGGGGCGCCGAAGTCTCCCCTCCCCGGCCCGCTGCGCGGTAGCGTGGTGATCAGCCTGCCGGTGACCCCGTTTCCACCCGACGCCTTCTCTGGGCGATCACGGCGGCGATCCCCGTAACCGGCCGCCGGGAGGTCCTTGTGGTACAGGCATACATCCTGATCCAGACCGAGGTAGGAAAGGCCACCGCGGTGGCCGAGCTGATCTCCAAGATCCCCGGCGTGCTCACCGCCGAGGACGTGACCGGCCCCTACGACGTGATCGTCAAGGCCGAGGCCGGGACGGTGGACGAGCTGGGCCGCATGGTGGTCGCCCAGGTCCAGAAGGTCGAGGGCATCACCCGCACCCTGACCTGTCCGGTGGTCCACCTCTGAGGCCCGCTCCGCGGTAGGTCGTCTCCCGGGCCCCGCCGTCGGCGAGGCCCTCGCCCCGGGGCCCGGCTACCATCACCGGGTGGCCCGAGAACTCCGTGTCCCCAAGGCGCTGTCCGCCCTGCCGGCGCCGATCCGCTGGTTGGCCCTGCCCGTCGCGCTGACGTGCACGGTCGTCGTGCTGGTCGGCAGCTGGGGGCCGGGCGACCAGGACATCGAGGTCCCGCAGCCGAGCGGCAAGGCGGCCGACTACTGCCGGGCCCTGGCCGCCGCGCTGCCGCGGGAGTTGCTCGGGCACCCCCGCGAGGACCCGTCGCCCGCCTCGCCGTACGTGGCCGTCTGGGGCAGCTCGCCCAGGACGGTCATGCGGTGCGGCATCGACCGGCCCGAGGAGCTGAACGGGCCGCACGCCCAGGACCTGTCCCCCACCGTCGACGACCTCACCTGGTGGTCGACGAAGCGGGACGACGGCAGCTACCGCCTGGTCGCGACGATGCGCGCGGCCTACGTCGAGGTGATCTCCCCGCCCGGTGTCTACGGCAGCCCGCTGGACCCGGCCGCCGCACTGACGCCGCTGGTCAAGGCCAACATCCCCGGCTGACGGCGTCCCTACCGTCGACGTCCCCGGCTGACGGCGTCCCCGGCGCGGCCGCCCGGCACCGACGGACCGAGGGCGGGCCGGGAGCGTCCCGGCCCGCCCTCGCCGTACGAACCGCTAGCGCAGCCCGGTCGAGCGCCGCAGCGCCGCCTGCAGCAGCCGGTCGATCAGCTCCGGGTACGGGACCCCACTGGCCTCCCACATCTTCGGGTACGCCGAGATGGGGGTGAAGCCGGGCATGGTGTTGACCTCGTTGATCATCCAGGTGCCGTCCTCCAGCAGGAAGAAGTCCACCCGGGCCAGGCCCTCGCAGCCGAGCGCCTCGAAGGCCGCGATCGCCTGGCGCTGGATCTCGGCGAGCTCCTCGGGGGTGAGCCGCGCCGGGATCTGCACGTCCGAGGAGTCGATGTACTTGGCCTCGAAGTCGTAGAAGTCGTAGCCCTCGCCGACCAGGACCTCACCGGCCACGCTGGCGCGGGGGCCGTCCTCGAACTCCAGCACGCCGCACTCGATCTCGCGGCCGGTCACGCCCGCCTCGATGATCAGCTTGGGGTCGTGCCGACGGGCCTCCTCGATCGCGGCGTCGAGGTCGGCCAGGTCCTTCACCTTGGTGATGCCGATGCTGGACCCGGCGCGGCAGGGCTTCACGAACAGCGGCAGGCCGAGCTCGGCGGCCCGCTCGCGCACCGCGGCGCGGCCCGCCTCGGTCTCCCAGTCGCGCGGCCGCACGACGGTGTAGCGGCCGACGCCGAGCCCGTGCGAGGCCAGGATCCGCTTGGCGAACTCCTTGTCCATGCCGGCCGCGCTGGCCAGCACGCCGTTGCCGACGTACGGGACGCCGGAGAGCTCCAGCAGGCCCTGCAGGGTGCCGTCCTCGCCCCAGGGGCCGTGCAGCAGCGGGAACACCACGTCGACCTCGCCGAGGGCCTTGGGGGTGCTCCCCGGCTCGCTCAGCAGCACCTCCCGGCTGCCCGGGGCGACGGGCAGCGAGACCTGCGCGTCGACGGACTCGGCGACCTGCGCCACGTCCGGCAGCTTGCCGTCGGTGATGGCCATCCGGGCCGGCTCGTCGCTGGTCAGCGCCCAGCGGCCCTCGTGCGTGATGCCGATCGGCAGCACGTCGTACTTGTCGCGGTCGATCGCCCTGAGCACGCTGCCCGCGGTGGAGACCGAGATGGCGTGCTCGGAGCTGCGCCCGCCGAAGACCAGCGCGACGCGCGGCTTCGGGGCGGACGGGTTCGGGGAGGACTGTTCGATGCTCATATCGGGTTTGAGACTACCGTGCGACGTGTTTCCGGGACGTCAACCGCCCCGGCGCCCACACCCTCGCGGCGCCGTCGGCGCCGCCGTTCAGCGCCGCCGCTCCGCCTTCGCCGAGCGCGACATCAGCGTCTGCAGCGCCTCCTGGGTCGGCCGCCCGTTGTGCACGACGTCCACCACGGCCTCGACGATCGGCATGTCGACCCCGTTGCGCCGGGCCAGGTCCAGCACCGACTCGCAGGACTTGACGCCCTCCGCGGTCTGCCGGGTGGCCGCGATGGTCTCCGCGAGCGACATGCCCCGGCCCAGGTTCATCCCGAAGGTGTTGTTGCGGGACAGCGGCGAGGAGCAGGTGGCGACCAGGTCGCCCATCCCGGCGAGCCCCGCGAAGGTGTGCGGGTCGGCGCCCAGCACCTCGCCGAGCCGGGCGGTCTCGGCCAGCCCCCGGGTGATCAGCGTGGCCTTGGTGTTGTCGCCGAGCCCCATGCCGGCCGCCATGCCGACCGCCAGGCCGATCACGTTCTTGACCGCGCCGCCGAGTTCGCAGCCCACCACGTCGGTGTTGGTGTACGGCCGGAAGTACGGCGTGTGGCAGGCCGCCTGGAGCCGCTTGGCGACCGCCTCGTCGGTGCAGGCCACCACGCTGGCCGCGGGCTGCCGGTTGGCGATCTCCTTGGCCAGGTTGGGTCCGCTGACCACCGCGACGCGCTCCGGTCCGACCTTGGCGACCTCGTCGATGACCTCGCTCATCCGCTTGGCGGTGCCGAGTTCGATGCCCTTCATCAGGCTCACCAGCACGGTCTGCGGCTCGATCAGCGGCGTCCAGGCGGCCAGGTTGTCGCGCAGCGTCTGCGAGGGCACCACCAGGACGGCGAAGTCGGCGCCGGCCAGCGCCTCGGCGGCGTCGGTGGTGGCTCGCACGGTGTCGGGCAGCCGCACGCCCGGCAGGTAGTCCGGGTTCTCGTGCGTGGAGTTGACGGCGTCCGCCAGTTCCTGGCGGCGGGCCCACAGCACGACCTCGCAGCCCGCGTCGGCGAGCACCATCGCGAACGCGGTGCCCCAGGAGCCGGTCCCCATCACGGCGCAGCGCGTCACCGGTCCGCCTCCCCGGCGCCGGTGCCCGGCTGCTCGCCCTTGGCGCGCCGGCGCTCGGCCAGCGCCGCCGCGGCGCGCTCCCGGGCGGCCTTGCGCATGTCGTAGCGCTCGGCCGGCGGCTGCTCGCCGCGGACCTCGGCCAGCACGGCGGTGATCGCCGCCATGATGTCCTCGGTCGCGTCGGCGAGCACCTGCGCGGTGAGCTCCTGGCCCCGGTACTTGCTCAGGTCCACCGCGGGGCCGGCCGCGACGGTCACCCGGTGCCGGGGGAACAGGTTGAACTTGCCCTTCCCGTAACCGGGCCGGCCGTACGGCGGGATGATCTCGTGGGCCCCCCAGTGGGCGACCGGGATGACCGGCGCGCCGGTCATCAGCGCGACCCGGGCGACGCCGCTCTTGCCGGTCATCGGCCACAGGTCCGGGTCCCGGGTGAGCGTGCCCTCCGGGTAGAACTGCACGCACTGGCCGCTGTTGACGGCGTCGATCGCGGCCCGGAACGCCTGCGCCGCGTCGGTCGACTCGCGGAACACCGGAATCTGCCCGGTCTTGCGCAGCATGAATCCGATGAAGGGAATCGAGAACAGCGAGGACTTGCCGAGAATGCGCGGCGGGCGGCCGCTGTTGTACTGCCAGTGCGCGTAGATCACCGGGTCGATGATCGAATTGTGGTTCACCGCGGCGATGAAGCCGCCTTCCTTCGGAATGTGCTCCCAGCCCCGCCAGTCGGGCTTCACCAGGGCGGTCGTCACCGGCTTCACCAGGACGGCCGCGAAGCGGTACCAGATGCCGTAGTCGGCGTTGCCGAACTTGGCGTACGAGCGGCGGGCCACCCCAGCTCCTTCTCATCCGATGCGGCACTCGGAGTGCCGCGCTCATGGCCTCCCGGTGCCGGCCACCGGTGCCACCGGTGCCCGGGCCACGGGGCGCGGAACAGTGTCGCCCGCCCGCTCACCGGCTGTCGAGCGGCCGCGCCAACCCGCCGGGCGGGCGTGATCAAACGCACGTCCGCACAGCTCGGACGGCCTGGCGAGGGCTCCGGGACCGGCGACACAATGACGCCGATGACCCAGGACACCGTACGCCCCAGCGGGCCCGTCGCGCCCGCCGCACCCACCGCCGGCTGGTCGCTGGTGCTCCCGCTCAAGCCGCTCGCGCTGGCGAAGAGCAGACTCGCCCCCTACGCCGGGCCGCACCGGGCCGCCCTGGCCCTGGCCTTCGCCCTCGACACCGTCACCGCGGCGCTGGCCACCCCGGGCGTCGCCCGCGTCCTGGTGGTCACCCGGGACGCCGACGCCGGTGCCCGACTGGCCGCCCTGGGCGCGCTGGTGGTCGCCGACGAACCCGGTGGCGGCCTCAACCCGGCGCTGGCGCACGGCGCCTCGACCGCCCGGGCGCTCGCCCCGCGGGCTCCCCTGGCCGTCCTGTCGGCGGACCTCCCGGCGCTGCGCCCGACCGAACTGGCCCGGGTGCTGGGCGCGGTGCCGCCGAACGGCCGGGCCTTCCTGCCGGACTCCCCCGGCCTCGGCACCACCCTGCTCGCCTGCACCCCCGGCCGTCCGCTCTCCCCCGCCTTCGGGGACGGCTCCCGCGCCCGGCACGCCGCCGGCGGGGCGTTCGAACTGCGCCTCGCGGACGTCGAGTCGGTGCGCCGGGACGTCGACACCGGTACGGACCTCGGCGCGGCCTCGGCGCTCGGCCTCGGCCCGCACACCAGCGCGCTGTTCGCCCGCCTGAACCAGTCCTGACGGCGCTCCGGCCGCGGCCCGGTGGCGGGGCCGTCCACGGGCCGACCGCGGCCCGGGCCCGCACCGGCCCGCTCGCTATGCTGCTGACATGCAGGCCACCGCGTTCACCTTCGACCCCGCCACCCGGGCCGGCTCCGTGCTGCTCGACGACGGGACCCCGGTGCCGTTCGACGCGGCCGCCTTCGACGCCGGCGGCCTGCGGCTGCTGCGGCCCGGCCAGCGGGTGCGGATCCGCACCGAGGGCACCGGCGAGGCCCGCCGCGTGGTCTTCGTGACGCTGCAGACCTTCCCCGACCCCGCCGAGGGCTGACCCCGCCGGGCTCCTCCGCCCACGGACCGACCGCCCCACCGCCCACAGTCGGGCGGGCGACCCCGCCCCGAGCCCCCTCGGATCGGCGAGCGGGCGAGTGACTGCCCTCGAATCCTGACTAAGCGCCCGGAAATCCGAAGAGCCGCGGCGACCGGTCTCCGCAATGCGGGGAGGGGCGCCGCGGCTCTTCGCCGAAGGCCGTCCGAGGACGGTCGCGCGGGACCTACTTGGCAGTGGTCTTGCGCGCGGTGGTCTTGCGGGTGGCGGTCTTCTTCGCCGGGGCCGTCTTCTTGGCCGTGGCGGTCGCCTTCTTGGCGGTCGCCGTGGTCTTCTTGGCGGCAGCCGTGGTGGTCGCCTTCTTCGCGGCGGCCGTCTTCTTGCTCCCGGCCGCCGTGGTCTTCTTGGCGGCGGTGGTCTTCGCGGCGGTGGTCTTCGCCGCGGACTTCTTCGCGGTGGCGGTCGCCTTCTTCGCGGGGGTGGCCGTGGTCTTCTTCGCGGCAGCCGTGGTGGCCGTCTTCTTGGCGGCGGCCTTCTTGGTGGCCGGAGCGGCGGCGGCAGCGGCGGTGGCGGCGCGCTTGGTGGCGGCGCGCTTGGCGGCCGGGGTGGCGGCCACGCCGCTCTTGCCCGGGGTGAGGGAGCCCTTGGGGGCCTTCTTCACCGAGGGGCCTTCCTTCGGCAGCTTCTTGCTGCCGCTGACCAGGTCCTTGAAGCCCTGGCCCGGGCGGAAGCGGGGCACCGAGGTCTTCTTGACCTTGACCCGCTCGCCGGTCTGCGGGTTGCGGGCGAAGCGCGCGGAGCGCTCCACCTTCTCGAAGGTGCCGAAACCGGTGACCGAAACCCGGTCACCGGCCACGACGGCACGGACCATGGTGTCGAGCACTGCGTCGACGGCCTCTGCGGCAGCCTTGCGACCGCCCAGCTGCTCGGCCACCGCTTCGACAAGCTGAGCCTTGTTCACGTCTTCCCCTTCGGAAACGGGCGCCGGATGATTCCATCCGTTCTTTTCGCACGTTAGGTATGTATCTGCGGACTTTCAATTACCAAACGCGCGAATCACCCTAGTGTCGCAATGGATTTGCGCGTCGGCGACCTCAGTCGAGCGGCGGGGGCCCCTCGTCGAGGTCATGTACAAAGCGACTCAACCGCCTTGCCGCCTCCGGAAGATCGCGCTTGGCGGTCTCGGTGACGATGAGGAGTTGACGGGTGAGAGCGGTCTTTGCATCGGCAGACACGTTCAGCGCATGCACGCGGGCGTGAGCTTGCTTCAACCGCTCGGCCACGAGCGCGTAGAGCGCTGCGACTTCCTGGTCGTCCGGCCCCTCAGCTGGCGCGGAGGTGACGTCCGGCCGATCGTCAATTCGGCGTTCGGATGGCCGGCCCACGGAGTCCTCAGCCGCGGGTTCGCCGCCCGCGTACGGAGGTTCATGGTGCCGGTGCATGTACTGATTGTGCCATCTACCCGCAGTTGTACTTGCGCGGGGCCCTCTTCCGCAAAGCCAAATGGGCAATCCGGGGCGGGCCGCGGCGCTAACTCGTGCTCCGGAACGCCGGATGGCCCGGCCCCCCCGAGGGGAGCGCGGGCCATCCGGCGGATCGTCAGAATGCTTGTTCTGAGGGGAACTCAGGCGACCGGCAGAGTACGCGGCTTGAACGCCGGGCGGGTCGCCTCGAAGGCGGCGATGTCGGCCTCGTTCTGCAGCGTGATGCTGATGTCGTCCAGGCCGTTGAGCAGGCGCCACCGCACGTTGTCGTCCAGTTCGAAGGGTGCCGTGACCCCTTCGGCCCGCACTTCGCGCGCCTCCAGGTCAACGGTGATCTCGGCCGTGGGGTCACTCTCGGTGAGCGCCCAGAGCCGCTCCACGGTCTCCTGCGGCAGGACGACCGTCAGCAGTCCGTTCTTCAGCGAGTTGCCCCGGAAGATGTCGGCGAAGCGGGACGAGATGACCGCGTGGAAGCCGTAGTTCTGCAGCGCCCAGACGGCGTGCTCGCGGGAGGAGCCGGTGCCGAACTCCGGGCCGGCGACCAGGACGGTGGCGCCCTGCCGCTCGGGCCGGTTGAGGATGAACGACTCGTCCTTGCGCCAGGCCTCGAACAACCCGTCCTCGAAACCGGATCGGGTGACCTTCTTGAGCCAGTGGGCCGGGATGATCTGGTCGGTGTCCACGTTGCTGCGGCGCAGCGGGACGGCCCGGCCGGTGTGGGTGGTGAACTTCTCCATGGCTCAGGCCTCCACGGCAACGTCGGTGTCCGCCGGGGCGGCGGGGTTCAGGTCGGCGGGGGCGGCGAGGCGGCCCAGGACGGCGGTCGCGGCGGCGACCTGCGGCGAGACCAGGTGGGTGCGGCCGCCCTTGCCCTGCCGGCCCTCGAAGTTGCGGTTCGAGGTGGAGGCGCAGCGCTCGCCGGGGGCCAGCTGGTCGGGGTTCATGCCCAGGCACATCGAGCAGCCGGCGTGGCGCCATTCGGCGCCGGCCGCGGTGAACACCTTGTCCAGGCCCTCCTCGACGGCCTGCAGGGCGACCCGGACCGAGCCGGGCACCACCAGCATCCGTACGCCGTCGGCGATCCGGCGGCCCTCCAGCAGGGCGGCGGCGGCCCGCAGGTCCTCGATCCGGCCGTTGGTGCAGGAGCCGACGAAGACGGCGTCGACCTTCACCTCGCGCAGCGGGGTGCCGGCCTCCAGGCCCATGTACGCGAGGGCGTTCTCGGCGGCCAGGCGCTCCTGCGGGTCGGCGAAGGAGGCCGGGTCCGGCACGTTCGAGCCGAGCGGGGCGCCCTGTCCGGGGTTGGTGCCCCAGGTGACGAACGGGCTCAGCTCGCTCGCGTCGATGAAGATCTCGTGGTCGAAGACCGCGTCCTCGTCGGTGCCCAGGGTGCTCCAGTACGCGACGGCGGCGTCCCAGTCCTCGCCCTTCGGGGCGTGCGGGCGGCCCTTGAGGTACGCGAAGGTGGTCTCGTCCGGGGCGATCATGCCGGCCCGGGCGCCGGCCTCGATCGACATGTTGCAGATGGTCATCCGGGCCTCCATGGACAGGCTCCGGATCGCCGAGCCGCGGTACTCCAGGACGTAGCCCTGGCCGCCGCCGGTGCCGATCCTGGCGATGACGGCCAGGATCAGGTCCTTGGCGGTGACGCCCTCGGGCAGTTCGCCCTCGACGGTGACCGCCATGGTCCGGAACGGCGCCAGCGGCAGGGTCTGGGTGGCCAGCACGTGCTCGACCTGGCTGGTGCCGATGCCGAACGCCAGCGCGCCGAAGGCGCCGTGGGTGGAGGTGTGGGAGTCGCCGCAGACCACGGTCATGCCGGGCTGGGTGAGGCCGAGCTGCGGGCCGACGACGTGCACGACGCCCTGCTCGACGTCGCCGAGCGAGTGGATCCGGACGCCGAACTCGGCGGCGTTCCTGCGCAGGGTCTCCAGCTGCACCTTGGAGACCGGGTCGGCGATCGGCTTGTCGATGTCCAGGGTGGGGGTGTTGTGGTCCTCGGTGGCGATCGTCAGATCGGTGCGGCGGACCTTGCGGCCGGCCAGTCGCAGCCCGTCGAAGGCCTGCGGGCTGGTGACCTCGTGGAGCAGGTGCAGGTCGATGAACAGGAGGTCGGGCTCGCCCTCCGCGCGCCGCACGACGTGGTCGTCCCAGACCTTCTCTGCGAGTGTCCGTCCCATCGGATTCCCTCCAGCCGGCCGCGTTGCCGGCCTTCTCGTGTCGTCGAGGTCGAATACGTGCGCCGCCCTGCGGGCGGGGCGCGTCCGCGCGACCTGCACGCCGGATCGCTGTCCACGATGCGGACACTCGGACGAGGCCACATCCTGGATGTCTCCCGGGCTGCTGCATCCAGAGTGGCGCTTTTCTCGGAAGATTGAACTTGCGTCTCGCGGAATGAGACTGCAGTCTTAGGGCATGGACAACACTAGCGGCGTCGGCGTTCTCGACAAGGCCGCTCTGGTGCTCAGCGCACTGGAGTCGGGCCCCGCCACGTTGGCGGGGCTGGTCGCCGCCACCGGTCTGGCGCGCCCCACGGCCCACAGACTCGCCGTCGCACTCGAACACCACCGTCTGGTCACCAGGGACATGCAGGGACGCTTCATCCTCGGTCCCCGCCTGTCCGAACTCTCCGCCGCGGCGGGCGAGGACCGGCTGCTCGCCACCGCGGGCCCGGTCCTGACCCACCTGCGCGACGTCACCGGCGAGAGCGCACAGCTCTACCGCCGCCAGGGCGAGATGCGGATCTGCGTAGCCGCCGCCGAGCGGCTCTCCGGCCTGCGGGACACCGTCCCGGTCGGCAGCACCCTGCCGATGAAGGCCGGCTCGGCCGCCCAGGTCCTGCTGGCCTGGGAGGAGCCCGAGCGGCTCCACCGCGGCCTGCAGGGCGCCCGCTTCACCGCCACCGCGCTGAGCGGCGTCCGGCGGCGCGGCTGGGCCCAGTCGATCGGCGAGCGCGAGCCGGGCGTCGCGTCCGTCTCCGCTCCCGTCCGCGGCCCCTCCAACCGCGTGGTGGCCGCCGTGTCGGTGTCCGGCCCGATCGAGCGCCTGACCCGCCACCCCGGCCGCCTGCACGCCCAGGCCATCATCGAGGCCGCGAACCGGCTCACCGAGGCCCTCCGCCGCAGCTGAACCCCCGCTGCCCCGGCGAAATCCCCCACCCACCCCTCCCCCACCGATGAACCGGAAGGGCCCCGCTCGATTCCGAGCGGGGCCCTTCGGGGTTCCGGTGAGCGGATAACGGCCGGGAAAACGAAAAAGACCCCGGGAACCGGGGCCTTTCTTTTCTGGCTGGGGTACCAGGACTCGAACCTAGACTAAATGAACCAGAATCACTCGTGCTGCCAATTACACCATACCCCAACACAAAGCAAGGGCCGATGGGCATGTCCTGGGAAGAACACAGCCACCGGCTTCCTGCTCTGACGTACCCCCGACCGGATTCGAACCGGCGCTACTGCCGTGAGAGGGCAGCGTGCTAGGCCGCTACACAACGGGGGCTTCCTGGCGATCCCTTGCGGGATCAGTACCCCCGACCGGATTCGAACCGGCGCTACTGCCGTGAGAGGGCAGCGTGCTAGGCCGCTACACAACGGGGGCTTTCCAGGTGATCCCTTGCGGGATCAGTACCCCCGACCGGATTCGAACCGGCGCTACTGCCGTGAGAGGGCAGCGTGCTAGGCCGCTACACAACGGGGGCTTGATCTTCTTTTGTGTGCCGTACTCGCGTACTGCGCTGGGGTACCAGGACTCGAACCTAGACTAACTGAACCAGAATCAGTCGTGCTGCCAATTACACCATACCCCACCAGAGTTGAACCCCTGCGGGCCCTTCTCAGGCGTTGCGCCTCTCGGTCGGTCCCGGTCCGGGGGGCTTTCGCTCCCTCGTCCGTTCCCTCCCGGGCGGCGCAGAAAGAACATTACCCGACGTCGGCCCCGGCTCCAAAATCGATAACCCCAGGCAGCGCGCGGGGGGCCGGCGGATGACCTCCGGGTACGCCGCGGGCCCGGCACGCAGCCGGGCCCGCGGCCTGCTCGACGGCCCGCTCAGGCGGCCGGCAGGGCGTCCAGGGCGGCCCGCAGGCGACGCAGCGTCTCCGGGCGGCCCAGCAGCTCCATGGACTCGAACAGCGGCGGCGAGACCCGGCGGCCGGTGACGGCCACCCGCAGCGGCGTGAAGGCGAACTTGGGCTTGATGCCCAGGCCGTCCACCAGCGCCTCGCGCAGCGCGGCCTGGATCGGCTCCGGGGTGAAGTCCGCGAGCTCCTCCAGCGCCTTGATGCTGGCCTCCAGCACCGGGCGGGCGTCCGCCGTCAGCGCCTTGGCCGCGTCGTCCGGGTCCACGGCGAACTTCTCCGGCGCCACGAACAGGAAGCCGGCCATGTTGACGATCTCGCTCAGCACGACCATCCGCTCCTGGGTGAGCGGCGCGACCTTGGCGAGCACGTCCAGCTGCTCGGCGGTCGGCTCGGCCGGCAGCAGCTCGGCGGCCTGCAGGAACGGCACCAGGCGGCGGGCGAAGTCCTCCGGGGCCAGCTTGCGGACGTGCTCGGCGTTGATCGCCTCGCACTTCTTGAGGTCGAAGCGGGCCGGGTTGGCGTTCACCTTGGCGATGTCGAAGGCGGCGACCATCTCGTCCATGCCGAAGATGTCGCGGTCCTCGGCCAGCGACCAGCCCAGCAGGGACAGGTAGTTGAGCAGGCCCTCGGGGATGAAGCCGCGCTCGCGGTACAGGTTGAGCGAGGACTGCGGGTCGCGCTTGGAGAGCTTCTTGTTGCCCTCGCCCATCACGTACGGCAGGTGGCCGAAGCGCGGGGTGGTGCCGTTGCCGACGCCGATCTCGGCGAGCGCGGCGTACAGCGCGATCTGCCGCGGGGTGGAGGACAGCAGGTCCTCGCCGCGCAGCACGTGGGTGATGCCCATCAGGGCGTCGTCCACCGGGTTGACCAGGGTGTACAGCGGGGCGCCGTTGGCCCGGACGATGCCGTAGTCCGGCACGTTCTCCGGCTCGAAGGTGAGCGTGCCTCGCACCAGGTCGTCGAAGGAGATCGTCTTGTCGGGCATCCGGAAGCGCAGGATGGGCTCGCGCCCCTCCAGCTTGTAGACGGCAACCTGGTCCTCGGTCAGCTCGCGGCAGTGGCCGTCGTAGCCGGAGGGCTTGCCGGCCGCGCGGGCGGCCTCGCGGCGGGCGTCCAGCTCCTCGGTGCTGCAGTAGCAGTGGTAGGCGTGGCCGGCCTCGTGCAGGCGGCGGGCGACGTCGGCGTAGATGTCCATCCGCTGCGACTGGCGGTACGGCGCGTGCGGGCCGCCGACCTCCGGGCCCTCGTCCCAGTCGAAGCCGAGCCAGCGCATGGCGTCGAGCAGCTGGCCGTACGACTCCTCGGAGTCGCGGGCGGAGTCGGTGTCCTCGATCCGGAAGACCAGCGTGCCGCCGTTGTGGCGGGCGAAGGCCCAGTTGAAGAGGGCGGTGCGGACCAGGCCCACGTGGGGGTTGCCGGTGGGGGACGGACAGAAGCGAACCCGGACGGCCGGGTCAGTGTTAGCCACGCTTGATCACCTTGTTGGTGAGAGTGCCGATGCCTTCGATGGAGACGGCGACCTCGTCGCCGACGTTGAGCGGGCCCACCCCTGCGGGCGTGCCGGTGAGGATGACGTCGCCGGGCAGCAGCGTCATGGCCTCGGAGATGTGGACGATCAGCTCGGCGACCGAGCGGACCATCAGGGAGGTGCGGCCGGTCTGGCGGAGCTCGCCGTTGACCGTGCAGGTGACGGCGAGGTCGCTCGGGTCGAGGTCGGTCTCGATCCACGGGCCGAGCGGGCAGGAGGTGTCGAAGCCCTTGGCCCGGGCCCACTGGCCCTCGCGCTGCTGGACGTCCCGCGCGGTGACGTCGTTGGCGCAGGTGTAGCCGAGGATCACCTCGGGCACCCGGTCCAGCGGCACCTCGCGGCACATCCGGCCGATCACCACGGCCAGTTCGGCCTCGTGCTGGACGTCCGAGGAGAACGGCGGGTACGCGATGTTCTCGGTCGGGCCGATCACCGCGGTGGACGGCTTGAAGAAGGTCAGCGGGACGTCCGGGACCTCGTTGCCCAGCTCCTGCGCGTGCGCCGCGTAGTTGCGGCCGACCGCCACGATCTTGTTCGGGAGCATCGGGCTGAGCAGCCGCACGTCCTGGAGCCGGTAGCTCTCGCCGGTGGGCTGGGGCTGGCCGAACGGGTGGCCGGCCAGCGCGTGGACGACCAGCGAGTCGGGCTGGGAAGGGTCGCCCTCCACCACACCGAAGGAGACGCTGCCGGCGGCAGGGCTCCCTTCCCGGACGGAAAACCTGGCAATGCGCACGGCTGGGCTACCCCTCGCTTCGTCGGCCGCCCGGGGCGCGCCCGGGCGCTGGTGGGCCCTCGCCACGGGTGGGCGCGGCCCCGTCAATCGGCCTCCAGGCTATCGCGTGGGGCCTCGGCCGACCGCTTTGCCCCTGTTCAGCACGGTCGGGGCGACAGCGCTCGGCCCGGTCGGGGCGACAGCACGAGGGCGCCGTCGTCACCGGGTGACGACGGCGCCCTCGACGGGAACGCGCCGGGGGTCAGTCCCGCACCACGACGACCGGGGCGACCATCAGCTGGGTGCGGCGCGGGTTGGCCGTGACGGCCGGCAGCTCGGTGCCGTAGGTCACGACGTCCTCGGGCTTGCGGGCGCCGGGGATCTTGCTGAAGTCCTCGACCGAGGCCAGCGTCGTCCGGCGCGGGTTCGCCGTCGGGCGGCAGGACAGCGTGGACTTGGTGGCCTTCTTCGCCTGGGACATCGAGAGCACCTCGTGGTCGTGGCCGGGCGGATCCGCGGCGGATCGGCACCGGCCTGAGTGATTCCGATTGATTCGGAGGGGTTCTGGGCAGGCTGATCGCGGCCGTGCTCCGGAGACAGCCAGATTACGAGATCTCTTTCCACAGAGACCGTGACCAAAGCTACACATTAGTCTGTGATTTTGCTCACAAAATCCCGAGCAAAACACGGATATCCGACATATCGCCGCATCGGAATTTTCCGACATTCGGCCGGTAACGGTCATTCCGGACGGTCTGTGACTCTTGTCGATCTAGGGTCCGGTTGGCATGTATCCGGCGAGTGTCCGAAAAAGGCGGTATTCCGGTCCGGTTACCGCACAGTCAGTGAGATCCCGCACGCGGTCGGTAGCGCCGGGCGCCCGCGTCCTGCGGCCCTTGTTGGGATTCCCCGGCTGTGCTGGAATGCGACGGACCGTGGGTAGGGAGTGGTCCACCCCGGTGACCCGCTCTCCCGGACCGGCCGGGGAGCGGATGGAAACTCGACACCGTCCAGGCCGCGGCGACGCGGCGGGACGCCCGGTCCAGAGGTTGCGACGCCAGTGCAGGGACGTTTCAAAAGGGGTAGCGGCGCCGCGGGGAACCCGGAGTCGCGCGAGCCCGTGACAGGCCCCCAGCAGGCGGCGACGCCCGGCGGCCCGGCCGAGCCGGTGACGCCCGAGGCCGTCGGCCGACCGGAGGAGGACGGCCAGGAGCGGAAGTCCGCCCGGGACAAGCTCCGGACCTCCCTGACCCGGCGCCGGGCCACCGGTCTGAACCGGCTCGCGATGCGCAACTGGCGCATCCGCACCCGTCTGATCGCCCTGCTCGCCCTCCCCGTCCTGGTCTCGCTGGTCCTCGGTGGCCTGCGCATCCAGACCTCGATGGAGAACTCGCAGCAACTCGCGCAGATGGCCAACCTGTCCGACCTGGCCAAGAAGGCGACCAACCTCGCCGACGCGCTGCAGACCGAGCGCGACATCAGCGCCGGCCCGATCACCCACGATCCGAACGGCCAGCTGGACGACGACATCGTCGCCGCCCGCAAGGCCACGGACGACCTCAGCCGCACCTTCACCGCGTCCTCCGACAGGTTCGAGAACCTCGAACTGTCCGGCGGGAAGGCCCTGCTGCTGCAGATCCGCCGCGACCTGAACTCCGTCGCGGACACCCGCGGCGCGCCGTACCAGAACAACCAGAACATCCAGTCGACGATCACCGCCTACGACGTGATCATCCGCGACCTGCTGTCCATCACCCAGGACATCGCGCTCGCCTCGAACAACAAGGACCTGGTCGTCTCCACCCGCGCGCTGCAGCAGTTCTCGCTCGCCAAGAACGCAACCTCGCAGCAGCGGGCCCTGATCAGCGCCGCGCTCGCCAACCCCAAGGCCCCCGACCTCAGCCTGAGCGACGAGTCCTTCGGCATCCGCCTGCGCCTGTCGTACGACAACGCGATCGCCAGCTTCAACAACATCTACACCGCGCACGACCTGGACAACCTGCGCAGCCAGCTGAGCTACAACGGCGTGGTCGCCGACGCCGACCGCTACGCGCAGACGATCCTCACCCAGGGCGGCATCCACCAGACCGAGCCGGTCAGCTACAAGGACTGGTACGAGAAGGCCAGCGCCAAGATCAGCGCCGAGAAGCGGATCGAGTCCAAGCTGATCGAGAACCTCGACGGCAAGGCCCAGGACCTCCAGTCCCAGGCCGACACGGACGCCCTGATCATCGGTGTCGCGGTCGCCCTGGTGCTGCTCGTCGCCCTCGGTGGCGCCGGTCTGATCGCCCGCTCGATGGTGCGCTCGCTGACCCGTCTGCAGGCCGCGGCCGAGGACGTCGCCGAGCGCCGTCTGCCCGAGCTGGTCAAGACCCTCTCCGAGAGCGACCCGCACGACGTCGACACCACGGTCGAGCCGGTCGCCGTCGACTCCGCCGACGAGATCGGCCACGTGGCGCACGCCTTCGACATGGTGCACAGCGAGGCCGTCCGCCTCGCCGCCGAGCAGGCCCTCCTGCGAGGCAACATCAACGCGATGTTCACCAACCTCTCGCGCCGCAGCCAGGGCCTCATCCAGCGCCAGCTGTCGCTCATCTCCGAGCTGGAGAGCCGCGAGGCGGACCCGGACCAGCTGGCCAACCTCTTCAAGCTGGACCACCTCGCGACCCGCATGCGCCGCAACGGCGAGAACCTCCTCGTCCTCGCCGGTGAGGACCCGGGCCGCCGCTGGACCAGGCCCGTCCCGCTGGTCGACGTGCTCCGCGCCGCCGCCTCCGAGGTGGAGCAGTACGAGCGCATCGAGCTCGCCGCCGTGCCGTCGGCCGAGGTCGCCGGCCGCGTCGTCAACGACCTCGTCCACCTGCTCGCCGAGCTGCTGGAGAACGCGACCTCGTTCTCCAGCCCGCAGACCCGCGTCCGGGTCACCGGCCACGCGCTGCCGGACGGCCGCGTGCTGGTCGAGATCCACGACACCGGCATCGGTCTGAGCCCCGACGACCTGGCCGAGATCAACGAGCGCCTCGCCAACCCGCCGACGGTGGACGTCTCGGTCTCCCGCCGCATGGGCCTCTTCGTGGTCGGTCGTCTGTCGCTGCGCCACGGCATCCGCATCCAGCTGCGCCCCAGCGACTCCGGCGGCACCACCGCGCTGGTCATGCTCCCGGTGGACGTCACCAACTCCGGCGACCGCCGCGGCGCCGGCCGCCCCGGCGCCGCGCAGGGCAAGCAGCAGCGCGGGGCCGCCCCGACGCCGCGTCAGCAGCGCCAGGTGGCGCCCGGCCGCCAGGGCGGTCCGGCCGCGCTCGGCCAGGGCCCGGCCGGCGGTGCCCCGCAGGGCGGCCGCCCGCAGCTGGGCCAGGGCGGTCCGGCCGGGCCGGGCGCGCAGGCCGGTCCGGGCGCTCCCGGCGGCCGCGCCGGCGGTCTGCCGACCCGCCAGGTCGGCAGGTCGCTCCAGGAGAACCCGGTCCCGCAGGGCCAGGCCCAGGGCCGACAGCCCGCGCAGCCGCAGCAGGCCCCGCAGCGCCAGCAGCAGGCCCCCCAGCAGCAGGCTCCGCAGCAGGCCCCGCAGGGCGGCCTGCCGCAGCGCACGCCCGGCCGCCAGGGCCCGCCGCAGGCCGGACCGCCGCAGGGCGGCCCGAACGGCCTGCCCCGCCGCGGCCGCCAGCAGGCCCCGCAGCAGCCCGGCCAGCCCCGGCCCGGCCAGCAGCAGCCCGGCCAGGACCGGCCGCGCCCCGGTGGCGAGTTCGACGGCGGTCCGGGCCCCCGGACCGGCGAGCAGCCCCAGCACGGCCGTCCCGGTGGTCCGGGCGCCCCGCAGCAGGGTGCCCGTCCGGGCAGCCGTCCGCAGGACGGGCTGCCGCAGCGCGCCCCCGGCCGCCAGGGCCCCGGTGCCCCGGGTGGCCCGGCCGGTCAGGCCCAGCGCCGTCCGCAGCGTCCCGGCCCGGACGCGCCGCAGCGCGACCGCCAGCCGCAGCTGCCGCCGCAGCAGGCCCAGCAGCACGCCCAGCAGGCCCAGCCCCAGCCGCTGCCGTCGGCCGAGCCCGCGCCGGTGGAGAGCACCCAGCAGTTCGCCCGGCCGCGCTTCGAGGCCAGCCAGATCGACCCGCGCGACCCGCTGGGCCTCGGCCTGGTCGAGCCGGTGCTGCCGAACGTGCCGAACCCGGCGCGGCCGGAGCCGGTGCGCCAGGAGCAGGCCCCGCAGCAGCCGCAGCCGCTGACGCACCAGGAGCCGATGGCGCTGCCGACCGGCCCGTCGGCGGCCGCCGACCAGCAGGCCTGGCACCCGCAGGCCGACGGCCGGCCGCAGGCGTACCAGCCACGCCGGCCCGGCACCTCCGCGCCGGAGTTCCAGCAGGGCCAGGCCCCGCAGGCCCCGCAGCAGCAGGCCCCGCACCAGCAGGCTCCGCAGCAGCACCAGCCGCAGCCGCAGGCCCCGCAGCACCAGCCGCAGCCGGGCGGCGAGGCGCCCTGGCGCCCGTCCGCGAACGACGAGCGCTGGCGCCGCGCCGAGCAGGTGCGCGAGCCCTCGACCAGCGGTGTCACCATGTCGGGCCTGCCCCGGCGGACCCCGCAGGCGAACCTGGTCTCCGGCACCGCCGAGGCCTCCCCGCTGACCGGTCCCCAGGTCTCCCGGGCCCCCGAGGAGGTCCGCGGTCGGCTGACCAACCTGCGCCGCGGCATCCAGCAGGGCCGGCGGGCCGGGGCCGAGCAGGCCGCCAACCTGCCGGGCTTCCAGCATGGTGCCCAGCAGCCCGGATTCGATAGTTTCGGTGGCCGGAGCGACGGCAACGGCGCAGAACACCAGGAGCGTTGAGTTGAACCAGATGAGCCAGGCCGCACAGAACCTGAACTGGCTGATCACCAACTTCGTGGACAACACCCCCGGGGTGTCCCACACCGTGGTGGTCTCCGCGGACGGCCTCCTCCTGTGCATGTCCGAGGGCTTCCCCCGGGACCGCGCCGACCAGCTCGCCGCCGTCGCCTCCGGCCTCACCTCCCTCACCTCCGGCGCCAGCCGGATCTTCGAGGGCGGCGAGGTCAACCAGACCGTCGTCGAGATGGAGCGGGGCTTCCTGTTCCTCATGGCCATCAGCGACGGCTCCGCCCTCGCCGTCCTGGCCGCCCCCGACTCCGACATCGGCCTGGTCGGCTACGAGATGGCCCTGCTCGTCGACCGCGCCGGCGCCGTCCTCACCCCCGCACTTCGCGCGGAACTCCAGGGCAGTCTCCTGCACTGACCTGGGCCCGCACGGACCAACCCAACCCGTCCCACCTCCCCGCCGGGTCCGACCCGACCGGTCCCGGCGTCTCACCCTCAGCTACCCTCAGGCAGCTGATCCCGCCTCAGCTGGCACCGCCCCAGCTGGAACCGGCTGCTCAAGGCTGCAGCACAAGGAGGACCCATGACCCCGCCCTCGACACCCGCCGGCCCGTACGGCAACGGGTACGGCAGCGGCTACGGCGGGCAGCAGTCCGACGGCTACGAGCAGCAGCCGCTGGTCCGCCCGTACGCGATGACCGGTGGCCGGACCCGTCCCCGCTACCAGCTCGCCATCGAGGCCCTGATCTCCACCACCGGCTCCGCCGAGCGCACCGGCGGGCTGCTGCCCGAGCACGCCCGGATCGTCAACCTCTGCCGTGAGGTCAAGTCCATCGCGGAGATCTCCGCGCTGGCCGGTGTGCCGCTCGGGGTCGCCCGCATCCTCGTCGCCGACCTCGCCGAAGCCGGTCTCGTCGCCATCCACCAGCCCGCCGCCGCGGGCGAGTCGGGCGGAACGCCCGATGTCACGCTGCTCGAAAGGGTCCTCAGTGGACTTCGCAAGCTCTAACGGACCCGCCCGCGCCACGACGTCGGCCAAGATCGTCGTGGCGGGCGGCTTCGGTGTCGGCAAGACCACGCTCGTCGGCGCCGTCTCCGAGATCAACCCCCTGCGCACCGAAGCCGTCATGACCTCGGCCTCCGC
>NZ_JBVJJY010000019.1:0-144766 GCF_055585785.1 Kitasatospora sp. NPDC053308 | reverse complement strand
GGTTACATTCCGAACCCGGAAGCTAAGCCTCACAGCGCCGATGGTACTGCAGGGGGGACCCTGTGGGAGAGTAGGACGCCGCCGAACAATCATTCCAAAAAGCCCCTTCCCGGACCGGGAAGGGGCTTTTTGCGTTAGCCTCTGCCAATGCAGAACCTGACCCTGACCTGGCAGTCCGCCGGGGGCGCCGCCGCCGGCCTCTACGCGGGCGCGTACGTCGCGTCGAGGGTCCGGAAGCCGTGGCTGTCGGCACTGCTGCGGGAGGCCGGCACGCTGCTGGCGCTGTTCGCGCTCTGGCAGTTGGTCGGGCACCTGTCGGTGATGAGCGCGGACCACGCGCTGGACCGGGCGAACTGGATCCATCACGCCGAGCAGGTGATCGGGTTACCGGACGAGGCGTCCTGGCAGGCGGCGGTCATGCCGTACCGGGTGCTGGTGCGGTTGGCGAACTACTACTACGCGGTCATGCACTTCGCGGTGATGCTCGGGGTCCTGCTCTGGGTGTTCCTGCGGCACCGCGAGCGGTACGCGTGGGTGCGGAACACGGTGGTGATCACGACCGCGGTCTGTCTGCTGGTGCAGTTCATCCCGGTGGCACCGCCGCGGATGCTGCCGGAGAGCGGTTTCGTCGACGTGGCCGCGGAGTACGGGCAGTCGGTGTACGGGGGCGCGGTCGGCGGTGTGGTGGTGGCCGACCAGCTGTCGGCGATGCCGTCGGTGCACGTCGCCTGGTGTGTGCTGGCCGCGGTCGCGGTGGTCCGGGTGTCGCGCAGTTCGCTGCGGTGGGTCATGGTGCTGCACCCGGTGGTGACGATCGCGGTGGTCGTGGTGACGGCGAACCACTTCTGGGCGGACGGCATCGTGGCCGTCGCGATCCTTCTCTTCGCCTACGGGGTTCTGGCGTTGGCGGCACGCCGACGGGGTCGGGTCTCCGTCGAGACGGAGACTCGACCCCGCAGTGGTGCCGAGGACCGGTTGGAGCAGGTCGGCTGAGCCCGGCGGGCGGGTCGACCGGACGGGTCGGCTCGGTGGGTCAGCGGAGCCGGGGGCTCACTTGACCGGCAGGGCGAGCTTTCCCCAGGCGCCGTTGCTCAGCGCGGAGGTGGCCCAGTACCAGGCGGCGAGCCCGGAGGCGGCCGCGACCCATCCGGCGAGCTTGGCCAGACCGCCGGAGCTGCCGAAGGTGGCGATGGCGCTGAGCAGCAGGGAGACGGTCAGCAGGCCGTAGACGGCGCGGCCGATCATGCCCGCGCCCCAGCCGGCCGCGGTGAGGGTGAGGGCGAGCAGGGCCCACAGCAGCAGGAACAGACCGGTGGCGTTCTTGCCCGCACCGCCGGCCGCCGACCAGGTCGCCCAGAAGGCGCCGAGGCTGGTGAAGGCGGTTCCGGTGAAGCCCTCGCCGCCGCGGAGCTGCCAGAGGCCCGCGATGAAGAGGGTGACGCCGCCGAGGAGGTGGGCGAGGTGGGCCGCGTCCCCGACGCCGGCGCCGTGCAGGATGCCGGTGGAGAGCAGACCGTAGGCGAGCAGTGTCAGGCCGAGGGCGAGGTAGCCGAGGTTACCCGCGTCGGCTCCGGTGGAGCGGGCGTTCGTTGCCCCGGTAGCGTCATTGCTCACCGGAGGCTCCTTTCACTCTGGGCGCGCGCAGGGCGCAGTAACGCTGTGGTGTCGTTCCGATGAGTGGATGCGCGCGACCGCGCCGAGGGCGCACGGCTGTGAGCGTGCGTGGGCTGCGGTCAGAAGTGAGGGGCCAGCGGAGAGCCCGCTGGTCACGTCCCCGCCGGGGGGTTTCCCGGTGAGATCGGTCTACCCGGCCGAGGGCGCTTGTACCCTTGTGAAGATAACAATTTGTGACTGCGTCAGCTGCGGAACGCTCAGGGCTGGCGCTGGGTGGGCACCCGCAGGGTCAGGATCGCCATGTCGTCGGACGGCGGCTCGGGCGCGAAGCGTTCGACGGCGCGCTGGACCCGGGCGGCGACGGCGCCGGCGGTCAGGCCGGTGCAGCCGGTGAGCACTTCGGCGAGCCCGTCGTCGCCCAGCATCCGCTGCCCCTCGCGGCGTTCGGTGACGCCGTCGGTGACGCAGAGCAGGACCTCGCCGGGGGCGAGCACCAGGCGCTCGGCGGTGAGGTCGAGGTCGTCCATGACGCCGAGCAGGGGCTGGGGGGTCGCGGCGCGGTCGACCTGGCCGTCGGTGCGCAGGCGCAGCGGCAGGGGGTGGCCGGCGCAGACCAGGGAGAGTTCGGTGCTGCCGTCCGGGCGGGGCGTCAGTTCGCCGTAGAGCAGGGTGAGGAAGCGGCTGCGCGAACCCTCGTCCAGGATGGCCGCGTTGAGGCGGCGCAGCACCTGCGGGGCGTCCAGGCCCTCGCGGGCGAGCAGTCGCAGCGAGTGCCGGGCCAGGCCGGTGACCGAGGCGGCCTCGGGGCCGGTGCCGCAGACGTCGCCGATGGCGAAGCCGTAGGTGCCCTCGCGGATGGTGAACAGGTCGTAGAAGTCCCCGCCGACCTCGTTGCCCTCGCCGGCGGCCTGGTAGTACACGTCCACCTCGACGCCGGGGATCTCCGGCAGGTCCGGCGGGAGCAGACTGCGCTGCAGGGCCTGGCTGGTGGCGGTGCGCTCGGAGTAGAGGCGGGAGTTGTCGAGCGCGAGGGCGGCGCGGCGGGAGAGGTCCTCGGCGAGTTCGAGGATCTCCTGACGGAACCGGACCCCGGCCGGGACGCCGAGCGCCAGCAGGCCGATGACGCGGTTGCGGGCGGTGAGCGCGATGGCGACCGTCTCGCCGAGCAGGCCGGCGAGTTCGGGGCTGTCGGTGAGGCCGCCGGCCGCGGCGGTCTCGACCGGCGCCGTCCAGAAGCGGACGCCGTGGGTGGGTCCGGCCTCGGGGACGGGGGTCTTGTCGAGCAGGTCGCGCAGCGGGTCGATGTGGTCCTCGTCCTCGTGCAGGACGAAGGCGAGCCGGGCCGGGGAGGTGTGGTCGGCGGTGGTGTAGACGGCGCACCAGGAGGCGAGGGTGGGGACGGCCATCTGGGCCATCAGCGCGAGGGTCTGCTCGTGTTCGAGGGTGCCGGCCAGCAGGTCGGAGGCCTCGACGAGGAAGGAGAGCGAGCCGCGGCGCAGCCGTTCCAGCTCGGTCAGCCGGGTGCTCTCGACGGCGAGGGCGACCCGGTCGGCGGCGAACTGGAGGCGCAGCGCGTCCTCGTTGTCGTAGCGGCCGGGGGCGGTGGCGGCGATCCCGAGCGAGCCGATCAGGCGGCCCTCGACCTTGAGCGGGACGGTCAGCAGGGAGCGCATGCCGCTGTCGGCGAGCAGGGGCAGGCCGGTGGGGCGCGCGGTGAGGTCCTCGTGGACGGAGGGCAGCCGGGCGGAGTGGTAGCGGTTGCCGGTCTCGACCGGGAAGCGGGCGTGCCGGCGGTGCCCGGAGGTGAGGCCGGTGGCGGCGCGGACCTCGAACTCGCTCTCGTCCTCGGTGGTGAGCAGCAGGTAGGCGGCGTCGCCGTCGAGCAGGTCGCGGGCGCGTTCGACGGTGCGCTGCAGCAGGGTGTCGAGGTCGTCGGTGGCGACCGGGCCGGCCAGCAGGTCGAGCCGGGGGCCGGCCGGGTCGGGGCGCTCGCCGGGCAGGGCGCGGGCGGGGGAGCGCAGGACGGCGCGGTCGGGTTCGAGGACGAGCAGGCAGAGCGTGGAGGGGACGCCCTCGGTGTCGCGCACGCGGACCTGGACGCCGTACACCTCGACCTCGTGCCCGTCCCGGCGGCGGATCCCGTAGCCGCCCTCCCAGCGGGCCAGCCGGAGGGTGTCGGTGAGGCCGAGGCCGCGGCCGGGGGACTGCGGCCAGACGGCGAGGTCGGCCCAGGGGCGGCCGAGGACGGTGGCGGCGGGGTACTGGAAGAGGGCCTCGGCGTCCGGGTTCCAGGCCAGGACGCGGCCGTCCTCGTCGAGCTGGACGACGGCGACGTGGACCGGTCCGGCGCTGCTCGGCAGGTCGCTGCCGGGGGTGGCGGGAACGGCGTAGCGGGTGCCGACCACGTGAGCGGGCAGCTGGAGGCGGAACCAGACGGTCTTGCGGCCGGCTCCGTACTCGACGCCCCATCGCTCGGCGAGGGCGGAGCACATCAGCAGACCGCGGCCGCCCTCGCCGTCGGGGTCGGCGTAGCGGTCGGAGGCGGTGACGGGTCCGTCGCCGAGGGAGGGCAGGCCGCGTTCGGGGTGGTGGTCGGTGACCTCGATCCGGACGGTCTCCTCCTCGCGCAGGCAGCAGACCTCGGCGGCGGTGCCGGCGTGCACGACGGCGTTGGTGACCAGCTCGCTGACCAGGACGACGGCGTCGTCCACGACCTCGGGCAGGCCCCAGCCGAGCAGCGCGTCCCGGACGAACCCCCGGGCGGCGGCCGCGGACCGGCCGTCGGGGTCGAAGGTGGCGGCTGCGCGCGCGGTGACCACGTTGCCACTTCTCCTCTGCTGCTCTTGCCCTGGCTGTCCGGGGTGCGGCGCCGACGCCCCGTGCGCGCCGTCGGGGCAGAGCGGCGGCGCTGGGGTCGGGTTGTGGCCCGGTGCAGCGCTCCACCCTACTTTCCGCTTGGTTCCCCGTGGGGGCGGGGCGTCGAAACAGGCACCTGAGGGTGATTCTGCCCACCTGTTTCGGACGGTGCGGTACCGACCGTGCGCAACCGACCGGACACCGGGCGCCAGTGCTGCCAGACTGGGGGGTCCGCGATGACCGGTACGAGCAGTACGGTCGTGTGGGTGCCGGTGCGCCGCAGGCCGCCGGTACGCAGCCCAACCGGGCCGGTGCCCGGGCGCGTGCCGGGTCCGGCACGGGCGGTCACCGGACAGTTCACGATGTGGGAGGGGCCCGTTGAGTTCGGCCACCAAGGACGCAACCGGTACGACGCCGCCCGCCCAGCGCGGCGGCCGCCCCGGGACCGCGCCGCGGAACGCGGCCGGCCGGCGGGCGAGCCACAACCGCGGCGCGGAGCCCGCCGAGCTGCGCAAGCTGCTGTCCGCGCTGACCGCGATGCGGGACGGCAACTTCCGGCGCCGGCTGACGGTTCCGGGGGACGGGCCGATGGCGGAGATCGCCGCGGTGTTCAACGAGGTCGCCGAGCGCAACCAGCACCTGACCGGTGAACTGGCCCGGGTGCGGCGGGCGGTGGGCCGCGAGGGTCGGCTGAACGAGCGGTTGGAGACGGGCGCGGGCGAGGGCGCCTGGATGGCGGCGGTCGACAACTGCAACGCGCTGATCGACGACCTGGCCCGGCCGATGGCCGAGGTGGGCCGGGTGCTGACCTCGATCGCCGAGGGCGACCTGGACCAGAAGATGGAGCTGCGGTCGCTGCACAGCAACGGGGTGAGCCACCCGCTGCGCGGCGAGTACCTGAAGATCGGCCGGACGGTCAACGGACTGGTCGACCAGCTCTCGGAGTTCACCGACGAGGTGACCCGGGTGGCCCGTGAGGTCGGCACCGAGGGCAAGCTCGGCGGCCAGGCCAAGGTCCGTAGCGTGTCGGGCAGTTGGAAGGACCTGGCGGACTCGGTCAACACCATGGCCGGGCGGCTGACCGCGCAGGTGCGCAACATCGCCCAGGTGACCACGGCGGTGGCCAAGGGCGACCTGTCCCGCAAGGTCACCGTCGAGGTGGCCGGCGAGATGCTGGAGCTGAAGAACACCGTCAACACGATGGTGGACCAGCTGAACGGCTTCGCCGCGCAGGTCACCACGGTGGCCCGGGACGTGGGGACGGAGGGCCGGCTGGGCGGTCAGGCCCAGGTGCCGGGCGTGGCCGGGGTGTGGCGGGACCTCACCGACTCGGTGAACTTCATGGCCGACAACCTGACCGGCCAGGTGCGCAACATCGCCCAGGTGACCACGGCGGTGGCGCGCGGGGACCTCTCGCAGAAGATCGAGGTGGACGCGCGCGGCGAGATGCTGGAGCTGAAGAACACCATCAACACGATGGTCGACCAGCTCTCCGGCTTCGCCGAGCAGGTGACCCGGGTGGCCCGCCAGGTGGGCACCGAGGGCCGGCTGGGCGGTCAGGCCCAGGTGCCCTGGGCGGCCGGGGTGTGGCGGGACCTCACCGACAACGTGAACTTCATGGCGAACAACCTCACCGACCAGGTGCGCAACATCGCCCAGGTGACGACCGCGGTCGCCAAGGGCGACCTGTCGCAGAAGATCCAGGTGGACGCGCGCGGGGAGATCCTGGAGCTGAAGAACACCATCAACACGATGGTGGACCAGCTGGGCGCCTTCGCGGACGAGGTCACCCGGGTCGCCCGGGACGTCGGCACCGAGGGCATCCTCGGCGGCCAGGCGAGCGTGCCCGGTGTGGCCGGGATCTGGAAGGACCTGACCAACTCCGTCAACCTGATGGCCAACAACCTGACCAGCCAGGTCCGCAACATCGCCGAGGTGACCACGGCGGTGGCGCGCGGCGACGTGTCGAAGAAGATCACCGTCGACGCCCGGGGCGAGATCCTGGAGCTGGTGACCACCGTCAACACCATGGTCGACCAGCTGTCGGCCTTCGCCGACGAGGTGACCCGGGTGGCCCGCGAGGTGGGCACCGAGGGGATCCTGGGCGGCCAGGCCAGGGTGCGCGGGGTGTCGGGCATCTGGAAGGACCTGACCGACAACGTCAACTTCATGGCGTCGAACCTGACCGGCCAGGTGCGCAACATCGCCGAGGTGGCCGGCGCGGTGGCCCGCGGCGACCTCTCCAAGAAGATCTCCATCGACGCGCAGGGCGAGGTGGCGGCGCTCGCCGCGACCCTCAACACCATGGTCGACCAGCTCTCCTCCTTCGCGGTCGAGGTCACCAGGGTGGCCCGCGAGGTGGGCACCGACGGCACCCTGGGCGGCCAGGCGAGCGTGCCGGGCGTGGCCGGGATCTGGAAGGACCTGACCGACAACGTCAACCTGATGGCCAACAACCTCACCGGACAGGTGCGGAACATCGCGCTGGTGATCACCGCGGTGGCCCGCGGTGACCTCTCGCAGAAGATCGACGTCGACGCGCGCGGCGAGATCCTGCAGCTCAAGACCAGCATCAACACCATGGTCGACCAGCTCTCCGCCTTCGCCGACGAGGTGACCCGGGTCGCCCGCGAGGTGGGTACCGACGGGCGGCTCGGCGGCCAGGCCCGGGTGCCCGGGGTGGACGGCACCTGGCAGGACCTGACCGAGTCGGTGAACGAGCTGGCCAACAACCTGACCCGGCAGGTGCGCGCGATCGCGCAGGTCGCCACCGCGGTGACCAGGGGCGACCTGAGCCTGCGGATCGATGTGGACGCCGCGGGCGAGCTCGACGAGCTCAAGGACAACATCAACCAGATGATCGCCAACCTGCGCGAGACCACCCGCACCAACCAGGAGCAGGACTGGCTCAAGACCAACCTCGCCCGGATCTCCGGCCTGCTCCAGGGCCGCCGGGACCTGGAGGCCGTCGCCTCGCTGATCATGACGGAGCTGACCCCGGTGGTCTCCGCCCAGCACGGGGCCTTCTTCCTCGCGCAGCCGGCCGGCCGCACCGCGGAGCTGATCACCGAGGACGACGACGAGAACGACACCGTGCTGCGCCTGATCGGCAGCTACGGCTACCAGCGGCGGGCGATGCCGACCACCTTCCGCCCCGGCGAGTCGCTGATCGGCCAGGCCGCGGTGGAGAAGCGGGCGATCATCCTCAAGGAGGCGCCCCCCGGATACCTCAAGATCGCCTCCGGCCTCGGCGAGGCCTCCCCGGCCCACATCGTGGTGCTGCCGGTGCTGTTCGAGGGCCGGCTGCTGGGTGTGATCGAGCTGGCCACCTTCAGCTCCTTCACGACCGTCGCGCTGGACTTCCTCAACCAGATCGCCGACCTGATCGGCGTCACCGTCAACACCATCAGCGTCAACACCAAGACCGAGGGCCTGCTGCTGGAGTCCCAGCGACTCACCGCCGAACTCTCCATGCGCTCCGCCGAACTGGAGGCGCGCCAGGAGGAACTGGAGCGCACCAACGAGGAGTTGCAGGAGAAGGCCGAGCAACTCGCCCAGCAGAACCGCGACATCGAGATCAAGAACAGCGAGATCGAGGAGGCCCGCCAGGTCCTGGAGGAGCGCGCCGAACAGCTCGCCCTGGCCTCCCGGTACAAGAGCGAGTTCCTCGCCAACATGTCGCACGAGCTGCGCACCCCGCTCAACTCGCTGCTGATCCTGGCCAAGCTGCTCTCCGACAACAACGAGGGCAACCTCTCGCCCAAGCAGGTCGAGTTCGCCGACACCATCCACGGCGCCGGCTCCGACCTGCTCCAGCTGATCAACGACATCCTCGACCTGTCCAAGGTCGAGGCCGGGAAGATGGACGTCCGTCCGGCCCGGATCGCCCTGGTCCAGCTGGTCGACTACGTCGAGGCCACCTTCCAGCCCGTCGCGCTGGACAAGAACCTGGCCTTCGCCGTCCGGGTCTCGCCCGCGCTGCCCGTCACCCTGCACACCGACGAGCAGCGGCTCCAGCAGGTCCTGCGCAACCTGATCTCCAACGCGGTGAAGTTCACCGACGCCGGAGCCGTCGACTTCTCGATCCGCCCGGCCGGCCGGGAGGTCCCGCAGCACGTGCGCGAGCGGCTGCTGGAGTCCGGCTCGATCCAGGACCCGGACGACGAGCTGATCGCCTTCGCGGTCTCCGACACCGGCATCGGCATCCCCGAGAACAAGCTGCGGGAGATCTTCGAGGCGTTCAAGCAGGCCGACGGCACCACGAGCCGCAAGTACGGCGGCACCGGCCTCGGCCTGTCGATCAGCCGCGAGATCGCCCGGCTGCTCGGCGGTGAGATCCACGCCGAGAGCGAGCTGGGGAAGGGCTCCACGTTCACGCTCTACCTGCCGCTGCGCACCGAGGCCCCGGACGCCACCGGGGAACCGCGCCAGGCCGGGTCGAACGGCCCGGTGCCGCGCGCCTCGGTCGGCGTGACCCCGGTGGGCCTGCCGGTGCCGGTCGGCGAGAACCCGGCCGACCACTGGGCCCAGGAGGTCCGCGAACTGGCCGAGGAGCGCCGCCGCGGCGCGGTGGAACGGCGGCGCAGCGCCGCCCTGGAGGCGGCCGCCGGGCCGCGGACGGTGGAGCCGGCCCAGCCCCGGCCGGCCAACGGGGACCGGCGCTTCGACGGCCAGCAGGTGCTGATCGTGGACGACGACGTCCGCAACGTGTTCGCCCTGACCAGCGTGCTGGAACAGCACGGCCTGACCGTCCTGTACGCCGAGAACGGCCGCGAGGGCATCGAGATGCTGGAGCAGCACGAGAACGTGGCGCTGGTCCTGATGGACATCATGATGCCGGAGATGGACGGCTACGCGACCACCGAGGCGATCCGCCGGATGCCCCAGTTCGCCGGCCTGCCGATCATCGCACTGACCGCCAAGGCGATGAAGGGCGACCGGGAGAAGTCCCTGGAGGCGGGCGCCACCGACCACATCACCAAGCCGGTGGAGACCGACCACCTGCTGTCGGTGATGAGCGAGTGGCTGAGCGGGGACCGCGGGTGATGCCGGGCGCCGGGGGCGCGAACTCCCGCCCTGGCCCCGGGGTTCGCGCCTGCCGGCCGGTCGGTTTGCTGGCGGTCGGGCCCGGGAACCGGGTAGGGTCACCGATCGTTGCGAACAGTGACCGAATGGCGACGCCCTGCTGAGCGTGCGCCGGAGCACTGGCCGCACGCGCTCCGGACCGGTTCGCGACGGAGCGATGTGCCGGGCGAGGGGGTGCGGCTAGCATGACCGGGGTAGCGGTGGGCAGTACGCGGGTGCCTGCACCGGGAAGCAGGCAGGCGACAGGAGGGCGAGCCCTGATGCAGAAGGCGAAGATCCTCCTGGTCGACGACCGACCGGAGAACCTGCTGGCGCTGGAGGCGATCCTCTCCGCCCTGGACCAGACGCTGGTGCGCGCCGCCTCCGGCGAGGAGGCGCTCAAGGCGCTGCTCACCGACGACTTCGCGGTGATCCTGCTGGACGTCCAGATGCCCGGGATGGACGGCTTCGAGACCGCCGCCCACATCAAGCGCCGCGAGCGCACCCGGGACATCCCGATCATCTTCCTGACCGCGCTCAACCACGGCCCGCACCACACCTTCCGCGGCTACGCGGCCGGGGCCGTGGACTACATCTCCAAGCCCTTCGACCCGTGGGTGCTGCGCGCCAAGGTCTCCGTCTTCGTCGACCTGTACGTGAAGAACTGCCAGCTGAAGGAGCAGGCCGCGCTGCTGCGGCTGCAGCTGGAGGCCGGCGGCGGCGAGCCGGCCCTCGGCGGGGCCCTGCTGGGCGAGCTGTCCGCCCGGCTGGCGGCGGTCGAGGAGCAGGCGGAGTCGCTCGGCAAGCAGCTGGACGGGGTGGAGGACGCCGGGGTGGCGGCGACCGCCGCGCACCTGGAGCGCAAGCTCGCGGGGCTGCGCCGGGCGCTCGACGCGATGCGCCCCGGAAGTTCCTGATCCGCCGCCCCGGCTCACCCGCCCGGGTGGTTCCGTACGGCGACCCGGGTGAATCCCGGTCAGGGTGACGGTGTGTCTGCGACACGTCCGGGCGGCCCGACTCGGGCGCATGTGCTCCGGTGGTCCCCACCGGTAGGCTGCTGACCCATGGCCACTCGCACGCCCGGGAACGCAGCACGTAAGACGAGTCCGGGACCGTCCAAGAAGGCCGCGGCGAAAGCCCCGGGCAAGCCGCCCGCGAAGAAGGCGGCGGCGAAGAAGGCGGCTCCCGCGAAGAGGGCGGCGGCCGCGTCGGCTCCGCCGCCCAAGCCGTCCCGGTCGGTGCTGATGGGCGCCCTCAACGCCCTGGCGAGCCCGATCGCCGCGATCTTCCGGGGCTTCGGCGACGGTGCCAAGAACCTCGATCCGGCCCACCGCAAGGACGGGGTCGGCCTGCTGCTGTTCGCGCTCGCGCTGGTGACCGCGGCCGGCACCTGGTTCAGTCCGCAGGGCTGGCTGGGCGAGGCGGCCACCGCGGTGGTGTCCGGGCTGTTCGGCCGGCTCGACGTGCTGGTGCCGTTCCTGCTGGCCGCGATCGCGATCCGGCTCTGGCGCCACCCCGAGCTGCCGGAGGCCAACGGCCGGATCGTGATCGGGCTGAGCGCGCTGCTGGTCGGCGTCCTCGGCCTGGTCCACATCGGCTGCGGCGCGCCCATGATGGGCAGCGGCGCCTCCCGGATAAGGGCGGCCGGCGGGATCGTCGGCTGGGCCGCCTCCACCCCGATGATGGCCGCCGCCGGGCCGGCCCTCGCGGTACCGCTGCTCCTGCTGCTGGCCTTCTTCGGTCTGCTGGTGGTCACCGCCACCCCGGTCAACCGCATCCCGGAGCGGCTGCGGGCGCTCGGGGTACGGCTCGGCGTGGTCGAGCCGGGGCCCGAGGACGAGCTGCGCCGGGGGCGTGCGCCGGAGCGTGAGCTGTCCACCGAGCCGCCCGAGGACGCCGACCCCGACGCCCTGCCGTTCACCGTGGACAGCGACGACCCGACGGACGAGGTCGCCGCCCGTCGGCGCCGGCGTCGGCGGCGGCAGCCCGACGCGGACGAGCCGGAGCAGGCCCTGCGGGTCTCCCTGGACAAGGAGCCCCTGGACCCGTACGCCACCCGCGACCTGGCCGCCGGCGCGGCCGCCGACCTGGACGGCGCCCTGGTCTACGGCGTGCCCGCCTCCTCCGCGGTGGCGGACATGATGCACCAGGTGCAGGACCACACCGCACCGCCGGAGGAGCCCGCCGTCCCGGCCGCCCGCAGCGGCGGCCCGGGCGCGCCGGAGGAGCACGGCCCGGCGCCGGTGCGGATGGAGCAGCTCCAGCTCGGCGAGGGCGTCACCTACGCGCTGCCCTCGCTCGACCTGCTGGAGCGCGGCGGCCCGGCCAAGGCCCGCAGCGCCCTGAACGACGAGGTGGTCGCCCAGCTCACCGGTACCTTCGCGGAGTTCAAGGTGGACGCCAGGGTCACCGGCTTCACCCGGGGCCCGACGGTCACCCGCTACGAGGTCGAGCTCGGCCCGGCGGTCAAGGTGGAGCGGATCACCGCGCTCGCCAAGAACATCGCGTACGCGGTGGCCAGCCCGGACGTGCGGATCATCAGCCCCATCCCGGGCAAGTCCGCGGTCGGCATCGAGATCCCCAACCGGGACCGCGAGATGGTCAACCTCGGCGACCTGCTGCGCTCGCGCGCGGCGGCCGAGGACCGGCACCCGATGGTCGTCGGCATGGGCAAGGACGTCGAGGGCCACACCGTGATGGCCAACCTCGCCAAGATGCCGCACATCCTGGTGGCCGGCGCGACCGGCGCGGGCAAGTCGTCCTGCATCAACTGCCTGATCACCTCGATCCTCGCCCGGGCCACCCCGGACGAGGTCCGGATGGTCCTGGTCGACCCCAAGCGGGTCGAGCTGACCGCGTACGAGGGCATCCCGCACCTGATCACGCCGATCATCACCAATCCCAAGAAGGCCGCCGAGGCCCTCCAGTGGGTGGTGCGCGAGATGGACATGCGCTACGACGACCTCGCGGCGTTCGGCTTCCGGCACGTGGACGACTTCAACGCGGCGGTGCGGGCCGGCTCGGTCACCCCGCCGCTGGGCAGCGAGCGGGAGCTGCGGCCGTACCCGTACCTGCTGGTGATCGTCGACGAGCTGGCCGACCTGATGATGGTCGCGCCGCGCGACGTCGAGGACTCGGTGGTCCGGATCACCCAGCTGGCCCGCGCGGCCGGCATCCACCTGGTGCTCGCCACCCAGCGGCCCTCGGTGGACGTGGTGACCGGTCTGATCAAGGCCAACGTGCCGTCCCGGCTGGCGTTCGCGACCTCCGCGATGGCCGACTCCCGGGTCATCCTGGACCAGCCCGGCGCGGAGAAGCTGATCGGCAAGGGCGACGCGCTCTTCCTGCCGATGGGCGCGAGCAAGCCGATCCGGATGCAGGGCGCCTTCGTCACCGAGGCGGAGATCGCCAAGGTGGTGCAGCACTGCAAGGACCAGCTGAGCGCCGTCTACCGGGACGACGTGGTGGTCGGCGGCGGGCCGAAGAAGGAGATCGACGAGGAGATCGGCGACGACCTGGACCTGCTGATCCAGGCGGCCGAGCTGGTGGTCTCCACCCAGTTCGGCTCGACCTCGATGCTCCAGCGCAAGCTGCGGGTCGGCTTCGCCAAGGCGGGCCGGCTGATGGACCTGATGGAGTCGCGCGGGATCGTCGGCCCCAGCGAGGGCTCCAAGGCCCGTGACGTCCTGGTCAAGCCGGACGAGCTGGACGGGGTCCTGGTGACCCTGCGGGGCTGAGGGCGCGGCGGGGGCTGACGGGCCGTGCCGTCCGGTGCCTGCCGTCCGGTGCCGCGGGCCCCGGACGGCCCCGTGTCCCGGACGAGGTGTCACTCGTTCGGAGGAGGGCGGGCGCCGTTCGGGGAGCCCCGGGGAACCGGAGATCCGTACGCCGCGTCACAGGCCGGAGAGTGAACCCCGGGGCCCCGCCGGGGCTGCGCTGACGGCCGGTCAGCGGGGTGCCGGACCCGGGGCGGAGCGGGTGCGCGCATTCGGTCCCGTTCCGCTTGAGAAACGATCCGCCCACGCCCCTAGACTGTTCCCCAGCAGGTGGCCATCCGCTCGAAAGGCGTGCCCCGTGACCATCGGCAAGTCCCCCGACCGCGAGAACGCGTCGTCCGTCGAACCGACCGACGACGCGGTACAGGCGGCCGATGCCCCGAGCATCGGCCGGGTGCTGTCCGCCGCCCGGATCGACGCGGGACTCACGGTGGACCAGGTGAGTACCGCCACCCGCGTCCGGGTGCCGATCGTCCATGCCATCGAGGAGGACGACTTCGGCCGCTGCGGAGGCGACTTCTACGCCCGCGGGCACATCCGCCTGATCGCCCGCGCCGTCGGCGTGGACGGCGATGAGCTGGTCGCCCGCTACGACGCCGCGCACGGCGGCCCGCCGGACGCCAAGCGCACGGCGAGCCAGCTGATCGACAGCGGCCCGATCAAGGTGCCCGCCCGCGGCCGGCCCAACTGGGCGGCCGCCATGGTCGCCGCGATCGTCGCGGTGGTCGCCCTGATCGGCTTCAACCTGGTCAGCGGCAAGGACGGGCACGGCACCACGGGCTCGGCCAGCGCGCCGCTGCCCAGCGGCTCCGGCACCGGCTCGGTCGCCCCCGCCGCGACGCCGACCGTCCAGCCGCCGGCGCCCGTGCCGAGCGCCGCCGCGATCGCCGCCGTCCCGGCCGACAAGGTCACCGTCAAGCTGGTCGCCGAGGGCACCAGCTGGGTCTCGGCGATGAACAGCAGCGGCAAGTCGCTGTTCCAGAACAACCTCAGCGACGGCCAGGACCAGACCTTCACCGACCCCAAGCAGATCAAGCTGGTGCTGGGCAACGGCGGGGCCGTGCACGCGTACGTCAACGGCAAGGACCTCGGCCTCCTGGGCAAGGACGGCCAGGTGGTGCACGTCACGTACACCCCCGGAGACCCGCAGGCGGGCTGACCACAGGGGCCGGCGGGGCCCGGTGATGATCAGCTGATCCGAGGCGCGCGGCCTCCGGGGCGAACGGCACCGGAGGCCGCGCGTTAATCTTGGGCCTATGCCTGAACGCCGTACTGTCGCCCTTGTCACGCTCGGATGCGCCCGCAACGAGGTGGACTCCGAGGAACTCGCCGGGCGACTGGAGGCCGACGGCTGGTTGCTCGTCGACGACGCCGCCGAAGCCGACGTCGCCGTCGTCAACACCTGCGGCTTCGTCGAAGCCGCCAAGAAGGACTCCGTGGACGCCCTCCTGGAGGCCAACGACCTCAAGGGCCACGGCCGCACCCAGGCCGTCGTGGCGGTCGGCTGCATGGCCGAGCGGTACGGCAAGGAGCTCGCGGACGCGCTGCCCGAGGCCGACGGCGTGCTCGGCTTCGACGACTACGCCGACATCTCCGACCGCCTGCAGACCATCCTCTCCGGCGGCCACCACGCCCCGCACATCCCGCGCGACCGCCGCAAGCTGCTGCCGATCAGCCCCGCCGAGCGGCAGTCCGCCGCCGAGGCCGTCGCGCTGCCCGGCCACGGCGCCGAGGCCGCCGCCGAGCCCATCGCCGACCTGCCCGAGGGCCTCGCCCCGGCCTCCGGCCCGCGCACCCTGCGCAAGCGGCTGGACGACAGCCCCGTCGCCTCGGTCAAGCTCGCCTCCGGCTGCGACCGGCGCTGCTCCTTCTGCGCCATCCCGGCCTTCCGCGGCTCCTTCATCTCCCGCCGCCCCTCCGACGTGCTGAACGAGGCCCGCTGGCTGGCCGAGCAGGGCGTCCGCGAGATCGTCCTGGTCAGCGAGAACAACACCTCGTACGGCAAGGACCTCGGCGACATCCGGCTGCTGGAGACGCTGCTCGGCGAGATCGCCGCGATCGAGGGCGTCGAGCGGGTGCGGGTCTCCTACCTGCAGCCGGCCGAGATGCGCCCGGGCCTGATCGACGCGATGACCGGCACCCCCGACGTGCTGCCCTACTTCGACCTGTCCTTCCAGCACTCGGCGCCGGCCGTGCTGCGCCGGATGCGCCGCTTCGGCTCCACCGACCAGTTCCTGGAGCTGCTCGGCACCATCCGCGACAAGGCCCCGCAGGCCGGCGCCCGGTCCAACTTCATCGTCGGCTTCCCCGGGGAGACCGAGGAGGACTTCGCCGAGCTGGAACGCTTCGTCACGCACGCCGGGCTCGACGCGATCGGCGTCTTCGGCTACTCGGACGAGGACGGCACCGAGGCCGCGACCTACGACGGCAAGCTCCCCGAGGACGTCATCGCCGAGCGGCTGGACCGGCTGAGCCGGCTGGCCGAGGAGATGACCGCCCAGCGGGCCGAGCAGCGGATCGGCACCGAGGTCGAGGTGCTGATCGAGTCGATCGAGGACGGCGTGGTCGAGGGTCGGGCCGCCCACCAGGCGCCGGAGACCGACGGCCTGACCACCCTGGAGGGCGTCGAGGCGCCCGAGGTCGGGCAGTTCTGGCGGGCCAAGGTGGTGGCCAGCGAGGGCGTCGACCTGATCGCCGAGGCGCTGGAGCAGGTGCGACTGCCGAAGGCCCCCGGGGCCGGGACCCCGGGAGCCGGGGAATGACCAAGGGGCCAGCCGCCCCGGCCGCGGCCCACCCGGGCAGACCGGCGGCCGCGGCGCCGCCGACCCCGGGGGTCTGGAACATCGCCAACGTGCTCACGATGGTCCGGGTGCTGCTGGTGCCGGTCTTCGTGGCGCTGCTGTTCGCCGACGGCGGGCACAACCCCAAGTGGCGCTCGGTCGCCTGGGCCGCGTTCGCCATCGCGATGATCACCGACCTGTTCGACGGTGAGCTGGCCCGCCGCAAGGGCCTGGTCACCGACTTCGGGAAGATCGCCGACCCGATCGCGGACAAGGCGATCATGGGCTCCGCGCTGATCGGCCTCTCGCTCCTCGGCGACCTGCCCTGGTGGGTCACCGTGGTGATCCTCGCCCGCGAGCTGGGCATCACGCTGATGCGCTTCTGGGTGATCCGCTACGGCGTTATCCCGGCCAGCCGCGGCGGCAAGCTCAAGACGCTGACGCAGGGCACCGCGGTCGGCATGTACGTCCTGGCGCTGACCGGCTGGCTGGCCACCGGGCGGGCCGTGCTGATGGGGCTGGCGGTGCTGCTGACCGTCGGCACCGCGCTGGACTACGTCGGACAGGCGCTGCGACTGCGCCGCGAGGGCCAGGCCGCGGAGCGCGCGGGCCGTTGAGCGACGGGGGAGAGCCGATGGCGGAGCACGACTACGCGCTGGCCGAGCGGGTGCACGCCGCGCTGCGGGCCGAGGGCGGCACGCTGGCCGTCGCCGAGTCGCTGACCGGCGGTCTGCTGGCCGCCGCGCTGGTGGACGTCCCCGGGGCGTCCGCGACGTTCCGGGGCTCGGTCACGGCGTACGCGACCGAGCTGAAGGCGTCCGTGCTCGGGGTGGACGAGGGCCTGCTGGACGTGTACGGGCCGGTCCACCCGGTGGTGGCCCGGCAGATGGCCGAGGGCGTGCGCGGGCTGCTGGGCGCGACGTACGGGCTCGCGACGACCGGGGTGGCCGGCCCGGAGCCGCAGGACGGACAGCCGGTGGGCACCGTACACCTCGCGGTCGCCGGACCGGGGGGAACTCTGGTCAGTTCGCCCCTGCTGTCGGGCGCGCGTGCCACAATCCGTCACGGGGCGGTGACCGCCGCGCTGGAACTGCTCGTCGGCCGGCTCACAGGATGACGACGGGCCCCGCTCCGGCGGATCTCCACCGAACCGAGATCCGCCGCTCTGGCGCCCGGGCATGACACAGCTGGAGGATCGTGTTACATCCAACGGCCTGGTTGGGCAGAAACCAGGTGGCGAACGAGTTGCGTGACGGTGGCCGGGTGGCCCGCGTCGGGTACCACGAGGGGCCCGCAAACCCGGGTAGGACACCGGAACAAGGAGGGGGACAGCCTTGCAGCCCAGAGTGAACACGACCAGGGTCCCCGCACGCGAAGCGGGCAAGGCGGTACGGTGGGGGCGTGACATCTCGATCCGCAGTCCGAGGAGGGAGGCACCGATGATCCTGCTCCGTCGCCTACTGGGCGATGTACTGCGTCGGCAGCGCCAGCGCCAGGGCCGCACACTCCGCGAGGTGTCGGCGGCCGCCAGGGTTTCGCTCGGGTACCTCTCCGAGGTGGAGCGGGGTCAGAAGGAGGCCTCCTCGGAGCTGCTCTCCGCCATCTGCGACGCACTCGACGTCCGGATGTCCGAGGTCATGCGCGAGGTCAGCGACGAACTGTCGCTCGCCGAACTTGCGGCGATGGCCACCCTCTCCGAAGGTGATCTGCTGAGGCCGGTACTCGAACCGGTTCCGCTGCCCGCCCCCGGCACCGATCGGGCGAACATGTCGCCCAAGGCTGCCGCGATGGACGTGGTCGCCGCCTGATCCCGGCCTCGACTCCCGGGCGTCCGTGCCCGGGGCGAGCGAAGGGAGGGCGGTCGTGCGGAGAGTCGCGATGGTGCGCCCGGTGGCCCGAATACGGGTCCGGGCGCGGTTGTTGCTCCGGGTGCGACGCCGGGTGCGGTGGGTCCTGGCCGTGTCGGCCGCCGCTCTCGTCTGGCTGCCGGTCGTCCACGGCCGGCCGGCCGACGGGGCGGTGCTGGGCCTGCTCGCGGCCGGAGGCTGGGGGCTCGGTCTCATTCCGGTCCACGCCGACCGGGACGCGACCGGACCGGCCACCCGCCGACGCGCGGAGGCGGTACGACCGGTGGAGGCGCAGCCGCCGCCGATCGGGTGAACCGACGTGGCCGAAGGCCGCGGGGTCCTGGACCTCGCGGCCTCCGGTGTGTTCGGGGCGCTGTGCTTCGGGGGCTGTGTTCCGGGGGTTGCCGGGCGTCCGCGGGCGGCGGCTCGGCGGTGCGGGCGGGGGCGGGCTCAGGGGCGCAGGCGCAGTCCGCGCGGGGTGGCGTGGAAGCCGGCCTCCTCCAGGGCGCGGCCGAGCTCCGAGCCGAGGGCGGGCTCGCCGTTCGCCCGCTCCACCGTGACGCTGCCGAGCGCGCCCTCGCGGACGGCGGCGGCCAGCGCTCCGGCCGCGAGCGCCCGGGTGGGCCCGTCCTCCGGCCAGGCCAGCAGGGACTTTCCGCCGCGCTCCACGTACAGCGCCAGCTCGCCGTCCACCAGGACCACCAGGGCGCCCGCCTTGCGGCCCGGGCGGTGCGCCGTGGACTCCTTGCCGCCGGGAGCGGTGGGCGGCTCCGGCCAGGGCAGGGCGGCGCCGTAGGCGTTCGCCGGATCGGCGGCGGCCAGCACCAGCGTCTGGGCCGGCTCGGTGGCCGGGCCGGACGGCCACTCGGTGGCCCGGGCCCGCTCCAGCCGGCCGTTGACCGAGCGCAGCCGGTCGGCCGCGCCCTCCATGGCGAACTGGGCGCCGCCGAGGCCTTCGACGAAATAGCCCCGGCGGGCCTTGCCGCGCTCCTCCATGGCGGCCAGCACCCGGTACACCCCGGCGAAGCCGCCGGGCACCCGTTCGGCCGCCACCGTGCCCCGGGTGAGCAGGCCGTGCCGGTCCAGCAGGCTCTGCGCCTGGGCGGTGGCCCGGACCGTCGGGTCGGCGGCGAAGGCGGGCAGCAGCGACCAGCGCCCGGCCACCGTCGGCGGGCCGCTGCGCAGGGCGCCGCCGGCCCGGCCGAAGGCGCGACCGGCGCCGCCGTAGCGGCCGCGCGGGGTCGCCCGGGGCGCGCGGTGGGCGGTGGCGCCCGCCGTCCGGCCGGAGCCCAGCAGGGCGCGCAGCGGGGCGAGGGTGTCGTTGGTGACGTACCCGGCCCAGACCAGGTCCCACAGGGCCTCGACCACCTCGGGCTCGGCGGTCTCCTCCGGGAGCTGCTGGACGAGCTGGCGGAAGAACAGGCCGTAGCCGCCGGCCAGCGCGGACATCAGCGCGCTGTGCAGCGGGGTGAGCGTGGGCGGGACGGGCTCCGGGCGCAGCAGGTGGGCGTTCTCGGTGAGGTGGAGGCTGAGCCAGCCGTCCTTGCCGGGCAGCGCACCGGCTCCGCACCAGCCGATCTCGCCGGCCGCCATCAGTTCGTCCAGCAGGCCGGGGGAGTAGTCGGCGAGCCGGGCCGGGAGGACCAGCTTCTCCAGGGCGGAGGCGGGCAGCACGGTGCCCTGGAGCTGCTCGACCACCCGCAGCAGGCCGTCCGGGCCGCGCAGCCGGTGTCCGGCCAGGTGCTGCCACTGCGGGAGGAAGGCGGCCAGGGCACGGGGCGGGACGGGCTCGACCTCCTGGCGCAGGGCGGCCAGCGAGCGCCGGCGCAGTCGGCGCAGCACCTCGGCGTCGCACCACTCGGGGGCGGTGTGCCACTCGGGGGTGCGGAGGCCGTCGGGGGCGGGGTGGCCGTCGGGGGCGAGGTGGCCGGCGACCGGCCTGAACTGCCCTTGGACCAGGCGGCCGGCGGCGGTGAGACGGTGCAGGGTGCCGGTGACGACGGCGCTGCCGAGGCCGTAGCGGGCGGCGGCCTCGGCGGCGGTGAACGGCCCGTGGGTGCGGGCGTGGCGGGCGATCAGATCGCCGAGCGGGTCCTTGACCGGCTCGGTGAAGGCCTCGGGGACGCCGACCGGCAGCGGGGTGCCGAGCGCGTCGCGCAGCCGCCCGGCGTCCTCGATCGCGGCCCAGCGCTGCTCGCCGGCGATCCGGACCTGGATCACCCGGCGGGCGGCCTCCAGCTCCAGGGCCCACAGCGGTTCGGCGCCGCGGGCGGTCAACTCGGTCTCGGAGAGCGGGCCGAGCAGGCGCAGGGCGTCCGCGACGCCCTCGACGTCCTTGATCCGGCGCTCGGGGGTGAGGCGCTGGAGCTCGGCCTCCAGCTCGGCGAGCACCCCGGGGTCGAGCAGCTCGCTCAGCTCGGCCTGGCCGAGGAGCTCGGACAGCAGCCGGGAGTCCAGCGAGAGGGCGGCGGCGCGGCGCTCGGCGAGCGGGGAGTCGCCCTCGTAGAGGAACTGGGCGACGTAGCCGAAGAGCAGCGAGCGGGCGAAGGGCGAGGGCTCGGGGGTGGTGACCTCCACCAGGCGGACGGCGCGGGACTCCAGGTCCCCCATCAGCTCGACCAGGCCGGGGACGTCGAAGACGTCCTGCAGGCACTCCCGGACGGCCTCCAGGACGATCGGGAACGAGCCGTACTCGGAGGCGACCTCGAGGAGTTGGGCGGCGCGCTGGCGCTGCTGCCACAGCGGGGTGCGACGGCCGGGGTTGCGGCGGGGGAGCAGCAGGGCGCGGCCGGCGCACTCGCGGAAGCGGGAGGCGAACAGGGCGGAGCCGCCGACCTGGTCGGTGACCAGCTGCTCGATCTCGCCGGGGTCGAACAGCGCGGCGTCGGCGCCCACCGGGGCCTCGTCGGCGCCGGCCGGGGCCTCGTGGGCGCCGGACCCGCGCCCGTCGGCGGGAAACGGGATGCCGTCCGGACCCCGCTGCTCCGGCGGGCTGCCGAAGTCGAAGTCCGGGGAGAACAGGTCGGCGTCGGGGAGGCGGAGCACGATGCCGTCGTCGGCGTGCATGACCTGCGGGTCCAGGCCGTGCTTCTCTCGCAGCCGGGCGCCGAGGGCGAGGGCCCAGGGGGCGTGCACCTGGGCGCCGAAGGGCGAGTGGATGACGATCCGCCAGTCGCCGAGCTCGTCCCGGAACCGTTCGACCACGATGGTGCGGTCGTCCGGGAGGTGGCCGCAGGCGGCGCGCTGCTCGGCGAGGTAGTCGAGCAGGTTGGCCGCGGCCCAGTCGTCCAGGCCGGCCCGCCGCAGGCGCTCGGTGGCGGCCTCGGGCTGCAGGGCGCCCAGCTCGCGGGTGAACGCGCCGAGGGCGCGGCCGAGTTCGAGCGGACGGCCGAGGGAGTCGCCCTTCCAGAACGGGAGCCGGCCCGGGATGCCGGGGGCCGGGGTGACGAGCACCTTGTCGTGGGTGATCTCCTCGATCCGCCAGGAGGTGGTGCCGAGGGTGAACACGTCGCCGACGCGCGACTCGTAGACCATCTCCTCGTCCAGCTCGCCGACCCGGCCGCCGCCCTTCTTCGGGTCGGTGCCCGCGATGAAGACGCCGAACAGGCCGCGGTCGGGGATGGTGCCGCCGGAGGTCACGGCGAGCCGCTGGGCGCCGGGGCGGCCCGTGACGGTGCCGGCCACCCGGTCCCAGACGAGGCGGGGGCGCAGCTCGGCGAAGGCGTCCGAGGGGTAGCGGCCGGCCAGCATGTCGAGCACGGCGTCGAAGGCGGACTGCGGGAGGGTGGCGAAGGGGGCGGCCCGGCGGACCACCGCGAGCAGGTCGTCGACCGGCCAGGAGTCCAGGGCCGTCATCGCGACCAGCTGCTGCGCGAGCACGTCCAGCGGGTTGCGCGGGACGCGCAGCGCCTCGATCCGGCCCTCCCGCATCCGCTCGGTGACCACCGCGGACTGCACGAGGTCCCCCCGGTACTTGGGGAAGAAGACGCCGGTGGAGACGGCGCCGACCTGGTGGCCGGCCCGGCCGACCCGCTGCAGGCCGGACGCGACCGAGGGCGGGGACTCGACCTGGACCACCAGCTCGACGGCGCCCATGTCGATGCCCAGCTCCAGGCTGGAGGTGGCGACCACGGCGGGCAGCCGGCCCGCCTTCAACTCCTCCTCGACCAGGGAGCGCTGCTCCTTGGAGACCGAGCCGTGGTGGGCCCGGGCGATGACCGCGGGAGCGCCCTTGGCGGCGCCCGAGCCGCCCATCAGCTGGGCCGGGGCGTGGGCCTCGGGGGCGGCGGTGCCGGTGGCGCGCTCGTGGGCGATCTCGTTCAGCCGGTTGCACAGGCGCTCGGCCAGGCGGCGGGAGTTGGCGAAGACGATGGTCGAGCGGTGCGCCTCGACCAGGTCGACGATCCGCTCCTCGACGTGCGGCCAGATCGAGGTCTGCCGCTGCGGGTCGCTGCCGGCGGCGCCGCCGGTGGCCGGGGCGGCGGGCAGGTCGTCCAGGTCGGGGACGGGGACGACCACGGAGAGGTCGAAGTCCTTGGCGGCCGGGGGCTGGACCACGACGGCGCCGCGCTGCGGACTGAGGAAGCGGGCCACCTCCTCGACCGGGCGGACCGTCGCGGACAGGCCGATCCGGCGGGCCGGGCGGTCCAGCAGTTCGTCCAGCCGCTCCAGGGTGAGGGCGAGGTGGGCGCCGCGTTTGGTGCCGGCGACGGCGTGCACCTCGTCGAGGATCACCGTGTCCACGCCGCGCAGGGCCTCCCGGGCGGCCGAGGTGAGCAGCAGGAACAGTGACTCGGGGGTGGTGATCAGGATGTCCGGCGGGTGGGTCGTGAAGCGGCGGCGGTCGGCGGCCGGGGTGTCGCCGGAACGGATCGCGACCTGGACCTCCGGCTCGGGCAGGCCCAGGCGGACGGCGGCCTGGCGCAGGCCCGCCAGCGGGGCGCGCAGGTTGCGCTCGACGTCGACGGCGAGGGCCTTGAGCGGGGAGACGTACAGGACCCGGCAGCGGCGCTTGGGCTCGGCGGGGGGCGGGGTGCTGCTGAGCCGGTCCAGGGCGGAGAGGAAGGCGGCGAGCGTCTTGCCGGAGCCGGTGGGGGCGACGACCAGGACGTCCGTCCCCCGGGCGATGGCGCTCCAGGCCTCGGACTGGGCGGTGGTGGGGGCGGAGAAGGCGCCGCTGAACCAGGCCCGGGTGGCGGGGGCGAAGCCGGCCAGGGGGTCGTCGGCGGGCGGGGTCGGGGGGTGGGGCGCCATGCCCCCATGGTGCCCGGTGGGACTGACAAGTGGGGGTGGGACGGGGCTGGGGAGGGTGCGGGGGCGGGGTGGGGGAGGGCGAGGAGGTGGGGTGGGGGAGGGCGAGGAGGTGGGGTGTAGGCCGGGGGGCAGAAACGGCAAATCGCTCATATGGTGATGATTCGGAATCATGATCCATCCGTGACCCACCGGAACGACGAGCGGAGGCCGGGCGATGGCGCAGGGGCACCCGTCGGGCGGACCCGCTCGGCGCCGCCGGGTCTGCGGGCCGGTCCGGGCACTGCTCGCGATGCTGCTCACGGCGCTCGTGGTCGGCGGGGCCGTCCCGTACGTCTCCGGGCCGGGGCGGGCCTACCTCAGCTACCTGGTGCTGGCCGAGCGGGAGGACGCCTCCGGTGCGGACCGGGCCGGGGCGGAGAGCCGGGCGGTGGGCGGACGGGTGGTGCAGGAGTACCCGCAGATCGGGGCCGTGCTGGCGTACGCGACCGGGGGGTTCGCGGACAAGGTGCGGGCCAGGCCCGGGATCGCCGCCGCGGGGGCGACCAGGACCGCGCCGGTGGTGGCACCGCCCCGCGGGGTGGACGGGGCAGGGGACTTCTCGGCGGGAGTGGGCGGGGAGTACTCGGTGGGGCGGGGTGGGAGTGGGGGGACCAACGGGGGTGGGGCGGTGGGGGTGGGCAGGGTGGGGCGGGCGGACGGGGTGGACGGGGGCACGGTGACCGTGCCCGATCCGGGGGAGGGGGGTGCCTGGAACCTGGCCATGGTGGGCGCGGGTGCCGATCGGGCCGGTGATGCGTCCCCGGCTGCGGGCGGAGGTCCGGACCCCGCTGCGCTGCGCCGGGTGCTGGTCGCGGTGCTGGACTCCGGCGTGGACGACACCCATCCGGACCTGCGCACCGCCGTCGATCCGAAGGCCTCCGCCTCCTGCGCCGACGGCCGCCCCGACGCCCGCACCGGCGCCTGGCGGCCCGACCCCGGGGTGGGCGAGAGCGGCCACGGCACCCACGTCGCCGGGATCGTCGGTGCCGCCCGGGACGGGCACGGTGTCACCGGGGTCGCGCCCGGCGTGCGGATCGCCGCCGTCCGGCTGCTCGGACCGCTCGGGCAGTACTACGTGGAGAACATCGTCTGCGGACTGCTCTGGGCCGCCGACCACGGGGCCAAGGCGATCAACAACAGCTACTTCGCCGATCCGTGGAAGTACAACTGCCCCGAGGACAAGGATCAGGCGGCACTGATCACCGCCGTCGACCGGGCCGTCCGGTACGCCCGGAGCAAGGGCGCGGTCGTCGTCGCCTCGGCGGGCAACGACGCGCAGGACCTCGGCGCCCCGCGGAGCGACGAGCGCAGCCCCAACGACCGGGTCTCCGGGCCGGCGCAGATCCGGTACCTGGGCACCGAATGCGTACGGCTGCCCGGGGAACTGCCCGGCGTCGTCACCGTCACCGCCCTCAACCGGGACGGGCACCCGTCCGCGTACTCCAACTACGGGCGGGGGCGGGTCTCGCTGGCGGCCCCGGGCGGGGATCCGGACGGCGGGCCCCAGAACGCGATCGTCTCCGACTGGCCCGGTGGGCAGTACGCGGCCCTGGCCGGGACGTCGATGGCGGCTGCGCACGTGACCGGTGCGGTGGCAGTGGCGGCTGCGGCGCACCCGGACTTCGGGGCCGATGCGTTGGCGGCGCTGCTGGCGAGCTCGGCGGCGGCGGGGTGTCCGGTGGGGCCGTACGGGTGTGGGGAGAGGCAGTATTTCGGGGCGGGGGTGGTGGGGGTGGGGCGGGTGTGAGGTTCCGCTGCGCGGGGCTGGGGGGTGGGTGGGTGCTCTCGGGAGGGTGGGTGCCGGGGCGGCTCCGGGGGTGGCCGCTCCGAGGGGCTGGATGATTTTCAGACTGCCGACTCTGGCCTGCGGGGGTTGGGCGTCGTTGGCAGTCTGAAAATCACCCGCAACGCCCCTCTCCGGGCCACCCCCTGCGCCGCCCCTTCCGCAGCGCGTCCCTCTCGCGGGGGCCGGTGAGGGGTGAGGAGGGGGAGGTGGGTGAGAGGGAGGGAGGTGGGGTGGGGTGGGTGTGGCGGCGGTGGGGGGCTGTGGGTGGGGTGGGGATTGTTGGGGGCTGGGGGTGTGGGGTGGGTCCGGGATACTGGGGGGTATGAGGCTGACGGAGTTCTGGCGACGGATGTACGCGCACTTCGGGGAGGCGTACGCGGAGTCGTTCGCGACCGATCATGTGATGGCCGAGTTGGGTGGGCGGACGGTGCGGCAGGCGTTGGAGGCGGGGTGGGAGGCCAAGGACGTGTGGCGTGTGGTGTGTGAGACCCAGGGGGTTTCGACGCTGCTGAGGTGAGTTCCGTCGCCCCGTATGGGACAGACTGTCGGGGTGACAAGCAGCGCAGAACAGAGGAATTCGGACAGGGTTGAGGGTGCTGAGCGCGCTGGTGGGGGCGGCGCGCTGTGGGGTGGCGGGATGCCGCGGTGGCTGCCGCGGGCGATGGTGCTGTTCCTGGTGCTGGTGGGGGTGTTCCAGCTCGCGGACTGGGCCTTCCGGCAGCTGATCGACCTGTTCGTGATGCTGTTGGTGGCGTTCTTCCTGTCGCTCGCGCTGGAGCCGGCGGTGGACCGGATGGCGGCGCGCGGGGTGCGTCGGGGGGTGGGCACCTTCCTGGTGTTCGTGGCGGTCGGGGTCGCGGTGCTCGGGTTCCTCGCGGCGCTCGGGACGCTGTTGGTCGACCAGGTGGCGAAGATCGCCGAGGACCTGCCGCACCTGGTCGACGGTCTGATCGGGTGGATCAACCGGACCTTCCACCAGGAGCTGTCCCTGGGGGAGTTGCAGAAGAAGCTGCTCAAGGATTCCGGGACCATCGAGAACTACGCCCAGCAGGCCGCCGACAACGTCTGGGGCGTCTCCTCCACCGTGATCGGCGGGCTCTTCCAGACCTTCACGGTCGGGCTGTTCACCTTCTACTTCACCGCCGAGGGGCCGCGGGTGCGCCGGACGGTGTGTTCGCTGCTCCCGCCCGCGAAGCAGGGGGAGGTGCTGCGGGCCTGGGAGATCGCGCTGGCCAAGACCGGCGGGTACCTCTATTCGCGGGCGGTGCTCGCGGTGGTGTCGGCCGCCGGGCACTGGGTGATGTTCGCACTGCTGGACCTGCCGTACTCGGCGGCGCTGGCGATCTGGGTGGGCGTCATGTCGCAGTTCGTGCCGACCATCGGGACGTACCTGGCCGGGGCGCTGCCGGTGCTGGTGGCGCTGACCGTGGCGCCGGTGGACGCGCTCTGGGGGCTGGTCTTCGTGGTGGTCTACCAGCAGGTCGAGAACTACCTGCTGCACCCGAGGATCACCGCGCGGACGGTGGACGTGCACCCGGCGGTGGCCTTCGGCGCGGTGATCGCGGGCGCGGCGCTGCTCGGTGCGGTGGGCGCGCTGATCGCGATCCCGGCGGCGGCGACGCTGCAGGGCTTCGTGGGGACGTACGTGCGGCGGTACGAGGTGACCACCGATCCGCGGATCGACCGGGGGGAGCAGCGCCGGGCGCGGCGGGAGCTGCGGCGGGAGGCGGCGCGGCGGCTGCGGCGGATGGTGGGCGGGGACGGGGAGTGACCGGATGTGCGAGGCTTGAATCGAACAGATGTTCTTTGTACTCTCCGGCGAAGAGTTTTCCACAGGCGGAGCCGGGTCGGGCTCGTTTGTCAGTGGGACGCGCTAGCGTCGATGACGATGAAGCGCACAGCACAGAACCCGAGGGAAAAAGCCATGGCAGGTACGGACCGCGAGAAGGCCCTGGAAACCGCGCTCGCCCAGATCGAGCGGCAGTTCGGCAAGGGCTCGGTGATGCGCCTCGGCGAGAAGGCCAACGAGCCGGTCGAGGTGATCTCCACCGGATCCACCGCTCTGGACGTCGCCCTCGGGGTCGGCGGCATTCCGCGTGGCCGGGTGATCGAGATCTACGGCCCCGAGTCCTCCGGTAAGACGACCCTGACCCTGCATCTGGCCGCCAACGCCCAGAAGGCCGGCGGCACGGTCGCCTTCGTCGACGCGGAGCACGCGCTCGACCCGGAGTACGCCAAGAAGCTCGGCGTGGACACCGACGCCCTGCTGGTCAGCCAGCCGGACACCGGTGAGCAGGCGCTGGAGATCACCGACATGCTGATCCGCTCCGGCGCGATCGACCTGGTGATCATCGACTCGGTCGCGGCGCTCGTCCCGCGCGCCGAGATCGAGGGCGAGATGGGCGACTCGCACGTCGGTCTGCAGGCCCGACTGATGAGCCAGGCGCTGCGCAAGATCGCCGGTGCGCTGAACCAGTCGAACACCACCGCGATCTTCATCAACCAGCTGCGCGAGAAGATCGGCGTGATGTTCGGTTCGCCGGAGACCACGACCGGTGGTCGGGCGCTGAAGTTCTACGCCTCGGTCCGGCTGGACATCCGCCGGATCGAGACGCTGAAGGACGGCACCGAGGCGGTCGGCAACCGCACCCGCGTCAAGGTGGTCAAGAACAAGGTCGCCGCGCCGTTCAAGCAGGCCGAGTTCGACATCCTCTACGGCGTGGGCATCAGCCGCGAGGGCGGCCTGATCGACATGGGCGTCGAGCACGGGTTCATCCGCAAGTCGGGTGCCTGGTACACCTACGAGGGCGACCAGCTCGGCCAGGGCAAGGAGAACGCCCGGAACTTCCTGCGGGACAACCCGCAGCTCGCCGACGAGATCGAGCGGAAGATCAAGGGCAAGCTCGGCATCGGCCCGAAGACCGAGGAGCCCGCGGCCGAGGGCGCGGCGGACGCCGCCGCCGACGGTGCCGCGAAGCCGATCACCGCGACCGTCACCAAGGCGGCTGCGGCGAAGAAGACGGCGGCGGCCAAGGCCTGAGCCGTTGACGCAGGACGACACGGTGGGCGGCGGCCCGGAGGACGACGACTACGGGCCGCCGGACTGGTTCGCCGCAGTGGCGGAGGAGCCGGAGAACGACCGAGCTCCGGCCCGGGTGGCGCGCGGCGCGGCGCCCGGGCCGGTCGTGGAGTGGGAGCAGTCGTCGGCGGAGGCGCTCGGGCTGGTTCCCGCCTCCGAGCTGCCCGCCGGCAGGCGCCGTCGGCGATCGGCCCTGGAGGTCGAGGCGGCCGGTCACGGGGGTGTGGCCGCCTCGACCCCCCGCTCCGCCGACCGCCGGGCCGGTGAGGAGGAGGGCGCTCGGCGTGGCGCCCGGAAGAAGCAGGCCGAGGAACCGGCCGACCCGGAGACCCGCGCCCGGGACATCTGCCTGCGGCTGCTGACCGGCGCCGCCAAGACCCGTAAGCAACTCGCCGACGCCCTGCGCAAGCGGGAGATCCCGGACGACGTCGCCGACGAGGTGCTCACCCGGCTCGAAGAGGTCGGGTTGATCGACGACGCGGCCTTCGCCGCGGCCTGGGTGGAGTCCCGGCACGCCGTCCGGGGGCTGTCCCGGCGGGCGCTGGCCCAGGAACTGCGCACCAAGGGGGTGCCCGCCGAGCTGGTCGAGCCGGCCCTCGCCCAGGTCGACCACGACGACGAGGAGGACGCGGCCCGGGTGCTGGTCGAGCGCAAGCTGCGGTCCACCCGGGGGTTGGACCGGCAGGTCCGTACCCGGCGGCTGGTCGCGATGCTGGCCCGGCGCGGCTACTCCGAGGGGCTGGCGTTCCGGGTGGTGCGCGCCGCGCTGGACGAGGAGCCGGGGGAACCGCCGGGGAGTGAGTGACCTCCGCCGTCAGCTGGGGGAGTCGACCTGTTCGGGGGCGGGTTCGGGGGCCGGGGTGAGGGTGGCCGGCCCGCCGCGGGCGTGGTCCGCCAGGGCGAGGAGGTCCTCGGCGACGGCGCCCTGGGTGACGCCGACCAGGTGGCCGTCGGGGCGGATCAGCAGGACGGTGTGCGGGCCGGCACCCGGGTAGTCCTCGGTGACCAGGACCTCGGCGGGGACGGGCAGGGCGGCGGCGACCTCGGCGAGCCGGGGCATCAGACCGGCGCCGAGCCAGTGCTCGGACGACCAGACGGCGGTGCCGGGCGCGACCAGCAGCAGCAGGAAGGTGGCGCCGAGCCGGGCGTGCAGGTGGTCCGGGGTGCCGTCGGTGGCGAGCACCGGGAGGTCCGGGACGAGCACGCCCGGGGCGGTGGCGGGCAGCAGTTCGCTGAGCGAGGTCGCGCCGCGCGCGCCGCGCTGCACCGGGACCCGGCCGGGGACCCCGGAGGGGGCCGCCGGGTAGGCGGGCGCGCCGCCGAAGCGGCCGGTGCCGAGCTGGCCGTCGGCGAGCAACGGGGCGTGCTTGCGGAAGCCGCCGACCAGCAGGGAGCGCCGGGTCTGCTGCCAGCCGCGCAGCGGGCGCAGCAGGGGCATGGCCTGGTCGACGGCGCGCAGCCGGGCGCCGACCGCGCCGCGCCGTTCGGCCTCGTAGCCGTCCAGCAGCGAGCCGCCGGGCTGCGGGCCGCCGGCGTGGAGGTGCCAGGCGAGGGCGAGCCGCCAGGCGAGGTTGTCGGCGTCGCGCAGCCCGTCGGCGAGGTTCTGCATGCCGAGCGCGCCGTGCAGGTGGGCGGCGTCGCCGGCCAGGAAGCAGCGGCCGACCCGGAACCGGGCGGCGAGGCGCTGCTGGGCGGTGTGGTCGGCGGCGGCGAGCAGTTCGAAGCGCGGGAGTTCGCCGCACCAGCCGGTGAGGGTGGAGGTGACCCGGGTGAGCAGGGTGTCGCCGGTGACGATGCCCGGCCAGGTGGCGTGCGGGTCGACCGTCTCGGTGGGGGCGGGGCGGCCCGGGGGCAGCCGCCAGTCGAGCCGCCAGACGCCGTCCGGCAGCGGACGGGCGGAGGCCTCGCGGTCGCCGCGCCACGGGGGCTCGCGGTGCAGCCGGGCGCCGTCGAAGGGCAGGTCGACCCGGACGGTGGCGATGGCGTTGCGGTCGACCGCGGGGCGGCCGGGGAAGCGGATCTTCAGCAGCTTGCGGACGGTGGATCTCGCGCCGTCGCAGCCGACCAGGTGGCTGCCGCGCCACCAGGTGGCGGAGCCGTCCTGGGTGCCCACGGTGCGGACGCTGACGCCGTCCCGGTCCTGTTCGAGCTCCCGGACCCGGTGGAGCGGGACCAGCTTGATCAGCGGGGTGCCGGTCAGGGCGTCGCGCAGGCCGCGCTGGAGGCGGTGCTGGGGGAGGTGGAAGGTGGGCGACTCGGTGAGGTCGATCCGCAGGACCTCCTGGCGGCGGCGCCAGATGGCGAAGGAGTCCCACAGGGCGGAGTCCGAGACCGCCCGGGCGTAGCCGATCCGGGTCAGGAAGGCGGTGGTGTCGGCGCCGAGGACGAGGCTGCGGGGGCCCTCGGGGCAGAGTCCGGAGCCCTCGTCGAGGACGACGGTGGGCACCTCGTGCCGGGCCAGGGCGAGGGCCAGGGCCAGACCGACCGGTCCGGCCCCGACCACGATCACCGGGTCCATGCGGGGACCTCCGGGCACGAACCGGCCGATCGGCCGGCGTCAGTTACCGCTGCCGCATATGCCGCGTGGATGCTCCCGGGAGGTGTCACGAAGAGCAATGCAACAGTTCACCTGCGTGTCCGTCAAGCAGCAGCTGATGTGCGCCGGTTCGCGCCGCGACGGCCGCGTGCTTCGATCCAGCGCGCGAGCGCGGTCAGCAGCAGGCACATGGCGATGTAGATCGGGCCGATCACGAGCACCACCGGGATGTAGGGGAAGCCCGCGGCGTTCAACGGCTGGCTGGCGATCTTCTTGCCCATGAACAGCAGCTCGTTGTAGGTGATGATGTACCCGAGCGAGGTGTCCTTGAGGGTGACGACCAGCTGGCCGATCATCGAGGGCAGCATCGAGCGGACGGCCTGCGGCACCAGGATGCCGCTCATCACCTGGGTCTTGCGCATGCCGAGGGCGTACGCCGCCTCGCCCTGGCCCCGCGGGACGGCGTTGACGCCGCTGCGGATGATCTCCGCCTGGACCGAGCCGTTGTAGAGGGTGAGCCCGAGGACCAGGGCCCACATCGGCTCCTTGGCGAAGAACGCGTAGTAGAGCGCGACGATCAGGATCAGCAGCGGCATCGCCCGGAAGAACTGGACGAAGCCGACGCAGAGCCAGCGGACCGGCCGGTGGTCGGAGAGCTGTCCGGCGGCCAGCAGCGCGCCGAGGGTCAGCGAGAACGCCGCCGCGAGGCCGAAGGCCTTCAGGGTGGCGAGCAGGCCGTCCAGGATCATCTGCTGGACGGTGTTGTACTGGAACGCGTCCCACATCTCCGCGTCGAACTGGCCGTTGTCGGCGAGCGCGGTGACGGCGTACCAGAGCAGGCCGGCGACGCCGATCAGCGAGAGCACGCCGAACACGCGGTAGCGGGCCCGGGCCCGGGGGCCGGGGGTGTCGTAGAGGACGCTCGCCGTCGCGGGGCGGTTGAGGACGTTCATCGGGCCACCGCCAGTCGGGATTCCAGGAAGCGGAAGAACGTGGCGACCGTCGCGCTGATCAGCAGGTAGGCGCAGGCCACCCAGAAGAAGATCGCGAAGATCGAGTAGCCGCGCTCGGAGAAGGTCTGCTGGGCGCTGTACAGCTCGGGGACGCTGAAGGCGCCGGCGATCGCCGAGTTCCTCGGGAGGGCGATGAACACGCTGCTCATGGGGGCCAGGACGGTGCGGCCGGCCTGCGGCAGGACGACCAGGGTGAGGGTCTGGCCGAAGGTCATGCCCAGGCTGCGGGCGGCCTCCGCCTGGCCGAGCGGCACGGTGTTGACGCCGGAGCGGATCACCTCGCAGACGAACGAGGCGGTGTACCCGCCGAGCGCCAGCACCGCGAAGACCAGATGGCTGAAGTGCACGCCCAGCGGCGGCAGGCCGAAGGTGACGGCGAAGAACAGCAGGGTCAGCGGGGTGTTGCGGAAGAGCGTCACCCAGGTGGTGCCGAAAGCGCGCAGGACCGGCACCGGGGAGACCCGGAAGGCCGCCAGCAGGGTGCCCAGCAGCAGGGCGAGCAGTGCGCTGAGGGCGCTCAGCTCGATCGTCTGCAGGAAGCCGTCGCGGAACAACGCGAAGTTGTCGTCCTCGAACAGGAACCCCATCCGGCGGCCCTCCTCTCAATCAGGGTCGGGAACGTGTCGTGCGGCGGACGGATCAGTAGCGGTCGAGGGCCGGGACGTCGGGCGCGGGGGAGCCGGAGGCGCCGAGGGTGGCGTCGTAGGCCTTCTTCCAGTCGCCGTTGTCCTCGTGGGCCTTCAGGGCGTCGCTGATGGCGTTGCGCAGCACCGCGTCGTCCTTGTTGAGGCCGACGCCGTAGTTCTCCTTGGTGAAGGGCTTGCCGACGACCTTGAGCTTGCCGGCGTACTTGGAGGCGTAGCCCTTGAGGATGGCGTCGTCGGTGGTGACGGCGTCGACCTCGCCGGAGAGCAGCTTCTCGACGCAGGCCGAGTAGGTGTCGAACTGCGTGATCTTCGGGCTGTACTGCTGGATGTTCTTGATCGAGGTCGAGCCGGTGGCGGTGCAGACGTTCTTGCCGTTGACGCTCTCCGGGCCGGTGATCGAGGTGTTGTCCTGCTTGACGAGGAGGTCCTGGCCGGCGATGTAGTACGGGCCCGCGAAGGAGACGGTCTTCTTGCGCTCGTCGTTGATGCTGTAGGTGCCGACGTAGAAGTCGATCTGGCCCTTGGCGATGGCGGGCTCGCGCTGCGAGGAGACCAGGGTCTGCCACTTGATCTGCTGCGGGGTGAAGCCGAGGTCGGCCGCGATCATCTTGGCGATCTCGATGTCGAAGCCGCTGCGGTCGCCGCTGGCGACGTCCTCCCAGCCGAGGTTCGGCTGGTCGGCCTTGGCGCCGATGATCAGCTGGCCGCGCTTCTTGGCCTCGGCGATGATCGGGGAGTCGACCTTGGCGTCGGTCTTGACCGTGTAGGTCGGGAGCTTGGGGGCGTTGCTCGCGCTGGCGGCGGCGCCGGGAGTGCCGTCCTTGCCGCAGGCGGCGGTGGCGGTGAGCGCGACGGCACAGAGCGCGACGGCGAGGGTGCGGGAAGTCCTCATGAGGGTTGTTCTCCTGGGGCCGGGCCGCGGTGTCAACCGGGCTCTGACGTCTGGAAGTTGTGCGCGGGCAGGGCTGACCGGCACCGTTGCCGGAGGCGGCCCCGCGTGGTCTCGAAGCGTCGGTGGGGCGTCAGTGGTGCAGGATCTTCGAGAGGAAGTCCTTGGCACGGTCCGAGCGCGGCGCGGTGAAGAAGGCGTCCGGGGTGTTCTGCTCGACGATCCTGCCGTCGGCCATGAACAGCACGCGGTTGGCGGCGGAGCGGGCGAAGCCCATCTCGTGGGTGACCACGACCATGGTCATGCCGTCCGCGGCGAGCTGGCGCATGACCTCCAGCACCTCGTTGACCATCTCCGGGTCGAGCGCCGAGGTGGGCTCGTCGAAGAGCATCACCTTCGGCTTCATCGCCAGCGCGCGGGCGATCGCCACGCGCTGCTGCTGGCCGCCGGAGAGCTGGGCCGGGAACTTGCCCGCCTGCGCGCCGACGCCGACGCGCTCCAGCAGCTCGCGGGCGGTCCGCTCGGCCTGCGGGCGGGGCACCTTGCGCACCTTGACCTGGCCGATGACCACGTTCTCCAGCACGGTCTTGTGCGCGAACAGGTTGAAGCTCTGGAACACCATGCCGACCTCGGCGCGCAGCCGGGCCAGCTCCTTGCCCTCGGCGGGCACCGGCCGGCCGTCGATGGTGATGCTGCCGGAGTCGACGGTCTCCAGCCGGTTGATCGTCCGGCACAGCGTGGACTTGCCCGAGCCGGACGGGCCGATCAGCACGACCACCTCGCCCTGGGCGATCTCCAGATCGATGTCCTGCAGGACGTGCAGCGCGCCGTAGTGCTTGTTGACCTTGCTCAGCACGACCAGCGGGGCGGCTGCGGGGGTGGAGTCCTGGACCGGGCTCTCGGTCATCGCGCCTGCTCCCTCGGTATCGGATCGTGCCCCCGGGGAGTCTCAACTCCCTTGGGGGACAATGGTGGTGCTGATCCGGGAGCCGCGACCGGCGGAGCCGCAGCCCCCGGTGGGCCGACCATAGGAGCCGTGACGGCACGCCGTCAGCCGATCTGAGCGGAACTTGAGGATCACGAAACGGCCACACGGCGGGCGCGCGCTGTTCGCACGGATGCCGACGGGGCATGTCACAGCGGGGATCCGCCCCGGTGCTCCCCGTCCCCCACGGGCCCGGTGCGCGGTCGAACCTGGCGCCGGGCCGCCCACTGGCCCATACTGCGCAGGACCGGGACCTGACCGATCGGTCCGGTTCCCACCGGTGATCGCGTGGGGGAAGGAGGAGGACAGGATGCGACTGCTGCTCGTCGAGGACGACGAACGCGTGGCCGCCGCGCTGGTCGCGGTGCTGGGCCGGCACGGCTTCCAGGTCAGGCACGCCCGCAGCGGGCACGAGGCGCTGGACGCCCTGGTGCCGGACGGCAACGAGCCGTACCGGGTGGTGCTGCTCGACCTCGGGCTGCCCGATCGCGACGGCTTCGAGGTGTGCAGCCGGATCAGGGCCGGCAGCGGCGTGCCGGTGATCATGGTCACCGCCCGCGCCGACGTCCGCTCCCGGATCCACGGCCTCAACCTGGGCGCCGACGACTACGTCACCAAGCCGTACGACATGGGCGAGCTGCTCGCCCGCATCCACGCCGTGGCCCGCCGCGGCGCCGTCCCCTCCTCGGTGTCGGTGCCCACGCCCGACGCCGTACCGCAGCAGCGCGGCCCGCTGGAGTCCCGCGGCATCCGGATCGACCGCGAGCGCCGGCGGGTCAGCGTGGACGGCCGCGACGTGCCGCTCACCCGCAAGGAGTTCGACCTGCTCGCCCTGCTCGCGCAGAGCCCCGGCGTGGTCTACCGGCGCGAGCAGATCTTCAGCGAGGTCTGGCGCAGCGGCTGGGAGGGCAACGGACGCACCCTGGAGGTGCACATCGGCTCGCTGCGCAACAAGCTGGCGCTGCCCGGCCTGGTCGAGGCCGTCCGCGGCGTCGGCTACCGCCTGATCCCCGAGTCCCCGGCGCCCGCGGCCGCGGACCCGGCCCCGAACACCCCCGCGGAGCACTGACCGCACGTGCGCACCCGCCTGCTCGGCATCCTGATCGCCCTCATGCTCTGCGTCCTGGCCGCCCTGGGGCTGCCGCTCGCGGCGGCGGTCGCGGCGGCCGAGCAGAGCAAGGTGGTCGTCGACCGGCTCGACGACGCCGCCCGCTTCGCCCAGGACCTGCCCACCTCCGGCGCCAACGACGCCGCCCGCAAGGGCGAGCCCGAGCCCGCCCCCGGCGACCTCAGCCGGCAGCACTCGATCGACGCCGAGGTCCGCCGCTACTACGACCTGTACGGGCTGCGCCTGGGCATCTTCCAGCGCGACGGCCTGCCGATCGCCGCCGCCCCCGCGAACTGGCGGGTGCCCACCACCGGCTGGGGCGCCCAGGCCTTCCAGGAGGCGCTGGACGGGCGGCGCAGCCACAACCCGCCGCAGGTCTGGCCGTGGACCCCGGACCGGACGATCACCGTCGCCGCCCCGGTGGTGCGCGACGGCGACGTGGTCGCGGTGGTGCTGAGCGAGTCCCCGACCGGGCCGCTGCGCACCCGGGTGCTGCACAAGTGGATGGTGCTCGTCGCCGGCGAGGCCGCCGCGATGATCGTCGCCGTGCTGCTCGCCGTCCGGCTCACCGAGTGGGTGCTGCGCCCGGTGCGCACCCTGGACCGGGCCACCCACGACATCGCCACCGGCCGGATGGCCGCCCGGGTCGCCCCTGGCGGCGGACCGCCCGAACTGCAGAGGCTGGCACGCTCGTTCAACGAGATGGCGGACCACGTGGTGCTCGCCATGGACCAGCAGAAAGCCTTCGTCGCGGACGCCTCGCACCAGCTGCGCAACCCCCTCTCGGCCCTGCTGCTGCGGGTCGAGGTGCTCGGCCTGGAACTGCCCGAGGGCCACGAGGAGGAGCTCAGCGGCGTACGGGAGGAGGGCGCCCGGCTGGCCCGGGTGCTGGACGACCTGCTCGGGCTGGCCACCGCCGAGCACGCCCGCCCCGAACCGGAGCGCACCGACCTCGCCGCGCTCACCCTGGCCCGGATGGACGCCTGGCGGCCGGTCGCCGAACAGCGCGGCATAGACCTGCGCTGGGACGGCCCGGCGCTGGCGATCGGCATGGCCGACCCGATCGGCTTCGGCTCGGCGCTGGACGCCGTGCTGGACAACGCGCTCAAGTTCGGGCCGGCCGGCAGCGAGGTGCGGGTGCGGGTCGCGGTGCGCCGGGACGAGGTCGCGGTGACCGTCACCGACGCCGGGCCCGGGCTCACCGAGGACGAGCTGTCCCGGGCGGGGGACCGGTTCTGGCGCAGCCCGCGGCACCAGAACGTGGACGGCTCCGGGCTGGGCCTGTCGATCGCCCGCACCCTGCTGGCGGCCGGCGGCGGCTCGCTCGGCTTCGCGCCGGTCCAGCCGACCGGGCTCGCGGTGACGCTGGCGGTGCCGCGCCCGGAGCGCTGACGGCGGCGGGAGCGCCGGGCGAGCCGCGGGTCTTCCGCTCAGGGCATCCGTACGGGGCTTCCGCTCAGGGCTTCCGCATAGGGCTTCCGCTCAGGGCTTCACCGAGCGGTAGTAGCGCGCCGCGCCCGTGTGCAGCGGGAGTGGATCGGTGTAGACGGCGGTGCGCAGGTCGACCAGCTGGGCGGCGTGCACCTGGGCGCCTATCTGGTCGCGGCTGTCGATCACCGCCCGGGTCATCCCCTCGACCAGCCCCGGGTCCGCGTCGTCCCGGGTGATCAGCAGGTTGGGCACGGCCACCGTGGCGACGGCGTCCGTCGGCTCGGCGTTCGGGTAGGTGCCCTTGGGCATGGTGGCCGCCCGGTAGGCGTCGGTGCCGCCGCCCTCCGCCCTGTGCAGGGCCTCCGACAGGTCGTTCAGCGGCACGATCCGGATCTTGAGGTGGTCGGAGAGGTCCGTGAGCGCGCTGGTGGGCAGACCGCCCGACCAGAAGAAGGCGTCCAGCTGGCCCGCGCGCATCGCGTCGGCGGCCTCGCCGACCCCCGTCGGGACCGCGACGACGTCGCGCTCCGGGTTCAGCCCGGCCGCGGTCAGCAACCGCTTGGTGACCAGGTTCACCCCGGACTGCGGCAGGCCGACGCCGACCCGCAGGCCCTTGAGGTCGGCGGTGCGGCGCACCGGGGAGGAGGCCGGGACGACCAGCTGCAGGTAGTCGTCGTACAGCCGGGCGATCGCCCGCAGCCGGTCCTTGCCGGGGCCCTTGTAGTCGGCGACCGCGTCGGCGGTGGCGATCGCGAAGGCGTCCCGGCCGCTGATCACCCGGGTGAGGTTGTCTATCGAGCCCTCGGTGTTGTCCAGGGCCAGCCGCACCCCCGGCATCGTCCGGGCGACGTGCGTCTGCAGCAGCTGCCCGTACCGGTCGTAGACGCCGCGGTCCACACCGGTGGCGAAGCGGACCTCCCCGCTCGGGTACCCGGGCGAACGGCCCGCCGACAGCCACCAGCCGCCGAACCCGGCGACCAGCAGCACCAGCACCAGCACCGTCCGCCACAGCGGGCTGCGGGCCGCCGTGCGGACGGCGGCACCGAGATGTGACGGGGTGGTGGGGGTCATGCAGGGATACTGCCAGGCGCTCCGGCCGAACGGGAGGGGAACGGGACGGGCAAGCTCCGGGAAAAGCGCTTCGCGGCTGCCCGTACCCTGGTCTGGTGAGCGGTGAGAGCGGATTGAAGAGCTACAAGGTCGTCACGCACGGCTGCCAGATGAACGTCCACGACTCCGAGCGGCTGTCCGGGCTGCTGGAGGAGGCGGGCTACGTCAAGGCCGGGCCCGAGGGCGACCCGGACCTGGTGGTGTTCAACACCTGCGCGGTGCGCGAGAACGCCGACAACAAGCTGTACGGCAACCTCGGCCAGCTGGCGCCGGTCAAGACCCGCCACAAGGGCATGCAGATCGCCGTCGGCGGCTGCCTGGCCCAGAAGGACCGCGACACCATCGTCCAGCGCGCCCCCTGGGTCGACGTGGTGTTCGGCACGCACAACATCGGGCACCTGCCGGCGCTCCTGGAGCGGGCCGCGATCGAGAAGAAGGCCCAGGTCGAGATCCTCGAATCGCTGGAGACCTTCCCCTCCACCCTGCCCACCCGCCGGGACTCCGCGTACGCCGCCTGGGTCTCGATCTCGGTCGGCTGCAACAACACCTGCACCTTCTGCATCGTCCCCGCGCTGCGCGGCAAGGAGGAGGACCGCCGCCCCGGCGACGTCCTCGCCGAGATCGAGGCGCTGGTGGACGAGGGCGTCATCGAGGTGACCCTGCTCGGCCAGAACGTCAACGCCTACGGCTCCGACCTGGGCGACCGCGAGGCCTTCTCCAAGCTGCTGCGCGCCGCAGGCCGGATCGAGGGCCTGGAGCGGATCCGCTTCACCTCGCCGCACCCGCGCGACTTCACCGACGACGTGATCGCCGCCATGGCCGAGACGCCGAGCGTGATGCACCAGCTGCACATGCCGCTGCAGTCCGGCTCGGACCGGGTGCTCAAGGCGATGCGCCGCTCCTACCGCCAGGAGCGCTTCCTCGGGATCATCGAGAAGGTCCGCGCGGCGATGCCGGACGCGGCGATCTCCACCGACATCATCGTCGGCTTCCCGGGCGAGACCGAGGAGGACTTCGAGGAGACGATGCACGTCGTCCGCGAGGCCCGCTTCACCAACGCCTTCACCTTCCAGTACTCCAAGCGCCCCGGGACCCCGGCGGCCGAGATGGCGGACCAGGTCCCGAAGGAGGTCGTCCAGGCCCGCTACGACCGGCTGATCGCCCTCCAGGAGGAGATCTCCTGGGAGGAGAACAAGAAGCAGGTCGGACGGACCCTCGAGATCCTGGTCGCCGAGGGCGAGGGCAAGAAGGACGACCAGACCCGCCGCCTCTCCGGGCGCGCGCCCGACAACCGGCTGGTGCACTTCAGCAAGCCGGAGGAGCCGGTGCGGCCGGGCGACATGGTGACCGTCGAGATCACCTACGCCGCCCCGCACCACCTGCTCGCCGAGGGGCCCGCGCTCGCGGTGCGCCGCACCCGGGCCGGGGACGCCTGGGAGAAGCGCCAGGCCAAGCCCGCGGCCAAGCCGGCCGGCGTGATGCTCGGCCTGCCGTCCATCGGCGCCCCCGCCACGCTGCCGTCGGCGGCACCGGCCGGCGGGGCCTGCTGCGGCGACTGACGCGCGTGCTGCCGTAAGGGCGGCCCGGAGGCGAGCGTGCTCACACCTCCGGGCCGCCCTTCGCTTTGGCTAGAGTGATCGACATGCTGGTAGCCGCCGCCGTGTGCCCCTGTCCGCCACTGCTCGTCCCGGAGGTCGCCGCCGGGGCGGCGGGCGAACTGGACGCGCTGCGCGCCGCCTGCGACGAGGCGCTGGCGGCGCTGGTCGCGGCCGGGCCGCAGCTGGTCGTGGTGGTCGGCACCGGCCCGCAGGCCGAGGTGTGGACCGAAGGCGGGGCCGGCTCCTTCCACCGCTACGGCGTGCCGCTGGTCGCCAAGCTGCCGGGCGGGCGGGTCGGGGGACCGGAGCTGGCGCCCTCGCTGACCGTCGGCGCCTGGCTGCTGGAACGCGCCGGAGTGACCCTGCCCACGCACGCCTGCGCGGTGCCCGCCGACGCCCCGGCCGACCGGATGCTCGGCCTCGGCCAGGGACTGGCCGGGCTCGCCGACCGGGTCGCCCTGCTGGTGCTCGGCGACGGCAGCGCCTGCCGCTCGCTGAAGGCGCCCGGCTACCTCGACGAGCGGGCCGAGGGCTTCGACGCCGCCCTGGCCGCCGCCCTGGGCACGGCCGACCTGCCGGCCCTCGCGGACCTGGACCCGGGCCTGGCCGCCGAACTCAAGGCCGAGGGCCGGGCGCCCTGGCAGGTGCTGGCCGGCGCCGCGGAGGGCGCCGGCCTCACCGGGCGGCTGGGCTACCAGGACGCCCCGTACGGGGTCGGGTACGTCGTAGCGTCCTGGTCCTAGGACGCGCCCCGAACCGGCCCGCGGCGGTACGGGACGGGTGGCCGTACCGGACGGGCGGCGGGACGGGGCTCAGGCCTGCGGGGGCTGTCCCTCGCCGGGCTTCGGCTTGTGGGCGAAGTCGCCGACCGCGTCCTTGGCCTTGCCCGCGCCGTGCTCGATCTTCTCGCTGTACTTGCCCTTGGTCGCCTTGTCGATCGCTCCGCCGGCCTTGTCCACGAAGTGGTCGATCTGGTCGCTGTGCTTGCCGGCCAGCTCGCTCGCCTTCTCCTTGAGCTCCTCGGCCTTGCCCTTGAGGTTGTCCATCAGACCCATGGCGATCTCACCCTTTCATCCCTGTATCCGGGACAACGCCCGTGCCCGGCGAAGCGTTCGCGAACCGGTCCCGGTCGGGGAACGGCCGGAAACGGTCATCTGGCCGGAAACAGTCATATCGTCGCTCAGTCGGAGCGGAGCGGCAGCCCGGTCCGGGGACCGCCGGGGGTTTGCGAGACTGGAGCGGTGAGCAGCTCCCGTACCCCGCGTGTCGTCTCGATCGTCGGCGCGACCGCCGCCGGCAAGTCCGACCTGGCCGTCGCCATCGCCCGGAGCCTCGACGGCGAGGTGATCAACACCGACTCCATGCAGCTGTACCGGGGCATGGACATCGGCACGGCCAAGCTCACCACGGCCGAGCGCGGCGGAGTGCCGCACCACCTGATGGACGTCTGGGACGTCACCGAGGCCGCCAGCGTGGCCGAGTACCAGCGGCTGGCCCGGGCCGAGATCGACCGGCTGCTCGCCGCCGGGCGCACGCCCGTCCTGGTCGGCGGCTCCGGGCTGTACGTCCGGGCGGCGATCGACGAGATGGAGTTCCCCGGCACCGACCCGGCGGTCCGCGCCCGGCTGGAGGCCGAACTGGAGCGGCTCGGCCCGTACGCGCTGCACGGGCGGCTGGCCGCGCTCGACCCGGCGGCCGCCGAGGCGATCCTCACGAGCAACGGTCGGCGGATCGTCCGCGCGCTGGAGGTCATCGAGATCACCGGGCAGCCGTTCACCGCCAACCTGCCGAGCAACACCGCCGTGTACGACGCGGTGCAGATCGGCGTCGCCGTGCCGCGCCCCGAGCTGGACGAGCGGATCACGCTGCGGGTCGACCGGATGTGGGAGGCCGGGCTGCTGGACGAGGTGCGGGCGCTGGAGAAGGCCGGACTGCGCGAGGGGAAGACCGCCTCCCGGGCGCTCGGCTACCAGCAGGTGCTCGACCACTTCGCGGGCGAGTGCACCGAGGACGAGGCGCGGGCCGAGACCGTCCGGGCCACCAAGCGCTTCGCCCGCCGTCAGGAGTCCTGGTTCCGGCGGGACGACCGCATCCACTGGCTCTCCCGACCGGCCGGCACCGACCCCGTCGAGCTGCTGCAGCAGTCCCTCGAACTGATCGGGCGTCAGGGAGTTCCGGCCGCGTAGGACGGGTTCCGGCCAATCCGGCGGTGCACCTGCGCGCGCAGGTGGCCGTGCAGGACGAACCGGCGGTCACGGCCCGATCACGTGATGGCCACGGATCACCCGACGACCCCGGTCAGGCCCGGAACGACCTTCTGGACATGCCATCATCGATGCCATAGGGGTCGGCCGAACGGGCCGACCGTGCCCGGCCGCGAGTCCGCTCGTGTCGAACAGTCAGGGGAGGCCGTGTGTCGACGGGTACCGGCCCCGAACCCGGCCAGAGCGGGAGTGTCACCGCACCGGCCGAGGAGTTCGACGAGTCGACGATGGGCGACCTTCCCGTGCTGACCGGACTGGAGGCGCCGACCTCCTACGCGGCCGCGCTGCCCGCCCTGGACACCCGCACCCCGCCCGACGCCGCGGTGCACGAGCGGGAGATCCGGCCGCTGCGCCGGCTGCGCTGGTGGCAGACGCTGCCGATCGCCCTGCTGGGCACCCTGGGCTCGCTGATGTTCGCCTTCCCGCTCGCCTTCGGCTCGGCCGGGGCGCGCGCCACCATGGTCGGGATGCTCGGACTGCTGCTCACCGCCGCCTCGGTCGGCTGGGGCGCGATGGCCGCCCGGCACGCCGGCTACTCGTGGCCGGGCCTGCCCCGCCGGGGCTCCGGGCAGCGGGCCGGCTGGAAGGCGATCGTGCTCTACACCCTGATCGCGGTGGCCGCCTGCGCGCTCGCGGTCTGGCGGGTCGCCTACCTGCGCTGACCCCCGGGCCTCCCCGCGCCGGGCCGTCCGGCCGCTCAGTACTATCGGGAGGGTGAGCGCATCCTCCTCCCCGCAGGGCGGCATCCCCTTCTTCAAGGGGCACGGCACCCAGAACGACTTCGTCATCGTCCCCGACCCGGACGGCGCGCTGGAGATCGGTCCCGCGACCGTCGCCGCGCTGTGCGACCGGCGGGCGGGCATCGGCGGGGACGGGCTGCTGCGCGTGGTGCGTTCGGCCGCCGACCCGGCCGCCGCGGGGATGGCCGACCGCGCCGAGTGGTTCATGGACTACCGCAACTCCGACGGCAGCGTCGCCGAGATGTGCGGCAACGGCCTGCGGGTCTTCGCCCGCTTCCTGGTCGAGGCCGGTCTGGCCAAGCCCGGGGAGCTGGCGGTCGCCACCCGCTCCGGGGTGCTCACCGCGACGGTCGCCGAGGACGCCCCGGACGGCACCCCCGGCGACGTCACCGTCGACATGGGCCGGGCCCGGCTGCCCGGGCCGGACGGCATCGAGGTCGCGGTCGGCGAGCGGCGCTGGCGGGCGCTGAACGTCAACATGGGCAATCCGCACGCGGTGGCCTTCGTGGCGAGCCTGGACCACGCCGGTGACCTCTTCACCGCGCCGCTGACCAGCCCGGAGGGCGCCTACCCGGAGGGCGTCAACGTCGAGTTCGTGGTGGACCGCGGGCCGCGGCACGTCGCGATGCGGGTGCACGAGCGCGGCTCGGGCGAGACCCGCTCCTGCGGCACCGGCGCCTGTGCCGTCGCGGTGGCCGCGATCCGCCGGGACGGCCTCGACCCGGCGGTCACCGGTGAGGCCGTCGCGTACACCGTGGACGTGCTGGGCGGCCGGCTGGTGATCACCGAGCACCCGGACGGCCGGGTGGAGATGACCGGGCCGGCGGTGATCGTGGCCGAGGGGCGGCTGGACGAGCGCTGGTGGGACTCCGTCCGCACGAGCTGACGGCCCGTTTTGCCCATTTCGCACGGCGACGAATCCCCCCGATCGGGTGATAGCGGTCGCGGACGGGAACCATCGCGTCGCGGAACGTGCTCCGCTCGGTAGCATGGACCACCGGGTCGATCACCCCGCGGGGAGGGGCAGCGCCCGGCGACCGTTGCCGGAGGTGCGCCGATGACCATCGAAGCCGGGCAGTCCCTGACGGGGCAGCCGACGACCGTACGGCAGGCCGGGGCCAGGAGGCCCCTCGGAGAGCTCGGCCGGGCCGCCCTCGGCCGGGCCGGGCGGGCCGCGTTACTGGCCACCGGCCGGCCGCCCGTGCCGGACGCCCTGGAACCGCTCGTCCGGGTCCACCGGCAGCACCATCCGCAGGGCGACCTCGGCCTGCTCGCCCGGGCGTACCGGCTCGCCGAGGCCAGCCACCGCGGCCAGAAGCGCAAGAGCGGCGAGCCGTACATCACCCACCCGCTGGCCGTCACCATGATCCTGGCCCAACTCGGTGCCGGGACGACCACCTTGGTCGCCTCGCTGCTCCACGACACCGTCGAGGACACCGATTTGACGCTGGACCAGGTGAGCGCCGGGTTCGGGCCCGAAGTCGCCTACCTGGTCGACGGAGTGACCAAGCTGGAGAAGGTCGACTTCGGCGCGGCCGCCGAGGCGGAGACCTTCCGCAAGATGCTGGTCGCCACCGGGGACGACGTCCGGGTGATGGTGATCAAGCTCGCCGACCGGCTGCACAACATGCGCACCATCCGGCACATGAAGCCCGCCAGCCAGGTGCGGATCGCCAAGGTCACCCGGGACGTGCTGATCCCGCTGGCCGAGCGGCTCGGCATCCAGGTGCTCAAGGCCGAGCTGGAGGACATCGTCTTCGCCACCCTGCACCCCGAGGAGCACGCCCGCACCCGGGCCCTGATGGCCGGTCACGAGGCCGAGCCGGACACCGTGCTGGAGCCCTTCGCCCGGCAGCTGGCCCGGCAGCTGGCCGAGGCCGGGGTGGCCGCCGAGGTGACCGTACGGCCCCGGCACTGCGTCTCGCTGCACCGGGTGCTGCTCAAGCGGTCCGGCGGGACCGGACCGGACGGTCGGCCGCAGGGGCCGCGCCCGGCCGACTTCGGGCGGCTGCTGGTGGTGGTCGAGGAGAACGCCGACTGCTACGCCGTGCTGGGCGAACTGCACACCTGCTGGACGCCGGTGCCCGGGGAGTTCAAGGACTTCGTCGCCGCGCCCAAGTTCAACCTGTACCAGTCGCTGCACACCGCGGTCGCGCTGAGCGGCGGCGCGGTGGTCGAGGTGCTGGTCCGCACCCGCCGGATGCACCAGGTCGCGGAGACCGGGGTGGTCGCGCTGGGCGACCCCTCCCCGGCCGGCGCCGCCCAGGACACCGACGAGCTGGACCGCACCGACCCGGCTCGTCCGGGCTGGCTCAGCCGGCTGCTGGAGTGGCAGCAGGAGACGCCCGACCCGGACGCCTTCTGGTCCGCGCTCACCGCGGACCTGGCCGGTGACCGCGAGATCACGGTCGTGACGGAGAGCGGCGAAACGCTTCAGCTGAGGGCCGGAGCCACCTGTGTGGACGCGGCCTACCTGCTCGGCGAGGAGACCGGCCACCGATGTATCGGCGTCCGGGTCAACGGGCGGCTCAGCGCCCTGTCCACCGTGCTGGAGGACGGCGACCAGATCGCCGTGCTCACCGAGACCCTCCCGGCCGGCGGAGGACAGCCCTCCGGCCCCGCGCCCGAGTGGCTGGCGCACGCCCGCACCCCCGCCGCCCGGCTGGCCATCGAGCGCTGGCTGGCCGACCCGCCGGCCCGGCCGCCGGCCGTCCGCACCGGCCCGGCCGGGGCGCAACCGGCCCCGCCCGGGCGCCGCGCCCCCGAGAAGCGCTCGGCCCCCGTCACGGTGGTCGGACGGCCCGGGGCGGCCGTCCGGCTGGCCCGCTGCTGCACCCCGGTGCCGCCCGACGCGGTCTGCGGCTACCCGATCCGCGGCGGCGCGGTGGCCGTGCACCGCACGGGCTGCCCGGCCGGGGAGCGGATGCGGGCGGACGGGCGGGCCGTACTGGAGGTCCGCTGGCAGCCGCAGGACGCCCCCGCGGCCGGGCACCGGGTCACCCTGCGGGCCGAGGCGCTGAACCGGCCCCGGCTGCTCGCCGACATCACGGCGGCGATCTCCGCCGAGGGCGTCGGGATCGTCGCGGCCGAGGTCGAGCCGCCGCAGGAGTCACGGGTCCGGCAGACGTACACCGTCGAACTGCCGCAGCCGGGGGCCCTGCCCGGGCTGATGCGGGCGATGCTGCGGGTCTCCGGGGTGTACGACGTCAGCCGGCCGCACGCCCCGGAGGTGGGGTAGCCCCGGGGCCGGGTGTCGGCGACCGGGGGGGCGCGCGCCGGCGGTGCCGGTCGTTCCGGCGCTGCGCGGCGACGGTGCCGGTCGTTCCGGCGCTCCGCGCCGAAATGGGGATGACCCGCCCGCGCCGGGCGTGCGACCATCATGGGGAATTCACGGCCGGTCCACGGCGTTGTCGGGCACAGGAGCCCGGTGGCACCCGGGGACCTGAGGGGTAGCTCACCCCGCCCGGACGGTAGCCGGGGCGGCAGCTGGGCAGACTCCGTACGGGACCGCCCGCCGGTCCCCGAAGCCACCCGTACCAGCAGCCAAAGGACAGAATGACCTCCACGTTCGACACCCGCGACCACGCCGACGCTCCGCGCCGCCTCGACGGTCTGCGGGCGGAAGCCCTCATGGACGAGGACCTCGCGGCCATCGACGAGGACCTCGGCCACCACTACGACGGCGACCAGTACGACCGCAGCGAGCGTGCAGCGCTGCGTCGTGTCGCCGGACTCTCCACCGAGCTCGAAGACGTCACCGAGGTCGAGTACCGCCAGCTCCGCCTGGAGCGCGTGGTGCTCGTCGGCGTCTGGACCGACGGCACCCTGGAGGAGGCGGAGAACTCCATGGCGGAGCTCGCCGCGCTCGCCGAGACCGCCGGCTCCCAGGTGCTGGACGGCGTCATCCAGCGCCGCGACAAGCCCGACGCGGCCACCTACATCGGCTCCGGCAAGGCCAAGGAACTGCGTGACATCGTCGCCTCCACCGGCGCCGACACCGTGGTCTGCGACGGTGAGCTCACCCCCGGCCAGCTGATCCACCTGGAGGACGTGGTCAAGGTCAAGGTCGTCGACCGGACGGCCCTGATCCTGGACATCTTCGCCCAGCACGCCAAGTCCCGGGAGGGCAAGGCGCAGGTCTCGCTCGCGCAGATGCAGTACATGCTGCCGCGCCTGCGCGGCTGGGGTCAGTCGCTGTCCCGGCAGATGGGTGGTGGTGGCTCCGGCTCGTCCGGCGGCGGCATGGCCACCCGCGGTCCCGGTGAGACCAAGATCGAGACCGACCGGCGCCGGATCCGCGAGAAGATGGCGAAGCTCCGCAAGGAGATCGCCGACATGAAGAAGGGCCGCGACACCAAGCGCCAGGAGCGCAAGCGCCACCAGGTGCCGTCCGTGGCCATCGCCGGGTACACCAACGCCGGCAAGTCCTCCCTGCTCAACCGGCTCACCGGCGCGGGCGTCCTGGTGGAGAACGCGCTGTTCGCCACCCTGGACCCGACGGTGCGCCGGGCCGAGACCCCGAGCGGGCGGCTCTACACCCTGGCCGACACCGTCGGCTTCGTGCGGCACCTGCCGCACCACCTGGTCGAGGCGTTCCGCTCGACCATGGAGGAGGTCGCCGACGCGGACCTCATCCTGCACGTGGTGGACGGCTCGCACCCCGAGCCGGAGACGCAGCTGGCCGCCGTCCGCGAGGTCATCGTCTCGGTCGAGGCCCAGAACGTCCCCGAGATCGTGGTGATCAACAAGGCGGACGCCGCCGACCCGCACGTGCTTCAGCGGCTGCTGCGCCGCGAGCCGCACGCCATCGTGGTGTCGGCCCGCAGCGGTGCCGGCATCGAGGAGCTGCTGAAGCTCATCGACGACGAGCTGCCGCGACCGGCCGTCGAGGTGCGGGCCCTGGTGCCCTACACCCAGGGCGCGCTGGTCTCCCGGGTGCACGCGGAGGGCGAGCTGCTCTCCACCGAGCACACCGGCGAGGGCACCCTGCTGCACGCCAAGGTGCCGGCCGAGCTGGCCGCCGAGCTGGAGTACTTCGCGGTCGCCCTGCAGGGCTGAGAGAGCGAGCGTCGGGAGGGGCCCCGGGACCGTACTGGTCCCGGGGCCCCTCCGTGTGCCGTCGGGGGTCATCGGACGTTCTTGGCGAAGTAGTCGAAGGCCTGCTTCGCCTGGTCCTGCAGCGAGGGGCCGGCCTGGTAGCCGGCGGGGTTGCGGTCGCCGATCGCGCCGACGCTGATCAGGTTGGGCTTGCCGTCCCTGGTGACGAACCAGCCGCCGCCGCTCGAACCGGCGGTCATGGTGCAGCCGATCACGTACATCGGCGGGCGGGTCCGGTCGAAGGAGAGCCGGCCGGGCGCGACGGGGGAGTCGCAGTGGGCCAGTTCCGTGCCGTCGGCGGGCCGCTCGGCCGGGTAGCCGTACGCGGCGGCCGAGGTGATCCGGTCGCGCGGGGCGTTGAACCAGATCGGGACGGAGCCGCCGACCGTCTCCTCCAGCGAGGCGCCGGAGCCGCTCTCGGCGCGCACCCGGAGGATCCCGTAGTCGAACTGGTTGCGGGCGCCCACGCCGCTCTCCTGGAGCCAGGTCGGGGAGACCAGCGCGCGCACCGCCGTCCACCGGCCGTACGGGGCGGCCTGCGCGTCGGGGTACGGCTTGCCGTGGCTCGCCCGGCCGTCCCGGTTGAACCCGGGCACGAAGACCAGGTTCTTCAGCCAGCCGCCGCCCTTGCCGTCGTGCAGGCAGTGCGCGGCGGTGAGGACGAGGTTGCTGCGGCCGGGGTCGGTCGGGTCGGAGACCACGGTCGCGGAGCAGGCGGCGTCGCCCTGCGGGGTGGTCATGAAGAGCCGGCCGACGGCCGCGGTGGCCTGGCCGTACGGGTGCGGCTGCGGCTCGGCCGGGACGGCGGCCGGCGGGGCGTCCCGCTCGACGCCGGGGGCGGCGGGGCCGGTGAGCGAGTACTCCGGGGTGGGCCGGGGCTTGGCCGCGTCCATCCGAGCGGCGGACCAGTAGCCCGGCGCCGGGTCGTTGGCGAACCCGCCGGCGGTGACGTACCTCCTCCAGTCCTCCAGCTTCCAGCCCGTCAGGTCGCCCACGCTGGTGGGTGCGGCGGTCGGGAGGGCAGGGGGCGGGGCGGCGGGCCTGGCGGGCCCGCTCGGGCCGCACCCGGCCGCGGTGAGCGCCGCCGCGGCGAGCATCGTGGCGCCGGCCGCCCCGGCCCGGCGCCCCCGGCTGGTGGTTCTCGGCATGCTGCATCGTCCCCCGTGCTGTGCTGGTTCTCCGTACGGCCCCGGTGGCGGTCGCCGCCGCTCGCCCCGCCGCCGGCGACCGCCCCGCTACTGCTTCCTGGAGATCCAGTCCAGGGCCTGCCGGGCGACCGTCTCCAGGTACGGGCCGCTGAGCGAGGTGTGCTCCTGGGTGCCGATCGAGGTGTTGCTGACCAGGGCGGTCCTCCCGTCGGGCATGGTGGCGAACCACCCGCCGCCGCTGGAGCCCTGGGTCATGGTGCAGCCGATGGTGAGCATCGAGGGCCGCTTGGCGTCGAAGGAGAGCCGGGTCGGCTTGCCGCCGTCGCACTTGTACAGCTCCTGGCCGTCGAACGGCTTGAGCAGCGGGTAGCCGACGGCCGAGACGGCGAGCTTGTCGCGCGGGGCGTCGAACCACACCGGGACGGCCGAACCGACCGTCTCCTCAAGGGACTTGCCGGTGTCGTTCTGGTTGTGCACGCGCATGACGGCGAAGTCGTACTGGTTGGCGGCGTCCCCGGTGCCGCCGCCCTCGACCATCCACTGCGGCGAGGTGGTGACCTGGTCGGCCCACCAGGTGCCGAGCGGCGCCAGTTCGGACAGCGGGGCGCGCTTCCCGCCGCTGGAGGCACCCGAGTTGTTGTAGGCGGGCACGAAGACCAGGTCCTTGTAGAAGTTCCCGCCCTTGCCCTCGTGCACGCAGTGGCCGGCCGTCCAGACCAGGTTGCTCCGGCCGGGGTGCTGCGGGTCGGCGATCACCGTCGCCGAGCAGTTGCCGCGGCCCCCCTTGGCGGAGAAGAAGACCTTGCCGGAGGGCTGCTTGGTGTACGGGCGGGGCACCGCCACCGCGTTGACCACCGGCGGCTCGGGGTCGGTCACGCCGTCGTCGGTGGCGGGGCTGGGGGTGGCCGGCGAGGGCTTGGTGACGGGCGGGGCCGGCTCGGCGGGCTTGGAGTCGCCCATCTTGTCCGGGTCCCAGAAGTCCTTCACCACCGGGTTGTTGAAGACGTGCTTGGAGGCCCAGGAGTCCCAGTCCTCGAACTTCCACTTCTTCAGGTCGTCCCAGCTCCGCGGCAGGCCCTCCAGCAGGCTGGTCGGCAGTCCGGACGGCAGGGTGATCCCGCCGATCACCCCGCCGGTGCCGCCGCCCGACGCGGCGGCGGAGGGCGGCGGCGCGGCACTGCCGCCGCCGTCGCCCGGCGGGCCGTCCGGCCCGCAGGAGCTGACGGCGAGCAGGGCCCCCGCGACCAGGGCGGCGGCCAGGGCTGACCGGTGGATCGTGGGCATCTGTGCGCTTCCCCCTGCGTTCGATCGGTGTCGGGTCGGTCGGTGGTCGCTCGGATGGTGCTCGGTCGGATCCGTGCCGTGTCCGGCCGGTCCGGGCCGTGGCGCCCGCCGTCCTGGAGTCTTCCACCGCGGACGAGGACGGCCGTGCCCGCCCCCCGGGTTGCGGCACCGGCCGGAGGCCGCCGATCCGTGACGCGGGCCCGGTCGGCTCGTTGGCACAGCAGGGCGCTTCGCTCCGGTGGCGGACAATCCCCGATCTTCACCCGGACGAGTGAGCCGTCCTTGTGATCACCCCTCAGGGATAGGTAACCCTTACCTGACGCGACGGTGTGAGTGCCCGCCGATCCTGCCGGCACAGAGCGCGTCCGCACGTCCACGCGCCCCAAGGAGCAGCCTTGAGCACCGCCCTCACCGGAGCCCCGCCCGAACCGCCGCAGCAGGTGGCGCCCGTGCGCGAGGAGCACCGGACCGAGCCCGACCCGCTGCTGCACCCCGATCCCGCCGTCGCGGCCGAACAAGCCGCCCTGGAAGCCCTGTTGCGCTGCTGGACCCGGGAGACCGGGGCCCGGCCCGGCCCGGACGGCCGGTTGCGGATCGCCGTCCTCGGCGGCGCCGCCCGGCTCACCGTCCCGGTCCGCTACTGGTCGCCCGGCGGCTGGCACCGCTTCGGCCCGGCCGGCCTCGCGGCCGGCGGGGGCGGTGCCACCGGGGAGAGCGGTGCCGTGGAGGAGATCGGTGCCGGAGCGGACGGCGCCGACGCCCCGGTGGACGCCGTCACCGCCGCCGCGCTGCTCGCCGCCGCGGCCGCCGACCGGCCCGACCCCGGGCAGGTCGCCGACCTCGCCGGCCGGGTCGCCGACTCCGTCGTCCGCACCGCCGAGATCCTCGCCCACCGCCGTACCGCCGCCGCACCCGGCGGCCCCGAGCGTTCGCACTTCCTCGCCGCCGAGCAATCCCTGCTGCTCGGCCACCCGCTCCACCCGACCCCGAAGAGCCGCGACGGCCTCGGCCCGGCCCAGAGCGCCGCCTACTCGCCCGAACTGCACGGCTCCTTCCGGCTGCACTGGTACGCCGTGGACCGCGAGCTGCTCGCCGCGGGCTCCGCCGTCGCGGAGACCGCCGACCGGCTCACCGCCGGACTGCTCGACGGCGCGCTCGCCCTGCCGCCCGGCACCGCCGCCCTGCCGCTGCACCCCTGGCAGGCCCGCGAACTCGCCCACCGCCCCGCCGTCGCCGCGCTGCTCGCGGACGGCCTGCTGCAGGACCTCGGTCCAGCCGGCGAGCCCTGGTACCCCACCTCCTCGGTGCGCACCGTCTACCGGCCCGGCACCCCCTGGATGCTCAAGCTCTCGCTCGGCCTGCGGATCACCAACTCCCGCCGGGAGAACCTGCGCAAGGAGCTGCACCGGGGCCTGGAGATGCACCGGCTGCTGGAGAGCGGGCTGGCCGCCGAGTGGCGGGCCGCCCACCCCGACTTCGACATCGTCCGCGACCCGGCCTGGATCGGCGTCGACCACCCGGCACTCGGCGACCCGGGCGGACTGGACACCGTGCTGCGCGCCCAGCCCTTCGCGCCCGCCGAGCGCGTGCTGTGCGTCGCCGGGCTGGTCGCCGAACAGCCGCTCGGCACCGGCGACACCGTGCCGTCCCGGCTCGGTGAGATCCTGCGGGCGCTCGCCGCCCGCTGCGGCCGACCGCTGCAGACCGTCGCCGCCGAATGGTTCCTGCGCTACCTGGACGCCGTCGTGCTGCCCGTCCTGTGGCTGGACGGCCGCGGCGGCATCGCCCTGGAGGCGCACCAGCAGAACAGCCTGGTCCTGCTGGACCGGGACGGCTGGCCGAGCGGCGGCCGCTACCGCGACAACCAGGGCTACTACTACCGGGAGAGCGCCGCCGAGCGGCTCACCGCCCGGCTGCCCGGGCTCGGTGCCGAGAGCGACACCTTCCTGCCGGACCCGGTGATCGACCACCACTTCGCCTACTACCTCGGCATCAACCACGTCCTGGGCCTGATCGGCGCCCTCGGCTCCCAGCGACTGGCGGACGAGACCGTGCTGATCGCCGGGCTGCGGCGCTTCCTGGCCGGACCGCGGGCGGCCGCCACCGGCTCGGCGCTGCCCGGCCTGCTGCTGGACGCGCCCACGCTGCCCTGCAAGGCCAACCTGCTCACCCGGATCAACGGCATGGACGAGCTGGTCGGCCCGGTCGCCAGCCAGTCCGTCTACGTGGACATCCCCAACCCGGTGGCGGGCCGCTGATGTGGGACGACCTGCCCGGGTGGGGACCGATCCCCACCCCGGCCGGGGAGTTCCGGCTCAGCCCGGTCCGGCTGCCCGGCGACCTGGCGCTGCTCGCCGGATGGATGAACGACCCCGAGGTCGCCGCCTTCTGGGAGCTGGCCGGCCCGCCGGAGCTCACCGACCGGCACATCCGGGCCCAGCTGGACGGCGACGGCCGCAGCGCCCCCTGCCTCGGCCTCCTCGACGGCGAGCCGATGAGCTACTGGGAGGTCTACCGCGCCGACCTCGACCCGCTGGCCGCGCACTACCCCGCCCGGCCGCACGACGCCGGCGTCCACCTGCTGCTCGGCCCCGCCGCCAGCCGCGGCCGCGGGCTCGGCGCCGTGCTGCTGGCCGCGCTCGCGGAGCGGATCCTGCGCCGCCGCCCGTCCTGCGAACGGGTCGTCGCCGAACCGGACGTCCGCAACCGGCGCTCCGTCCGGGCCTTCGAACGCGCCGGGTTCCGGGCGGCCGCCGAACTCGACCTGCCCGACAAGCGGGCCGCCCTCATGGTGCGCTGCCGGGCGGCCACTCCCTAGCCCCCGACCGCGACCGGCCCGACCCGGCAGGCCCCGACCGGCCCGCCCCGAGCCCGACCGGCCCCGCGCCGGCCGGCCCGACCCCGTCTAGGACACCCCGTGGACACCGCAGCACCCCAGCCGCCGTACGACCTGCTCGGCGTCGGCATCGGCCCGTTCAACCTCTCGCTCGCCGCACTCGCCGCGCCCGTCCCCGGCCTGCGCACGCTCTTCTGCGACCAGCGCCCGGAGTTCCGCTGGCACCACGGGATGCTGGTGGACGGAGCCCGGATGCAGGTGCCCTTCCTCGCCGACCTGGTCTCGCTGGTGGACCCGACCAATCCGTGGTCCTTCCTCAACTACCTGCGCGAGCAGGACCGGCTGTTCCCGTTCTACTTCGCCGAGCGCTTCCAGCTGCCGCGCCGCGAGTACGACCACTACTGCCGCTGGGCCGCCGAGCGGCTGGCCAACTGCCGCTTCGGCACCGAGGTCACCGCCCTGCACTGGACCGCCGCACCGGGCGGAACGCCCTGCTACCGGGTCGAGCTGACCGACACCGCGACCGGTCGACGGTCCACCGTACGGGCCCGCAACCTCGTCCTCGGCGTCGGCACCCGGCCGGTGCTGCCCGAGGCCTTCGCGGGCCTGGCCGGCCACCCGCGGGCCTTCCACTCCGCCGACTACCTGGACCGCCGCGCCGACCTGGCCGGCGCCCGGGACATCACGGTGATCGGCAGCGGCCAGTCCGGCGCCGAGGTCTTCCTCGACCTGCTCCGCCGCCACCAGGACGACGACGTCCGGCTGCGCTGGCTCACCCGTACCCGGGCCCTCGCCCCCATGGAGTACTCCAAGCTCGGCCTGGAGCACTTCACCCCCGACTACACCCGCTACTTCCACGGCCTGCCCGGACCCGTCCGGGACGCCCTGGTCAGCGCCCAGTGGCAACTGCACAAGGCCGCCAGCGCCGAGACCCTCGCCGAGATCCACGACCACCTCTACGAGCGCACCATCGGCCGCCCGATCGACACCGCCCCGGTCGAGATCACCCCCGGCACCGCCGTCACCGACGCCCGACCCGGCCCCTGCGGCGGCCTCGAACTGCACTGCCGGCACACCGACTCCGGTGCCGAACACCTCCTGCGCACCGACGCCGTGGTGCTCGCCACCGGCTACCGGGCCGCCCGCCCGGCCGCGCTCGAACCGCTCGCCGACCTGATCGACTGGGACGAGGCGGGGCGCTACCGGGTCGACCTGCACCACCGGGTCGCCACCCGGCCCGAACTCACCGGCGGCCTCTACGTCCAGAACGCCGAACTGCACACCCACGGCGTCGGCACCCCCGACCTCGGGCTCGGCGCCCACCGGGCCGCCGTGATCCTCAACGCCGTGACCGGGCGGACCGTCCACCGGCTGCCCGGCCGCACCGCCTGGACCGGCTTCGCCCCGCCCGCCCCCGCCCCCTACGGACGGACCCCCGTCCTCCCTCGCCCCCAGGAGCTGACCCGTGCCGCAACCGCCGGCCGCTGAACCCCCGCTCTACCTGCCCCCGCACCTCACCGCCGGGCACTGGCGGCGGGCCGGCCGCACCCTCCTGGCCAAGATGCTCGGCGAACTCGCCTACGAGGACCTGCTCAAGCCCGCCCCCGGCGCCCTCGACGGCGAGTACCTCCTGAAGCTGCCCGAGGTCGAGTACCGCTTCACCGCCCGGCGCGGCGCCTACGACGGCTGGCAGGTCGACCCGGAGTCCGTCCGCTGCTCCGAACCCGACGGACTGGACCCCCTGCGCTTCCTCCCGTACGCCCGGGAGACCCTCGGGATGTCCGGCGACACCACCGCCCACCTCATCCGCGAACTCTCCGCCACCCTCACCGCCGACGCCCGCCAGCTCGCCACCGCGCTCACCGCCGCCGAACTCGCCGACCTCGACCACACCGCGCTGGAGGGCCGGCAGGGCGGCCACCCCTGGATCGTCCCGAACAAGGGCCGGATCGGCTTCTCCGCCGCCGACGCCGCCCGCTGGGCCCCGGAGGCCCGCAGCCCGCGCCCGCTGCCCTGGATCGCCGTCCACCGCCGGCTCGCCGAGTACCGGGGGGTGCCCGGCCTGGAGCGTCCCGAGCAGCTGTACGCCCGCGAGCTGGACGACGTGGCCGCCCTGCGCGCCGGGCTCGGCCCGGACGCCGAGGACTACCTGCTGCTGCCCGTGCACCCCTGGCAGTGGGACGAGACCGTCCTGCCGCTGTTCGCGCCCTGGATCGCCTCCGGCGAGATCGTCCCGCTGCCCTCGGACGGCGACCCACGGCTGCCCCAGCAGTCCATCCGCACCTTCTTCAACACCGCCCACCCCGAGCGCTGCACCGTCAAACTGCCGCTGTCCATCCTCAACACCCTGGTCTGGCGCGGCCTGCCCACCGAGCGCACCCTCGCCGCGCCCGCCGTCACCGCCTGGCTGCACGGGCTGCGGGACGCCGACCCCTTCCTGCGCGACGAGTGCCGGGTCGTCCTCCTCGGCGAGATCGCCTCCGTCACCGTCGACCACCCCGTGTACCGGGAGCTGCCCGAGGCCCCGTACCAGTACAAGGAGCTGCTCGGCGCGATCTGGCGCGAACCGCTCGGCCCCTTCCTGGACGACGGCGAACGCGCCCGCACCCTCGCCGCCCTGCTGCAGACCGGCTCCGACGGACGGGCCCTGGCCGCCGAGCTGATCGCCCGCTCCGGCCTCGGCCCCACCGAGTGGACCGGCCGGCTGTTCGCCGCGATGCTGCCGCCGCTGCTGCACTTCCTCTACCGCTACGGGCTGGTCTTCTCCCCGCACGGCGAGAACGCGATCGTGGTCTTCGACGAGCGCGACACCCCCGCCCGGCTCGCGGTCAAGGACTTCGTCGACGACGTCAACCTCAGCGCGCACGACCTGCCCGAACTGCGCGACCTGCCCGCCGAGGTGGCCGACGTGCTGCTGCGGGAGGCACCCCAAGGGCTCTGCCAGTTCATCCACTCCGGGCTGTTCATCGGTGTCTTCCGCTACCTCGCCCCGCTGCTGGAGGCGCAGACCGGACTGCCCGAGACGGAGTTCTGGGCCCTGCTGCGCGCCGAGGTCCTCCGCCACCAGGAGCGCTTCCCCGAGCTGCGGGAGCGCTTCGAGCTGTTCGACCTGTTCCGGCCCAGGATCGACCGGCTCTGCCTCAACCGCAACCGGCTGCTCCTCGACGGCTACCAGGACCGCCCGCACCGCCCGCACGCGGCCCGGTTCGGGACCGTGCCGAACGCGCTGGTGACCGTGGACGTGCGGCTGCCCGCGCAACGGGACCGGATTGTCACCCCCGCCCCGTAGGGTGGGAGGGTCATGACGAACGACTCCGAATCCCACGACTCCGAGCGCCGCGACTCCGAGTCCCGCGATCCCGAAGACCGGCCGGCGGTGGACCTCGGCGACGAGGCCGAGGAAGCCGTCGCCGTCCCGCGCTCGCGGATCCCCGAGCTGCTGCACGCCGCGGTGGCGGCCGTCGGCGGCGTCGAGCGCCCCGGCCAGGTCCGGATGGCCGAGGCCGTCGCCGACGCCGTCGACCACGGCGAGCACCTGCTCGTCCAGGCCGGCACCGGCACCGGGAAGTCCCTCGCCTACCTGGTGCCCGCGCTCGCCCACGGGGACCGCGTGGTGGTCGCCACCGCCACCCTGGCCCTGCAACGCCAGCTGGTGGAACGGGACTTGCCGCGCACCGTCGAGGCGATGCACCCGGTCCTGCGCCGCCGCCCGCTGTTCGCGATGCTCAAGGGCCGCTCCAACTACCTGTGCCTGCACCGGGCCAACGAGGGCACCCCGAGCGACGAGGGCGAGGGCCTGTTCGACCCGGTGGACGCGCTCGGCGGGCCGACCGGCAAGCTCGGCCAGGACGTGCTGCGGCTGCGCGACTGGGCCGACGAGACCGACACCGGGGACCGCGACGACCTCAGCCCCGGCGTCTCCGACAGGGCCTGGGCCCAGCTGTCGGTCACCTCCAAGGAGTGCCTGGGCGCCACCCGCTGCCCGTACGGCCAGGAGTGCTTCGCCGAGAAGGCGCGGGAGCGGGCCAAGCTGGCCGATGTCGTGGTCACCAACCACGCGATGCTCGCGATCGACGCGATCGAGGGCGCGCCGGTGCTGCCCGAGCACGGGCTGCTGATCGTGGACGAGGCCCACGAGCTGGTCAACCGGGTCACCGGCGCGGCCACCGCCGAGCTGACCGTCGGCGCGGTCAACCGGGCGGTGAAGCGCGCCGCCCGGCTCGCCAACGAGAAGGCTGTGGACGCCCTGCAGGCCGCCGCCGAGAACTACCACGGCCTGATGGAGACCGCCCAGCCCGGCCGGGTCGAGGAGCTGCCCGAGTACCTGGCGTACGCGGTCACCGCGATCCGGGACGCCGCCCGCCAGGTGATCACCTCGCTCGGCGAGACCCGCGACAAGGGGCTCAGCGACGAGGACGCCGTCCGCAAGCAGGCGATGGCCTCCGCCGAGGCGCTGCACGAGACCGCCGAGCGGCTGCTGGAGGACTCCGAGTACGACGTCGTCTGGATCGAGCGCAGCGACCGCTACGGGCTGGGCACCGCCTCGCTGCGGGTCGCCCCGCTGAGCGTCTCCGGGCTGCTGCGCGAGGGGCTGTACAAGGAGCGCTCGGTCGTCCTCACCTCGGCCACGCTCAAGCTCGGCGGGGACTTCAACGGCGTCGCCGCCTCGGTCGGCCTGCCCGCCGAGGCGCGGCTGCCGGACGTCCGGACGGCCGGGGACAACCCGGAGCCCGGCCCCGGGTTCGGCGAGGACGCCGTCCCGCACTGGCGCGGGATCGACGTCGGCTCGCCGTTCAAGTACCCCAAGCAGGGCATCCTGTACGTCGCCAAGCACCTGGCCGATCCCGGGCGCGATCCCGAACGGCCGGACATGCTCGACGAGTTGGCCGAGCTGATCGGCGCGGCCGGCGGGCGGACGCTCGGCCTGTTCTCCTCCATGCGCGGCGCCCAGACGGCCGCCGAGGCGATGCGGGAGCGGCTGGACCACCGGATCCTGCTCCAGGGGGAGGACACCCTGGGCGAGTTGATCCGCGAGTTCGCCTCGGACGCGTCCACCTGCCTGTTCGGCACCCTGTCGCTCTGGCAGGGCGTGGACGTGCCCGGCTCGGCCTGCCAGCTGGTCGTGATGGACCGGATCCCGTTCCCGCGGCCGGACGACCCGCTGATGAGCGCCCGCCAGAAGGACGTGGAGCAGCGGGGCGGCAACGGCTTCATGGCGGTCGCGGCGACGCACGCGGCGCTGCTGATGGCGCAGGGCGCGGGCCGGCTGGTGCGCGCGGCCGACGACCGGGGCGTGGTGGCGGTGCTCGACCCGCGGGTGGCGACCAAGCGGTACGGGGGCTTCTTCCGCTCCTCGATGCCCGAGTTCTGGTTCACCACGGACCGCAACCAGGTGCGCCGCTCGCTGGCGGCGATCGACGCCTCGGCGGCGCCCGTACGGCCGGTGGCGAAGCGGGGCTGAGACACCGGGGCCCGGGTCGGCCGGCCCCCCGCGAACGCCGGAGGGGCTCCCCGCTCGTGCGGTGGAGCCCCTCCCGGTGTCGGTGGCTGGGCGCGCTTCAGTGTGGTGGGCGCCTTTGGCGTCGTGGGCGTCTTCGGCGTTCGGGCGTCCGGGGCCCAGGCGTCTGCCGGGCGCGGGTCAGAGGCGGCGCAGGACCGCGACGACCTTGCCCAGGATGGTCGCGTTGTCTCCGTTGATCGGCTCGTACGCCGGGTTGTGCGGCATCAGCCAGATCCGGCCGTCCTCGCGCTTGAGGCGCTTGACGGTGGCCTCGCCGTCGATCATCGCGGCCACGATGTCGCCGTTCTCGGCGACCGGCTGGCGGCGCACGGTGACCCAGTCGCCGTCGCAGATGGCCGCCTCGATCATCGAGTCGCCGCGCACGGTGAGCGCGAACAGCTCGCCCTCGCCGACCAGTTGGCGGGGCAGCGGGAAGACGTCCTCGACCGTCTGCTCGGCCAGGATCGGCCCGCCGGCGGCGATCCGGCCCACCAGCGGCACGTACGAGGTGGACGGGCGGCCGGCCGTCTCGGCGGTGTTGGGGCGGGCCACCTCGACGCCGCGGACCTCGTAGGCGCGCGGACGGTGCGGGTCCCGGCGCAGGAAGCCCTTGCGCTCCAGGGCCATCAGCTGGTGGGCCACCGAGGAGGTGCTGGACAGGCCGACGGCCTGGCCGATCTCGCGCATGGACGGCGGGTACCCCCGGCGCTGGACGGAATCGCGGATGACCTCGATCACCCGGCGCTGGCGCTCGGTGAGACCGGCCTCGTCGGTACGGATGCCGGGGGGGCGGCCGGGCATCGCGCGGGCCGGGGAGGCGTGGGTGTCGTCCATGGCGGGGGAGTGTTCGATCGGCTGGTCGGGCACCCGGTTCGCGCCGGAAAGGCCCGTACCGGACAGGCGGTGGTCTTCACTGCGGTCCATGCTGATGTCCACACTCTGCTGATTCGTGGTGCGCTGCCCCACCTTGAACTGGGAGTGTTCCTGCACCGGGATGGTGTTGCTTTCGATCGTGTTCACGGCGGCCCCTCTCGACGGCTGTCCTCTCCCTTTTCCAGCCCAACGCACCTCCTATCGAAAGGTTGCGCCAAACACACGTTCGAGTGAATTATTCGGGAGTTGGCTGACTCGATCAAGGCTTTGTTGTACATCGATTAAATGTTCGACCGGAACTCGACTCCGGCAGTCTAATCGGCGCCGACACGCCAGGGGTGTCGCCTCCCCCCGAGACCTAGATGTAGTAGCTACAGTCCTCTCCGTGCCCAGTACTAGTGGTCGCGTCGCATGATCAGCTTGCCGAGGCCGGGGTCGCATCGCATAGACTCACCAGGTCCGCACGATCTGCCAGGGAGGGATCCCGAGGTGCACTGCCCCTTCTGCCGGCACTCCGACAGCCGCGTTGTCGACAGCCGGACCACCGAGGACGGCAGCTGTATCCGGCGCCGCCGGCAGTGCCCGGACTGCGGCCGCCGCTTCACCACGGTGGAGACGGCCGCGCTGATGGTCATCAAGCGCAGCGGCGTCACCGAGCCGTTCTCCCGGCAGAAGGTCATCACCGGCGTCCGCAAGGCCTGCCAGGGCCGACCGGTCACCGAGGACGCCCTGGCCCAGCTCGGCCAGCGGGTCGAGGAGTGCGTGCGGGCCAGCGGCAACGCCGAGCTGACCACCCACGACGTGGGCCTGGCCATACTCGGCCCGCTCAAGGAACTCGACGTGGTCGCCTACCTCCGCTTCGCCAGCGTGTACCAGGCGTACGACGGACTGGAAGACTTCGAGGCCGCCATCGCGGAACTCCGCGCCGAGCGGCCGCTCACCACGGAGACGGACGACGCCCGCGTGTCCGTCCCCGCCGCCGCGCCCTAGGAGGCGCCGGCGCACCGGGCTCCGGACGGGGCCCAGCCGCACCACACCGGCCCCACGGGGTCCCCGCGCGCCCGGAAACGGGGCGCAGAACACTACAAACCGTGCGAAAACGAGGCAGGGTCTCCGCCTGCCCGCACACCGGAAGAACGAACCAGCGGTGCCCGGACTTTTCGGGGCACTTCGGGCGTTTGCCCAGGAGGAGGAGCGAGAAGTGACAGACACCACGAGCGGTTCCGCACGCGGGTCGAAGTCCGAGAAGGCCGCGGCCAAGGGCGCCAAGGCGCCGAAGGGCGGTCTCCGGATGGAGCGCATCCACACCACTCCTGGCGTGCACCCGTACGACGAGGTCCGCTGGGAGCGGCGCGACGTCGTCATGACCAACTGGCGCGACGGCTCGATCAACTTCGAGCAGCGCGGCGTCGAGTTCCCCGACTTCTGGTCGGTCAACGCCGTCAACATCGTCACGTCCAAGTACTTCCGCGGCGCCGTCGGCACCCCGCAGCGCGAGTGGAGCCTCAAGCAGATCATCGACCGCGTGGTGCTCACCTACCGCGCCGCCGGCGAGAAGCACGGCTACTTCGCGAGCACGGACGACGCCGACGTCTTCGAGCACGAGCTGACCCACGCCCTCCTCCACCAGGTGTTCAGCTTCAACTCGCCGGTCTGGTTCAACGTCGGCACCAAGCAGCCCCAGCAGGTCAGCGCCTGCTTCATCCTGTCCGTCGACGACTCCATGGAGTCGATCCTCGACTGGTACAAGGAAGAGGGCATGATCTTCAAGGGCGGCTCCGGCGCCGGCCTCAACCTCTCCCGGATCCGCTCCTCCAAGGAGCTGCTGTCCTCCGGCGGCAACGCCTCCGGCCCGGTCTCCTTCATGCGCGGCGCCGACGCCTCCGCCGGCACCATCAAGTCCGGTGGCGCCACCCGCCGCGCGGCCAAGATGGTCGTGCTCGACGTCGACCACCCGGACGTCGAGGCCTTCATCGAGACCAAGGTGAAGGAGGAGGAGAAGATCCGCGCCCTGCGCGACGCGGGCTTCGACATGGACCTCGGCGGTGACGACATCACCTCCGTGCAGTACCAGAACGCCAACAACTCGGTCCGCGTCTCCGACGAATTCATGACCGCCGTCGAGAACGGCACCGAGTTCGGGCTGCGCGCCCGGATGACCGGCGAGGTCATCGAGACCGTCGACGCCAAGAAGCTCTTCCGCAAGATGGCCGAGGCCGCCTGGGCCTGCGCCGACCCGGGCATCCAGTACGACTCCACCATCAACCACTGGCACACCTGCCCGGAGTCCGGCCGCATCAACGCGTCCAACCCCTGCTCCGAGTACATGCACCTGGACAACTCCAGCTGCAACCTGGCCTCGCTCAACCTGATGAAGTTCCTGCGCGACGACGACTCGTTCGACGCCGAGCGGTTCGCCAAGGTCGTCGAGCTGGTCATCACCGCGATGGACATCTCCATCTGCTTCGCCGACTTCCCGACCGAGAAGATCGGCGAGACCACCCGCGCCTACCGCCAGCTCGGCATCGGCTACGCCAACCTCGGCGCCCTGCTGATGGCCACCGGCCACGCCTACGACAGCGAGGGCGGCCGCGCCCTGGCCGGCGCCATCACCTCGCTGATGACCGGCACCGCCTACCGCCGCGGCGCCGAACTCGCCGGCGTGGTGGGCCCGTACGACGGCTACGCCCGCAACGCGGCCGCGCACCGCCAGGTCATGAAGCAGCACGCGGACGCCTCGCTCGACGCCGTCTCGGTGGACGAGCTGGACGCGCCGGTCTGGCTGGCGGCCAACAAGACCTGGCAGGACGTCCTGCGCATCGGCGCGCAGAACGGTTTCCGCAACGCCCAGGCCTCGGTGCTGGCCCCGACCGGCACCATCGGTCTGATGATGGACTGCGACACCACCGGCGTCGAGCCCGACCTGGCCCTGGTCAAGTTCAAGAAGCTCGTCGGCGGCGGCTCGATGCAGATCGTCAACGGCACCGTGCCGCGGGCCCTCAAGCGCCTCGGCTACCAGGACGAGCAGATCGAGGCGATCGTCGCCCACATCGCCGAGCACGGCAACGTGGTGGACGCGCCGGGCCTCAAGACCGAGCACTACGAGGTGTTCGACTGCGCCATGGGCGAGCGCTCGATCTCGCCGATGGGGCACGTGCGGATGATGGCGGCGATCCAGCCGTGGATCTCCGGCGCCATCTCCAAGACCGTGAACATGCCCGCCGCCGCGACCGTCGAGGACGTCGAGGAGATCTACTTCGAGGCGTGGAAGATGGGCGTCAAGGCGCTCGCCATCTACCGCGAGAACTCGAAGGTCGGCCAGCCGCTCTCGGCCAAGAAGAAGGACTCCGAGGCCAAGGCCGAGGAGGCCCCGGGCGCCGCGGTCGAGAAGGTCGTCGAGTACCGTCCGGTCCGCAAGCGCCTGCCCAAGGGCCGTCCGGGCATCACCACCTCCTTCACGGTCGGTGGCGCCGAGGGCTACATGACCGCCAACTCCTACCCGGACGACGGCCTCGGCGAGGTCTTCCTGAAGATGTCCAAGCAGGGCTCGACCCTCGCGGGCATGATGGACGCCTTCTCCATCGCCGTCTCGGTCGGCCTGCAGTACGGCGTGCCGCTGGAGACCTACGTCTCGAAGTTCACCAACATGCGCTTCGAGCCGGCCGGTCTGACCGACGACCCGGACGTGCGGATGGCGCAGTCGATCGTCGACTACATCTTCCGCCGCCTGGCGCTGGACTTCCTGCCGTTCGAGACCCGCTCGGCGCTCGGCATCCACTCCGTCGAGGAGCGTCAGCGCCACCTGGAGACCGGCTCCTACGAGCCGCTGGAGGCCGAGGAGCTCGACACCGAGTCGCTGGCCCAGTCGGCCCCGGTGGTCGCCGCCAAGCCGGCCCCGGCCGTCGAGGCGCCCAAGGCCGCCCCGAAGCAGGCCCACAACTCCACGGAGCTGATGGAGATCCAGCTCGGCCTCAACGCCGATGCGCCGCTCTGCTTCTCCTGCGGCACCAAGATGCGCCGCGCCGGCAGCTGCTACCTCTGCGAGGGCTGCGGCTCCACCAGCGGCTGCAGCTGATCGTGCCCGACCCGGTTTCCACCCGCTGAGGTGAAGACCCGAGGCGGGGCGAGGACTTCAGGTCCTCGCCCCGCCTCTTTTCCGTTTCCCGCCCCCTTTTTTTTCCGCCCGGCGGGGCCGCCGATGTCACGGATCGGGGCCGTGTCCGGTCCGTAGGGGTGACAGGTGTTTCGACGGAGGGAACGGCGTGGTGGACGGGACGGTGCTGGTGACCGGGGCGACGGGGACGCTGGGGCGGGAGGTGGTGCGGCTGCTGGTGGCGCGCGGGGTGGCGGTGCGGGGGTTGAGCCGGCGGGCGCGGGGCGGGGGTGACGGGGTCGAGTGGGTGGTCGGGGACCTGGTGAGCGGGGCCGGGATCGCGGAGGCGGTGGCCGGGGTCGAGGTGGTGGTGGACTGCGCGACCACCCAGCGCAAGGCGGACGTGGCGGCGGTGCGGACGCTGGTGGGGCGGGCGCGGGAGGCCGGGGTCCGGCACCTGGTGTACGTGTCGATCGTGGGGATCGACCGGGTGCCGCTCGGGTACTACCGGACGAAGCTCGTCTGTGAGCGGGTGGTGCGGGAGTCCGGGCTCGGGTGGACGGTGCTGCGGGCGACGCAGTTCCACGACCTGCTGCTGAGGTTCTTCGACGCCTCGGCGAAGCTGCCGGTGTTCCCGGTGTTCGCCGGGGTGCGGTTCCAGCCGGTGGACGTCCGGGAGGTGGCCGCGGCGGTCGTCGGGCTCGTGGGGGAGGAGCCGGCCGGGTTCGCGCCGGAGGTGGGCGGGCCGCGGGTGCGCTCGTACCGGGAGCTGGCCGGGGCGTACCTGCGGGCGGCGGGCAGGCGGCGGCTGCTGCTGCCGCTGCGGTTGCCGGGGGCGGCGGGCCGGGGACTGCGCGCGGGCGGGAACCTCGCGCCGGAGCGGGCGGTGGGCCGGGGGACCTTCGAGGAGGCGCTGGAGCGGCGGTTCGGGGGCCGCTGACGGTCCCAGCTGTCAATCAGGGTTGACACTCGCGCCGATGTCAACCAGAGTTGACGGCATGAGCGAAAGCGGAGAACTCGCGGCCGCGGCGAGCAGTCGTGACCCCGCGGTGGGCCTCCGGGCGGTCCGCGCCCTGCGCGACCTGGCGGACCGTCTGGAGGGCCTGCAGGTGGGCAACGCCCGGTCGCAGGGCTGGTCCTGGCAGGACATCGCGGTCTGCCTCGGGGTGACCAGGCAGGCGGTCCACAAGAAGTACGCCCGGCGCGGAGCCGGCACCGAGCGGGAAGGGGGCTGAGGGATGTTCGAGCGATTCACCGAAGCGGCGCGGCAGGTCGTGGTCACCGCCCAGCAGGAGGCGCGGGAGCTGCGGCACGGCCACGTCGGCACGGAGCACCTCCTGCTGGCGATCCTCAGGCGGTCGGAGGACCCGGCCGCCGGGGTGCTGACGGAGGCCGGACTGGACCACGCCACGGCGCAGCGGGCGGTACGCCGCCTGCTGGGGGACACCGGCGAGGCGCAGGCGCTCGCCGCGATCGGGGTCGACCTGGACGCGGTGCGCGAGGCGGTCGAGTCGGTCTTCGGGGAGGGGGCGCTGGACGCCCCGCCCGAGGAGGCGCCGAAGCGTCGCGGCTGGTTCCGCTCCGGCGGGGGGAGGGGCGGGCACCTCCCGTTCACGGGGCGGGCGAGGAAGGCGGTGGAGCTGTCGCTGCGGGAGTCGCTGCGGCTGAAGTCGGGGGAGATCGGGGTCGGGCACCTGCTGCTCGGCGTGCTCCGCGAGGGGGAGGGGCTGGGGGTGCGGGTGGTGGTCGACCACGGGCTGGACCCGAAGGCCGTCCGGGAGGCGGTCGAGCGGAAGGCGGGCTGAGACCGGCTGCGGGTCCGGCTGCGGGTCCGGGTGGTGGATTTCGGGGGTGGACTCCGGGCCGTGAACCCTGAATGCGGGGCCCGGCTGCGCGGCCCGGCCGTGATCGCCCGACTGCGAACGCCCGGCCGTGATCGCCCGGCCGTGATCGCCCGGAGGTGAAGCAGGCCACTCGGCCGTGCGGCGGTTGCGTCGCCAATCGGTGTACGGCGCGTGGATGGAGGAGACTGCCCGTCAACTGGCCGCTTGAGGGCAATGTCTGAATCGATATGATCGGCCGAAAGCGTGAACCGATCAGCCGCCCGGAGACGTTTCGCTGCGTCCCCGGGCGGTCTGGTATGCGCCCGACCAGCTGTCGGCGGTCGCGATCGTCGCCGACCCGCCGCCGTGCCGCCGCCCGCCGACGTTGCCGAGGACCGCACCGATGAGAGAAGCCACCAGCCCCGACGGCCGGCCGCGCCGACGGCCCGCGCCGCGCACCGTCGCCCTGACGGCGGCCGCCGTCCTGCTGGCGCTGGTCGCCGCACCGGTCGGTGTCAGCCGGGCCCTGGGCGCGCACCAGCCGCTCACCGCCCTGGCCGTGGGCGCCGTCACCGTTCTCTGGCTGATCGCGGTCGGCCTCGCGGCGACCGGCGTCGAGCGCTCCCGCCGACTCGCCGAGGAGGTGGCGGAGCAGCACCAGGAGGCGATGAGGGCGCTGGTCGTCGCCGGCGCCGCCCGGCAGGCGGAGACGGCGGCCGAGGGGCGCGCGACCGCCGCGGAGGCCGAACGGGACGCCGCCCGTGCCGAGCAGGCCCGCGCCGAGGCCGAGGCCGTCGCCGCGCGGGCCGAGGTGGACCGGGTGCGGGCCGAGCTGGACGCCGAGCGGGCGGGGGCGGAGGCGGACCGCGCCGCGGTCGAGGCCGAGCGCGCCGAGCTGGACCGGATCGCGGAGGGTGTGCTGCCCGAGGTGGTGAAGAAGCTGCGCGCGGGCGCGTCCGTGGACAGCGCGCTGGCCGCGCACCGCAAGCACCCCCAGTACGCGCTGCTGCGCGCCGTCGGCGAGGAGATCGGCCGGGGCGAGCGGCTGCGGGCCGCCGCCCTCGCGGTCTGCGCGACGGCAGCCGGGCGGGTGCAGGCGCTGGCCACGAGCATGCACGCCGAGCTGCGCGAGATGCAGCACCGGCACGACGAGGAGGTGCTCGGCGACCTGCTGAGCCTGGACCACTCGACCGCCCAGGCGGGCCGGATGGCCGACAGCATCGCGGTGCTCACCGGCGCCCGCTCGGGCCGGCGCTGGGCCAAGCCGATCGCGGTGGAGTCGGTGCTGCGCGGCGCGCTCGGCCGGATCGGCGCCTACCAGCGGGTGCGGCTGCACAACGCCAGCTCCGCCGCGGTGGCCGGGTACGCCGCCGAGGGGATCATGCACGCGCTGGCCGAGCTGCTGGACAACGCGACCAACTTCTCCGCTCCGCCGGCCGAGGTGCACGTTTACGTCGAGGAGGTGCCCGCCGGACTGGCGGTCACCGTCGAGGACAGCGGACTGGGCCTGAGCGACAGCTGGCTGCGCCGCGCCGAGCGGGCGGTCTCCGCCGAGCCGCTGGACCTCACCACGCTCTCCGCCGGTACCCGGCTGGGGCTCGCGGTGGTCGGGGTGCTGGCGCGCAAGCACGGGCTGCAGGTCTCCTTCCGGCCGTCGGCACGCGGCGGTACGGGGGTGGTGGTGCTGATCCCGCAGCAGCTGATCACGCACCAGGCGCCGGCGTCCGTCCCCGCGCAGGCGCCGGCCGCGGAGTCCGCGCGCCCCGCCCTGACCCCCGCACGCCCGGGCCGTACGCCCCTGCCGCCGGCGCCCGCAGCGCCGACCGCGCTCACCACCCCGGCGGCCCTCACCACCCCGGCGGCGCCGGCGCCGAATGCGGCCCCCCTGCCGCCCGCGCCCGCCCCTGTGACCGACAGCGGCCTGCCGCAGCGCCGTCGCGGGCAGACCTTGACGACCGCCCCGGCGGCGGACCGGACCGCGAAGCCCGTACGCGCCGATGCGGTGACTGCGGCCGCCCGGTTCGGGGCGTTCCGTATGGCGGCCCTGTCGACAAGACGGGACGGGCCGCCGACCACGGACGTCACGTCCGATGGCTCCTCCGCCACCGAGAAGGACACCTCTTGACGTCCTCCTCCGGCCGAGGCCAGAGGACTCCAACCCTCGCGGGTCGGGCTTTCTGCTGCACAGGCGCTTGCCGACCTGGTCCACCGGCGGGGGGACGGTGTGCCGCCCATCGGTCCGACACCAGCTCCACCGACCTGACGTCCCGCCGGCCCGGCGGTAGGCCGGTTCGGAGCTTCACCACGCTCCGGCCGACTCCGGCGACGTAGCAGGCGACGACGATGACGGCGCTGCGACGTGACAAGTCCTGCCGCGTTCTGCCTCGCCGACGGAACGCCCGTATTCTCCCCCGGCCAACGCCGGGGACTCATCGGAGGTATCAGATGACAAGCGCCACTGACCGCGACCTCGACTGGCTGTTGGAGAACCTGCTGGCGGCCACCCCCGGCACCCGGCACGCCCTGGTGCTCTCCGCCGACGGCCTCAAGCTCTGCCACACCGCCGGGCTGGACACCGACCAGGCCGACCAGCTGGCGGCGATCGCCTCCGGTCTGCAGAGCCTCGCGCACGGCGCCTCGATCGAGTTCGGCGACGGCAGCGGCGGCGTCCGCCAGTCGATGACCGAGTTCCACGGCGGCATCCTGTGCATCGTGGCGGCCGGCGAGGGCGCGCACCTCGCGGTGGTCACGGACGACGACGCGGACGTCGGCGTGGTCGGTCACAACATGCACGGCCTGATCGAGCAGATCGGCGTCCACCTCAGCGCGCCGGCCCGTGAGGCGGTGGAGTCGGCGGACGTGGCGGAGGCCGGGGCCGGAGCCGCGGACGGGAGTGCCACCACCACACCAGAGGGCGCGGGGATATGAACGCCGGGCCGGTGCTGCCGGGCCGTGACGACGACCCGGACCGCCTCTACACCATCACCAAGGGCCGCAGCCGCGCCCCGGAGAACGCCTTCGACCTGGTCACCCTGATCGTCGCCGAGCGGCAGCCGGTGCCCGGGATGCAGTCGGAGCACGCCCGGATCCTGCGGATGTGCGAGGCCCCGACCGCGGTCGTGGAGGTGGCGGCGGAGCTGGCGCTGCCCGTCTCGGTGGTGAAGATCCTGCTCGGCGACCTGCTGGAGTCCGGAGCGGTCACCGCCCGCCACCCCCGGTTCGCGCCGAACAAGGCCCGGCTGCCCGACCTCGACACGCTGAAGCAGGTGCTGCATGGCCTCCAACGGCTCTGACGTCCGGCCCGCCGGACGCACCCCGCTGCGGGCGACCGCCGACAACGCGCAGAAGATCGTCGTGGTCGGCGGCTTCGGCGTGGGCAAGACCACGCTGGTCGGCTCGGTCAGCGAGATCCGTCCGCTGAACACCGAGGAGGTGATGACCCGCGCGGGCGAGGGCATCGACCCGGCCGGCGCCTGGGGCAAGCGCTCCACCACGGTCGCCTTCGACTTCGGCCGGATCACCCTCTCCGCGCGCCAGGTGCTGTACCTGTTCGGCGCGCCCGGGCAGGAGCGCTTCTGGTTCCTCTGGGACCGGCTGTTCACCGGCGCCCTGGGCGCGGTCGTCCTGGTGGACACCCGGCGGCTGGAGGAGTCCTGGTACGCGATCGACCGGCTGGAGCACCACGGCACCCCGTTCATCGTCGCCCGCAACAACTTCGGCGAGCCGACCCACACCCTGGAGCAGGTCCGCGAGGCGCTGGACCTGCCGGCCCAGGTGCCGCTGGTGGACTGCGACGCGCGCGACCGCGAGTCCGGCAAGCGGGTGCTGATCGAGCTGGTCCGGCACCTGGCGGCCCTGGCCGGGGCCGATGAGACCGACCTGGCCGTTCCGGCCGGCGCCGACGAGGGCGACCGGGCCGACCCGGCCGACCCGGCCCGTGCCGACGAGGGCGACCCGGCCGGCACGACCGGTTCCGAAGAGGCCGCCGCCCCGGCAGCGGCCGCCACCGCGACGTACGAGGAGAGCATCCCGTGACCGAGCCCGCCGCCACCCCGCCGCCGGGCTGCCCGGCGCACCCCGGCGCCACGCCGCTGTACGGGCCGCGTTTCCAGACCGACCCGGCCCAGCTGTACCGCGAGCTGCGCGCCGCGCACGGCCCGGTCGCCCCGGTCGAGCTGGCCGGCGGCGTGCCCGCCTGGCTGGTCATCGGCTACCGCGAGCTGCAGCAGGTGACCGGCCAGCCGCAGCTGTTCGGCCGCGACTCCAGCCGCTGGCACGCCTGGGAGACGCTGCCCGCCGACTGGCCGCTGAAGCCGATGATGGCGCCGGTGCCGTCGATCCTCTACGCCGAGGGCGAGGAGCACGTCCGGCGGTCGCGCGCGGTCACCGACGCGCTGGCCGGGATCGATCCCTACGAACTGCGCAAGCACTCCGAGGAGATCGCCGACCGGCTGATCGACGAGTTCGCCGGGCGCGGCGAGGCCGACCTGGTCGCCGAGTACGCGCACCGGATGCCGCTGCTGGTGCTGTGCCGGGTGCTCGGCCTGGACGAGGAGCAGGCGCCGCAGCTGATCGCGGCGCTGCTGGCGATGCTGGACGGCGGCTCGGACGCGCCGGCCGGCGCGCAGCGGCTGCTGGAGCTGATGCTCGCGCTGGTGGAGGAGAAGGCCCAGCACCCGGGCGCCGACGTGGCTTCGCGGATGCTGGCGCACGAGGCCGGGCTGAGCCACGACGAGGTGATGCGCGACCTGCGGGTGCTGCTGATCGCCGGTCACCAGCCGAGCTCGTACTGGATCTCCAACGCGCTGCGGCTGATGCTCACCGACGAGCGGTTCGCCGCCTCGCTGGCGGGTGGCCGGCGCAGCATCAGCCAGGCGCTCAACGAGGCGCTCTGGGAGGACACCCCGACGCAGATCTTCGCCGGGCGCTGGGCGGTGCGGGACACCCAGCTGGGCGGCCAGCGGATCGGCGCGGGCGACATGCTGCTGCTGGGCTTCGCCGGGGCCAACGCGGACCCGGCGGTCCGGCAGGCCGACGGCCGTCCGGCCGAGGGCAACCGGGCGCACATGAGCTACTCGTACGGCGAGCACGGCTGCCCGTTCCCCGCGCAGGAGGCGGCCGAGGTGATCGCGACCACCGCGATCGAGGTGCTGCTGGACCGGCTGCCGGACCTGCGGCTGGCGGTGGCCGAGCACGCGCTGGTGTGGCGGCCGTCGGCCTGGGTGCGCGGGCTGGTGGCGCTGCCGGTGTCGTTCACCCCGGGCCACCCCGCCTGATCCGCGGCCGCTGCCAGCCCCCGTCGAGCCCGGTCGACCCCTCGTCGATCGGGGCCGACTCCGTCGCCGGACGTCGGTGCGCCGAACGTCCGGTCGCTGTACGTCCGGTCGCTGTACGTCCGGTCGCTGTACGTCCGAGAGAGAGATCCGTCAGGGATCCGAAGGAGAGTTGCCGATGACCGCCGCCCCGGCCCCGATCGTCCTCGACCCGCTGGCCCGTGACAACGCGGCCGAGGGCGCCCTGCTGCGGGCCGCCGGTCCGGTGGTGCCGGTCGTGCTGCCCGGTGGGGTTTCCGCCTGGGCGGTGGCCCGGCACGCGGAGGCCCGCGAGCTGCTGACGGACGCCCGGCTGGTGAAGGACGCCGCCCACTGGGCGGCCTACCAGCGCGGGGAGGTGCCGAAGACCTGGCCGCTGATCGGCCTGGCGGTGCCCGGTCCGAGCATGGTGACCACGGACGGCGCGGCGCACCGCCGGCTGCGGGCGCTGGTCGCGCAGGCCTTCACCCCGCGCCGGGTGGAGCTGATGCGTCCGCGCGTCGTGGAGATCACCCACGCGCTGCTGGACGCCGTGGCGGCGGGGGAGCCGGAGGTCGACCTGAAGACGGCCTTCGCCTTCCCGCTGCCGATGACGGTGATCTGCTCGCTGCTGGGCGTGCCGGAGTCGGACCACGGCGTGCTGCGCGACCTGTACGAGCGGTTCTTCGGCATCAAGCCGGACCCGGCGGGCATCCAGGCGACCATCGCCGGGCTGAACGCCTTCGTCAACGACCTGGTGGCGCAGCGTCGTTCGGCGCCCGGCGAGGACCTGGCGAGCGCGCTGCTGGCGGCCGACGCCGAGGGCGGGGCGCTGACCGACGCGGAGGCGGCGGCCACCCTGCGGGTGATCATCGCGGCCGGTCACGAGACCACGGTGAACCTCATCGGCAACGCGGTGCGGGCGCTGCTGGCGCACCCGGACCAGCTGGAGCTGGTGCGCTCGGGCCGGGTCTCCTGGGACGCGGTGGTCGAGGAGTCGCTCCGCTGGACGCCGCCCACCAGCAACTTCCTGTTCCGCTTCGCGGCCGCCGACATCCCGGTCGGCGACGTGGTGATCCCGGCGGGCGATCCGGTGCTGGTCTCGTACAACGCGATCGGCCGGGACCCGTTGCAGCACGGGGTGACGGCGGAGGTGTTCGACGTCACCCGTGGCCCCAGCCGTCACCTGTCCTTCGGCCACGGTCCGCACGTCTGCCCGGGTTCGCCGCTGGCCCGGCTGGAGGCGGGGGTGGCGCTGCCGGCGCTGTTCGAGCGGTTCCCGAAGCTGTCGCTCGCGGTGCCGGACGCCGAGCTGCGGCCGAGCCCGTCGCTGGTGGTGAACAGCCTGCTGGAGCTGCCGGTTCGGCTGTTCTGACGTAACGTCATGAGACGGGCCCCGTCCGGGTTTCCGGGCGGGGCCTTCGACTTCTGGTGGCGGGGCTCCGGAAAACGCCTGGTCGTCGGTCACGGTCCGGATACCGAGGGGTGAAGGTCGAACGCAGACCTTGGCGGGGGGCTGCTGCTGCGTTAACGTCTTCGATCAGTCCGGCCGCCGTTCGGCCCTTGATCCCTGTAGGCCCATCTCCGGTACAGCGCAATGTCGTTCAGTCACCACCGGCAGCAATGCCCTGGCGAGGAGGACCGCATTGACTCCCAACCCGACAGCGCCGCAACCGAGTCGCCGCCGCCGATCGGCCGCCGTGCCCGCCCTGTTGGCGGCGCTGGCGCTGACCGCGGCCTGCTCCAACAGTTCCGGCAGTTCGGGTGGCGGCGGTGGGGCTGCCCAGTCGTTGACCGGCGACTGCGCCAAGTACCAGCCGTACGCCGGTCATTCGGGCACCACCGTGACGATGTTCGCCTCCATCCTGAGCCCGGAGTCGGACAACCTGGAGAAGTCCTGGGCCGGGTTCAGCACGTGCACCGGGATCAAGATCAGTTACGAGGGCTCGAACGACTTCGAGTCGCAGCTCCCGGTCCGGGTGGCCGGCGGCAACGCCCCGGACTTCGCGATCATCCCGCAGCCGGGCCTGCTGGCGCAGATGGTGAAGAGCGGCAAGGTGGCCAAACCGCCCGCGCAGACCGTCGCCAACCAGGACAAGTGGAGCCCGATCTGGAAGACCTACGGATCGGTCAACGGCACCTTCTACGCGGCCCCGATGAGCGCCAACATGAAGTCGCTGGTCTGGTACTCGCCGAAGGCCTTCAAGGCGGCCGGCTACGAGGCGCCGAAGACCTGGGCGGACCTGATGGCGCTCAGCGACCGGATCGCCAAGGCGGGCGGCCCCAAGCCGTGGTGCGGCGGCATCGCCTCCGGCACGGCCACCGGCTGGCCGGCCACCGACTGGCTGGAGGAGGTGGTGCTGGGCAGCTACGGCGGCGAGGTGTACGACCAGTGGGTCGGCCACAAGGTGAAGTTCTCCGACGAGAAGATCACCACGGCGATGCGGACGGTCGCCGACTGGATGCAGAACCCGGCCTGGGTCAACGCGGGCTTCGGTGACGTGAAGTCGATCGCCACCACGACCTTCCAGGACGCGGGCACGCCCGTCCTGAGCGGCAAGTGCATGATGCTGCAGCAGGCGTCCTTCTACGAGGCGCAGTGGCCCAAGGGCACCAAGGTCGGTCCGGACGGGGACGTCTTCGCCTTCCACCTGCCCGCGGTGAACCCGTCCGTCGCCAACCCGGTGGAGGGCGGCGGCGAGTTCCTGGCCGCCTTCGCCAGCCGGCCCGAGGTGCAGGCGGTGCAGAACTACCTGTCCAGCGCGGACTGGGCGAGCAGCCGCGTGAAGACCGCGAGCGGCTGGGTCTCGGCCAACCAGGGCGTGGACAAGAGCCTGTACACCGACCCGATCGACAAGCTGTCCGCCGAGGCGCTGACCGACCCGGCGGCCACCTTCCGCTTCGACGGCTCGGACCTGATGCCGGCCGCCGTCGGGGCCGGACAGGAGTGGAAGTCGCTGACCGCCTGGTTCGCGGAGGGGCAGTCGATCCAGAAGACGGCCGCCGACATCGACGCCGCCTGGCCGCAGTAGCCGGTTCGCCGCGGCCCTTCCCGGCGCGGCACAGGACCACCTGTCGAGGGCGGTGCGGGGCCACCCACCCGCACCGCCCACCCCCTTCCCACCGGACCCGAAGGGACGCGCAGCCATGTCCGTACCCGGATTCCCGTCACCCCTAGCCGCCCTGGCCGCCGGGGGACCGGCCGCCGGAGGGCCGGCCCCCGAGAGACTGGCGGTCGGCGCCTGGGGTGACGCGGCGGTCAAACTCGGCAACACCTTCGGTGCCGTCGCGGGCTTCCTCGGCATCCTGCTGGTCGTCTTCCTGGTCGCCGGCCGGGCCCGCGGCCGGCTGTCCCGCCCGCTGAGCGTCGCCGTGTTCCTCGGCCCGGCGGTGCTGCTGCTGGCGGTCGGCCTGGTGGTGCCGCTGGTCCGCACGGTCTACCTGAGCCTGCAGAACGACGACGGCAGCCGGTTCGTCGGCGGTGAGAACTTCGGCTGGGCCCTCACCACCGACTCGGTGCAGAAGGTGCTGCTGAACACCCTGCTGTGGCTGGTGGTCGCCCCGCTGGTGGCGACCGGGCTGGGGCTGGTGCTGGCGCTGCTGGTGGACCGGATGCGCGGCCAGTCGGTCTACAAGTCGCTGATCTTCATGCCGATGGCGATCTCGCTGGTCGGCGCCTCGATCATCTTCAAGTTCGTCTACGAGTCGCGCGGACCGGGGCAGCCGCAGATCGGCCTGCTCAGCCGACTGGCCGTCGCGGCGGGCTGGGACGACCCGCCGAACTGGATGCTGTCGCAGCCGTTGAACACCTTCCTGCTGATGGCGGTGCTGGTCTGGGTGCAGACCGGCTTCGCGATGGTGGTGCTGTCGGCGGCGATCAAGGCGATCCCGGACGAGGTCGTGGAGGCGGCCCGGCTGGACGGCGCGAGCGGGGTGCGGCTCTTCTGGTACGTCACGGTGCCGATGATCCGCACCACGGTGATGGTGGTGCTGACCACCGTCATGATCATCACGCTGAAGGCCTTCGACATCGTCCGCACCATGACCGGCGGAAACTTCGGCACCCAGGTGCTGGCCAACGAGATGTACTCGCAGTCCTTCGTGCAGTTCAACTCCGGACGGGGGAGCGCCCTCGCGGTGATCCTCTTCCTCGCGGTGCTGCCGCTGGTGGCCTACAACATCGTCCAGCTGCGGAAGGAGCGTGAGGTGCGGTGACCTCGCTTCGGAAGGATTCCGTTCCCGGGGGGAACGCCGGCGCGGGTGGCGCTGCCGCCGTGGGCGGCGCCGGTGCCGCCGTTGCCGTGGGCGGCCCGGGCGGCGGCGCACGGGCCGCTGTCGCCGTGGGCGGCGGGAACCCGGTCCGCAAGGCCTTCAGCAGCCCGCTGGCCTCGGTGTTCGTGATCGCGATGACGGTGCTCTGGACGATCCCCACGCTGGGCCTGCTGGTGACCTCGCTGCGGCCCAAGCAGGACGTGACCTCCAGCGGCTGGTGGAGCTCGCTGCTGCACCCGGACTTCGGCCTCGGCAACTACCACTCCGTCCTGTTCGAGGGCGGCTCGGGCGCCTCCACCGGCCTGATGCCGTTCCTGGTGAACTCGCTGGCGATCAGCGTCCCGGCGACCGTCTTCCCGCTGGTGCTCGCGGCGATGGCGGCGTACGCGCTGGCCTGGGTGCGGTTCCGGGGGAGCGACGTGGTGTTCTTCACGGTGTTCGCGTTGCAGGTGGTACCGCTCCAGATGGCGCTGATCCCGTTGCTGCGGCTGTTCTCCAGCGGTGCGCACCTGGGCTCGTTGACGCTGGTGCCGGCGGTGGACCTCCAGGGCAGCTACGCTCCGGTCTGGCTGGCGCACACCATGTTCGCGATGCCGCTCGCGGTGTTCCTGCTGCACAACTTCATCGCGCAGCTGCCGCGCGACCTGATGGAGGCGGCGGTGGTGGACGGCGCCTCGCACTTCAAGATCTTCCGCTCGATCGTGCTGCCGTTGAGCGCGCCGGCGCTGGCCTCGTTCGCGATCTTCCAGTTCCTCTGGGTCTGGAACGACCTGCTGGTCGCGCTGACCTTCGCGGGCGGCACGCCCGAGGTGGCGCCGATGACGGTGCGGCTGGCGCAGCTGTCGGGTTCCCTCGGCGGGCGCTGGGAGCTGCTGACGGCCGGGGCGTTCCTGTCGATCCTCGTGCCGTTGATCGTCTTCTTCAGCCTGCAGCGGTACTTCGTCCGGGGGCTGCTGGCCGGGTCGGTGAAGGGCTAGTTGGTTCTGAACGCGTTCAGAACCAACTTTTGAACCTGTTCAGAATGGTCTACAGTCAGCGATGCGGCGCCCGGCGCGCCCATCGGGGGACCACCCCGAGGGCGGCTTCCGCATGCCTGTCGACCACTGAGGGGGACTCATGCCAGGCCCGTCCACGCCTGCCTCGTCCGACGCGTCCGGACCGGCCGGGCCGCTCGACCCGACCGGCCCGGCGAACGAGCCGGCGGACGTCGAGGACGGCCCCGACGGCGACGGGCACGGCCCGGTCGATGTCGCCGAGGCCCCGTACGACCCCTTCGACCCGTACGCGCCGTACCGTTCGGCGGGCCGGGGTGCGCACCGTTCGGCGGGCCGGGGCCCGCAGCGGGCGGCAGCCGGTCCGCGGCAGCCCTCGGTCTCCTCCTGGCTGCGCCGCAGCGACCCGGAGCGGCGGGCGGCGGCCGGCCCGAAGGTCCTCCTGGCGGCGTCGGCCACCGGCCTGCTCACGGCCTGGCAGCTCTACGACGGCCTCGGCCCCGACCTGCTGCTGCTCGCCGCCGTCGGGGCCGCCGGAGCCGGGTTCGCCGCCCGGGCGGCCGGCCGCCGGCTCCGGCCCTGGACGGTGGTGTGGAGCCTGCTCGCCCTCGCCCTGCTCGCCGTCCCGGCCTGCTGGGACGCCGGCTGGCCCGGGGCGTCGGCCCTGCTCGGTGCGCTCGCGCTGGCCTCACTGGCCCTGCACGGCGGGCGTCGCTGGCCGGGCGTGGTGCTCCCGCTGCCCGGCATCCTGTGGCAGCTGGCGCCCTCGGCGGCCTGGGCCTGGAAGGGTCGGGGCCGGCGGCCGCTGCCCGGCCGGGACCGGATCGTCCCGGTGCTCAAGGCGCTCGCGGTCGCCGCCGTCCTGCTGACCGTCTTCGGCATGCTGTTCGCCGGCGCCGACGCCGCCATGGCGGACCTGCTGGGCAACCTCAGCCCGGACCTCCAGCTCGACCAACTCCCCGGCCGCACCCTGCTGTTCGTGCTCGGGACGCTGACCGCGCTGGGCTTCGCCCACATGGCCGCCGGGCCGCGCCGCTGGGACCGCACGACCATCCCGCCGGGCCGGGAGCGGCGGCGGCTGGAGTGGGCGCTGCCGCTGGCCGCGCTGAACCTCCTGTTCGGGGTCTTCGCGGTGGTCCAGGCCGTGGTGGTGCTCGGCGGCGCGGACGCCGTGCTGCGCAACACCGGGATGAGCCGCTCCGAATACGCCCGCCAGGGCTTCTGGCAGCTGAGCGTGATCACCGTGCTGACCCTGGTCGTGGTGGCGGTCGCCAAGCGCTGGGCGCCGCGCACCACCGCCGCCGACCGCCGGCTGGCGCGGATCCTGCTCGGGCTGCTCTGCGTGCTGGCGCTGGCCGTGGTCGCCGCGGCGCTCGGCCGGATGTGGTTCTACGTGGACGCCTCCGGGCTCACCCGGCTGCGGCTCTGGGTGCTCGTGGTCGAGATCTGGCTGGGCGTCGTCTTCCTGCTGCTGATCGCCGCCGGCCTGACCCGCCGCACCGGCTGGCTGCCGCGCGTCGTCGTCCTCAGCGGGGGGCTCACCCTCGCGGTGTACGGCCTGATGGGCCCGGACGCGATCATCGCGGACCAGAACGTCGGCCGGTACGAGCAGGCCCTGCGCGCCGACCCGCGCAGCGCGTCGATCGACCTGCGCAACGTCCGCGACCTGTCGGCGGACGCGGTGCCCGCCCTGGACCGGCTCCCCGAGCCGCAGCGCAGCTGCGCGCTGCAGCTGATCGCCCAGGACCTGGGCCCGGCCGCGACGCCCTGGTACGCGACCGACCTCGCGGCCGCCCGGGCCCGGCGGATCCTCGCGGAGCGGCCGCCGGTCGAGGACTCGCCGATGATCGGCCGCCGGGCCTGTGACCGGGCGGGGCTGGCGGACACGGACTGGTAGCCGCCGGCCCGGGCCCGGGGGCCGATGCTCGGGCCCGCGCGGGGGTCGATGTCCGGGGGTGATCGCCGGGGTCGATGTCCGGGGTCGATGTCCGCGGCGTCGGGCCGGTGCCGGGGGCGGCGGGGAAGGCGGAGGGCCGACCGGGAGCGTGCTGCTCCCGGTCGGCCCTCGGTGCCGTGTCGGCGCGGCGCCACGTCGGCGCGGTGTCGTGCCGTGTCGGCTGGTGCCGTGCCGTGCCGTGCCGTGCCGTGCCGTGTCGGCTCGGTGCCGATGCCCTACCGGCGTCAGTGCATCGCCACGGCGGTGTCACCGCTCGGCAGGTCGCCGGCCTTGGCCTTGATCACGAAGACCGCGACCAGCAGGGCGACCGCCGCGAGCGCGGCACCCACGATGAAGCCGTGCGAAATGCCCTGGGTGAGCACGGTGTTGGCGGCGTCGGTGCCCGCCGGGAACTCATGGTGCTGCTGGAGGTAGCCCAGTTGCTCCGGGGTCGCGCTCTCCATGAACTTCGGCAGCTGCACGGCGGATTCCGCCGTCGCGTAGTGCGCGAAGACCGTGGTCAGGATCGACAGGCCGAGCGAACCGCCGATCTGCTGCATCGAGTTGAGCAGTCCTGAGGCGGCACCGGTCTCCTCGCCAGGGACGCCCGCGACGGCGAGCAGCATCACCGGCACGAAGATCAAGCCCATGCCGAAGCCGAACACCACCGTGGGGCCGAGCACCCCGTCCAGGTAGCCGCTGTCCTTGCCCATCTGGGTCAGCCAGGTGAGGCCGACGGTGACCAGCAGCGCGCCGCCCGCCATGAACGGCTTCGGGCCGTACTTGGCCTGGAGGTTGGACGCGAGCTGTGCCGCGATGATGATCGAGACGCTGATCGGCAGGAAGGAGACACCGGCCATCAGCGGGCTGTAGCCGAGCGGGCCCTGCACGAACAGCACCACGTAGAAGAAGATGCCGAACATGGCCGCGGCCAGGCAGAGCATCATCACCAGACCGCCGGTGCGGTTGCGGTCGGCGAACAGGTGCAGCGGGGTGATCGGCTGGTCGGTGCGGGTCTCGATCACGAGGAAGGCGGCCAGCAGGACGGCACCGGCCGCGAAGGAGCCGAGCGTGACGCTGTCCGACCAGCCGTCCGAGGCGGCCCGGATGAAGCCGTAGACCAGGCCGACCAGGCCGAGCGTCGAGGTGAGCGCGCCGGGCAGGTCGAATCGGCCCGGGTGGCGCTCGGACTCGGCGATGTAGCGCGGCGCGGCGATCGCGATCAGGATCGCGATCGGCACGTTGACGAAGAACACCCAGCGCCAGTTCAGGTATTCGGTGAGCAGGCCGCCGGCCAGCAGGCCGATCGCGGCGCCCGAGCCGGCCACCGCCGAGAACACGCCGAACGCCTTGTTGCGCTCCGGCCCCTCCTCGAAGTTGGTGGCGATCAGCGCGAACGCGGTCGGGGAGCAGATCGCGCCACCGATGCCCTGGAGCGCGCGGGCGGCCAGCAGCAGGCCGCTGTCCTGGGCGAAACCGCCGAGCAGCGAGGCCAGGCCGAACAGCAGGGTGCCGAAGATGAACACCCGGCGGCGGCCGAGGATGTCACCCGCGCGACCGCCGAGCAGCAGCAGGCCGCCGAAGGTCAGCGTGTAGGCGTTGATGACCCACGACAGGTCGGTGGTCGAGAAGTTCAGGGCGTCCTTGATGTGCGGCAGCGCGATGTTCACGATGGTCGCGTCGAGCACCACCATGAGCTGGGTGGCCGCGATGACGGTCAGGGTGATGCCCTTGCCCCGCCCCTTTCCGGCCTGCGGTGGTGAGTTCTTGTTGAGCGTGTCGGAGATAGCCACGAATGTGCCCCCTGCTGGCTACGTGCTCGGTGCTGTGGACCCGGCCGAGCGCCGGCGTCCGAGATTGGCGCTGCGCCCTTGCGCAGACCGGGAAGGAACGGGATCGTTCACTAATCTGGACGATATCCTGAGCGTGATTGTGAACGCAAGCGTTCCTTAAGGGTGGTGGGGATGGAACGGTTGGTGCGGCGCCTGGTGGCGGACCGGTCCGGCCGGTCGGCGGAACGGTCGGCGGAACGGTCGGCCGGCACGTCGGCGGGCGGGCCGGTGGACGGGTCGGAGGGCGGACCGACGGCTGAGGCGTCCTCGCCCGCGGGAGCGACCTCTCCCGCAGGTGTCTCCGGGGTGGCCGGCGCGGCCGGGTCCTCGGGGGCCCCGGGCGGCTGCCCGGTCCGGACCGCCCATCAGGCCCTGGCGCGGCCGGGCCGTCGCCGGGGCAAGGAGTTGGAGAACGCGATCTTCGAGGCCACGATCGACCAGCTCACCTCCGGTGGATACGCGCGGCTGACCATGGAAGGCGTCGCCGGTGCGGCGCGGACCGGGAAGGCCGCGCTCTACCGGCGCTGGGCGTCCAAGGACGAACTCGTCATCGACGCCCTGGACGCCACTCTTCCACGCCCTTACGACACCCCCGACCTCGGGGCCGCTCGGGACGAACTCCTGCAGCTCATCGAGACGTTCACGGTCGCGGTGACATCCCGGGTGGGCGCTGCCCTGCACGCGCTGATGGCCGAGATCGACCAGGAGCAGGCCGAGGTCTTCAAGGGCTTCCTCGAGGACCGGGTCATCGGGCCGACCACGGCGACCATCCTGGAGATCCTCCGCCGCGGTGCCGAGCGCGGGGACGTGCGGCCCGGTGCGGCCACGCCACTGGTGGCCGACGTCATCCCGGCGATGCTGCTCTACCAGGCCAAGATCCGCGGATTCCAGGACCTGGCACCGGAGTTCGCCACCCGGCTGGTGGACGAAGTCCTGCAGCCGATGATCCGGTCCTGAGATCCGGGCCGCGGGCCCGAGGGCGGTGGATCCGGCGGGTGTGCGGCGGGCTTAGGCTGGAGGCTGCCCCAGTTGAACGGAAGCCGCCATGCCCATCGTCCCGCCGACGCACTCCGTCGAACGCTCGCTCCGCCGGGCCGGCGCCAGGATCGTGGTCGGTCTGGACGAGGTCGGGCGCGGCGCCTGGGCCGGTCCGGTCACCGTGGGCGCTGCCGTCACCGGCCTGCGCAAGGCGCCCGAGGGGCTGACGGATTCCAAGCTGCTCACCGAACTGCGCCGCCGCGCGCTCGCCCCGGTCCTGGCCGACTGGGTCACCGCCTACGCCCTCGGGCAGGCCTCGCCGCAGGAGTGCGACGAACTCGGCATGACGGCGGCGCTGCGCCTGGCCGCCGTGCGCGCGCTGGAGGCGCTGCCGGTCGAGCCCGACGCGGTGATCCTCGACGGCAAGCACGACTACCTCGGCGGCCCCTGGCGGGTGCGCACGGTGATCAAGGGCGACCAGTCCTGCGTCTGCGTCGCCGCCGCCTCGGTGCTCGCCAAGGTCCACCGCGACGGCCTGATGGCCGACGTGGGCGAGGGGTGCCCCGACTACGGCTTCGCCGACAACGCCGGCTACCCCTCCCCGGTGCACCGCGCCGCACTGGAGGAACTCGGCCCCACCGAGCACCACCGCGTCTCCTGGGCGTACATGGACGGTCTGCCGAAGTGGCGCCACCTCAAGCACGTCCGGGCGCTCGCGGGCGGGGGTCCGGGGTCCGCTGACGAACAGTTGACGCTCGGTTTCTGACGGTCCGTCTGGAATTGCCCCGGGTGGGGGTGGCGGGAGTTCGGTGCCCAATGGGTGGGGCGCCCGTGCGCGTCCGACCGGCATTTGATAGATATCCGGGTATGCCTGTCTTCCCCGAGGAGCCGGAGATTCACGAGAGCCTCCCGGGCCCCGGCGTTCCCTTCCCCCGAGAGTCGGACGCACAAGCCCTCCACGCGCCTGCCACCGGCGGCGCACCCGCCACCGCACCCACCACCGTCGCCGCCCCGGCTCCGGTGCCCGGCCCCCGGCCGGCGCCGCCGCGCCCGGCCCCGCCGCGCGCCGCCCGGCCCGGTCCGCCGGGGCTGATCCCCAAGCCCGGCCCGGCGCCGCGCATTCCGGCGCCCGCCGCGCCGCAGGTGGACGTCCAGCGGATCGAGGCCGCCGCGCACCAGGCGCTGGAGCGCGCCGACGACGCGGTCGACCTGCTGCTGGACTCCGGCCGCAACCCGGGCGACATCCTGGTGCTGACGGTCGGCGAGGCGCACCCCTGGCAGCAGCACGAGCTCTCCTTCGGCGAGGAGCGCTACTGGGCGCAGCTCGCCGACGGCGGGGACGTGTTCTACGCGGACGCCGCGCTGACCCGTCCGGCCCGCCGCGAGGTGGTCGTCCTGGTGGTCAACGGCGGGACGCCCGCCCGGGCCGCCGAGGCGTACACCGAGGCGCTCGGCCGTGCGACCGCCCTGCTGGTGGTCTGCGGCGACGCGGGCCCGGCGACCGCGGGGGCGGCCGGCGCCGCACCCGGCCGCCCGGTCAAGGCCTGACCCAGCCGTTCCGTTCCGGGCCCGGTACCGCACGGTGCCGGGCCCGACCTCCGTCCTGCGGCGGGCGGTCCGGGGAGCCCGCCCTCGCGGAGGGTGGCGCCGCGCCATCGCTCCGCGCCGTGACCTTCGTGCCGTGGACCTTCGTGCGGTGACGTGCGCGCCGTGACGTCCTGAAGCGCCGTGCCGTGGCTTCCTGCTGTGCCGTGCCGTGCCAGGGCATCCGCGCCGGGACTTCCTGCCGCGCGTGACGTCCTGCCGTGCCGTGCCGTGCGTCCGTCCGGCTGCCCGACCGGCGGCCGTCCGCCCGCGCGGCCCGGCACGGACTCAGCGCGTGCCGGTGCGGCGGGTCGGCCCGGCCGCCGTGACCCGCGCCGGGCTCCACGGCAGCTCGGACTGCGGGGGCCGCTGCGCGTCGCCGAGTGCCGAGCGCGGCGGCAGCTCCGTCACGGTGTGCACCGGTCCGTCGGTCCATGAACCCGCGTGCGGACTGCGCCCGCTCCGCCCGTCTCCGAGGACCTGCCAGCCCGCCGGGGTGAGCCCGATGTACGCGCCGCAGCGCAGCCCGTGCAGCGCGGCCGCGTCCCGCAGCGCCCACATCCAGGCGCCGTCCTGCTCCGTCCAGCCGGGTGCGCCGTCGCGGCAACGCAGCACCACGGCCGTGCGGGTCGGCTCGGGCAGCCGCAGGTCGTGCGGCACGACCCGGCGCAGGTTGTACAGCAGGGCGTTGCGGTGCTGCCAGCCGTCGGTGTCGTGCGGCCAGGGGGTGAAGGAGGCCGACGCGGCGAGGTGGTGGAGCGCGTCCAGGACGGCGACCACGACCGTGCCCGGTTGGGGCAGGTGGCGCTGGTGCAGCTCCAGGACGAACTCGCGGGGGTCGCGCAGCAACGGGATCCCCGAGGCGGTCCAGGTCTCCAAGTCCAGTACCCGTCTGGGTGCCGAACTCCGGGAGAGGGGATTCTGACCTCGGTCGAAGCCGTTGATCACGATCCTCCTTCCTGACCCGCGGGCAGCCGGGTGCCTGAGTACGCCGAAGGGCTGGTCCGGCGGACCGAGTTTCGGGTACCCCCCGATTCTCGGGGCATCGGGGGCGGAGCGGCAACGATGAAATGATGAACGCCACCCGAAAGCCCATGGTCTGCCGGATATGTTCCACCGCGGGCCGAGCGCCGCCTGAGCGCTGCCGGGCCTTGATCCGCGACATGCGGAGCGCGGGGCGGGTCGTCAATGGCGCATTGGCCACTCCTTTCTCCGATCGGCTGGGCCGTGTGATCGAAATCGCCTCGCTTGATCCTTTCCGTTAGGCCATTCGAGTGAAGGCCGCCGTCCTGCCGGCCCGCTCCCTCCCGTCACCCCTGAACGGCGAGCACCAGCGGCAGCACCGCGCTCGCCCCGGCCCGGCGCAGCAGCCGGGCGGCCACGGTGACCGTCCAGCCGGAGTCGACGAGGTCGTCCACCAGCAGCACCGGCCCTCCGGCGGTCGCGACCGCCTGCTCCAGCTCCGGCGGCAGGGTCAGCGCTCCGGCCAGCGAGTGCAGCCGTTGGGCGCTGTTGCTGCGGGCCCCGTGCGGCGCGAGCCCGCCCGCGTACTCGATCCGGCCGAGCAGCGGCAGCCGGCCGATCTCGGCGATCCGCGCGCCGAGGCTGCCGACCAGCTGGGGGCGGGACGAGGAGGCCATGGTCACCACGCCGACCGGCCGCTCCAGTCGGCTGCCCTCCGTCGGCGCGGGCCCGGCCCAGCCGCCCGGTCCGCGCGCCCAGTCGGCGAGCACCGCCACCAGCGCGTCCACCGCCTCGCCGGGCACCGGCACGTCCGGTGCCTGTTCGGCCAGCAGGGTGCGCAGCCGGTTGCCCCAGCCGATGTCGGACAGCCGGCCGAGCGCCCGGCCGGTCCCGGCCTGCTCGCCGGCCGGGATCCGGCCCTTGAGCGGCACCCCGAGCGCGTCCATCCCGGTGGGCCAGAGCCGGCGCGGCTCGAAGGTCACGCCCGGGCGCCCCAGCGCGGCCCGGGCGGCGGCCAGCGCCTCGGCGGAGACGTCCGGGGTGTGCAGCGGCCCCGCGCAGTTGTCGCACCGCCCGCACGGCGCGGCCTGCTCGTCGTCCAGCTGGCGGCGCAGGAACTCCATCCGGCAGCCGGTGGCCGCCGCGTAGTCGCGCATCGCCCGCTGTTCCGCCTCCCGGGAGGCGGCGACCTTGGCGTAGCGGGCGGTGTCGTACGCCCAGCTCTGCCCGGTGGCCGTCCAGCCGCCCTTGACCCGGCGGACGGCGCCGTCCACGTCCAGCACCTTGAGCATGGTCTCCAGCCGGGCCCGGCGCAGGTCCACCCGCGGCTCCAGGGCGGCGGTGGAGAGCGGGCGGCCGGCCTCGGCCAGCGCGTCGATGGTGCGGCGCACCTGCTCCTCCGGCGGGAAGGCCAGCGAGGCGAAGTAGCGCCAGATCGCCTCGTCCTCGCGCCCGGGCAGCAGCAGCACCTCCGCCCGGTCCACGCCGCGCCCGGCCCGGCCGACCTGCTGGTAGTAGGCGATCGGCGAGCTGGGCGAGCCGAGGTGCACGACGAAGCCGAGGTCCGGCTTGTCGAAGCCCATGCCGAGCGCGGAGGTGGCGACCAGGGCCTTGACCCGGTTGGCCAGGAGGTCGGCCTCGGCGGTGCGGCGCTCGGCGTCCTCGGTGCGGCCGGAGTAGGAGGCCACCGGGAAACCGCGCTCGCGTAGGAAGGCCGTCACCTCCTCGGCCGCGGCCACCGTCAGGGTGTAGACGATGCCCGAGCCGGGGAGCCGGTCGAGGTGGTCGGCCAGCCAGGCGAGCCGGTGCGCCGGGTCGGGCAGCGCCAGCACGCCCAGCGTGAGGCTCTCCCGGTCGAGCGGGCCGCGCAGCACCAGCGCGTGCTCGTCGGAGCTGCCGGTGCCGAGCTGCTCGGCGACGTCCGCGGTGACCCGGGCGTTGGCGGTGGCGGTGGTGGCCAGCACCGGGACCCCGGGCGACAGTTCGGCGAGCATGGTGCGCAGCCGGCGGTAGTCGGGCCGGAAGTCGTGCCCCCAGTCCGAGATGCAATGGGCCTCGTCGACCACTAGCAGGCCGGTGGAGGCGGCGAGCTTGGGCAGCACCTGATCGCGGAAGTCCGGGTTGTTCAGCCGCTCGGGGCTGACCAGCAGGATGTCGACCTTTCCGGAGGCGACCTCGGCCTGGACCTCGTCCCACTCGTCGGTGTTTGCGGAGTTGATGGTGCGCGCGTGGATGCCGGCCCGGGCCGCCGAGTCCACCTGGTTGCGCATCAGGGCGAGCAGCGGCGAGACGATCACCGTGGGCCCGGCGCCGCGGGCCCGGAGCAGGGCGGTGGCGATGAAGTAGACCGCGGACTTCCCCCAGCCGGTGCGCTGGACGACCAGGGCGCGGCGGTGGTCGACCACGAGGGCCTCGATGGCCGTCCACTGGTCCTCGCGCAGGACGGCGCCGGGGCCGGCGAGCTCGCGCAGGACGGCCTCGGCCCGGGCCCGGACCTCGGCGCGGTCGGCGGTGGCGGTGGTGTGGGTGTCGGGCTGCTGCATGGCGTCCATGTAACCCCCTGCCGCCGACAAGCGGCGAATGCCCGGGGTCGGGACGAGGGAGAAGGCCGGATGTATTTCATCTGCTGTACCGCTGAACGGAGCTCAAAATCCACTCCATGGAAGGGGTTTCACTTGCTCCGAATGAGTGAGTGGCGCGTCGGAGGCGGAGTTATCCACAGAAAAAAATCGGTTTCGGCGCCGTTCGCGGATTGCGTCCACTCTTGCGGTCATGAACGCCATGAACAACGAACACGTCATTCTGTCCCTCGGCCCGGCCTCCGAGCACCGGCCCGTCGTCATGCGCGGTCCGGCCGACATGGCCGAGCTGCTGCCCTACCTGCTGGGGTTCTACCCCGACGACAGCATCGTCGCGGTCGGCCTGCAGGGCCCCGACCTGCGCCAGGGCGGGGTGATCCGGGCGGACCTGCCGGACTCGCCCGCCCAGTGGCCGGCCGCCGCGGAGGAGACGGCCGCCCTGCTGGTGGCCCTCACGGAGCGGCACGGCGGCCGTCCGCTCCAGGTGCTCCTCTACCTCTGCCAGGATCCCGGCGCACCGCACGCCCCGCCGGTGGTGGACGGCCTGCGGCCGCTGGCCGACGACCTGAGGGCGGCCTTCGGGCGCCGGGGCGTCGCCGTCAAGGAGTCGCTGTGCGTCTCGGGCGGCCGGTGGTGGTCCTTCCTCTGCCGCGGCACGGGGTGCTGCGATCCGGCGGGCAACCCGGTGCGGCGCGGCCCCGACCCGGGCCCGGCGGCGGCCGCCGCGACGGTGGCCGGCCTGGTGCCGCGCGGCAGCCGGAAGGCGATCATCGGCGGGCTGGTCCCGATCGGCCCGCCGGAGGACGCCGTCCAGCGCGGGGCGCTGGCACACGCCGAGTCGGCCGCGGGCGCCCTATCCCGCGAGCAGGGCATCGGGCTGCTCGACCAGGCGGTCGCCGAGTTCGCGGCCGGCGTCCGGGAGCTCGACCCGGACCGGACGGCCCGGCTGCTGTTCGCCCTGCGGGACCGGACCGTCCGGGACCGCGGCGTCGAGTACGTCAGGCCCGCCGAGCTGGCTCCCGCCGAGCGGCTCTGGCGCTTCCTCGCCCGCCGCGCCGTCCCGCCGTACGAGAGCTGCGCGGTGGCCCCGCTCACCCTGCTCGCCTGGGCCTCCTGGGTCGCCGGGGACACGGCGACGGCCCGGGTCGTGCTCGGCCACGTCCTGAGCCTCGCCCCGGACTACCTGCTGGCCGAGCTGCTCCACGAGTCGCTCAACGACGGCATGACGCCCGCGGCGCTGCTGGCCGCCGTGGACGCCCAGCGGCGACGGCGCGAACAGCGACCGCCCGCGCCGGCCCCGGTCGGCGACCCTCCGCCCGCCGACGATCCGCCCGCCGAGGGGGCGCAGCCCGCCGACCCGCCGCCCGCCGCGGCTGCGCCGCCCCTCCCCCCGGCGGGCGAGGCCGCCGACGAACGCTCCGGCCGCTCCTCCGGCGCGCGCCGACGGCGCCGGGGCGGCCGCCGGAAGGGCACGCGCACGGCGCCCGCGCAGGCACCGTCCGATCCCGGCCCGGCCGGCCCCGGCGGGCCCGCCCCCGGCGCGGGTGCGCCCGGTCCGGTCGCCCTGCTGACCGCGCCCGGCCGGCCCCGGGCGGAGCGGCCCCCGATGTCCGGGAGCGCCCGCTCGGCCGGGGAGCGGGCGGCGGCCCGGAGCCCGCGGCTCGGCCGAGCGGCGTGCGCTCCCGCCACGGCTCGCCCCGGGAGCGGCGCGCAGCGGTGCCGTGGGGTCCGGCGGGTGGCGAGGGGAGGCCGTCGTGCCCACTGAGCCACCCGCCGCCGCGCCGGTCCGTCGGCCGCTACGCCTCGCCGTGCGCCATCGCGATCAGGCGGTCCAGCACCGCGCGGCCGCTCACCCGCAGGCCGTCGTGCTCCCACTCGTTGGTGATCCAGGTCCGCAGGCCGCGCACCGCGCGCGCGGTCTCCAGCGAGTCGGCGGTGTCCACGTACATGTCGTCGTGGTACACCGCCGCCACGACCGGCACGCTGTTGGCGGCCAGCCGCGCCCGGTCGTACAGGTCGGGCCAGTCGGTACGGGCGGCGAGCAGCTCCGCGGTCTCCTTCAGCGGGCGCAGCGCCGGGTCGGTGTCGAACATCCAGGGGTAGATCATCTCCCCGGTGAACAGCACCGGTGCGTCGGACTCCAGCGCGGCCCGGGCGTCGAACTGCGGGAACTCCTTGCGGAGCCGCTCGGCCGACCAGGCGGTGCCGCCCTGGTCCGCCGACCGCTGGCCGTAGATCGACTCGTGCAGCACCGCGTACAGCGGGTTGCCCGCGAAGGAGAGCTGGGCCTGGGCGCCGGCCAGGAAGGTGTCGGAGAGCTCGGGCCCGGCCGCCCCCTCCACCCAGGCCTCCTCCAGCAGGTAGTGCAGGGTGCCGGAGCCGCTGCCGCCGCCGAGCAGCAGACCGAGGGCCTGGAACGCCTCGACGGTGAGTACCCCGCCGTCCGGCAGGGTCGCGGGGGAGTCCGCGAGGTGGGCGGCGATCCGCCGCACCGCCTCGACGTCCTGCGGGTACCGGGCGTAGTGGTCCTCGTTCTTGCGGACCACGCGCGGGTAGGCGGCGCGGTAGACGTCGTCCGCGGAGCTGCCGAGGCCGGCCAGGCCACCGGTGATGAAGGCCTCGGTCAGGCCCTCGGGGGCGACGGAGAGGTAGGTGAGGGTGCAGAAGCCGCCGAAGCTCTGGCCGAGCACGCTCCAGGGCTGGTCGGCGCCGAGCAGCCGGGTGCGGATCAGCTCGGCGTCCCGGACGATCGAGTCCGCGCGGAAGTGGGCCAGGTAGTCCGCCTGTTCGCGCGCGCCGCCCCGGCGGGCGAGGGTCTGCCGGTTGGCGGGCGTGGAGCGCCCGGTGCCGCGTTGGTCGAGCAGGAGCACCCGGTAGTCGTCCAGCGCGCGGTCCAGCCAGGAGTCCCGGCCGAGCGGACGGGCGGCCTTGCCGCCGGGTCCGCCCTGGAGGAAGAGCAGCCAGGGCAGGTCGTCCCGTTCGCGGCCGGCGGCCACCACCTCGCGGGCGTACACCTCGATCTGCTCGCCCTGCGGGGCGGCGTGGTCGAGGGGGACCTGGAACACGTGGTCGGTGGCGGCAATCCCGGGCAGCCGGCTGATGGTGGACATGCAACTCCTCGGTCTCTGCTGGTCACAGCACTGGCGTCGCGGCTCACGGGGTCACCGGGTGCGGGGGCGCGACCCCCGCACCGTATCCTGGCGGCGGTCGAGCGCCGGTTCGACCGCCACCGGCCGCGGGGTCGGGCGGCGGACACCGGCCGGAGCCCCCGCGAGCCGCGTCGGCGGACGGCCCGGCAGGCGCGGAGCCGGGCTTCGGCCGCAGACGACGAAGAGCCCGCGGCGGGCGCCGCGGCGGAGGCGGCGCGACCTCCCGGCGGGGCCGGTTCCGACCGGCGGCGGAGCGCCGGGCCGTGACCTGGCGGCCGTGCGCGGCGTTCACCCCGGGGGCCCTGCGCCCGGGCGGAGTCCGACCGGCGGCACGGTACCCGCCGACCCCGGGTGCCGACGGCGTTCGGCCGGATGCGGCGCCGGAGCCCGGTCGCCGCTCGGCCCGGCCGGCGCGCCGGGCGAGGGCCGCGGAGTGCGGGCGGTACCGGCGGGCCGGGGCACCGGGCCTGACGGGGCGTACCGGGCGGCGCGGAGGGCCCGGCGCGAAGGCGCGGAGGCGGTACCGGACCGGTGCCGGGCACCGCTTGGCACGACCCGGCACCGGGTACGGCCAGACACGGCACACCCGCCGACGGGGCACCCCGCCGGCCCGGCACCATCAGCACGCGATCGAGCATGCTCGCGGCCCACCGGCCAGACCAGGCCACCGGACCGCCGAGGGGAGGAGAGTCCGGTGACCGCCATGAGGCCACCACAGGCCATGCCGGCCGAGAGCGTGCTCGGCGCGCCGAGACCGGTCGGGCGTCCCGACCAGGTCCCGCCGACCGGCCCGGGGGGCGCCCCCGCCGGCCCGGGGCGCCCCGCGGTCCCGCCGCGCCCGCAGCCGCCCGCCGTCCACCACGCGGTGATCTGCGTCAACGCCCCGGCGATGGCCGCTTCCGGCCCCGACGGCCAGCTGCGCGGCCACGGTCTGCACGGCTTCTACCGCAACGGCGTCCGGGCGCTCGCCCGGATGGAGCTGCGGCTCGGCGGCATGGAGCCGCTCCCGCTCCAGGGCGCCCTGATCAGCACCGCCCAGGCCCGCTTCCTCGGCGCCGTCCGCCTCCCCGGCGACCTCGACCCGGACCCGGCGCTCACCGTCGAGCGGCTGCGCCACGCGGACGGCGTCGAGACCGTGGTCGTGCGCAACACCGGCGTGCGGCCGGCCCGGCTACCGCTGGAGATCGCCGTCGGCACCGACCTCGGCCCGGTCGCCGAGATCGCCGCCGGACACCGCCCGCCGGACCTGCCGGGCCAGGTGCAGTCCGCCGGGCTGCGCTGGACGGGCCCCGTGCACAGCGCCGTGGTGAGTGCCAAGCCCTCCCCGCACGCCGTGCTGGCCGGCGCCGGGGTGCTCCGCTGGGACCTGGAGGTGCAGCCCGGCGCCCGCTGGTCGGTCGAGCTGCGCACCGAGTTGGAGGGCACCGCCACCGGCCCGCGCCCGCCCGGCGGCCGCGGCACCGGCGTCCCGCTGCCCTGGTCCGAGCCGGAGGTCCGCAGCGACGACTCCCGGGCCGCCCCGCTGGTCTCCCGCTCCCTGGACGCCCTCGGCGCCCTGCTGTTCGCCGATCCGGACCGCCCGACCGACCTTTACCCGGCGTCCGGAGCGCCCTGGCGCTTCGGCCTCGCCCCGGCCGACGCGCTCTGGGCGGCCCGGCTGACCCTGCCGCTCGGCACCCGGCTGGCCGCCGGCACCCTCCGGGCGCTGGCCCGCCGTCAGCAGCTCACCGCCGCCCCGGGCCGCACCGAGGGCCTGCTGCCGGGGGCCCTGCGACACGGAGGCCCGGAACTGCCGCCCACCTGCACCGCGACCGAGGCCACCCTGCTGTTCGTCACCGTGCTGGCCGAATCGTGGCGCTGGGGCCTGCCGCGCTCGGAGGTCGCCGAACTGCTCCCGGCCGCCGAGCGCGCCCTGGCCGCCCTGCGCGACGGCCTGGTGGACGGCTTCGTCACCGACCTGAGCCGCCCCGTCGAGGAGCGCGCCGCGCACCCGGTCGCCGCCCGGGCGGAGGTCCAGGCGCAGGCCCACCGCGCCGCGCTGCACGGCGCCGAGCTGCTGGAGGCCTTCGGCCGCCCGGGCGCCGAGGGCTGGCGGAGCTGGGCGGCCGGACTGCGCGGACGCTTCCGCGAGCGGTTCTGGATCGACGACCTCTCCGGCGGCCGCCCCGCGGCGGGGCTCGCCCCGGGCGGCCAGCCGCTGCCCGCCGTCGCCTCCTCCCTGGTGCACCTGCTGGACACCGGGCTCGCCGCCGACGGCGAGCGGCACGAGAGCCTGCTGGACCGCGAGCAGACCAGGCTGCTCGCCCAGCGCCTGGTCGCGCCGGAGCTGGACAGCGGATGGGGCCTGCGCACCCTCAGCGCGAAGTCCGCCCGCTTCAACCCGCTGGGCCACCGCGGCGGCGCCGTACGGGTCCAGGAGACCGCGCTGGCGATCGCCGGTCTGGCCGACGCCGGTCACGAGAACGAAGCCGGCACCCTGCTGGAGGGCCTGCTCGCCGCGGCCGCCCACTTCGAGGGACGGCTGCCGGAGATGTACGCGGGGGAGCAGCGCACCCCCGGCTGTCCGCCGGTGCCGCACCCGGCCGCCTGCCGCCCGGCGGCGGTCTCGGCGGCCGGCGCCGCGCACGCGGTGTTCGCCCTGGCCGGGGTCCGGCCCGATGTCCCGGGGGGCCGGGTCCTGGTCCGTCCGGCCAGCACCGCCCCGCTCGGCGAGCTGGAGCTGACCGGACTGCGGGTGGCGGGCGAGCCCTTCTCCGTCCGGGTGAGCCGGATCGGCGTGGCGATGGTGGAGGAGGCGTCCGCGGACCTGCAGCTCGTCGCCCGCTGAGGCGGTCGCGCGGCCCCGCGGCTCTGGTGGCACCCCCGCCGGTCTGGTGGCACCCCCGCCGGTCTGGTGGCACCCCCGCCGCGCCGGCGGCACCCCCGCCGACGGCAGGGGGCCCGGGCCCCGGGCCCGCCCGTGCGCGAACCGTGCCGGGCGGGCGGGTCACCGGGCTCGCGCCCGCCCCTGCGCAAGGCCTGTGCTTATCGTCAGAGAGACGACTATGATCGTCGCCATGTCGCGTTACGATCCGTCCGCCTTCCCGCCGTTCGCCGTCACGGTTGACCTGGTGGTGCTGACGGTGCGCGACCACTCGCTCTGCGCCCTCCTGGTCAGACGGGGCGAGCCGCCGTTCCAGGGGTATTGGGCCCTGCCCGGGGGGTTCGTCCGCCCGGACGAGGGACTGGCCGAGGCCGCCTCCCGTGAGCTGGCCGAGGAGACCGGCCTGCGCGCGCACTCGGCGCCCGGCCACGAGGCGGTCGGCCCCGGCGCGGCCGGAGCGCACCTGGAGCAGCTCGCCACCTACGGCCATCCCCAGCGCGACCCCCGGATGCGGGTGGTCAGCGTCGCCTACCTGGTGCTCGCCCCCGATCTGCCGACCCCCCGGGCCGGCGGCGACGCCAGCAGCGCCCGCTGGGCGCCGGTCGGCGAACTCCTCGGCGACAACCCGGCCGACGGCGTCCCGCTCGCCTTCGACCACGGTCTGATCCTCGCCGACGGTGTGGAGCGCGCCCGGTCCAAGATCGAGTACTCCTCCCTCGCGACCGCCTTCTGTCCGACCGAGTTCACCGTCGGCGAGCTGCGCCGGGTCTACGAGGCGGTCTGGGGCGTGGTGCTGGACCCGCGGAACTTCCACCGCAAGGTCACCGGCACCCCGGGCTTCCTGCTGCCCTCCGGCGGCACGACGACCCGTCAGGGTGGCCGCCCGGCGCAGCTGTTCACCGCCGGAGGCGCGACCGTCCTCAACCCGCCGATGCTCCGCCCGGAGTCCTGAGACCCCGCCGGACGGGCCCGGGGTCGCACCCGGCGCGCCGCACTCGCACGGCGCTGCCGCGCGCCGCGTGGCGTCGCCCGCCTCGCGCGGCCGAACGGACCGGCGGCGGGGGCGGCGCAGAGTGCCGGTGGACGCTTCGGCCGCCGGGCCGATCCCTTCCGGCCCGCAGGAGCCCCGTGACGGCCCGCAAAGACCGCGCGCACCGCACACTCCTCGTCGAGGCTCTGGCCGCCGACCATCGGAGCCTCGACGCGACCACCACCGCCACGGAGAAGGAGCCGACCGCGCCCGAGTCGGTCGCCGCCGGGCAGGAGCGGCCGGCGGCCGAGCACGAGCGGCCGGGGCAGCGTGCGGTCGAGGGCCGGGCCGCAGCCGACGGGTTCCGGGCGGTACGCCGAGGCGAGGGCTCCCGCCGCTGCCCCGGCCGCCCGCTTGATCGCGGCGGCCGTAGCGCGCCGGGGGCTGTGCTCACCGCCCCGGAACGGCCGGTCCCGTGAATCGCAGGATCGGATTGTCCCCTGATCGGGTGAGGTGGGCAGCAGGCGGGCCCGCGCCGTTCCCGCAATGCCCGGAATAGCCCTCACCGCCCCCTAATGTGCTGGCGCGGAGCCGTCCGGGCGCAGGCCCGCCCGACAGGGGCGCTCCGCGTCGAGCAGGTCGGCCGAGGGCACGGGAGCAGCCAGCGATGATCCAGATCACCGGACTGACCAGGGTCTACCGCAAGGGCGCCCCGCCCGCGCTACTGGACCTCACCTTCGACGCCCGGCCGGGCATGGTGACCGTGCTGCTCGGCGCCGAGGGCGCGGGCAAGTCCACCGCGCTGCGGCTGATGGTCGACCTCGAACGCGGCCAGGGCGTCACACTCTTCGGCGGGCGCCCGTACCGCCGGCTGCGCCGTCCCGAGCGCGAGGTCGGCGTGCTGCTCCCGGGCCCGGGCGAGGGCGCGGCCGGGCACCCGGGCCGCAGGGCGCGCGGCCATCTGCGGATGCTCGCCGCAGCCGTGGGCGTGCCGACCCGGCGGGCCGACGAACTGCTGGAGCAGACCCGGTTGGCACCCGTCGCCGAGCAGCGGCTGCGCACCTTCTCACCCGGCATGCACCGTCGGCTGGCGCTGGCCGCCGCCCTGCTCGGCGACCCTGGCACGCTGCTGCTGGACGCGCCGACCGAGGGGCTGTCGCCGCGCAACGTCGAGTGGTTCCACTCCTTCCTGCGTTCGTTCGGGGTCGCCGGGGGCACGGTGCTGGTGACCGCCCGCACCCCGCAGGAGGCCTCGCAGCTCGCGGACCGGGTCGTCACCCTGGACCGCGGCCGACTGGTGGCCGACCAGCCGGTCGCGGAGTTCCGCCGGACCAGGCTCAGCCCCGAAGTCGCCGTCCGGGGGCCGCAGATGGCGCGGCTGGCGGACCTGCTGGTCGCTCAGGGCGCCGAGGTCCGCCGGGACGGCAACGTGGGCCTCGCGGTGGCCGGGATCGACCGCACCGAGATCGGCGAACTCGCGTACCGGCACGGGATCCTGCTGCACGAACTGGCCGACCGGGTGGTCGAGCAGCCGGTACCCCGGGCCGTTCTGCCGACCCCCTCGGGCCGCTCCGGCGGGCTGCTGCTCCGCCCGGTGGCGGACGCCGGACCGGGCCCCGCACCGAGCGCCGAAGCGGACACCGGAACGGTCTCCCCCCATGTCCCCGGGCCCGCCCGCCCCGCTGCCGCGGAACCCTCCGCCGTGGAACCCGCTGCCACGGAACCCTCCACCACGGAACCCGTCGTCGAACCCGCCGACTCGGCCAGCGGTGAGCCGGCCGTCGATCCCGACTCCGAAGTCACCACCCGGCAGCGCCGGGTGCCACGCCCCCAGGACGACGCGTCCCTGCCGACCCGTGCCCTGCCCGTCGCCGTGGTCGCGGCGCCCCTCCCCGTCCTGGCCGCGCCCACACGCGGGGCCGGCTCCGCCCGATCCGGCCCGACCGGCGAGCGCGCCGGGACCGCCGGGCCCGCCGAGCACGCCGGGCCCGCCGAGCCGGCGCCCACCGTCGCCGTCGACCGGCTGTTCCGCGACGACCCGGCCCCGGCGGCGGAGTCGCTCCGGCCCGAACCCCCGGGCCGCCGGGAGACCGCCGACCTGCTCACCGACGACACCGTCCGCCTCCGCCGCCTCACCTCGGGCGCGACCGCCGCCCCGGCCCCCGCCACCCCCGACGACCACCGGAGCGAGTGAACCGTGCGTGACCTGGCCTACGAGCTGCGCCGGCTGCGCGGCCTGCGTTCCACCTTGCTGCTGCTGGCCGCCGTCCTGCTCGGCGACGCGACGGTGGCCGCCGTCCTGGCGAGCCAGACCCCGGACGGCCCGCTGGGCGCCGCCGCCGGGGTACGGCTGCTGACCGCCGCCGTCCCGCTCATCCCGCTGCCGTTCGCCGCCCTCGGCGCCGGCGTGCTGGGCGCGCTCTCCTACGGCCACGAGGTGCGCCACCCCGGGTTGCCGGCCTCGCTGGTGTCCTACCCGCGCCGGGTGCGGTTGCTGCTGGCCAAGCTGCTGGTGGTCGGCCCGGTCGGGGCGCTGCTGGCGCTGGCCACCCTGGTGCTGGACACGGCGGCCGTGCACCTCGCGCTGCCGCACGGGGTGACGGTCGCGGCCTGGGCGGAGCCCGCCGCGCTGTCGGCCCGGGTCTCGGCGGCGGTGACCGGCGCCGGGCTGTCCGGGCTGTCCGACCTGCCGGGCGGCTTCGCCCCGCTCGGGCTGGTGGCCGGCCACGGGGTGCCGGCCGCCCTGCTGGCGTTCGTCCTGCTGACGGTCGTGGCCGCCTGGACCGGGGTGCTGACCGCCGCGCTGACCCGCAGCGCCGCGGCCGGGGTGCTGCTGCTGTGCGCGCTGCCGCCGGTGCTGGAGTCCGGTGTCGCCCTGCTGCTGCGCCGGACCGGCCGACCGTGGCCGGTGCGCGCGGCCGAACTGCTGCCGTTCCAGTCCGGCATCGAGTGGGCCTACGGCTGGGTGTACGGCGGAGCGCACGGGGCGGCGGCCGGGAGCGTGGCGCTGACGGACCCGGTGCTGCTCGCGGCGGTCGCGGCCCCCGCGGCCGTCCTGCTGCTCGCCGCCCTGCTCGTCCAGGCCCGCCGCCGGACGCTGTAGGGCCCGCCGCGGCGGGCGGTCGGGGCAGGCGCTGCCCGAAGTACCAAGATCGACCAGCAGTGACCGTAATGAGCGGTTCTTCCTGATAAGAAGTCAATTATCCAGTCACGGTCGATCACCCTTTCGTGTGCTTTTCACGAGAATTCTCAAGCCGCGCCTGCCGATCGCCGACAAAGGAGGCGTGAGTACCCTTGCGCACCCCCCCATGACCCCCGCCCGTTCCGCCGATGGGCCCATCCACGGTTCCGGCGATCTGGACCGCTTCTCGTACGCCGACCGGCCGACCCCGCCCGCGCCCCGCTGGGAGGGCGCCGAGTCCGACATCGGCCGGGTCGGCCGCAAGACCACCAGCAGCCGCGGCCGCGGCCTGCACGGCCAGCTGGTCCAGCAGCTCGGCCAGATGATCGTCTCCGGCGACCTCGGCGCCGACCGTCCGCTGGTGCCGGAGGAGATCGGCCAGCGCTTCGAGGTCTCCCGGACCGTCGTCCGCGAGTCGCTGCGCGTGCTGGAGGCCAAGGGCCTGGTCAGCGCCCGGCCGAACGTCGGGACCCGGGTCCGCCCGGTCGGCGACTGGAACCTGCTGGACCCGGACATCATCGAGTGGCGCGCCTTCGGCCCGCAGCGCGACGAGCAGCGCCGGGAGCTGTTCGAGCTCCGCTGGGCGATCGAGCCGCTGGCCGCCCGGCTGGCCGCCGGTCACGGCCGGGAGGACGTCCAGCAGCGGCTGGTCGAGCTGGTCGAGATCATGGGCCACGCCGCCGCCCAGGCCGACCTCTCCACCTACACCCGGGCGGACGTCGAGCTGCACGGCCTGGTCCTGCAGATGGCCGGCAACCGGATGCTGGAGCACCTGTCCGGGATCGTCGCCTGCGCCCTGCAGGTCTCGGGCGGCCCGGCGATCTCCTGCGAGCGGCCCTCCGAGTCCTCCGTCAGCCTGCACGCCCGGCTGGTCGACGCCCTGGGAGCCGGCGACGGCGCCGCGGGCGAGGTCGCGATGCGGGCGCTGCTCACCGTCCACCCCGAGATCGAGCCCTCCGTCCCCGCTCCCCGGGAGCACTGAGCGGGCTGTTCTCCGACGAGCGGAGGCGCCGGGTCCAGGTGGCCCGCTCCGCCCGGGCCCTCCGGCCGCACCGCGCGGCGCAGCCGGGGGGCCTCCGCATGCGGACGGTCCGCCGGGGGAGCGGGCGCGCCGGCTCCGACGGATGCCCTGATCATGACAACGACCTGCCCGCCACTGCGCGATGATGGAATCCGGCCCGTGGCCGCGGGCGCCGAGTGGTGTGACCCGCGACACGAACGCCATGCGTAACACTTGACGAGTAGCAGCGATGTGTCCTGAGCGGGAGCAGCTCCGGAATACTCCAACATGTCAGAATGCTGTGTTGGTCCGCGGCGCTGCTGCCGTCCTGCAAACCCAGTCCTCAAGCCCGAGTCGGTCGGAATCGACACCGCGCGCCCGACGCGCGATCTCTTTCCCCGCCCTCTCGGGCGGCCGGTACGGGTTCGAGTCCACTCATCGTCCGAGAGGTTGTTCGTGTCGGCCAGCACATCCCGTTCGCTTCCCCCCGAGATCGCCGAGTCCGCGGCTCTGCTGGCGCTCATCGAGCGGGGCAAGGCCCAGGGGCAGATCGCCGGTGACGACGTGCGCCAGGCGTTCGAGGCGGACCAGATCCCGGTCACCAAGTGGAAGAACGTCATGCGCAGCCTCAACCAGGTGCTGATTGAGGAGGGGGTGGACCTCATGGTCAGCGCGGCCGAACCGGCCGGCGCCAAGCGCAAGAGCGTTGCTGCCAAGAGCCCCGCCAAGCGCACCGCCACCAAGGCTGTCACCACCCGGACCCCGGCCGCCCCGTCGGCCCCGACCAAGCCGCCCGTGCGGATCGCCCCGGGCGCCCCCGTCGCGGCTCCGGCCGTCGCGGCCGCCGCCGCGGCCCCGGCTCCCACCGTCTCCGCCGAGATCACCGTCGAGGAGACGGCCGCCGTCGTCACCGAGGTGAAGGCGGTCGCGGCGAAGAAGGCCGCCCCGGCCAAGAAGGCCGCGGCCAAGAAGACCGCCGCGCCCGCCAAGAAGGCCGCCGCCAAGAAGACCGCCACCGCCAAGGCCGCCAAGGGCGGCGAGGAGGAGCTGCTCGGCGAGGAGGAGCTGCTCGAGGACGTGGCGCTGCCGGGCGACAAGGCCGAGGCCGAGGGCCCGGAGGAGGAGTCGGAGGGCTTCGTCCTCTCCGACGACGACGAGGACGACGCGCCGGCCCAGCAGGTCGCCGTCGCCGGTGCCACCGCCGACCCGGTCAAGGACTACCTGAAGCAGATCGGCAAGGTCCCGCTGCTCAACGCCGAGCAGGAGGTCGAGCTCGCCAAGCGCATCGAGGCCGGCCTGTTCGCCGAGGACAAGCTCTCGGCCGCCGACAAGCTCGCCCCCAAGCTCAAGCGCGAGCTGGAGATCATCGCCGAGGACGGCCGCCGGGCCAAGAACCACCTGCTGGAGGCCAACCTCCGCCTGGTGGTCTCGCTGGCCAAGCGCTACACCGGCCGCGGCATGCTCTTCCTGGACCTGATCCAGGAGGGCAACCTGGGTCTGATCCGCGCGGTCGAGAAGTTCGACTACACCAAGGGCTACAAGTTCTCGACCTACGCCACCTGGTGGATCCGTCAGGCGATCACCCGCGCCATGGCCGACCAGGCCCGCACCATCCGCATCCCGGTGCACATGGTCGAGGTAATCAACAAGCTGGCCCGTGTCCAGCGCCAGATGCTCCAGGACCTGGGCCGCGAGCCCACCCCGGAGGAGCTGGCCAAGGAACTCGACATGACCCCCGAGAAGGTCATCGAGGTCCAGAAGTACGGTCGCGAGCCGATCTCGCTGCACACCCCGCTGGGCGAGGACGGCGACAGCGAGTTCGGTGACCTGATCGAGGACTCCGAGGCGGTCGTCCCGGCCGACGCGGTCTCCTTCACCCTGCTCCAGGAGCAGCTGCACTCCGTGCTGGACACCCTGTCCGAGCGCGAGGCGGGCGTGGTCTCGATGCGCTTCGGCCTGACCGACGGCCAGCCGAAGACGCTCGACGAGATCGGCAAGGTGTACGGGGTCACCCGTGAGCGCATCCGCCAGATCGAGTCGAAGACCATGTCGAAGCTGCGGCACCCGTCGCGTTCCCAGGTGCTGCGCGACTACCTGGACTGATCGACAGCGATCGTCGTGGCGAAGGCCCGGAGCCGTACGGCTCCGGGCCTTCGCGGCTGTTCGGGCCCGGGCGCGTCAGCGTCCGGGTGGCGGTTGTCGCTCGTCCGGGTGGCGGCGCGGCGGGAAGTGGTCGCGCAGTGTAGCCGATCACCTACGCTGTGCCGGTTGCCTGCTGCCGAGCCTTCTGGAGTCACGGTGCCGACCGACCCGGACCGCACTGACCTGCCGATCCCCGCCGAGTCCCGGACGGACCCGGCCGTCGCCCGGGCGAACCGCCGCCGCCGGGCCGCCGTCCTGGCGCTGCTCGCCGCCGCACCCGTTCCGCTGGTCGCCTTCGGGACGGCGGCGCCGGCCGCGGCGCAGCGCCGGGTGGTCGGCGGCAGCGCCGTGAGCACCGCCGACCACCCGTGGATCGTGGCACTCGCCAGCCGCCAGCAGTTCGGCAGCGGCCGGTCCGGCCAGTTCTGCGGGGGCGCGCTGGTCAGCCCGACCAAGGTGGTCACGGCCGCGCACTGCTTCTACGACGAGGCCAAGGGTCGAGTGGACCGGCCGGGCCTCAGGGTGATCGTCGGCCGGGACGACATGCGCGGTACCTCCGGCCGGGAGGTGGCGGTGCGGTCGGTCTGGATCCACCCCGACTACTCCTTCGCCGCCAACATGAACGACGTCGCGGTGCTCACCCTCGGTGAGTCCCAGGGCTCTCGGCCGGTGGTCGAGCTGGTCGGGCAGGGCGAGACGGCGCCGTACGCGGCCGGGAACACGGCGCAGGTGTACGGCTGGGGCGACACCAGCGGGCGTGGGGACTACTCGCCCGTGCTGCGCGGGGTGGACGTGTCGATGATCCCGGACCAGACCTGTGCGCACGCCTACCCGGGCGGGCAGGACGGCAAGTTCGACGCCCGGGGCATGGTCTGCGCGGGCGAGGAGAAGGGCGGCAAGGACGCCTGCCAGGGCGACAGCGGTGGTCCGCTGATCGTCGGCGGCCGCCTGGTCGGCCTGGTGTCCTGGGGGACGGGGTGCGCCGAGGCGGCGCACCCGGGCGTCTACACGCGGGTGTCCTCGGTCGCGGACGCGGTGCGCTCGGTGCTGTGAGGGCGGGAGCACCCGCCGTGAGCGTCGCGCTCCGTGGTGCCGCGGTCGCGTCCTGACGCCGCGTCGGGGCCGCTGCGGCCGGCCCGGCCGAACGCGGGGGAACCGTCCGGAGAACGACGAAGCCGGGCGACCGGCCCTCGAAGGGGCTGGTCGCCCGGCTCCCCGGTCGCGCCCGGTGCGCGACCGGACACAGCTCGACGCTGGTGGTGGCGCCCGGGATCAGCGCTCGTCGTCGGCGGCCGTCGCGGTGGTGCTGGTGAGCCGGCCGCTCTCGTCCTGTATCTCCACGGCGATCTTCTTGAGCTCGGGTTCGAACTTCCGGCCGTGGTGGGCGCAGAAGAGGAGCTCTCCGCCGCTGGCGAGTACGACGCGCAGGTAGGCCTGGGCGCCGCAGCGGTCGCAGCGGTCAGCCGCGGTCAGCGGGCTCGCAGGTGTCAGAACAGTAGTCACGTCGCCTCTTCTCTAGCTCGACGAGCTGTCGTACCAGGGTCAACATCCAACCAGGCCGAAAACGTTCCCGCTCGTGGCTTTTCTTCTCTGAGGATTCTGCTGTGTTGATGAGGACGTGCCCCGGGCGCCGGTGGTTCATGCGTGCCGAATCCCGGGATCCGCCCCCGGCTCGAACGCCCGATCGGGATCGGGTTCGAGGTCCGCGTAGCATAATCCTCTGCCAGGTTGGAGCATAAGCCCCGTCCCGGGCCCCGGTAGCCTGCATAACGGCAGTTCCGGAGCCTGCGCCGGGCCCCACGATCCGCCAGGACCGGTGCTACCGGGAGGAGATGGTGCCCCCGGGGCCCGCACCCGGGCGCGGTGCTTGTTCGCGCAGCGCGTACAAGCTGCGCGGGACCTGCCCCTCGTGCTGCGCACCCGGCGGAGGGGTGCGAGCACGCAGGGCGACGGCTGTCGGTGCGGCGTGCTGCACTGGCGTTTGATCCGGATCCGTCCGGAAGTGACCGATGAGACAGACTTCACCGAGGAGAGTGCCGCGTGAGTGCCGAAACGACCGTGCCGTCCGCGCTGCTGGCCGGCGACGACGGTTCCAACTACACCGCGCGGCACCTGCTCGTCCTGGAGGGGCTGGAGGCGGTCCGCAAGCGCCCCGGCATGTACATCGGTTCGACCGACAGCCGCGGCCTGATGCACTGCCTCTGGGAGATCATCGACAACTCCGTCGACGAGGCGCTCGGCGGCTACTGCGACCGCATCGAGGTCGTGCTGCACCCGGACGCCTCGGTCGAGGTGCGGGACAACGGGCGCGGCATCCCGGTGGACGTCGAGCCCAAGACCGGCCTGTCCGGCGTCGAGGTCGTGATGACCAAGCTGCACGCCGGCGGAAAGTTCGGCGGCGGCTCCTACGCGGCCTCCGGCGGTCTGCACGGCGTCGGCGCCTCGGTCGTCAACGCGCTCTCCGCCCGGCTGGACGTCGAGGTCGACCGCAGCGGCCACACCCACGCGATCAGCTTCCGCCGCGGCACCCCCGGCATCTTCACCGAGACCAGCCCGGACGCTCCCTTCGAGCCCGCCAACGGCCTGACCAAGGTCCGCAAGGTGCCGAAGACCCGGACCGGCACCCGGATCCGCTACTGGGCGGACCGGCAGATCTTCCTCAAGGACGCCAAGCTCTCGCTGGAGACGCTGCACAGCCGCGCCCGCCAGACCGCCTTCCTCGTCCCCGGCCTGACCATCGTCGTGCGTGACGAACGGCTCACCGAGAGCGAGCAGATCGAGGAAACGGTCTTCCGCTACGACGGCGGCATCGCCGAGTTCTGCGAGTTCCTGGCGCCCGACAAGCCGGTCTGCGACGTGCTGCGGCTGCGCGGGGAGGGCACCTTCAAGGAGACCGTGCCGGTCCTGGACGAGCTCGGCCACATGACGCCCACCGAGGTCACCCGCCACCTCGGCGTGGACATCGCGCTGCGCTGGGGCGCCGGATACGACACCACCCTGCGCTCCTTCGTCAACATCATCGCCACCCCCAAGGGCGGCACCCACGTCACCGGCTTCGAACGCTCGCTGGCCAAGACCGTCAACGAGGCGCTGCGGGCGAGCAAGCTGCTGCGCGTCGCCGAGGACGACATCACCAAGGACGACGCCACCGAGGGCCTCACCGCCGTCGTCACCGTCCGGCTCGCCGAGCCGCAGTTCGAGGGCCAGACCAAGGAGGTGCTCGGCACCTCGGCGGCCAACCGGATCGTCGCGGCCGTCGTCGCCAAGGAGCTCAAGGCCTTCCTCACCTCGGCCAAGAAGGACGAGAAGCTGCAGGCGCGGGCCGTGCTCGAGAAGGTCGTCGCGGCCGCCCGCACCCGCGTCGCCGCCCGTCAGCACAAGGAGGCCCAGCGCCGGAAGACGGCGCTGGAGACCAGCTCGCTGCCCGCCAAGCTGGCGGACTGCCGCAGCGACGACGTCGACCGCAGCGAACTGTTCATCGTCGAGGGGGACTCCGCGCTCGGCACCGCCAAGCTCGCCCGCAACTCCGAGTTCCAGGCGCTGCTGCCGATCCGCGGCAAGATCCTCAACGTGCAGAAGGCCTCGGTGAGCGACATGCTCAAGAACGCCGAGTGCGCCGCGATCATCCAGGTGATAGGGGCCGGTTCGGGCCGCACCTTCGACATCGACCAGGCCCGCTACGGCCGCGTCATCTTCATGGCCGACGCCGACGTCGACGGCTCGCACATCCGCACCCTGCTGCTCACCCTCTTCCACCGCTACATGCGGCCGATGGTCGAGCAGGGGAGGGTCTTCGCCGCCGTCCCGCCGCTGCACCGGATCGAGCTCACCAACCCCAAGCGCGGCCAGGAGAAGTACCACTACACCTACTCCGACGCGGAACTGCGCTCCACCCTGCTGGAGTTCCAGCGCAAGGGGATGCGCTGGAAGGACCCGGTGCAGCGCTACAAGGGCCTGGGCGAGATGGACGCCGACCAGCTGGCCGAGACCACCATGGACCCGCGCCACCGCACGCTGCGCCGGATCAACCTCGGCGACCTGGAGCAGGCCGAGAAGATCTTCGACCTGCTGATGGGCAACGACGTCGCCCCGCGCAAGGAGTTCATCGTGGACTCGGCGGCCACCCTGGACCGCTCCCGCATCGACGCCTGACACCGGCCGTCCGCGCGGGCCCTCCACCCACGGGTGGAGGGCCCGCGCTCCTTCGTTTCCACCCGTGGTCCACCCCGGCTCCGATCAGCGGGAACGCCGCGGTCCGTAGCGTCGGAGAGGCCAGCAGAAGCCTTCCGTCGGGACGGAGATCCCCATGAGCGCCCTCGCCAACCTCCTCGTGATCGCCGTGGTGGTGGTCGTGGTGGTCCAGCGCCAGATGCGCGTCCAGCGACTGGACACCGAGCGCCGCTTCTGGCTGCTGCCGCTGATCCTGGGCGCGCTCGCGCTGCGCGACCCGCAGATCATCGACCACCGGCACACCGGACTCTCGGTGGCCCTGCTGGCCGCCGGACTGGTCACCGCCCTCGCCATGGGCTCGGTGTGGGGCTGGACCGTCCGGCTCTGGCGGGACGCCGACGGCGCCGTGCTGGCCAAGGGCACCAAGGCCACCATGGCCGCCTGGGGTGGGATGATCGCCGTCCGGGTCGGCCTGTACGGGATCGGCTCGGCGCTGCACGTCCACCAGTCGGGCAGCTCGCTGATGCTGGGCATGGCGGTCATGCTGCTGGTTCGCTCCCTCGTGGTGAACTGGCGGGCCCGGATGCTGGAGCCCGCCGGCCGGACCGCCGCGGTGCGGTGACCCCCGGCGACGGACCGCAGCGATCCACCACCGGTGAGCCCTGGGCCGCCGTGAGCACCGAGGAGGCACCCGTGGCCGGGTGGTACTGGACCCGCTGGCCGTCCCGGGAGGGGCTGGAGCGCGAGGCCGAGAGCCGGCCGCGGCGGGTCCTCACCGTGTTCGGCCGGGCCGTCCTGCTGGTCGCCGTCGGCTGGGGGACCTTCTCCGGCGGCAAGTACGCCGGCTGGGCGGCGGCGGCCGCGGTCGCGGGGCTGGTCGCGACCGTCGGGCTCTGCGCGCTGTACCTGCGCGCGACCCGGGAGCAGCACCCGGCGGCCTGCTACCTGCTGTCCGCCGCCCTGGTCGGCGGCGCGTGGCTCGCCAACTGGGGGCTGGCCTACACGCTGGCCGACTTCCTGTGGATCGGGCTGGCCGTCACCGTGCTGATCCGGCTGCCGCCCGCGCCCGCCGCGCTCGCCGCCGCGGCCGCGCTGGGCTCGTACACGGCGGCCTCCCCGGCGAGCTGGCTCAGCGTCTCCGCCACCCTCGGGGGTTCCGTCCTGGTCGGCTTCCTGCTGCGGCTGGACATCGAGGCGCGCGGCACCGCCCGCCGGCTGCTGGTCCAGGAGCGGGCCGCCCGGGCGGCCGAGGCGGAGAGCGCGGCGCTCGCCGAACGCGCCAGGATCGCCCGGGAGATCCACGACGTGCTCGCGCACAGCCTCTCCGCGCAGCTGGTCCACCTGGAGGCGGCCCGGCTGATGCTGGAGCGGGGCACCGACCGCGAGCAGATCCGCGAACGGGTCGTCGCCGCCCGGCGGATGGCGCAGGACGGGCTCGCCGAGACCCGGCAGGCGCTGTCCGCGCTGCGCGGCGAGTTCACCCCGGTCGGGGAGTTCCTGGTGGAGCTGACCGGCCGGGAACGCGCCCCGCTCACCGTCACCGGTACGCCCCGACCGCTGGCCGCCGAGGCCGCGTTGGCGGTTCGGCGCACCGCGCAGGAGGCGGTGACCAACGTCCGCAAGCACGCTCCGGGCGCCCGGTGCTCGGTCGAACTGCGCTACCTGGACGACGTGGTGGAGCTGGAGGTGCGCAACACCCGGGCACCGCGCGGTGAGTCCGCCGGTGAGCTGGCGGCCAGCGGCAGCGGGTACGGTCTGCTGGGGATGCGCGAACGCGCGGAACTGCTCGGCGGCACCCTGCTGGCGGGCCCGGAGGACGGAGGGTGGCGCGTGCTGCTGCGGGTGCCGGCATGACGGCGGCGGTCACCAGGGTGCTGGTGGCGGACGACCAGACGGTGGTGCGCGAGGGCATCGTGATGCTGCTGGGGCTGCTGCCCGGCATCGAGGTGGTCGGTGCGGCCGGGGACGGCGAGGAGGCCGTCGCCCTGGTGGAGCGGCATCACCCGGACGTGGTGCTGATGGACCTGCGGATGCCGCGGGTGGACGGCGTGGAGGCGACCCGGCGGATCAGGGCCGCGCACCCGGAGACCGAGGTCGTGGTGCTCACCACCTACGCCGACGACGAATCGCTGTTCCCGGCGCTGCAGGCCGGGGCGCGCGGCTACCTCACCAAGGACGCCGGCGGTGAGGAGATCGCCAAAGCCATCGCGGACGTCCGCGCGGGCGCGGCCGGGCTCTCCCCGCAGGTCCAACTCCGGCTGCTGGAGAGGCTGTCGGAGCAGCCGGACCGGTCCGGGCCGCCGGGCGCCCGGCGGCCCGCCGTCCGGCCGGGGGAGCTGCCCGACGGGCTCACTGTCCGGGAGGCGGAGGTGCTGGCGCTGATCGCCGAGGGGCTCTCCAACGCCGAGATCGCCCAGCGGCTGTTCGTCAGCCAGGCCACCGTGAAGACGCACATCAACAACCTGTTCGCCAAGACGGCGGTCCGGGACCGGGCCCAGGCGGTCGCGTACGCGTTCCGGCACGGAATCACCGGTACGCAGCAGTAGTCGGATGAGTGCCTGTCGGATGATCGACCACCTCATCGAGTGAAGGTATCTGCGATGGTCGGAGGGGCTGTTCCGGGGCCCCCATCATGGTTCGGGTCAGAACGTCCGGCCGTCCAGGAGCAGCAGTGCCACAGCAGCAGACGAGCAGTCCCGGGCAGGGGCAGCGATTCGACTGGTGGGCCGCTCCGGCTGCCGCCACCGCCTCCGGTCCGGCCGCCGCGCCCCGCCGAACGGCGGTACCGGGCCAGCCAGGGCAGGGCCGTACCGCATCCGCTTCCCTCCCGGGCGCCGCGTCGGCGTCCGCACCCGCCCGCCCCTCGGCCGCCGCGCCCGAGCCGGTCGTCGCGCCACCTGCGCCATCCGGTCCGCCCGCTCCGCTCGTCGCACCAGCCGCGGCCCCGGCGGCAGGGGCAGCGGCACCGGCGGCAGGGGCAGCGGCATCGGCAGCGGTGCCGGTCCCGGCTGCGCGCCCGGGAGGCACCACCGACAGCACCGAGGTCTACCGGACGGTCCAGGCCAGCGCGGCCTTCCAGGACATCCGCCGCAGCTACCGGTCCTTCGTCTTCCCGACCAGCGGCGCCTTCCTCGGCTGGTACCTGATGTACGTGGCCGCCCAGGCCGCAGCCCCCGGCCTGATGCGCAGCCAGGTGGCCGGCCCGCTCAACGTGGCCTGGCTGCTGGGCCTGCTGCAGTTCGCCTCCACCTTCCTGCTCACCTGGCTCTACGCCCGCAACGCCCGGACCGAGCGCGACCGCGCCGCCCTGGGCCTGCGCTGGGACACCCAGGACCAGCTGCGATGACCGACCGGACCGCCGCGGTGCTGACCACCGCCACCCCGCCGCCCGTCGCCCCCACCGGCGACCACCACTCGCTCGCGATCGTGCTGTTCGCCGTGATCGTGCTGGTCACCCTGGGCATCACGCTCTGGGTCGGCCGCCAGGGCAACGCCGCCGTGGACTTCTACGCCGCCGGCCGCGACTTCACCCCGCTGCAGAACGGCGTCGCCCTCTCCGGTGACTACCTGTCCGCCGCCTCCTTCCTCGGCGTCGCCGGGCTGATCGCCCTGTACGGCTACGACGGCGTGCTGTACAGCATCGGCTTCCTGGTCGCTTGGCTGGTCGTGCTGATGCTGGTCGCCGAGCTCGTCCGCAACGCCGGCCGCTACACCCTCGCCGACGTGCTCGCGCTGCGGCTGCGCCGCCGCAAGGTCCGGGCGGCGGCCGGCGGCGCCAGCGTCGTCGTCACGCTGCTCTACCTGGTCGCCCAGATGGTCGGTGCCGGCTCGCTGGTCGCGCTGCTGCTCGGCACCAACAGCGCCCAGGCCAGGACCTGGACCATCATCGCCGTCGGCGCGCTGATGATCGTCTACGTGACGATCGGCGGGATGCGGGCCACCACCTGGATCCAGATCGTCAAGGCCTGCCTGCTGATCTCCGGCTCGGTGCTGCTCACCGTGCTGCTGCTGGTCCGCTTCCACGGCGACGTGTTCGAGCTGATGCGCCAGGCCGCCCAGCACAGCGGCGCCGGACACCGCTACCTCGAACCGGGCCTCAAGTACGGCGCCACCTTCACCAGCCGACTGGACTTCTTCAGCCTGGGCCTCGCCCTGGTGCTGGGCACCGCCGGTCTGCCGCACATCCTGTCGCGCTTCTACACCGTGCCCACCGCGCGGGCCGCCCGCCGCTCCACGATGTGGGCGATCGGACTGGTCGGCGGCTTCTACCTGATGGCCATCGCGCTCGGCCTCGGCGCCACCGCGCTGGTCGGCTCGGCGGAGGTGCGGCACGCCAACTCGGCCGGGAACACGGCCGTCCCGCTGCTCGCCCTGGTGCTCGGCGGGGGCAACGGCAGCACCGGCGGGGTGGTGCTGTTCGCGCTGATCTCGGCGATCGCCTTCGCCACCATCCTCGCCGTGGTCGCCGGGCTGACCCTGGCCTCCTCGGCGGCCTTCGCCCACGACATCTGGGCCGGCGCCTGGCGCAGCCGCCCGCGCCGGCGCCGGAGCGGAGGCGCGACCGAGGAGAAGGCGGGCGAGCAGCAGGAGGTGGTGGTCGCCCGTTTCGCCGCCGTCGGGATCGGCGCGGCCGCGATCGCGATCAGCCTGTTCGCCCAGCAGCTGAACGTCGCCTTCCTGGTCGGCCTGGCCTTCGCCGTCGCCGCCTCCGCCAACCTGCCCGTGCTGCTGTACAGCCTGTTCTGGTCGCGGTTCACCGCCCGGGGCGCGGTCTGGTCGGTGTACGGCGGACTGGTCCCGGCGATCGTGCTGGTGTTCTTCTCGCCGGTGGTCTCGGGCACCAAGGTGGCGCTGTTCCCCGGCGTCGACTTCCACTGGTTCCCGCTGGAGAACCCCGGGATCGTCTCCATTCCGCTCGGCTTCCTGGCGGGCTGGCTCGGGACGCTCACCTCGCCCGAGCCGGCCGACGCCGACCGCTTCGCCGAACTGGAGGTCCGTGCCCTCACCGGTGCGGGCGCGGCCTGAGCCGTCGCGCCCGGGGAACCCCGGCGGGCCTGGGGCCGCCGGGGTTCCCCCCTGTCCGGGGGCCGGGCGCCTACGCCCGGGCGGCGAGCCCGTAGCGGTGCTCGGGACGGCCGGTGTCGCCGTAGCGCAGGGTGAGCCGCAGCCGGCTGTCCCGTTCGAGCTGCTTGAGGTAGCGCTGCGCCGTGGAGCGGCTCAGCCCGGTGGCGTCCGCGACCTCCTGGGCGGACAGCGGCCGGCCCGCCCGGCGCAGGACGCCCAGCACCAGGTCGGTGGTCGGCGCGGAGTGGCCCTTGGGCAGCGTCCCGGCCGGGGCGCCGGCACCGCGCAGGGTCGCGAACAGCCGGTCCACCTCGTCCTGGCCGGCCTCCCGGGCCGGGGCGGCCAGCGCGTGCCGCAGTCGCGCGTACGCCACCAGCTTCTCCCGCAGCCCGGCGAAGGTGAACGGCTTGACCAGGTACTGCAGCGCGCCGTGCTGCATGGCGGCGTGCACCGTGGAGACGTCCCGGGCGGCGGTCACCATCATCACGTCGCAGGCCACCTGGCGGTCCCGGAGCCGGCGCACCAGGGCGAGGCCGGTCTCGTCGGGCAGGTGGTGGTCGAGCAGCAGCAGGTCCACGGGGCGGCGCTCCAGCGCGGCCAGCGCCTCCCCGGCCGAGTGCGCGGTGCCGGTCACCCGGAAGCCCGCCACCTTGGCCACGTACGCGGCGTGCACGTCGGCGACCCGGAAGTCGTCGTCCACCACGAGTACGTCGATCATCACGCCTCCACGAGCCGGTCGGTGAGCAGGGCCTCGGGCAGTTCGACGGTGAACCGGGCGCCGCCCAGCGGCCCGGCGTCGAGCACGATCCGGCCGCCGGTCCGCTCGACCAGCCGCCGCACCATCGCCAGCCCCAGCCCGCGCGGACGGTGCGCGGGTGCGTCCTTGCTGGTCCACCCCTCCTCGAAGACCTGCTCGCGCAGCTCCTCCGGTACGCCCGGGCCGCTGTCCGCGACCTGCAGCAGCAGCGTGGAGCCGGCCGCGGCCAGGCTCACCTCCACCCGCCCGGACCCGCCCGGCGCGAGCGCGTCCACCGCGTTGTCGATCAGGTTGCCGAGCACCGTCACCAGGGCCCGCGCGTCCACCACCGCGTCCGGCAGGTGCGCCGCCGGTGCCAGGGCCAGCCGGACCCCGCGCTCGCCCGCGACCGCGGTCTTGCCCGCCAGCAGCGCCGCGACGTGCGGGTCCTGCACCTGTTCGGCGATCCGGGCGGCCACCACGGCGTGCGAGCCGGACTGCTCCGAGATGAACGCCACCGCCTGCTCGTGCCGGCCCAGCTCCAGCAGGCCCAGCAGGGTGTGCATCCGGTTGGCGTGCTCGTGGTCCTGGGCCCGCAGCGCCTCGGTCAGGCTCCGGGTGGTGTCCAGCTCGCGGACCAGCGACTCCAGCTCGGTGCGGTCGCGCAGCGTGACCACCGCGCCGCCCTCGGCCGTCGCCATCCGGTTCACCACCAGCACCCGGTCGTCCCTGACGGCCGGCAGGTCGGCGCCGTTGATCCGGCCGGTCAGCACGTCGGCCAGCCGGCCCGGGGGCAGGGCCTCGGTGATCGGGCGCCCGGTGCAGTCCTCGGGCAGGCCGAGCAGCCGGACCGCTTCGTCGTTGGCCAGCCGGATCCGGCCGCGCTCGTCCAGCGCCACCATGCCTTCGCGGATGCCGTGCAGCATCGCCTCCCGCTCCACCAGCAGCGCCGAGATGTCGGCCAGCGCGATGTTGTGGGTGCGGCGCTTGAGCCGACGGGCGAGGGCCAGCGTGGCGACCGTACCGGCGGCCAGACCGGCACCCGCGCACAGCAGGATCCCGGTGAGCATCTTGAGCAGTCGGCGGCGGATCGAGTCGTCGCTGATGCCCACCGAGACCTCGCCGACGATCCGGCCGTCCGCCATCCGCAGCGGCACCTTGCCGCGGGCGGTGCGGCCCAGCGTGCCCTGCTGGATCGCGGTGACGCTGCGGCCGCTGAGCGCCGGCTCCGGATCGGTGCTGACCCGCTGGCCGATCCGGCCCGGGTCGGTGTGCGAGAGCCGGATCCCGTCCAGGTCGGTGACCACCACGAAGCTGGCGCCGGTGGCCAGGCGGATCTGCTCGGCGTTGCGCTGCGCCGCCACCACGTCGCGGGCGTCGGCGGCCCGGGCGATGCTCTCGTCGGTGGCGGTGGCCTGGGCGATCGACAGCGCCCGCTGCATCGCGTCGTGGTCCAGCTCGCTGCTGACCGGGGCCAGGAAGAGCCCGGCCGTCACGGCGGTGACGCCGACGGTGACGACGGTCTGGCTCAGCAGCAGCTGGGCGAAGACCCGGCGGGGCCAGTGCGGGAGCTTCATCCGGGCCTCCTCTCGGCGGCTGCGGGCGGTTCTACGGTGGAGGGTGGGGCCCGGGGGCCGGGGACGGGGGACCCGCGGGTGGGGGGGACGCGCGGGTGGGGTCGGGACACCCTACGTTTCCGGCGTGTTTCTGTCAGCCGCGTCCCCGCAGTTGTAGCGGAAGCAAAACGAGCAGAACACCCCTCAACGCGGAGAAGCCGCACTACGCGGAGAAGGCTCCCGCCGGGGCCGGCCCCGCTCCTACCTTTCCGGGGCAAGCACAGACCCGGGAGGATCGAATGAGCACAACCCCGGCGATCGAGCTGACCGGCGCGACGAAACGGTTCCGTACCCCGTCCGGGGCCCTGCACACCGCCGTCCGCGATCTCGATCTGACCGTCGCCCAGGGCGAGTTCGTCGCCGTCGTCGGACCCACCGGCTGCGGAAAGTCGACCACGCTGACCCTGGTCAGCGGCCTGGAGGAGCCCACCGAGGGCGAGGTCCGGGTGTACGGCGAGCCCGTGCGCGGGATCGACCCGAAGGTCGGGTTCGTCTTCCAGCAGGACGCCGTCTTCCCCTGGCGCACGGTCCTGTCCAACGTCATGGCCGGCCCGCGCTTCCGCGGCGTGCCCGCCGCCGAGGCCAGGGAACGGGCCCGGGAGTGGCTGGGCCGGGTCGGTCTCGCCGCCTTCGAGGACCGCTATCCGCACCAGCTGTCCGGCGGCATGCGCAAGCGCGTCGCGCTCGCCCAGACCTTCGTCAACGACCCGGCGATCCTGCTGATGGACGAGCCGTTCTCGGCGCTGGACGTGCAGACCCGCGCCCTCATGTCGGACCAGCTGCTGGAGCTGTGGGCCGGCACCGGCTCCTCGGTCGTCTTCGTCACCCACGACCTGGACGAGGCCATCGCGCTCGCGGACCGGGTCGTCGTCATGACCGCCGGCCCGGCCACCGTCAAGGAGGTCTTCACCGTCGACCTGCCACGACCGCGCACCGTGGAGGCCGTGCGGCTGGAACCGAGGTTCGTCGAGCTGTACCGCGAGATCTGGGCCTCGCTCGGCGAAGAGGTGCGCATCACCCGGGAGAGAGGAGCGGGTCGTGCCGCTTGAGACCGCGTCCGAGACCGCGTCGCCCGCCGCCGGGGAGCAGCCCCCGGCCGTCACCAGCAGAACCGAGGCCCGCGAACGGGCCGCCCGCAACCGGAAGTTGGGCGTCTACGGCGCCAGGGTCGCGGTCCTGGCCGCCTTCCTCGGGCTCTGGGAGGTCTGCGCCCGTACGGACGTGATCGACCCGTTCAACTTCTCGCAGCCGTCGAGGATCTGGGACCAGATCTGGCAGTGGATCACCCACGGCACCGCGCAGGGCTCGCTCGGCGAGCAGATCGGCTACACCCTCTACGAGGCCCTGACCGGCTGGGTGATTGGCGTCACCGGCGGTGTGCTGCTCGGGATCGCGCTCGGCCGGATCCGTTTCCTGGCCGACGTGTTCGGGCCGTACATCAAGGTGCTCAACGCCATCCCGAGGATCGTGCTCGCGCCGATCTTCCTGATCTGGTTCGGCCTCGGCCCGGCCTCCAAGGTCGCCTCCGCCGTGGTGCTGGTGTTCTTCCCGGTGTTCTTCAACGCCTTCCAGGGCGCCCGCGAGGTGGACCGCAACCTCGTCGCCAACGCCCGCATCCTGGGCGCCGACAACCGCAAGGTGACCCTCCAGGTGGTCATCCCCGCCGCCACCACCTGGATCTTCACCAGCCTGCACGTGAGCTTCGGCTTCGCCCTGATCGGGGCCATCGTCGGCGAGTACATCGGCGCCACCAAGGGCCTCGGCCTGCTCGTGGCGGCCGCCCAGGGCACGTTCAACGCGGCCGGCGTGTACGCCGCCATGACCATCCTCGCCGTCGTCGCGCTGCTCACCGAGGGCCTGCTGACCCTCGCCGAGAAGAAGCTGTTCCGCTGGAAGCCCGCCGACGCGGGCGACGGCCGCTGACTCCCCCCGCCGGTAAGAAGAGAGAGGCACCCCCACCCATGCGCCCCCACCCGACCGGCAGAGCGTTCGCCGCCGCCCTCGCCGCCCTGCTGCTCCTCCCGCTCTCCGCCTGCGCCAACGACGCCGCCACCGCGAGCCACGGCGCGGTCGCCGCCCCGCCGGGGCAGCAGGTCGACGGCCCCAAGGTCAAGATCATGGTCGGTGGCCTGGACAAGGTCATCTACCTGCCCGCGATGCTCACCCAGCGGCTCGGCTACTTCGCCGAGGCCGGCGTCAACGTCGAGCTGATGACCGAGCCGGCCGGCGTCAACGCCACCACCGCCCTGCTCGCCGGCGACGTCCAGGGCGCCGTCGGCTTCTACGACCACACCATCGACCTGCAGGCCAAGGGTAAGAACGTCCAGTCCGTGGTGCAGTTCGCCCAGGCGCCCGGCGAGGTCGAGGTGGTCTCCACCAAGCAGGCCGACGCCCTCAGGTCCGGTGCCGACTTCAAGGGCAAGAAGCTCGGCGTCACCAGCATCGGCTCCTCGACCGACTTCCTCACCAAGTACCTCGCGGTCAAGAACGGCACCGCCGTCAGCGAGTTCAGCCCGATCGCGGTCGGCGCCGGCCAGACCTTCATCGCCGCGCTCCAGCAGGGCAGCATCGACGCCGGGATGACCACGGACCCGACCGTCGCCACCATCCTGGACAAGGGCCTCGGCAAGGTCCTCTACGACATGCGCACCCCCGAGGGCTCGCGCCAGGCGCTCGGCGGGCTGTACCCGTCGTCCTCGCTGTACATGAACACCGACTGGGTGGCGAAGAACAAGGACACCACCCAGAAGCTCGCCAACGCCTTCGTGAAGACCCTCAAGTGGATGTCGACCCACACCCCCGAGGAGATCGCCGCGAAGATGCCCGCCGACTACGCGCAGGGCGGCGCCGAGCAGTACGCGGCGGCGATCAAGGCGACGCTGCCGATGTTCACCACGGACGGCGTGATGCCGCCCGACGGGCCGGGGACGGTGCTCGCGGTGCTCGCGGCGTTCCACCCGGACGTCAAGGGCAAGGAGGGGTCGATCGACCTGTCGAAGACGTACACCACCGAGTTCGTCGGCAAGGCCACCGGCTGAGCCCCCGCCGCCGCGGTCCCGCGCTCACCCCCACGGGCGCGGGGCCGCCCGCGTCACACGCCCCGGATGCGTCACACGCCCTGGACGCGTCACACGCCCCGCCCGCGTCACACGCCCCGGACGTTCAGCACGTCCATCCGCGACGGCGTCCCGGCCGCCTTGCCGCAGCTCTCCGGACGCGGCGGCTCGCTCGCCGACTCGATCACGTCCACCTCCCAGGCCCGGCCGTCCCGGTGCAGCACCCCGACCAGCCAGCGGCCCTCGCCGTCCGGCCGCTGCGCCAGCGTGAGCGCGTCCACCCGGGTCTCGCCGATCAGCTCCCGCACCGCGTGCTCGGCCGCCTGACCGGGGCGGTCCCAGCCGGAGCAGCCCCGCGACCACTGCGGCACCATGTGCCCGGCCGCCGTCGCCGCCAGCACCTCCTTGGCGCTCTCCGCGGTCAGCCGCCCGTACGCGTAGCCGTACGGCAGCACCAGCATCGTGGGGGAGAAGCGGTGCCCGCCCAGGTGGGTCACCTCCCACACCTCGCTGTGCCCGGCCGCCGCCAGCTCCGCCGCGAGCGGACGCCCCAGGAGCGCGCAGCAGCGGTCCCGCCGCCCGTTGGTGCACACCAGGGCCACCGGGCCGCCCACGTGCTCCGCGCCGAAGCCGGTGTGGTCACCCGCGCCCAGCGCCGCGAAGTCCAGCGCCGACAGCTCCGCCGGATCCGCCACCTGTGCCCGGCGCACCCAGCCGCGGCCGGGCACCGTGTGCGCCACGATCACCTCGTGCCGCGCCGTCGGCAGGCAGTCCGCGTGCCGCCCGGGCCGTCGGATCAGCGCCACTCGTACGGCCGTCCCCGCCGTGGCGGCCTCCAGCGCCCGCCCGACCGCCGGGTCCAGATGGCTCTCGGCCAGGGCCTTGGCACCCCACGGCCCGTTCTGCTCCACCAGCAGCCAGGTGGTCGCCACCGCCGCCGTCGCGGCCAGCGGCTCCGAAAGTTCACGCGACACGGTCGCACAGGTGCTCACGCGGGAAAGGCTACCCTCACCGGATCACCCGGCCGTCGAGCCCCGGAGACGACGGAGGGAGGGACGCCGCACGGGCGCCCCTCCCTCCGTCCGCCGTCACGCCGGGCCGGCGACCACGGCGACCGGAGTGGTGACCGGGGTGCCCGAGCCGTCGCGGCGCGGGTCGCGCTCGGGCAGGGTGACCGGGGCGCCCTTGGCCGTGGCGGCGCGCGCCGGGGCGGCGCCCGCCCACGCGAAGGACAGGGCGTCCTCGCCGCGCAGGAAGCGCTGGCAGCGCACCCCGCCGGTCGCGCGGCCCTTGCGTGGGTACTGCTCGAACGGGGTGACCTTCCAGGTCGTCTGCTCGCCGCCCGCCAGCGTGCCCGAGGCCGTCGCCACCGAGACCACCACGGCGTCCGCGGCCGGATCCACCGCCGTGAACGACAGCACCCGCGCGCCGTCGGCGAGCTTGATGCCCGCCATGCCGCCGGCCGGGCGGCCCTGCGGACGGACCTGGCCCGCCGGGTAGCGCAGCAGCTGCGCGTCCGAGGTGATGAAGACCAAGTCCTCCTCGCCGGTGCGCAGTTCGACCGCGCCCACCAGCTCGTCACCCTCCTTGAGGGCGATCACCTCGAACTCGTCCTTGTTCGCCGGCCACTCCGGCACCACCCGCTTCACCACGCCCTGCACGGTGCCCAGCGCCAGCCCCGGCGAGGACTCGTCCAGTGTGGTCAGCGCCAGCACTCGCTCCCCGGCCTCCAGCCGCAGGAACTCGCCCACCGCGGCACCGCCCGCCAGGTTCGGCGACGGCGTCGGCGGCAGGGCGGGCAGGTCGATCACCGGCAGCCGCAGCACCCGGCCCGCGGACGTCACCACGCCCACGTCCGCCCGCGCCGTCGCGTGCACCGCCGACACGATCACGTCGTGCTTCGAACGCTCCTCCGACAGCTCGAACGGCTCGCCGTCCGCGGTGCGCGCCAGCAGGCCCGTCGAGGACAGCAGCACCCGGCACGGGTCGTCCGCGACCTCCAGCGGCACCGCCAGCGCCGCCGCCGGCGCCGCGCCCGCCTCCAACAGCACCGTCCGCCGCTCGGTGCCGAACTGCTTGGCCACCGCGCCCAGTTCGGACGAGACCACGCTGCGCAGCTTGCCGTCCGACTCCAGGATCTCGGTCAGGTCCGCGATCTCCGAGTTGAGCTTCGCCTGCTCCTGCTCCAGCTCCACCCGGTCGAAGCGGGTCAGCCGGCGCAGCGGGGTGTCCAGGATGTACGCGGTCTGCGTGTCCGACAGCGAGAAGCGCTCCATCAGGCGCTCCTTCGCCTGCTGGGCGTTGTCACTCGACCGGATGATCGCGATGACCTCGTCGATGTCCAGCAGCGCCACCAGCAGGCCCTCGACCAGGTGCAGCCGCTCCTGCCGCTTGCGGCGGCGGAAGTCGCTGCGCCGGCGCACCACGGTGAAGCGGTGGTCGACGTAGACCTCCAGCAGCTCCTTCAGGCCCAGCGTCAGCGGCTGCCCGTCCACCAGCGCCACGTTGTTGATGCCGAAGGTCTCCTCCATCGGCGTCAGCTTGTACAGCTGCTCCAGCAGCGCCTCCGGCACGAAGCCGTTCTTGACCTCGATCACCAGCCGCAGCCCGTGCTCGCGGTCGGTCAGGTCCTTGACGTCCGCGATGCCCTGCAGCTTCTTCGCGTTGACCAGGTCCTTGATCTTCGAGATGACCTTCTCCGGGCCGACGTTGAACGGCAGCTCGGTGACCACGATGCCCTTGCGGCGGGCCGTCACCGCCTCCACCGTCGCCGTCGCCCGGATCTTGAACGTGCCGCGGCCCGACTCGTACGCGTCCCGGATCCCCGACAGGCCCACGATCCGCCCGCCGGTCGGCAGGTCCGGACCGGGGACGAACCGCATCAGCGTGTCCAGGTCCGCGTTCGGGTGCTTGATCAGGTGCCGGGCGGCCGCCACCACCTCGGACAGGTTGTGCGGCGGCATGTTCGTCGCCATGCCCACCGCGATGCCCGTCGCACCGTTCACCAACAGGTTCGGGAACGCGGCCGGCAACGCCAGCGGCTCCTGCTCGCTGCCGTCGTAGTTCGGGCCGAAGTCGACGGTGTCCTCGTGGATCGACTCCACCATCGCCATCGCCGCCGCGGTCAGCCGCGACTCGGTGTAGCGCATCGCCGCCGGCGGGTCGTCGTTGCCCAGCGAACCGAAGTTGCCGTGCCCGTCGATCAGCGGCAGCCGCATCGAGAACGGCTGCGCCATGCGCACCACCGAGTCGTAGATCGACTGGTCGCCGTGCGGGTGCAGCCGGCCCATCACCTCGCCGACCACGCGGGCGCACTTCACGTGCGCGCGCTCCGGGCGCAGGCCCATCTCGTTGGCCTGGTACAGGATCCGGCGGTGCACCGGCTTCAGACCGTCCCGCGCGTCGGGCAGCGCCCGCGAGTAGATCACCGAGTAGGCGTACTCCAGGAAGGAGCCCTGCATCTCGTCCACGACGTCGACGTCGAGGATCCGCTCCTCGAAGTCTCCGGGCGGCGGGGTCTGCGAACTGCGGCGGGCCATCGCGGCGGGGCTCCCTTACGTGTCGCTGGCTGTGTGTCTCGGTCGGTCGTCGGTCGGTCGTCGGCCGGTCTCCGCCGTACCGCCGCCGGACCCGTCAACCGGGACGGCCGACAGGGCACGGCGCCCCCATTGTGGACCCTCGCGCCGACACTCCCGGTCAGCGGCCCTCTTCCGCCCCTGGCGAACGACCCGGTCCGCGCGGACACGAACACGGCTCCCGCACGTTGCACCACAATGGGGGACGCCACACGAACCCCCGACATCGACGACGGGAAGGACCCGAGCGCATGGCCAACCCGGCCCCCGCCTCCAGCCGAGGCATCGCCATCACCGAGCACCGCCTGGCCAACGGGCTGCGCGTCGTCCTCTCCGAGGACCACCTGACCCCGGTCGCCGCCGTCTGCCTCTGGTACGACGTGGGCTCCCGGCACGAGGTCAAGGGCCGCACCGGCCTCGCCCACCTCTTCGAGCACCTGATGTTCCAGGGCTCCGCCAACGTCTCCAACAACGGCCACTTCGAACTGGTCCAGGGCGCCGGCGGCTCGCTCAACGGCACCACCAGCTTCGAGCGCACCAACTACTTCGAGACCATGCCCGCCCACCAGCTGGAGCTCGCCCTCTGGCTGGAGGCCGACCGGATGGGCTCGCTGCTCGCCGCGCTCGACGACGCCTCCATGGAGAACCAGCGCGACGTCGTCAAGAACGAGCGCCGCCAGCGCTACGACAACGTCCCGTACGGCACCGCCTTCGAGAAGCTCACCGCGCTGTCCTACCCCGAAGGCCACCCGTACCACCACACGCCGATCGGCTCCATGGCCGACCTCGACGCGGCCACGCTGGAGGACGCCCGCACGTTCTTCCGCACCTACTACGCGCCCAACAACGCCGTGCTGTCCGTCGTCGGCGACATCGACCCCGAGCAGACCATCGCCTGGGTCGAGAAGTACTTCGGCTCCATCCCCGCCCACGACGGCAAGCAGCCGCCGCGCTCCGGCGAACTCCCCGACACCATCGGCCGGGAGATCCGCGAGGAGATCCACGAGGACGTCCCGTCCCGCGCCCTGATGGCCGCCTACCGCCTCCCGCACGACGGCACCCGCGAGGCCGACGCCGCCGACCTCGCCCTGACCATCCTCGGCAGCGGCGAGTCCAGCCGGCTGTACAACCGGCTCGTCCGCCGCGACCGCACCGCCGTCGCCGCCGGGTTCGGCCTGCTGCGCCTGGCCGGCGCCCCCAGCCTCGGCTGGCTCGACGTCAAGACCTCCGGCGACGCCACCATCGCGCAGATCGACGCCGCCGTCGACGAGGAGCTCGCCCGCTTCGCCGCCGAGGGCCCCACGCCCGAGGAACTGGAGCGCGCCCAGGCCCAGATCGAGCGCGAGTGGCTCGACCGGCTCACCACCGTCGCCGGCCGCGCCGACGAACTCTGCCGCTACGCCGTCCTGTTCGGCGACCCCAAGCTGCTGAACGACGCCCTCCCCAAGGTCCTCGACGTCACCGCCGAGGAGGTCCAGGCCGTCGCCAAGGCCCGGCTCCACCCCGACAACCGGGCCGTCCTCGTCTACGAGCCGACCGCCGCCGAGACCGACGCCGACACCGACGCTTCCGAAGAGGAGGGTGCCGCCGTATGAGCACCGACTACGTCCCCGCCATGACGTTCCACCCGCAGCCGCAGCCCGGCACCCCCAGCCCGTGGGCCTTCCCCGCCCCCGAGCGGACCGCCCTCGGCAACGGGATCACCGTGCTGCACTGCCACCGGCCCGGCCAGCAGCTGGTCGCCGTCGAGGTCCTCCTCGACGCCCCGCTCGCCGCCGAGCCCGAGGGACTGGACGGCGTCGCCGCGATCCTCGCCCGCGCCCTCAACGAGGGCACCGACACGCTCACCGCCGAGGAGTTCGCCGGCGAGCTGGAGCGGGCCGGCGCGACCCTGGACGCGCACGCCGACCACCCGTGCATCCGGGTCTCCCTGGAGGTCCCCGCCTCCCGGCTCCAGCGCGGCCTCTCCCTGCTCGCCGACGCCCTGCGCGCGCCCGCGCTGCCCGAGGCCGAGATCGAGCGGCTGGTCGCCAACCGCCTGGACGAGATCGTCCACGAGCAGGCCAACCCCGCCCGGCGCGCCGCCAAGGCCCTCTACGCCGAGCTGTTCGACGCCGCCGACCGCCTCTCCCGGCCCCGCTCCGGCACCGCCGACACCGTCAAGTCGATCGACCGCGCCGCCGTCAAGGCCTTCTACGACGCCCACGTGCGCCCCGCGACCAGCACCGTCGTCGTGGTCGGCGACCTCACCGGCGTCGACCTGCCCGCCCTCCTGGAGAGCACCCTCGGCAGCTGGACCGGCTCGGCCGCCGAGGCCTCGGTGCACGCCCCGGTCGCCGGCGACGACCACGGCCGCGTGGTCATCGTGGACCGCCCCGGCTCCGTCCAGACCCAGCTGCTCATCGGCCGGATCGGCCCCGACCGCCACGACCCGGTCTGGGCCGCCCAGACCCTCGGCACCTACTGCCTCGGCGGCACCCTCACCTCCCGCCTGGACCGCGTCCTGCGCGAGGAGAAGGGCTACACCTACGGCGTCCGGGCCTTCGCCCAGCCGCTGCGCTCCGCCGCCGACGGCAGCGGGCGCTCGCTGCTCGCCATCAGCGGCTCGGTGGACACCGCCTCCACCGCCCCGGCGCTCGCCGACACCTGGACCATCCTGCGCACCCTCGCCGCCGAGGGCCTCACCGAGGCCGAGCGCGACGAGGCCGTGCAGTTCCTGGTCGGCGTGGCCCCGCTGAAGTACGAGACCGCGGGCTCGGTGGCCGGCACCCTGGCCGACCAGGTGGAGCAGCACCTGCCGGACGACTACCAGGCCGAGATCTACCGGCAGCTCGCCGAACTGTCCGCCGCCGCCGCCACCGAGGCGGTCGTCGCGGCCTTCCCGCCGGACCGGCTGGTCACCGTGCTGGTCGGCGACGCGGCCACGATCGCGGACGACGTGCGGGCGCTCGGCATCGGCGAGGTCACCGTCGTCAGCTGACCCCGGTCCCTCCGGCCCGGTGGAGCACCCGCTCCGCCGGGCCGTCGCCGTTCTAAATCCCTTGCGGGCCGCTCGGGTTCCGTGGATAGATGTTCCCCGACGCACAGCACGTGCGAACTGCGACGAACGGGAAGGGAGGCGGTCACCATGCGGGTCGAGCGAGTGATGCGACGACGCTCCCCAAGGCCGTATTCCCCCCGTGTCGCCCTGGGCCTCTGAGCCCCACCCCCGGACTTCCCCGAGCCGCGCCGGGCTCGCTGTCGCGTGGCACCCCATGTCCTCGAACCACTCGACCCCTGGAGGTCGTTCACCCATGTCGTACACCGAAATCCCCGGCGTCCGGGTCCCGATCCGGATGTGGACCGATCCCGCGACGGTCGAGGGCGCGGCCATGCAGCAGCTGCGCAACATCAGTTCGCTGCCCTGGCTGCGCGGCCTCGCCGTGATGCCCGACGTCCACCTGGGCAAGGGCGCGACGGTCGGCTCCGTGATCGCGATGAAGGACGCCGTCTGCCCGGCGGCGGTCGGCGTCGACATCGGCTGCGGGATGAGCGCGGTGAAGACCTCGCTCACCGCCGACGACCTCCCGGACGACCTCTCCGGCCTGCGCAGCAAGATCGAGCAGGCCATCCCGGTCGGCCGCGGCCTGCACACCGACCCGGTCGACCCGGCCAAGCTGCCCGGCTTCCGTACGACGGGTTGGGACGACTTCTGGCAGCGCTTCGACGGCATCGCGGAGGACGTCAAGTGGCGCCGCGAGCGGGCGATGCAGCAGATGGCGACGCTCGGCGGAGGAAATCATTTCATCGAACTGTGCGTCGATACGACCGGTGCGGTCTGGCTGATGCTGCACTCCGGCTCCCGCAACATCGGCAAGGAGCTGGCCGAGCACCACATGGGCGTCGCCCGCTCGCTGCCGCACAACCAGGGCCTGATCGACCGGGACCTCGCCGTCTTCCTCGCGAAGACCCCGGAGATGGCGGCCTACCGCCAGGACCTCTTCTGGGCGCAGGAGTACGCGAAGCACAACCGCGCGGTCATGATGGCGCTCTTCCAGGACGTCGTCCGGCGCGAGTTCGCCAAGGCCGAGGTCGGCTTCGACGAGGTGATCAGCTGCCACCACAACTACGTGGCGGAGGAGCGGTACGAGGGCGTCGAGCTGCTGGTGACGCGCAAGGGCGCGATCCGGGCCGGCTCCGGAGACCTCGGGATCATCCCGGGGTCGATGGGGACGGGCTCCTACATCGTCCGCGGCCTGGGCAACGAGGCGGCGTTCAACTCCGCCTCGCACGGCGCCGGCCGCAAGATGAGCCGCAACGCCGCGAAGAAGCGGTTCAGCACGCGGGACCTCGCCGAGCAGACCGCGGGCGTGGAGTGCCGCAAGGACAGCGGCGTCGTGGACGAGATCCCGGGCGCCTACAAGAACATCGAGAAGGTCATCGAGCAGCAGAAGGACCTCGTCGAGGTGGTCGCGCACCTCAAGCAGGTCGTCTGCGTCAAGGGCTGACCGACGGGCCCGTCCGGCGGAAGGCGGGTCTCAGGGGGCCGAGCACGGCAGATCGGGGTGCCACCGGGGATCCGGTGGCACCCCGATCGGGTGGGTGCGCGGTCTCAGGCCGCGGCGGGGAGCTCGTCGAGGCCTTCGGCGACGAGCTTGGCGAGGCGGTCGAGGGCCTGGTCGGCGTCGGGGGCGTCGGAGGCCAGGATGACCTCGTCACCGCCCTGGGCGCCCAGGGCGAGCAGGCCGAGCATGGAGGCGGCGTTGACCGGGTTGCCGCCGGGCTTGGCGATGGTGATCGGCACGCCGGTGGCCGTGACGGCCCGGACGAAGACGGAGGCGGGACGGGCGTGCAGGCCCTCGGCCCAACCGATGGTGACGCGGCGCTCAGCCATGAGACGTGCCTTTCCGGTGAAGCTGGTCACGGCCGTGCTCGGGGAGCGGGGGAAGCGGCCATGTTGTCTAGACCAGTGTTGCACGCAGCCGACCCCGGTGAGGCGCCGCGTTCAGGAGTTGTGATTGTTTCTTTTCGGGGCATAAACCCCCGGCTTCCGGTTGCGTCCACCCTGCCGTGCGCACGAGCCGGGCGCCATCCGGCCCGCCGCCGGATAACCTGACGAATGTGGACGACTCCGCGGTGGCGAACGCCGAGCAGCAACCGGACTATCCGCAGCACTGGGAGGCCGACATCCTGCTGCGCGACGGCGGTACGGCCCGGATCCGGCCGATCACGCCCGCCGACGCGGGCCGCCTGGTGGAGTTCTACGAGCAGGTCTCGGAACAGTCCAAGTACTTCCGCTTCTTCGCCCCCTACCCCCGGCTCTCCGCGAAGGACGTCCGACGCTTCACCCACCACGACTTCGTGAACCGCGTCGGCCTCGCGGTGGTCGTCCGGGACGATTTCATCGCCACCGTCCGCTACGACCGGATCGACGCCGAGGGCCGCCCCTCCGCCACCGGCACGGACGCCGAGGTCGCCTTCCTGGTGCAGGACGCCCACCAGGGCCGGGGCGTGGCCTCCGCGCTGCTGGAGCACATCGCCGCCGTCGCCCAGGAGCGCGGCATCCGCCGTTTCCAGGCCGAGGTGCTGCCGGAGAACCGGAAGATGGTGAAGGTCTTCACCGACGCCGGCTACACCCAGCGCCGGAGCTTCGCCGACGGCGTGGTCCACCTGGAGTTCGACCTCGAACAGACCGACCGCTCGCTCGCCGTGATGCGCGCCCGCGAGCACCGCGCCGAGGCGCGTTCGGTGCAGCGGCTGCTCACCCCGCGCTCGGTCGCGGTGATCGGGGCCTCCCGCACCCCGCAGACGGTGGGTCGGGCGATCCTGCGCGACCTGCTGGCGGGAGCCCCGGCCGGGTTCCCGATCCACGCGGTGAACCGCAACGCCCGGCCCGGCAGCGAACTGGACGGCGTCCCGGTGCACCGTTCGATTCTGGACATTCCCGGGCCGGTGGACCTCGCGGTGATCGCCGTCCCCGAGGGCGCCGTCCCGGCCGCCGTCGCCGAGTGCGGCGCCCACGGCGTGCAGGGCCTGGTGGTGGTCACCGCCGGCTACGCGGAGACCGGTCCGGAGGGCCGGGACCGGCAGCGGGCGCTGGTCCGCCAGGCCCGCGCGGCCGGGATGCGGGTGGTCGGCCCGAACGCCTTCGGGCTGATCAACACCGATCCGGCGCACCCGCTGAACGCCTCGCTCGCGCCGCGCCTGCCCGGCCGCGGCGGCTTCGGGATCTTCTGCCAGTCCGGCGCGATCGGGGTGGCCCTGCTGGAGGCCGCCCACAAGCGCGGCCTCGGCGTCTCCTCCTTCGCCTCGGTGGGCAACCGCGCCGACGTCTCCGGCAACGACTTCCTCCAGTACTGGGCGGAGGACGAGGCCACCCGGGTGGTGCTGCTGTACCTGGAGTCCTTCGGCAACCCGCGCAAGTTCACCCGGATCGCCCGCCGGCTGGCCGCCGCCAAGCCGATCGTGGTGGTCAAGGGCGCCCGGCACACCGGCAGCCTGCCGCCCGGCCACGCCGTCCCGGCCACCGCCACCGCCCTGCGCGACGCGACCGTCGACGCGCTGTTCGAACAGGCGGGCGTCATCCGGGTCGGCACCATCACCGAGCTGTACGACACCGGCGAGCTGCTGGCCCTGCAGCCGCTGCCCACCGGGGACCGGGTCGCGGTGGTCGGCAACTCGGACTCGCTCGGCCTGCTCACCTACGACGCCCTGCTGAGCGCGGGCCTGCGTCCGCGCACACCCGTCGACCTGACCACCGCCGCGACCGGCGAGAACTTCCGGATCGCCCTCGACGTCGCCCTCGCCGACCCGGCGGTGGACGCGGTGATCGCCGTCGCCATCCCGCCGATCGGGACCTCCGCGCACGCCTTCATGGGCGGCCGGCTGACCGGCGAGGACGATCCGGCGATGGGCTCGGACGACCCGGAGATCGCCGCCGCCCTGCTCGAAGCCGGCCGGCGTGCCCGGGAGTTGGGCAAGCCGCTGGTGCTCGCCCACCTGGCGCTGACCGACCTGCCGGCCCGGCTGCGCCCCGGCGGCATCCCCGCCTACCCGGCGCCCGAGCGGGCCGTGCAGGCCCTCGGCCACGCCGTGCACTACGCGCAGTGGCGCCGCCGTACGGCCGAGGCGGAGGAGACCGCGCGCGTCCCCGAGCTGGACCGGATCGACGAGCCGGGCGCCCGCGCCCTGGTGGCGCGGGAGCTGAGCACCCGGGCCGCCACGGCCGCCCGCACCCAGCCCGGCGGCGCCCGGATCACCCTGTCGGACGCCGCGGCCCGCGCGCTGCTGGCCCACTACGGCATCGACGTCTCGCCGACCCTCCCGGCCCCGGACGAGGCCACCGCCCTCGCCGCGGCGGCCTCGCTCGGCTACCCGGTGGCCCTGAAGGCGACCGCCCCGCACCTGCGCCACCGCCCCGACCTGGGCAGCGTCCGGCTGGACCTGACCGGTGAGCCGGGTCTGCGCCGCGCCCACCGCGAACTGGACGCGCTGCTCGGTGGCGCCGCGCAGGCCGAGCTGGTGGTGCAGCGGATGGCACCGCGCGGCGTGGACACCGTGATCGGCGCCACGGTCGACCCGGCCGTCGGCGCGATCCTGTCCTTCGGCCTGGCCGGCGCGCCGGCCGAACTGCTGGGCGACACGGCGCACCGGCTGGTTCCGGCCACCGACCAGGACGTCGCCGGGCTGATCCGGGAGGTGCGGGCGGCGCCGCTGCTGTTCGGCTGGCGGGGCGCGGAGGCGGTGGACACCGGCGCTCTGGAGGAACTGCTGCTCAGGGTGTCGCAGCTGGTGGACGACGTCCCGGAGATCGCCTCGGTGGACCTCGAACCCGTGGTCGTGGCCCCGCACGGGCTGGCGATCCTGGGGGCGCGGGTGCGGGTCGCGCCCCTGCCCGTCCGCAGTGATCTGGGCCCGCGCGCGATGAGCACGCTGTAACCTTCCTGGGTTGCGCCCTGCCCGGGCGCTGTTGTCCGAAGCTCGGCGCCGCGCCGCCCGCTTCGTCGGCGGACCATGCCAGGATGGAGATATGGCGAAGACCGGTACCACCACCACTCAGGACCTGCGCTCGGCGATCGAGCGCAGCGGCTACTACCCGGCCCTGGTGTCCGAGGCGGTCGAGTCCGCGGTGGGCCCGGAGCCGATCAGCTCCTACCTGGTGCACCAGGAGACGACCTTCGACGCCAACGAGGTCCGCCGGCACGTGACGGTGCTGGTGCTGACCCCGACCCGGTTCGTGGTGAGCCACACCGACGAGCAGTCGGGGGCCGAGGGCAGCCCCTCGGTGCCGTTCGCGACGACGTCGACGGAGAGCGTCCGGCTGGACCGGATCGGCTCGGTCGTGCTGAGCCGGATGGTGGCGAACCCGGAGACGTACACCCCGGGCACGCTCCCGCGCGAGGTGGTCCTGACCATCGGCTGGGGCGCGGTGCAGCGCCTGGACCTGGAGCCGGCCGGCTGCTCGGACCCGAACTGCGAGGCGGACCACGGCTACACCGGCTCGGCGACGGCTGACGACCTCTCACTGCGGGTGAGCGAGGCCGGCGACGGCCCGGAGACGGTGGCCCAGGCCCTGGTGTTCGCCCGGGCGCTGTCCGACGCGACGATCAACAACGGCCCGCGGGTCTGATCGCCGCCCCCACCGCTACGAATCCGGTTCCATGTCCTTCGTTCCTGCCGACGGCTACGACGCCTTCGAGATCCTTGACCCGGCCGCGGCTCCCGCGCCCCCGTACGGCAGCGGTTCGCTGTGCGACCTGCTGCCCTCGGTGGCGGCGGGCCTCGGCGTGCCCGGGTTCACCGCGACGCTGCCGATCGCCCCGGCGGACCGGGTGGTGGTGTTCCTGGTGGACGGCCTCGGCTGGGAGCTGCTGCTGCGCCACCCCGAGTACGCGCCGTTCCTGTCCTCGCTGGCCGGGAGCTCGCTGGGCGGCAGCGGCCGTCCGCTGACCGCGGGCTTCCCGTCCACCACGGCGACCTCGCTGGCCTCCGTCGGCACCGGGACGCCGCCGGGCCTGCACGGCCTGGCCGGCTACACGGTGGCGGTGCCGGGCGCCGGCTACCTGATGAACCAGCTGCGCTGGCAGCCGCCGACCGAGCCGCACGCCTGGCAGCCGTACCCGACGGTCTTCGAGCAGACGCACCGGGCCGGGGTGGCGACCGCGCAGGTCTCCTCCCCGCTGTTCGCCCAGACCCCGCTGACCAGGGTGGCGCTGTCCGGCGGCACCTTCCACGGCCGCACCACCGGCGAGGAGCGGATGGACCTGGCGGCCTCCTGGCTGGCCGAGCACGACCGGGCTCTGGTGTACACCTACGTCAGCGAGCTGGACGGCGCGGGCCACCGCTTCGGCGTGGACTCCGACGAGTGGCGGATGACCCTGGACGCGGTCGACCGGCTGGCCCGCCGACTGGCCGAGCGGCTGCCGCCGCGGTCGGCGATGTACGTGACGGCCGACCACGGCATGATCGACATCGCGCCGGAGGACCGGATCGACTTCGACGAGGACTGGGAGCTGGGTGCCGGTGTCGCCCTGCTCGGCGGCGAGGGCCGGGCCCGGCACGTGTACGCGGTGCCGGGGGCCGCGGCCGACGTGCACGCGGTGTGGAGCGAGGTGCTGGGCGACCGGATGTGGGTCGCCACCCGGGACCAGGCGATCTCGGCGGGCTGGTTCGGCCCGGCGGTGGACGAGCGGGTGTACGGCCGGATCGGCGACGTGGTCGCCGCGGCACGCGGCGACATCGCGATCGTCGCCTCCCGCAACGAGCCCGGCGAATCCGCGATGATCGGCCTGCACGGCTCGATGACCCCGGTCGAGCAGTTCGTGCCGCTACTCGAAGTCCGCGGCTGATCCCCTCCGTTGACTCTTCTGTGCCCGAACTCCCCTGATGTGAAAGGCCTTTGCCCCACCCATGGCTGAACTGGTGTTCTTCTCGGGCACGATGGACTGCGGCAAGTCGACGCTGGCGCTGCAGATGGACCACAACCACACCGCGCGGGGCCGGCAGGGCGTCATCCTCACCCGGAACGACCGCGCGGGCGCCGCGACGATCTCCAGCCGGCTGGGCCTGCGGGCCGAGGCGGTCGAGGTGACGGACGACTTCGACTTCCACGCGCACGTGGTGCACCGGCTCTCGGCGGGTGGCCGGGTGGACTACCTGATCTGCGACGAGGCGCAGTTCTTCTCCGCCGAGCAGGTCGACCAGCTGGCCCGGGTGGTGGACGAGCTGGGCATCGACGTCTACACCTTCGGCATCACCACCGACTTCCGCACCCGGCTGTTCCCCGGTTCGCAGCGGCTGATCGAGCTGGCCGACCGGGTGGAGGTGCTGCAGGTCGAGGCGCTGTGCTGGTGCGGGGCGCGAGCGACCCACAACGCCCGTACGGTCGGCGGGGTGATGGTGGTCGAGGGCGCCCAGGTGGTGATCGGCGACATCTCGGTGAGCGAGGACGAGGTCGGCTACGAGGTGCTGTGCCGCCGGCACCACCGCCGCCGGCTGACCGCCGCGACGGCCCGCGCCTCGGTGCTCTCCCCGGACGTGCTGCCGTTCGAGGAGCAGCAGGTCTGACCCCCGGGTCCGCGCCCGCTACGCCGAGGCCTCCAGCACGGAGAAGCGCCCGCTACGCCGAGGCCTCCAGCACGGAGAAGTGCCCGCCCTGCGGGTCGGCCAGCCGTGCGGCGCGGCCGTGCGCCGTCTCGTGCGGCGCGACCAGGATCCGGCCGCCGAGTTCCACCGCGTGACGGGCGGTCAGGCCGGCGTCCCGCACGGCGAAGTGGGTGCGCCAGCGCGGCGGGTGGCCGCGCAGGTCGGCGCGGTGCCGGATGCCGGCGACCGGCCGCCCGTGCACCAGCAGCGCGCTCTCCTCCGCTCCGGGCCGGACGGTGCGGTCGAGCACGGCGGCGTAGAAGGCGGCGGCTCCCTCGGTGTCGGGGGTGAGCAGTTCGACCCAGGCTGGTTCGCCGGGTTCGGTGCCGGCCTCCCGGCCGAGGTGTTCCTCGCCCTGCCAGAGGCCGAAGACGGCGCCGGAGACGTCGGCGGCGATGGCCATCCGCCCGGCGCGCTCCGCCTGCAGCGGCCCGACGGCGACGGTGCCGCCGCACTCCCGCACCAGCTGGGTAGTGCGGTCGGCGTCGTCCACGGCGAAGTAGGTGGTCCACTGCACCGGGAAGCCGGTGGCGGTGGAGAGGCCGAGGCCGGCGACCGGCGCCCCGTCGAGCTCGGCCCGGACGTAGTCGCCGAGTTGGCCCGGTCCTGGGGTGTAGGTCCAGCCGAGCAGCTCGCCGTAGAAGGCGCGGGCGCCGGACAGGTCGTCGGTCAGCAGGCTGACCCAGCAGGGCGTGCCCTGGGCCAGTCGGAGTTCCACCGCGGGCAATGCGGGCCTCCTCGTGGGTGGTTGGCGCACGGAAACCTCGTGTGCGAGGGTGATGCTTCCACTCTGGCGGGCGCCCAACCCTCGGGCCGCGCGGAAATCGCGGCAAAGTCCGCACAAAGGGCGGCGGGTCGGCGGCGCTGCGCGACAATGGCCGCCATGACCACCTACAACGACGGTTCCCCGCTGATCTCCGCGGCCGAGCTGGCCGAGGCGCTCGCCTCGGCCCGTCCGCCGGTGCTGCTGGACGTGCGCTACCAGCTGGTCGGCGCCGCGCCGGGCGGCCCGACGGCTGCCGAGGAGTACCGGGCCGGGCACCTGCCCGGCGCCCACTTCGTCGAGCTGGACCGGGACCTGGCGGCCCCGCCCGGCGCCCCCGGCCGGGGCGGGCGCCACCCGCTGCCGGACCCGGAGGAGTTCGGCGCGGCGATGCGCGGCTTCGGGGTGAGCGCCGAGCGCCCGGTCGTGGTGTACGACGGCGCGGCCTCGATGGCGGCCGCCCGCGCCTGGTGGCTGCTGCGCTGGGCCGGGCACCGGGACGTCCGGGTGCTGGACGGCGGCTTCGCGGCCTGGCGGGCGGCCGGGCTGCCGGTGACGGCCGAGCTGCCGGAGTCCGCGGCGGGCGACTTCAAGCCGGTGCCGGGGCAGCTGCCGACGGTGGACGCGGACGGTGCCGCGGTCTGGGCCCGCGAGGGTCTGCTGCTGGACGCCCGGTCGGGGGAGCGCTACCGGGGCGAGACGGAGCCGGTGGATCCGCGGGCCGGGCACGTCCCGGGCGCGGTGTCGGCGCCGACGGCCGAGAACGTGGGCCCGGACGGGCGGTTCCGTCCGGCCGCCGAGCTGGCGGCGCGCTTCCGGGCGCTGGGCGCGGGGGAGCGGGAGACCGCGGTGTACTGCGGGTCGGGGGTGACGGCGGCGCACCAGATCCTGGCACTGGAGGTGGCGGGCCTGTCGGCGACGCTGTACCCGGGGTCGTGGAGCGAGTGGTCGAGCGATGACAGCCGTCCGGTGGCGGTCACCGACCAGCCGGGCTGAGCCGTACCGGCTGAGCTGTACCGGGTTGCGGCGTACCGGCTGAGCGTGCCGGACCGAGACGTGCCGGACCGAGACGTGGGGGGGGGGGGGGGGGGGGGGGGCCCCCCCCCCCCCCCCCCCCGCCACGTCTACTCCTGCTTCTTGCGCCGGCTGCCGAAGACGATCTCGTCCCAGCTGGGCACGGTGGCCCGGCGCCCGGGCCGGACGCCGTCCGCCTCGGCCTGCCGGTCGGTGGTGCCGACCAGGCGCTCGCGGTGCGGTGCGACGGCCCGCGGCATCAGGATGTCGGCGTAGGCCGAGCCCGCGCCGACCGCCGGCGCGGCGGCCGCGGCCGGCTCCTCGCTCTCCTCGGCGACCTCGGCGGCCACCGGCTCGATCGGGGTGGGGCCGCCGACGGCGAGGTCGCCGCGGAACGCGGGGACCACGTCGAGCAGGCTGGTCAGCGAGTCCCGGGCGTCGGCGGTGGCCTCCCGCGACTCGCGGACCTCACGGGCCGACATGATGCGGTCGGCGGAGGGCCGGTCGATCATCGGGCGGGGCGGCCGGTCCTGGGGGAGCCGGGCGATCCGCGGAATGAACGGGAAGACCGAGTCCTCCTCGCGCTCGACGTTCTCGCCGATCAGCGCGCGGGCCTCGTCGTCGTTGGGCTGGACCAGTCGCCGGGGCGGGTCGTACGTCCAGGAGGCGCTGCGGCCCTCGCCGTCGGCCCGGTAGGAGAGGACGACCTCCCAGGTGCCGTCGTCGCGGCGCCAGGAGTCCCAGCGCTCGGTGTCCTTCTCGGCGCCGCGCAGCGCGAGCCGCTCGGCGACGGCCTCGCCGAGCTGCGGGCCGGGCGATTCGCCGTTGCGGCGGATGGCGGTCTTGCGGGCGCGCTCGGCCATGAAGGCGCGCTCGGCGAGGACCGGTCCCTCGAAGCGGCGGACGCGGTCGACGGAGATCCCGGCGGCCTGGGCGACCTCCTCGGCGGAGGCACCGGCTCGTATCCGGGCCTGGATGTCCCGGGGGCGCAGATGGCTCTCGACCTCGATCTCGATCTGGCCGAGGCGCGGCCGGTCGCCGCGGATGGCGGCGCGCAGCCGCTCGTCGATGGGGAGGGTGTACTCCGTGCTGTCGGCAGCCTTGAGCACCAGCCGTGTGCCGTCGTTGCTGACGGCCACAACCCGCAGTTCGGGCACGGTTACCTCCCGGGTGGTGCCTGCCGACGTCACCTGCGTCGCTGCTCCCGTACTGAGTGTGGCCTGCCCGCTCGCGACTGGCCACAACCTTGCTGAGTTCCCCGGCGTGTCGGGCTTACGCCCGGGCACGCCGCTGTGGCACGGTTGCCTTTTTGCCACGTCATCCGTCGACGTCGCGCCTGGGTGTCCCGGCCGTCCTCGCACGCGCAGTGATCGCGACGATCCGGGACGGGCGTCGCCGTGCGTGCCCGTTCCGTGGCTCCTCGTCAAGCTGCCGGTGTAGGCGCAGTCGACAAGTCGACCCAAGGCTCAGGCTTTACGAACAGTACTCCATTCGTGGCATCCGAAGGGGCGGCTCGCCGCTCAAGTCTCCCGCGATTCACGGGAATCTCAAGAGCGCGCGCCTCCGATGGCACACCATCGACGGGGGAACGGTGATCATCTTCACACAATCCGGGTGCACGGAACCGCATTTTCGCCCCTTGTGTCCTTCTTTGGGCAAGATGGAGTGGCTTGTTCGAAGAACAGTCGTACGGACCGAGGGATGTCGATGCCGGAACGGAGCCCCGCCGAGGAGGGCGGCAAGGACGAGCGCAGGCGGATCGATCTGAGTGTGGCTCAGGTCGCGGCGAGTGCGTTGGCCACCGTCGTGGGCGCGCTGTTGGCCTCCGAACTGGGCGTGTACGGAACGATCATGGGCGCTGCGGTGGTGAGCGTCGGGGCCACCACCGGGGGCGCGGTGTTCCAGCACCTCTTCAGGCGGACCGGTGAACAACTGCGCGAGGCGGTGGACCGCGGGCCGAACCGGACCGCGAACGCGCTGCGGCAGGTGCCGGTCGAGGACGGGACTCCGCCGCGGCCGCCGGTGCTCACGGCGGAGTGGAACCAGCCGCAGGTGGTGCGGGCGCGTCGGCGGTGGTCCTGGAAGGGCTACGCGGTGGTGTCCGGGCTGGTGTTCGTGCTGGCGATGACGCCGATCCTGGCGTTCGAACTGGCCACCGGGCAGCCGGTGTCGGCGACCGTCACGGGACAGTCCGGCAGCGGCACCTCCCTCGGCGGCTCGGTGGCGCCCAAGTCCTCCCGGCCGCGGGAGGCTCCGTCGGAGCGGTCGGCCCCGGACGGGGAGCGCGGATCGGGCGCCACGCCGTCCGGTGGTGCCTCGGCCCCGCCGACCGCGCGGCCGAGCCGGGAGCCGAGCGGCACCCCGAGCTCCGGGGCGGGGACGGCTTCGCCTTCGGCGGGCGGGAGTTCGAGCCCGTCGGCCGGCGCCTCCCCGTCGGCGGGCGGTGGGAAGCCCACCGACGGGACGACCTCGCAGCCGCCCGTACCGGAAGCCGGGACGGCGCGGACGACGGTGGCCCCGCCGCCCGCCGGGGCCCCGGCGGGCCAGGGCTCGGCGGACCAGGGCTCGGCGGGCTAGGCGCCGAGCACCCGGCGCAGGTAGTCGTTGCCGAAGACGCGCTGCGGGTCGACCTCGTCGCGCAGGGCGGTGAAGTCGCCGAAGTGCGGGTAGACGCCGGCCAGGTACTCGGCGTCGCGGGTGTGCAGCTTGCCCCAGTGCGGGCGGCCCTGATGGGCGGTCATGAGCTGTTCGACGCCGGTGAAGTAGCCCTGGTCGGCGGTGCCCCGGTAGAGGTGGACGGCGATGTACGCGCTGTCCCGGCCGGAGGCGGTGGAGAGCCAGAGGTCGTCGGCGGGGGCGAAGCGCACCTCGACCGGGAAGCTGACCTTCCAGTCGGAGCGTTCGACCAGGGCCTTCAGTTCGCGCAGCACCTCGCCGACGGCCGCGCGCGGCACCGCGTACTCCATCTCCACGAAGCGGACCCTGCGCGGGCTGGTGAACACCTTGTACGCGGCGTCGGTGTAGCTGCGGTCGGACCAGGCGCGGCTGGCGATCGCGGCGATCGCGGGGACGGAGCCGGGGAAGCGCCGGCCGACCCGGCAGGCGCCCTCCCAGACGGTGTTGGAGAGGAAGTCGTCCTCCAGCCACTCCTTGAACCGGGGCAGCGGGGCGGCCGGCCCCTGGCTGCGGTTGTTGCGCTTGGTGGAGCAGCGGTCGGTGTGCGGGAACCAGTAGAACTCGAAGTGCTCGTTGACGGCGGTGAGGTCGTCGAGCCGCTCCAGCACCTCGTCGAAGGTCATCGGCTGCTCGTGCGCGGTGAGCAGGAAGGCCGGTTCGACGCCGAAGGTGAGCGCGGTGATCACGCCGAGGGCGCCGAGGCCGAGCCGGGCGCCCTGGAAGAGCCGGGGGTTCTCGGTGGGGGAGCAGCGCTGCACGGAGCCGTCCGCGAGGACGATCTCCAGGGCGCGGATCTGGGCGGCGAGCGAGCCGGAGTCGCGCCCGGTGCCGTGGGTTCCGGTGCTGGTGGCGCCGGCGACGGTCTGGACCTCGATGTCGCCCATGTTGGTGAGGGAGAGGCCCTCGGCGGCGAGGATCCGGTTGAGGCGGTGCAGCGGGAGGCCGGATTCGACGGTGACGGTGCCGGCCTCGCGGTCGATCCCGCGGACGGCGGTGAGCGCCTGCGGGCGGATCTGGACGCCGTCCCCGGCCGAGGCGATCGAGGTGAAGGAGTGGCCGGAGCCGACGGCCTTGACGGTGCGGCCCTGTTCGGCGGCACGCAGGATCTCCTTGGCCAGTTCCTCCGCGGTGCCGGGGGCGGCGGAGCGGGCCGGCTCGGCGCTCTGGTTGCCGGCCCAGTTGGTCCACCGGCTGCGGGTCGCGGTACTGGCCTGGGGCATTGCGCTGCCTCCTGCTCCGGGGCCGAACGGGTCGGCGCGGTCCGGGGCGGCGCGGCCGCCCTACCCGCGGGTAGGGCCACGGGTAGGGCGAGAGATTAGTCAGTTCACCGTTCGACGTCTACGGGTCGGCCGGCCCCGTCGGCGCCTTCCCCGGCGGGCTGTTCGGCGGCCAGCCCGGCGCGCAGCCGACCGAGTCCGGCGAGGGCGGCGACCACGCCGAGGACGCCGGCGGCCAGCGGCACCCAGTACCCGGCGGCGGCGCCGGAGGCGTCCACCACCCAGCCGCCGGCGGAAGAGCCGAAGGCGACGCCCACGGCCAGGCCGGTGGTGGTCCAGGCCATGCCCTCGGTGAGCTGTGCGGCCGGGACGAGCCGCTCCACCAGGGCCATCGCGGAGATCAGGGTGGGGGAGATGGCGAGGCCGGCGACCAGCAGGGCCGCGCCGGCGGCGACCAGTCCGCCGACACCGTGCACGTTGGAGGCGACGATCAGGATCGGGACCATGCTGAGCGCCATCATCACGACCCCCACGACGAAGCGGGTGGACAGCGGGCTCCTGAGCTTGAGCGCCCCGTAGACGATCCCGGCCAGGCCCGAACCGAGGGCCCAGACGGCGAGGACGACGCTGGAGAGCCCCTTGTGGCCCTGGGCGTCGGCGAAGGCGACGGTGACGATCTCGACCGAGCCGAAGATCGCCCCGGTGGCGACGAAGGTGAGCACCAGGACGACCAGGCCGCCGTTGAGGATGGCGCTGCCGCCGCTGCGCGCGGCGGCCGGGTGGACCGGCGGCTCGGTGCGGCGCTGGGCGGTGAACAGGGCGATGCCGACGGAGAGCGCGATGACGGCCACGAGCAGGCCGGCCTCGGGGAAGAGGTTGGTGGCCAGGCCGATCGCGACGATCGGGCCGACGATGAAGCAGACCTCGTCGACGACGGCCTCGAAGGAGTACGCGGTGTGCAGCTTGGCGGGCTCGTCGCGGTAGAGGTGGGCCCAGCGGGCGCGGACCATGGCGCCCGCGCTGGGCATCACGCCGAGCCCGATCGCGAAGACGAAGAGCATCCACGAGGGCGCGTGGAAGTGCGCGCTGAGCAGCAGTCCGGCCGCGGCGGCGACGGTGAGGGCGGTGGCCGGGAGGGCGACCCGGCGCTGCCCGCGCCGGTCGACCAGCCAGGAGACCGCCGGGCCGAGCGCCGCGGCGGCGATCGCCATGGACGCCTGGACCGCGCCCGCCAGCCCGTAGGACCCGGTCAGCTGGGACAGCATGGTCACGATGCCGATGCCGGCCATGGAGATCGGCAGGCGGGCTATGAACCCTGAGGACGAGAAGGCCAGGGTGCCCGGGGAGGCGAAGATCTGGCGGTAGCTGGACAGCACGGGGGAGCTCCGTGGGGTAAGGAACGAGGCTGGCCAACACAGCTTACGTACCTTGGCAAACAGTATTTTCCGGACACCTGCGTGGCCTCCGCGACGGTCTCCGGCCCCTCAATGGCAGGATCGGTGCCATGTCCGACGCGCGCAAACCCTCCTCCTCCGGCGCCGCCCCGTACGACGCCCTGCTGCTGCTGTCCTTCGGCGGGCCCGAGGGCCCCGAGGAGGTCGTCCCCTTCCTGGAGAACGTGACCCGCGGCCGCGGGATCCCCAAGGAGCGGCTGAAGGAGGTGGGCAAGCACTACTTCATGTTCGGCGGGGTCAGTCCGATCAACGAACAGAACCGCGAGCTGCTCGCCGCGCTGCGCAAGGACTTCGCCGAGCACGGCCTGGACCTGCCGGTGTACTGGGGCAACCGGAACTGGGCGCCCTACCTGGTCGACACCCTGCGGGAGCTGGCCGCCGACGGCCACCGGCGGATCGCCGTGCTCGCCACCAGCGCCTACGCCGGCTACTCGGGCTGCCGCCAGTACCGGGAGAACCTCGCCGACGCGCTGGCCACCCTGGCCGAGGAGGGCGGGCCCGCCCTGCGGGTCGACAAGCTGCGGCACTTCTACAACCACCCCGGCTTCGTCGAGCCGATGATCGACGCCACCCTGGCCGCGCTGGCCCGGCTGCCGGAGGCCGTCCGCGACGGCGCCCGGCTGGCGTTCACCACCCACTCCATCCCGGACACCATGGCCGAGGCCTCCGGGGCCCCGGACGACCCGGCCCGCGGCACACCGGGCGGGGCGTACGTCGCCCAGCACCTGGAGGTGGCCCGGCTGATCGTCGCCGCCGTCGCCGAGCGCACCGGCGTCGCCGACCGGCCCTGGCAGCTGGTGTTCCAGAGCCGCAGCGGGGCCCCGCACATCCCGTGGCTGGAACCGGACATCTGCGACCACCTGGAGGCGCAGCACGCCGAGGGCGCGCCGGCCGTGGTGATGGTCCCGATCGGCTTCGTCTCCGACCACATGGAGGTCAAGTACGACCTCGACACCGAAGCGGTGGCCAAGGCCGCCGAGCTCGGCCTGCCGGTGGCCCGCGCCGCCACCGTCGGCGCCGACCCGCGGTTCACCGCCGCCGTGCGCGAGCTGGTCCTGGAGCGGGCCGCGACCGAGCGCGGCGAGCCGGTGACCCGCTGCGCGCTCGGCGCGCTCGGTCCCAGCCACGACGTGTGCGCGGTGGCCTGCTGCCCCAATCCGCGCGCCCCGCGTCCGGCCGCCGCCGAGCGCTGACCGTCCGTCCCGCCGTACCGGAGGAGAATCCCGTGACCGCCCCCGCCCAGCCCGACGACCGGCTCCTCGACGACCTGCTGGACGTCGCCCTGGACGCGGCCCGGCAGGCCGGCGCCCTGCTGCGCGACGGCCGCCCCGCCGACCTCGGCGTCGCCGGCACCAAGAGCAGCCCGGTCGACGTGGTCACCGAGATGGACCTCGCCTCCGAGAAGCTCGTGCTGGAGCTGATCGGCGACCGCCGCCCGGCCGACGGCTACCTCGGCGAGGAGGGCGCCGAGCGGTCCGGCACCAGCGGGGTGCGCTGGGTCGTCGACCCGCTCGACGGCACCGTCAACTACCTGTACGGGCTGCCGTCCTGGGCGGTCAGCGTGGCCGCCGAGGTGGACGGCCGGGCGGTCGTCGGCGTGGTGTACGCGCCGGCCCGCGAGGAGCTGTTCCACGCCGTGCTGGGGCGCGGCGCCCGTCTGAACGGCCGCCCGCTCTCGACCCGCCCGGCCCCGCCGTGGGGCCAGGCGCTGATCGCCACCGGCTTCAACTACGTCCGGTCGGTGCGGGTGCGCCAGGCCGAGGTGCTGCTGGCGCTGATGCCCGAGGTGCGGGACGTCCGGCGGGGCGGGGCGGCCGCCGTCGACCTGTGCGACGTGGCCGCCGGGCGGCTGGACGGCTACTACGAGCGCGGCCTCGCCCCCTGGGACCGCGCGGCCGGCTGCCTGATCGCCGCCGAGGCCGGCGCCCTCACCGGCGGCCGTCCCGGGCACGGGCCGGACCGCGAGCTGACCGTGGCCGCCGCCCCCGGCGTGTACGAGCCGCTGCAGGAGCGCCTGGCCGCGCTGAGCGCTTGGGCGGACTGACCGGTTCCGGCCGGTGCCGGGCCGGAGACCCCGCTCCGGCTCGGCCGGCCCGTACGGCTCCGAATCGGCTCCGAATCGGCGCAGGACCGGCTCCGGGCCGGTGGAGGACCGGCTCCGGGCCGGCCCGGACATGCGAAGAGCCCTGACATACGGGGGATGCCAGGGCCTGGTTTTTCGCACGGCCCCCGCAGGGCCGCAGGTGCCGGAGGACCGGCGACGGGTCGGATCAGGCAGCGGTGCGGTGACGCTCCAGCACCGTGTCCACGCCGTGCTCGGCGGCGAGTCGGCGGAGGTCGTCCAGCTCGGACTGCTCCACCTCGGCGAGGAACTCGTCCCCGGCCTGGATCGCGCGGTGCAGGTCCTGCTCGGCGTTGGCTATGCGCTGCAGGATTCCGGCCTTGAAGGCGTCCATACGGGCCCCCTTACTGTGTCGGACGTGCACGGTCGTGCGTTCTCCGCCCCGAGGAGGTCCAGCCGGAAAATGCGCCCCGGCCGGCAGGTGGTGGCTCTCCGGTCAGGCGCGGAGACGGCCCTTCGGCCGCTCCCGGTGATGTCCCAGCCCCAGGGCCGGCGCGGATGAACGCACGGCGGGTGGGTGCGATCGACCAGGGGCCAGATCGCGGGTGTGCAGCTGTCCTCCCCGCCGAGGGGGCCGGGAAACCTCCCGGCGGAAGAAATTTGCCGGTGTCACAGTCCAACCGGAGTGGTGCTGACACGAACGGTCACCGGCGCGGCTCCGGGCGGGTTGCCCGAGTGGCAGCTTATCGCTGCTTTACCGCAGGACCAGGCAGGATGGAGGCACCGTCGGAGCCGCGCGTCCGCTTCCGGGGCCGGCCTGGAGAAGGGACAACGACCGTGCGGGTTCTCGTCGTCGAGGACGAGCAGCTGCTTGCCGAGGCCGTCGCGACCGGCCTGCGCCGCGAGGCGATGGCCGTCGACGTGGTGTACGACGGGGAGGCCGCGCTCCAGCGCATCGCGGTCAACGACTACGACGTGGTCGTCCTGGACCGCGACCTGCCGCTGGTCCACGGCGACGACGTCTGCCGCAAGGTGGTCGAGCAGGGCCTGGCGACCCGGGTGATCATGCTGACCGCCTCCGGCGACATCAGCGACCGCGTCGAGGGCCTGGAGATCGGTGCGGACGACTATCTTCCGAAGCCGTTCGCTTTCAGCGAACTCGTCGCCCGGGTAAGGGCGCTGGGCCGCCGTGCGACCGTTCCGCTGCCCCCGGTGCTGGAACGGGCCGGCATCTCGCTCGACCCCGGCCGGCGCGAGGTGATCCGCGAGGGACGCACCGTCCAGCTCGCCCCCAAGGAGTTCGCCGTCCTGGAGGTGCTGATGCGGGCCGGCGGAGCCGTCGTCTCCGCCGAGCAGCTGCTGGAGAAGGCCTGGGACGAGCACACCGACCCGTTCACCAACGTCGTGCGCGTCACCGTGATGACGCTGCGCCGCAAGCTCGGCGACCCGCCGGTGATCGTCACCGTGCCGGGCTCCGGCTACCGGATCTGACCGCCGGGATCCGCCGGACTCCTCCGCGAGGAGGGGCCCGACCCGGGATCCCACCACCCCGCGCCCGCCCCCGGCGGACGCCCCGAGAGGACGATCATGACCACCCCGCCCCCGGCCGGCGGGGCCTCCGGCGCGCCCGCCGGCGGCCCGCGCGCCGTCCCGCCCAAGCCCGTGCACCCGCCGCGCTCGGCCCGCTCCCAGCAGACCTACGTCCCCGGCGACGGCGTGCTCGCCTGGCTGCCCTTCCGCCCCACCATCCGGATGCGGCTCACCCTGCTCTACGGCGGGATGTTCCTGATGGCCGGCGTGGTGCTGCTGCTGGTCATGTACTTCTTCGTCCAGCAGGCGCTCCAGGAGGTCGGCCAGCCGCACCTGCAGCTCAACGGCCCGGGCATCTCGGTGCGGACCCCGGACAACCTCACCCTCACCACCCAGTCCGCACTCGACCAGTGGCTGAACGACTACAAGTCCTTCCAGGCCAGCCAGGCGCTCAACACCCTGCTGCGCAAGCTGCTCACCGTCCTCGTCTGCCTCGCCGTGATCGCCTTCGCGGCCGGCTACGCGATGGCGGGCCGAGTGCTGCGCCCGCTCGGCCGGATCACCCGCACCGCCCGCGACGTCGCCTCCTCCGACCTGCACCGACGGATCGAGCTGGACGGCCCGGACGACGAGCTCAAGGAGCTCGCCGACACCTTCGACGACATGCTGGACCGGCTGGACCGCTCCTTCGACTCCCAACGCCGCTTCGTCGCCAACGCCTCGCACGAGCTGCGCACCCCGCTGGCGATCAACCGGACCCTGCTGGAGGTCCAGCTCTCCGACCCGGCCGCCTCGCCCGACCTGCAGCAGCTCGGCAAGACCCTGCTGGCCACCAACGAGCGCAGCGAGCAGCTGGTCGAGGGCCTGCTGCTGCTCGCCCGCAGTGAGAACGAGCTGACCGACCGCCGCCCGGTGGAACTGGCCGAGGTGGCCGCCCGGGCGCTGGAGCAGATCAGGGCCGAGGCGGACAAGCGCGAGGTCGAGCTGCGCTCGAAGCTCGATCCGGCGGTAGTCGCGGGCAACGGCGTGCTGCTGGAGCGGCTCGCGCTCAACCTGCTGCAGAACGCCATCCGGTACAACACCGCGGGCGGCTGGGTCGAGCTGTCCACCGCCGCGGTGCCGGGCGGCGGCGAGCTGGTGGTCTCCAACACCGGCCCGGTGGTGCCGGGCTACGAGCTGGAGCACATCTTCGAGCCGTTCCGCCGGATCAAGGGCGCCGACCGCACCCGCAGCGACAAGGGCGTCGGGCTCGGCCTGTCCATCGTCCGCTCCGTGGTGCGCGCCCACGGCGGCACCGTCGAGGCCACCCCACGCTCCGGCGGGGGCCTCACCATGCGGGTTCGCATCCCCTCGCCGTAGCGCCGACCGCCCCCGCTCCGTGGGCGACCGTTCCCAGCCGCCCCCGTCAGGCCGTCAAGACGACATAAGGCCTGGCGGGGGCGGCTTGTCATTTCCGGCCCGAGCAACTTACGGTGTCGTAACCTACGCAACCGTAAGTGCGTCGGTCGGCGCCGCCCGCCGACGTCCGCACGACGACTGCCCGCCCAACGCGCCCGTCCCGCGCGTGCCGTCCCCCAGGAGCAAGACCGTGACCATCGCCCCTGTGCAGAGCAGCGCCTCGCTCGGATCGAGCGGCTGGACCGACGCGCGGCTGATCCTGGCCCTCGAAGAGGTCGTGGAGAAGGAGCTCAACCGCCACCTGGGCGTCGCCAAGGAGTGGATGCCGCACGAGTTCGTGCCGTGGAGCCAGGGCCGCGACTTCGACGGCGTGCTGGGCGGCGAGGCCTGGTCGATCGAGCAGTCCCAGGTGACCGCGCTGGGCCGGGTCTCGCTGGTGGTGAACCTGCTGACCGAGGACAACCTCCCCAGCTACCACCACGAGATCGCGACCATGTTCGGCCGCGAGGGCGCCTGGGGCACCTGGGTGCACCGCTGGACGGCCGAGGAGGGGCGCCACGGCATAGCGATCCGCGACTTCCTGCTCGCCACCCGGGCCGTCGACCCGGTGGAGCTGGAGCGGGCCCGGATGAACCACATGTCCGAGGGCTTCGAGTCCGACAACGCGCACAGCATGCTGCACTCGGTGGCGTACGTGGCCTTCCAGGAGCTCGCCACCCGCATCGCGCACCGCAACACCGGCAAGTACGCCGGCGACCCGCTGTGCGAGCAGCTCCTGGCGAAGATCGCCAACGACGAGAACCTGCACATGGTCTTCTACCGGAACCTGCTGAAGGCCGCCCTGGAGATCGCCCCGGACCAGGCCATGCGGGCCATCGCCGACGTGGTCACCGGCTTCCGGATGCCCGGGCACGGGATCCCCGGCTTCGAGCGCGCCGCCGCCCAGATCGCCCTCGGCGGGGTGTACAACCTGCGCATCCACCACGACGACGTGCTGCAGCCGGTGCTGCGCAAGCTCAAGGTGATGGAGATCGACGGCCTGGGGCCCGAGGGCGTGCTGGCGCAGAACGAGCTGGGCGTCTTCCTGGAGGGGCTGGACACGCAGGCGCGGAAGTTCGAGGAGCGCCAGGCCGCGTTGCTCGCCCGCCGGGCGGCCCGCCGCGGCGCCGAGTAGGGCGCCGCGCGGAGCGGTCGGAGTGGGTGGATTTTCCGTGGTTTGCCCCGGAAGATTCTGAACGTGACCAAGCTCACACCGTGTCGCTCCACGCCGTCGGGCAACCCCGGAGAGTGATCACCCGTCCGGGGGTGTCGATTGCGGTCCGTGATCGAATTCCGGCCCCGGGCGGGTCCGCCGGATCGGTCACCGTCCCTGGTGGGCACGGGATTCTCTGAGCATCCGCCTCCCCGGTGCTCACTGTGCGTGGTCGGGTTGCCGGGCCTGTAGAGGGGTGGTGATGGCCCAGCGTGAGGCCTTCGCCGAGCGCGAGGATCACCCCGATGGAGGCCCGGCTGAGTGTCGATTGAGTAACAGGGCTTGAAGTAAGGCAAAATCTCCGCCTCGGGTCGGGCACAAGACCGACCCCCCATGCGTTACGTGCGCTGGAGATACCGCACACACCGCACAACCCGGAGGGGGAGAGCGAAAAATGGCAACCGACTACGACACCCCACGCAAGACCGACGATGACGTCAACGAGGACAGCATCGAGGAACTCAAGGCTCGGCGGAACGACAAGGGCACCAGCTCCGTCGACGTCGACGAGTTCGAGGCGGCCGAGGGCTTGGAGCTCCCCGGCGCCGACCTCTCGAACGAGGAGCTCGCCGTCCGCGTCCTGCCGAAGCAGGCCGACGAGTTCACCTGCATGAGCTGCTTCCTGGTGCACCACCGCAGCCAGCTCTACAGCGAGAAGAACGGCAACCCGATCTGCCGGGACTGCGGCGCCTGAGCACCGCGGCGGTCAGGGCCCGGTGCCCGCGGCTCCCGCGGGACCGGCACACCGCTCCTTCCGGCCCCGGGCAGCGGGGCCGGACGGCAGTTCCGCGGGCGGTCCGTCCGGACGACCCCGGCAGGACGGAGCCGGCCGACGCGTCGGCCGGCACAAAGTCGTAGGGACGGTCCCGCAGCAGCGGAACCGTCCCTCTCCGTTTTTCCCGGCTCTCTCCCCGGGCCCTCAGGTGCTCCGGGGCCGGGGGCTCCCGTGCAGCGCGCCCTCAGGTACGGGCGCCGCGCCGGGCCTCCTCCAGCGCCTCCGCCAGCTTCATCGGCGAGCGGGTCGACAGGTACAGGTACGGCGTCGGGTCGGCCGGATCGCTCACCTCGACCCGCAACGCCGTCGGGACGTAGCTGCGCAGCAGCATGAAGGCGCGCGGATCGGCCTTCGGGCCGCGCCAGGCCGTCGCCTCGGCGGGGCTCAGCGCCTGCGCGCTGCCGAGCGCGTCCACCGGGATCCGGGCCGGTCCGGCCACCAGCGAGCCCTGGACCACGCGGATCCGGGCCGAGCCGTAACTGCTGACCGCGACGGCGCCGGCGGCGATGCCGACCACCAGCCCGACCAGCGCGGCCGGGCCGCTGACCCGAATCAGGATCAGCGCGAGCGTGAGGCCCACCGCGACCGGGAGCAGCCACCAGGAGCGCGGCACCGTGAGGCGTTCGTCGTACATGCCCCCATTGTGGGCGCCCTGACGCCCGGCACGGGACGCCACCCCCACCGGAGGCCTTGCTACCCCTGGGTAGGGTTGGGCGGCGTGACCGGTACGACTGCCCCCGACACCCCCACCGACCGGCCGGCGCCCGCGATGCCGCCGACCCCGACCACCCCGCCGCCGGACGCCGTCCTGCCGGAGCGCGCCCCCGGGGCGCCCGCTCCCGGCACCCGGCTCGGCTCCCACTACGAGCACTGCTTCGGCTGCGGCCCGCAGCACCCCGGAGGCCTGCGGATCGACGCGATCGCCGGCGAAGGACTCGACGTCACCGCCGAGTTCACCGTCCGGGACGTCCACCAGGGCGGCCCCGGCCTGGCTCACGGCGGCGTGCTGACCTCGGCCATGGACGAGACCCTCGGCACGCTCAACTGGCTGTTGCAGGCCCCCGCCGTGACCGGCCGGCTGGAGACCGACTTCCTCTCCCCGGTGCCCGTCGACTCGGTGCTGCACCTGCGCGCCTGGATCACCGGCGTGCACGGGCGCAAGATCTACAGCGCCGCCGAGGCGCGCATCGGCGGCCCGCACGGACCGGTCGCGGTCCGTGCGCAGGCCCTCTTCATCCAGGTGAAGCTGGAACACTTCACCACGCACGGTCGTCCCGAGGACATCGAGAAGGTCCTCGACGACCCGGATCTGATGAAGCGCGCACGAGCCTTTGAGGTGAACCCTTGAGCGATACCCCCCGCCCGCAGCTGGACGTCCTGATCAAGCGCATCGACCCCGAGCTGCCGCTGCCCGCGTACGCGCAGCCCGGGGACGCCGGTGCCGATCTGCGCACCACCGTCGACGCCGAGCTGGCCCCGGGGGAGCGGGCGGTCCTGCCCACCGGCATCGCCGTCGCCCTCCCGGACGGCTACGCGGCCTTCGTCCACCCCCGGTCCGGGCTGGCAGCTCGTTGCGGAGTTGCTCTCGTGAACGCCCCGGGGACGGTCGATGCCGGGTACCGTGGAGAGATCAAGGTGATCGTCGTCAATCTGGACCCGCGCGAGGGGGTCAGCTTCCGCCGAGGGGACCGGATCGCCCAGTTGGTGATCCAGCAGGTCGAGAAGGCCCGCTTCCACGAGGTGACGGAGCTGCCTGGGTCGGCACGCGCCGAGGGCGGGTTCGGGTCGACCGGTGGCCACGCCGCGGTCTAGCATTCCCGCGGCCTCGCAGGAAGCCGAGCAGGTATTCGCATCGGTCTTGGACCGGGAAGGACAGTGACCGTGTTCCGTCGTCGCCAGAAGAGCGAGGACGCTGTCGAGCAGCTCGCCGACGACGCCATCAGCGCCGACGAGACGGCCGATGACGTCGAAGGTTCCGCCGAGAGCGAGAACGTGACCGAGCTGGACCCGGCCGACAGGGTCGGCCTGCCGCCGGCCCCGCGGCCGGACGGTCCGTGGGACCACTCCGAGCTGGAGAACCCCGAGGAGGGACGAGTCGACCTCGGGGGTCTGCTGGTCCCCGGCGTCGAGGGCATGGAGCTGCGCGTCGAGGTCGCCGGTGACGCGATCGTCGCGGCGACCCTCGTGCTCGGCAACAGCGCCATCCAGCTCCAGGCCTTCGCGGCCCCCAAGTCCGAGGGCATCTGGGGGGAGGTCCGGGAGGAGATCGCCAACGGCATCACCTCGCAGGGCGGCCTCATCGAGGAGGAGGAGGGCCCGCTCGGCTGGCACCTCCGCGCCCAGGTCCCGGTGCAGCTGCCGGACGGCACCCAGGGTGTGCAGCTCGTACGGTTCGTCGGCTGCGACGGCCCGCGCTGGTTCCTGCGCGGTGTGATCTCGGGCCAGGCGGCGGTGCAGCCGGAGATGGCCGGGATCCTGGAGCAGGTCTTCCGGCAGACGGTCGTCGTGCGCGGCGAAGCCCCCATGGCGCCCCGCGACCCGATCGTGCTGAAGCTCCCCGAGGACGCCCAGATGGTGGCCGACGGTGGCGGGGCGGCCGCTACCGCCGGCGAGGGTGACAGCCGTTTCGGCGGCACCTCGCTCGACCCGTTTGCCCGCGGCCCGGAGATCACCGAGGTCCGCTGACGGCTTGATCGCCCCCGTCCGGGAGCCCCGGACGGGGGCGATTTGCATGGGGCGGGCCGGTGCCCGTACAGTTCCGGAGTCGCCGCGGGAGACCGGGGCGACAGAGCGGAAAGCGAATCCGACGAAGGAAACTCCGGGAAAACGGAGCGGAAATCGTCTGATAAGCTGGGAACACGAAAGAACGAAGCCCGGAGGGCCCGCTGAAAGGCGGCTCGAAGGAAGCGTCCGTTCCTTGAGAACTCAACAGCGTGCCAAAAGTCAACGCCAGATATGTTGACATCCCCGGCCTCGGTCGTTTG